>NZ_JAUYZI010000005.1 GCF_030700245.1 Methylobacterium amylolyticum
CCACCGCCGCCCGCTGTTCAGCCAGGACCGCGCGGCGCCAGCGAAACAGCAGGCTGGAATGCAGCCCGTGCCGGCGTGCCACCGCCGAGGCCGACGTGCCCGGCTCGTCCGCCTCGGCCAGGATCGCTCGCTTCTGCTCCGGCGACCACGCCCGGCGCGTGCCGGCGACCACGACGTGCGAGGGAGAAGTCATAGGTCCAGACCCAGCGCCGATCCAGCGCCATCCGACGCCAGCACCTGTATCCAGAGCGCGCCACTATCCGCGCAAGGCAGCCGTCACCGAGCGCTTACGATCGCGATACGCTGACGGCGCTGGATAACGGCAAGGCGGCGTGGCCCAGCCTGCGTCTGGCCATCCTAGACGGTGCCTTCACCGCCGAGCGCTGCAAGGACTGGTGCCATCTGCACGGCATGCGCCACCGCGTCGTCGAGAAGGACCCGGATCAGAAGGGCCCTTATCCTGAGCTTGTCGAAGGACGTCGTGCTGGAACGGCGCTGGCTCGTCGAGCGCACTTTCGGCTGGCTCAGCCACTGGGCCGGCCTGCTGCGCGAGCGTGCCGGCCGTCTCGACGTGGCGACCGGTCGCCTCACCTGCGTCGCCTGCCTCATGGCCGCCAACGCCCTCCACAATCCAGCCTAATCTCTCGCCCTCAAACAGGCTCTTACATCCTCGTACTGACGGCCTTGGACATGGGCGCACCGCTCAGCGTAGTCGCGACGGCGCGTGAGATGTCGATGATGGTCGGCGCGCTGCTCGGCATGGTGGTCCTGCGCGAGGCAGTGGGACTGTGGCGCCTAATCGGCTGCTTCGTGATGATCACCGGCGTTGTTCTCCTGAGCGCCAGTTGACCATGTGAACGCAGCTCGCGAGCATCGTCGAGCGTCGCGCCGATGGCAGTCGTCACTGAGCCGTATGAAGCGAAGCATGCCGGCACGGCGCGTCGCCGGGCCGGGTCCCGTTCCAGGAGGAAGGCGAGGATTCGATCGTGCCGTTCCATCGGACACTGGAAGGCCGCCCCGAGCCAGGGGCACGGGGCGGCGTGGATAGCTGTGTAGACTCGATCGTTCAGCGGCGGATGAACAAGGCCACCGTCGCACTCGCCGCGCTGGCGGCAGCCACGATCAGAAACACCAGCGACGTGTCGTTGTGGGTGTCCATGAACCCGCCGATCAGCGGCTCGCCGAGACCGGCAAACAGGTAGGCGAAGAAGTTCATCACGCCGATCGCCGTACCGGCTCGTTTGTGCCCGACGAGGTCCGGGCAGAGTGCCCAGAACGAGGATTGCGGACCGTAGACGAAGAACCCGCAGAGGAAGAGGACAGCGAGGCCTTTGTAAACCTCTGTCGTCGGGATCGTGTACATGTACAGCGAAGTAATAGCTGCAAGCGCCATGTAGAGCACGATTGCCAGGTAGCGCTTGGATCCGAAAACTTTATCGGACACCCAGCCGTTGGTCGCGGCACCGAAGGCCATGCCGACAGGTAGGGCGACGCTGATCCACTTCGGATCGATCATGGCGGTCTGTGCGCTCGCCTTCGCCCAGTTCGCACCGAGGAAGTGCACCGGCACCCAGACGAGTAGGCCGTAGCGCGCAGCGTTCTGGAAACCAATGGCGAGACCGCCGACGAGAAGACGCCAATTCTTCAGAACGCCCTTGTAGCGATCCCAGGAACTCTCGTCGTCGGCGACCTGTGCGGCGCTTTCGTCCACGGCATCGTCGTGCGGCGAGGCGAAACCCAGATCCTCCGGACGCTCGCGGGCGACCAAGTAGAAGGTGATGCCGCCGACCAACAGGAGAAGCACCGGGATCCGGAAGATCCAGCGCCAGTCGAGGTGGAGTTGCTGCACGATGATGAGCGAGGTGACGAAGGATAAGACCGAGGCCATGCCCGCCGCGAACACGTAGCAGCCGAACACCTTTCCGCGCTCGTGCCGGCCCCACCAGTTCGAGAGCAGGCGGCTGCCGGGCGCCCAGCCCATCGCCTGGAAATAGCCGTTCACGGCCCAGAAACCGCCGAGCGTGAAGACGCCCGTCGCGAAGCTCGTCGCCCAATTCATCGCGCAGGACAGGATTGCGCCGGCGCTCATCACGCGTCGGCCACCGAATTTGTCGCCGAGATTGCCGTTAATGGCTTGGCCGAGCGCGTAGGCCCACAGCATGCCGGCGCTGACCCAGCCGAGAGTCTCCTTGCTGACCCCGAACTCGGCCTGAATCCCGGGAATAGCGAAACCGAAGGTCTGCCGGCCGGTGTAGAAGAAGAAGTAGCAGAACATCGCCGCCAGTAGCATGCGCCACTGTGCACGACGGAATGAGGCTTGGACTGGGGTTACGGCAAAGCCGGGCACCCCCACCTGTGCGGTGGTCATCGACGTTCCCTCCCAGGGACAGTGAATGGGGACGTTGCCGGGTGCCGAACTCTATTTTCTATCCGGCACCCTTAGCACGCGTGGCGTTTTATTGATGCCAGGGCATCGACCAGGTCCTGACATTGGTGAAGCTCTTCATGGCTTCTACGACGCCTTCCTTGTAGCCAAGGCCCGAGTCCTTGATTCCACCGAAGGGCGACATCTCGATGCGGTAGCCCGGGACTTCCCAGACGTTGACCGTGCCAACTTCAAGCTCGGCCACGAAGCGGCTCACGTAGTCGAGTCGATTGGTGCACACGCCCGACGACAGGCCATACGCGGTGGAGTTGGAGATCCGGATCACCTCGGCGATGTCGTCGGGGCAGCGGATAATCGGAATGACCGGACCGAAGGTCTCCTCGTGCACCAGCTTGCAGTCGTATGAGATCCGATCGACCACGGTCGGCGCGAATAAGGCTCCTTGGCGGGGGGGGCCGTGCAGGACCTCAGCACCGCGCCCGACCGCGTCGTTGACGCGCGCCTCGAATAGGGCGGCGGAGCGTTCGTTGATAACGGTACCAACATCCGTCTCCGGGTCTGACGGGTCACCGCATTTCAAGCGCTTGGCCTTCTCGACCACGAGCTTGGAGAAAGCGTCGGCCACACTCTCGACGACCAGAATGCGCTTGACTGCCGTGCAGCGCTGGCCGGAGTTTTTCGTGGCTCCGGTCACCGCAAGTTCGGCAGCCTTGTCGAGGTCGGCATCCTCCATGACGATCAGCGGGTCGTTGCCGCCGAGTTCGAGCACGATGCGTTTGTAGCCCGCCGTATTCGCGATGTGCTTGCCGACGCGGACCGAGCCCGTGAACGTGACGAGGTCAGCATCCGGGTCGGTGATCATGGAGTCGCCCATAGTGGACGGGTTGCCGGTCACCACGGAGAGCATTTCCGGTGGAAGACCCGCTTCATAGAGCACGTCGGCCAGGGCCAGAGCCGTGAGCGGCGTCAGCTCGGTCGGCTTCAGGACCAGCCGGTTGTTGGTGGCGATGGCCGGCGCCAGCTTGTGGCTGACCATGTTGAGCGGGTGATTGAACGGCGTGATGGCCGAGATCACGCCGAGCAGTGGTAGACGGGTCGTGTATATCTTGCGAGCCTTGCCGTTCGGCGAGACATCGCAGGAGTAGATCTCGCCGTCGTCTTTGATCGTGAGCTGCGCCGCAAAGGACCAGACATCGTAAGCGCGGCTGGCCTCGTAGAGCGAGTCCTTCCAGCAGAGCCCCGACTCGGCCGTGATGAGTGCGGCGAAGGTCTCCTTACGGTCACGCAGCAGCTCGGCCGTGCGCTGCAGGACCTGCTGGCGCTCATAGCGGGACAGCCGCGGCTTGAACGCCCGGGCTTTGGCGAAGGCCTCCCGCACATGCTCGGGGCGCGCCGCCGGCACAAGACCGACGAGGGCGTTGTCGTAGGGGTTGCGGACCTCGACCTGCTCGTCGGTCTCGACAAGCTTGCCGGCGATGCGCATGGCCTCGCGCCGCACGGGCGGCTTTACATTCACGTTCATGGCATCACCGCACGAGGTTCAAGGCGACGTCGAAGACGTCGAAGTTGCGCAGTGTGCGGCCTTCAGGGACCGCGATCGGACGGTTAGCAATCATCGGCACCACCTGCTCGGTGAGGCCGCCGTGCGAGCGCAGAGGCTCGGTCAGGCCGGAGAGGTCGTGCTTGGCCGCGGCCGTACCGAGCACCTTGTGCCGGTCGGAGAGGACCACGACATCGCCGATCCGATCGGCCGGCAGCTCGAAGCGCTGGCAGGCTTCCTCGGCCGGGATGGCGACGGTGACGCCTGGAATGGCCTTGGCGATGCTGACGACCGCGTCGCGCGTAGCGGCATCGACGTAGACCGTGGCGAAAGAGCCAAGCGCCCCATGATGCGCGACGTAGGGGTCGGTGATCGGCAGGATCACCCGCGCCGTACCAGCACCGAGTTCCTTGTCGAGGATCTCTTGCAGGTAGATCACGTCCGGCTGGCCGTCCGCGAGGTGCTTGTCGTTCATGCCGTGATCGGCAGTCATCACCAGCGTGCAGCCCGCCGCATCGAGTTCGCCGACGTAGCGGTCGAACATCGCGTAGAAGCTGTTGGCGACCTCAGAGCCCGGCGCCGCCTTGTGTTGCACGTAGTCGGTGGTCGACAAGTACATCACATCGGGCCGGAACGTCTTGAGGAGCTTCACGCCGGCAGCGAACACAAACTCCGATAGGTCAGCCGAGTAAACCTCCGGCAGGGGCAGACCGACGAAATCCAGCACGTTGTCGATGCCGTTCTCGGCCTTAATGGCCTTATCCGCCTTCTCGGACGAGAAGGCGATCGCGGTGCCGTCGGCGAAGTCGAGGCCCTTGCCGAGGAGCGTGCGCAGCTTGTCCTTGGCAGTCACCATCGCGACCTTCATCCCGGCCTTCTGGAACTCGGCCAAGATGGTCGGCGCGCGCAGGAAGCGCGCGTCATTCATCATCACTTCGACGCCCGCTTCACGGTCGTAGAAGAAGTTGCCGGCAATGCCGTGCCAGGCTGGAGGACGCCCGGTGATGATCGAGAGGTTGTTGGGGTTGGTGAAGCTCGGGATGACTGACAGCGCCGTTGTGTTCGCGCCGGTCTTCATCAGGCGGTCGAGATTCGGCGCGAGGCCTCTCTCGATCGTGGCCTCGATGTAGCCCGGCTCGGACCCATCGATGCAGATGACCACGACTGACTTCTCTGGCCGCCGGTATGTGCGGTCGTTGGCAACGACGTCCGCACCGAGGTTGATGTGCATGTTCATGGCTTCCTCCATCAGGCTGCCGCGGCCAGGACCGCTTCGCGGCTGCCGATGAAGTTGCGGCCGCGCTCGCCCTGCAGGGCTTCATCGATGGCGCCGATCCAGTTCTCGCGCGTGACGCCGTAGTCGGTGGCGCGGGTCGAGACGCCGAGCTGGTTCAGGAAGGCTTCGAGCCGGTCGGCCCCAGCAGCAAGGTCGTCACCGAAGATGCGCTTGAGCGCAGCGTCACAATCCGCATTGCGACCGACCACGCTGCGCATGACCGCCGGGAGGCTGAAGGAGCAGGCGATCCCATGAACGGTGCCGTGGTGCAGGGTCAGGTAGTAGGAGAGCGAGTGGGCAAGCGCCGTTTTGGTGTTGGAGAAGGCGAGCCCGGCGAACAGGCTCGCCTTGGCAACCCGTCCACGCAACTCGATGTCGTCGAGCCGGTCGAGCAGCAGCGGCAGCGCAGATAGGATTTCCGTCGCCGCATGCACGGCATGATTCGCTGACACCGGATTTGCATTATAGTTCCAAATGCTCTCCAGCGCATGGGACAGGGCATCCAATCCAGTCGATAGCGTCAGGCCGCGCGGTACGTCGAGAGAGGTTCGCGGATCAAGGATGGCGTGCTCGGGATAGAGGTTGGGTCGATTGAGCGAGTACTTCTGCTTCGCGTCAGTGTCCCAAACGGTCGCCCAGGAGGTGACTTCGCTGCCCGTGCCCGCCGTGGTCGGTACCGCGATGATCGGCGTGGCGCTCAGGAATTGGGGTCCGTTGCGTCCCTCCAGGAAGGCCTGAACGCGCGAGAAATCATTGCCTGAGGCAGCTAGCACCTTGGCGGTATCAATAACTGAGCCGCCACCAAAGGCGACAATCGCTTCTGGCTGAATCCCAGCCTTGCCGTAAGAGTGGCAGGCAGTCCGCAGCCCGTTGAAGCTGGGATTCGGTTCGACATCGCGAACGATGACCGTCGGGTAACCCACTTCCTTTTTGATCCGCTCGACCATGTGGTCGAAGTACGGATGATCATTGTAGGTCAGAAGGCAGAAGCTGCGACCGGCGAGCCTAACTCGGATTGCCGATGTTGCCTCTTCGCCGAACGTCACAGTGACTGGGTTCGCGTAAGTCCAGGACTCCGCCATCTCCGCCTTCCTCCCAAATTTGTTGGTTCGGTGCGGAGACAGGAACCATAATGCAGCGCCTGCGGCGAATTGATAGTTTTTGCCGTTCCTATAGAAAAAACCTATGAGACACACTCAGCTCCGGGCCTTCCATGTCGTGGCGTTCACCGAGAGCGTCACCGCGGCCGCAAATCAGCTCAACGTCAGCCAGCCGACGCTGACCACACAGATCCGTGCACTGGAGGATGAGTATGCAGTTGAGCTGTTCGTGCGAACTGGCGGTCGCATGCGCTTGACCGACGCTGGACGACAGCTCCAGGCGATTACACGGCGCTTGTTTGCCGACGAAGCGGAGGCGCGCCATTTTCTGGTCGAGAGCCGCGAGCTGCGCACCGGTCACTTGCGGGTCGGGGCGGTCGGCCCCTTCCACGCGACCGAGATGCTGGTCGCGTTCCATGCCCGTTATCCGCAGATTGAGATCTCAGTGTCTGTCGGTAACTCGCAGATGGTGTTGCAAAACCTCCTGGACTTCCATTCAGATGTCGCGGTTCTGGCGCATTTCGAAGAGGACCCTCGCTTATGGGTATCGGAGTACAGCAAGGATCCAATCGTCGCATTCGGAAGGAAGGACCACCCTCTGTTCAGTCAGAAGCGGAGGGGAATACGGCTGCTTGAATTACATGGGCAGCCAATGGTGGTCCGTGAGCATGGATCTAACACGCGCCGCGCCAGCGATGCTGCAATGGCATCGGCAGGAGTGATCCCACAAGTCGTCATGGAAATCGGCAGCCGCGAAGCTGTGCGTGAGGCTGTTGCTAGCGGAGTTGGCTTCGGCTTTGTGTCCAAAGCGGAGTACATCGACGACAAGCGCATTACCAGCTTGCCGATCGTTGATGCCGAAATTTACAATTATGCGCGGATTGTCTGTTTGCGTGACCGAGTATCTTCGCGCATGATTTCGGCCTTCCTGGATGTGACCAAAAATCTAGGAAGCGGACCTGCAGCTGCTTGAGGACCATCGCTGGCATGGATTGCATAATTCTCGCCGGACGGGAGCATCTCCGAAACCTCCCCTCAAAAGTCCGGGTTCGGTGGAGAAGCCGCCTTCTTGAGTGAAGCTGCCGAAGGTCGGCTGTTGGCGCAGATCGGAACCGCAGCCTCACCTTCTAGGGAGCGATCCACCTGCTCACGAAGCGTTCGCCCTGCTTGTATTGTACTAGCTTGGGCCCACTGCCGTCACACGGCTCGCCGATCATGTCGCGAACCATGCCGAACTCGGTGTCGCTCACATACCCGGTGATGAAGCAGACATCCCGGTACTCGCCCCGGAGGCGGTTGCGCATCTTGATGGTCGACGTCGCCAGCGCCGTCTCCAGCGACCGCTCCTTGTACATGGCCGTGCCGTAGTCGAGGATCGTCGTCTGCGCCGACATGAACTCCCACCGATCGTCACGTAGACTGGCGTAGGCGCGTGCCAGCTTCGGATACCGATCCGAGAAGGTAGAGGGCCGCCCATCCGCGAACGCCTTCGCCTCCTCGCCCAGCGCCTGCTCGAACGTGCGCGCGCGCTCACCCCATTGTGCCCGTAGCGCGCGTTCCAGCGCTTCCCGTTTCCGCGCCTCTTCCGCCGCCTTGTCGCGCTCGATCGCGTCCCGGTCGCGCAGTTCGCGGTCGCGCTCGGCCCGGTCTTCGACCCTCCGGCGCTTCTCCTGGTCGATGCCGGCCTGCGTGCGGATGATTTCCTCCGGCGTGATCCAGATCGGCAGGAAGCGAGAACCAAGACCATCGCGGCCCATCGCCTCGACCAGCGCGAGCAGGTCCGCTACCGCGGCATAGACCGCCCCGCACTCGCCGCGCTTCACACCGATGAAGGCCCCGTCCGCCGATGTCGGTGAGGTGATCGGCCGGCTCGGCAGTTCATCGCCGAGCCGTTCGGCCAGCCGCGACAGGATCGCGTCCTGGGCCTCGGCGTTGGCGTCGCCGACCCGGCACACGACGCTCGAATCGTTGGCCGCGACGATTACGCCGAACCCTTCGACCTTGCGGCCGCGCACCGTCGCCTCGACCTCGTTGGCCTTGGCGGCCTCGGCCTGCCTCGTCGCCGCGAGCACGGCCGCGTCGACGACCGTCAGCCGCGCGTACAGGCCGCCGTTGACCGCATCTGCGAGCGCGATCACCCGGTCGACTGGCTCGCGCAGGAGGCGGTCGCGCTCGGCGAAGATCAGGTCCTGTTCGGCCAGCGTGCCGGGAGCGCAGGATGCCAACGGTAAGTCGAGCCGGGCGCCCAACGCCGCGGTCCGGTCGCGGATCTGGCGATTGAGGAAGACGTCGCCGAGGGGCGCGTGATAGACGCACGCCGCGGCCCGCCCGTCGTCGAACACGAGCTCGCCGCGCAGGTTGCGCACTACCGAGGGCGCCTTGCCGCCGTCGTTGTAGAGCACGATCAGGTCGCCACGCTCGCCCTCGATGAGGAAGCGGCTCTTCGGCGTCAGGATGCGGGCGAGGCGCGCGGCCTCGTCGATGCGCCCGCTCTTCTCCGCGTAGCGATCACCGAGCTCTCTCAGGCGTGCCTCGGCCGTGTCCGGCCCAACGGCGGCGACATCGGCGACGAACCCGGTCAGGAACGCCTGCAGGTCCGGCGGCACGCCCGCCATCAGCGCGGCCTCGGCTTCAGCCTTCGATCGGTTCAGGCGCTCGATCACCGCTTGCCGGTCCCGGCGCACCTGCTCGTCCTGCCGCTCCCTGTCCCGCTCCGCCTGCGCGCGGCGGCCCTGCTCGTCCTTGTCGGTGAGTTCCTGCCGCGCCTTCTCGACGACCTCCGGCGCGATCCAGATCGGCAGATAGCGGAACGTTACGCCGTCGCGGGTGAACCCCTTGCTCAACGCCGCCATCTCCTTGGCGCTGGCGTAGATCGCCCCGCACTGCCCGCGCTTGGCCGACAGGAAGGCGCCGTCCGCGCTCGACGCCACCGTGGTCGTCGGCCCGCGCAACTCGCCCCGCAGCAGGGCCTCGAAGGGCTTGAGGAGGCGCTCGTGCAGCGCGGCGTCGCCGGCGGCGACGCGGCAGAGCGTGCGTGAGCCGTTGGCGAGCGCCACCATCGCGAGTCCGTCCAAGGTGCCCCGCGCCACCTCGGCCTCGGCCTCGGCTGCGCGGATCCCCTCCGCCTGATGCACAGCGTCAAGATCGGCCTTGGAAAGCGTCCCGGCGAGAGCATAGACACCGGTGTCGACGCCCGAGGCGACCGTGCCGAACAGCCCGGACTGCGCCCGCAGCGCGCCGCGCTCGAACACGATCAGGTCGGCGCTCTGCTGCTGCGCGCCGGTGCAGCGCGCGAAGGCGTCCTTGATCGGTGCGCCCACGGCCCGGGCCTTGGCTGCGAGTTGTTCCTGCGCGACGCGGCCCGTCGGCGGGTCGAGCAGCGCGCAGGCGACCATGCGCTCGGGGTCGAACACGAGGCCGCCGTCGAGCCCGCGGGCCACGCCGCCGGCCTTCGGCGAGCTGTTGTAGAGCAGCACGAGATCGCCGGGATCGCCCTCGACGAGAAAGCGGTTCCGATCCGTGACCGCCCGCTGCACCGCCTCCGCCTCCCGCAGGCGCGGCTCCAGCTGCGTCAGGCGCCGCTCGATCCCGTCCGCCAGGGTGCGCGCGTCCGTCGTCCCGCGCGCCTCGGACTGCCGCAGCGTCTCGGTGAGGTCCGCCCGCAGTTCGTCGGGCGCGGGACCGGCGAGCACGGCCTGCACGCGCTTGCGCTGCTCGTCGAGGCGCGCCTGCGCCTGCGTCCGGGCGGACCGCTCGCGCTCCTCGGTCCCGAGATCGATGAGATAGCTGTCGAAGCGGCTCGCCACCGCGTTGATGCGCGTGACCAGGCCTGGATCGATGACCACGCCCGCGCTCGGCGCAACGCCGGAGCGCCGTCCCAGCCGATCCGCCAGCGCGTTCGACAGGAACCCGTCGGCCGTCAGCCCTTCGGCCTCGGCGAGAGCCGTGATCGCGCGGCGGGTGACGCTGCCGTAGACGCCATCGGCCTGCGCATCGCTTGCCAGGAAGCCGGTCGCGCGCAGCGCCTCCTGCAGATGCGCGTGCTCGGCGATCGGGCGTGCGAGTTCCTGGCGCGCGCCGGCCGGCCCGTCGCGGCCGACGCGTGCGGCCCACGCGTCCCGCTGTCGCTGGTAGACCGTCGCGATGCACGGGACCGCCCTGGCGCGCAACGTACCGCTCACCTTGCCCGTGTCGGGGATGCGGCATCCCTCCTGCGTGCGTTTGACGAGGTCGTTCGATTCCGCTTTCAGCGCCGCCCCGTCGTCCGGCCGGAAATGGCGCAGCGCGTAGAACGGTCTGGCCAGCTCCAGGTCGAGGCGGCGCAGACCGGCGTCCTCGCAGATCATCAGCGGCAGCGGCGTCGCCGCCTTCTCGCAGTCGAAGGATGGCCCGAGCTCTCGCTCCGGTGCCAGCACCGCCTTCTGGACCTGGACCGGGCGCGGGGGTTCGGACACCGCGGCGGTCGCGGCGCGCAGCTCGGTCAGACGGCGCTTCAGACCGTCCGGGGTGTCGCCCTTCGTGCGCGCCTCCGCCTGGGCGCGTAGGCCGTTCAGGCGATCGAGCGCCGCCAACCGTGACGCCTCCGCGTCGGACAACGCATCGAGCGCCTTGACCGCGCGGTCGATGGCTTCGGTGTCCGGCGCGGACGGACCGGCCCGGGTGGAGAGCTGCTGCTCGATGCGGTTCTGCAGGCGGGCAACCTCGGCACGCACGACCGGTGACGGCTGGCGCTGATAGTTCGCCAGCGTCGCGCGCAGCACCTGCAACTGCTCCGCCCGGCCCTGCGCCTCGACCCGGGCCGCGCGTGCCTGCCGCGCGTCCTCCGTCTCGAGGTCGGTGACGAACACGCGGGTGCCGGAGAAGTGCAGCTCGACGGCCTCGCGCACGTCGATCGGCCGAACGCTGCCCGCGGCGTCGCGGTAAGCGAAGGTCTGATCGCAGGTCGTGCCTACAACCCCAATGTTGTCGTCACGGACGGTGCAACTGATGCCGCGGCGCAGGCTGGCCTCGGTGAAGCGCCGGCACTGGGACACGTAGGGGCCGAGGCGGCCGTCTTCGGGTCCGATCCCGCTACGGACGAGCGCCTCGATGTCCGTGTTGCGGGTCGCCAGGGCACGCTGGAGGCAAGAGCGGTCGGCGCCCGGCAGGCGAGCCCACGCTTCCCGCGCCGCCTGCATCTGCGCGGCGCCCATCAAACCGCCGAAGATGTCGAGTGGATTGACCTGCGCGGACGCCGGTCGCACGGCAGCCACCACCAAGATCATAAGCACCGCACAGCGCAGCCCAGCGCGGACCATGCCGGCAACCTCCCCGAACCCCGTCGCGACCCTTGTCGATGGTTCCAGAGCGACATTCAAGGTTGCACAAGTCACACAGCGGGTGTGTTCACCGCCCCAAAAGCGGCGGTGGCGTTGTCGAACGGTGGCTGCGGCTTGAGGAATGGATTCGAACGCGGTCTGCGAGCCGATGCGAACCCGTCTACGGTTCGCCGCTGGCGAGGCGTGCAGAAAACCGCTGCGCCCGCCGCGAGACACGGAGCAGAGACTGGGCGGTACGAGCGGGTGTGAAGGGGGCTGAACTTAGCAGAAGGCGTTGCCCCCGGCCGCTAACCGTAGGCGACCACGGCCTTGTCAGTGCAATGCCCGGAATACCGATTTTCACCAGGAAACCCTGGTGGAGCTGAGGGGATTCGAACCCCTGACCTCCGCAGTGCGATTGCGGCGCTCTCCCATCTGAGCTACAGCCCCGTCCCGGGGACGCCGGCCTTGTAGGCGGGGGCGGCTCAGCCTGTCAATTCCCATCTGCAACGCCGCGTACCGCCGCCGATCCGGCCCCGGGCGCGGGCGTCATTCCAAGGACATCGCGCGGCCCGCATGAATGCCCTGATCTGGCTCTTCGACACGGTCGTACAGCTCTTCATCTACGTTCTCATCGCCAGCGCAGTCCTGAGCTGGCTCGTCGCGTTCAACGTCGTGAACGTGCGCAACCCCATCGTCGCCCAGATCGGCGAGGTGCTCTACCGGATCACCGAGCCGGCGCTGCGGCCGATCCGCAACCTGCTGCCCAACCTCGGCGGCGTCGACATCTCGCCGATCATCCTGATCCTGCTGCTGCTGTTCATCAGCCGGCTCCTGCACGAGTACGCCGTGCCGGCGACCTACATCTACGCCCGCTGACGGTGGCGCCCGTGAAGACCAATCCCGGCCGCTTCTTCGAGGATTTCCGCCTCGGCGAGACCATCCGCCACGCGACGCCCCGCACGGTCACGACCGGCGACGTGGCGCTCTACACCGGCCTCTACGGGCCCCGCTTCGCGGTCCAGTCCTCGGACGCCTTCGCACAGGCGCTGGGTTACCCGAAGAGCCCGCTCGACGACCTGCTCACCTTCCACATGGTGTTCGGCAAGACCGTGCCGGACGTCTCGCTCAACGCGCTCGCCAACCTCGGCTACGCGGAGGGCGGCTTCCGGCGCCCGGTCTACCCGGGCGAGACGCTGTCGACGGTGTCCGAGGTGATCGGCCTGAAGGAGAGCTCCAACCGGCAGACCGGCGTCGTCTACGTCCGCTCGGTCGGGTCGGACTCGCGCGGCGAGACCGTGCTGAGCTACTGCCGCTGGGTCCTCGTGCGCAAGCGCGACCCCGAGGCCGCGATCAGCGAGGAGCGGGTGCCGACGCTCGCCAAGGCGGTCGACCCGCGCGATCTCGCGGGCGCCCTGCCGCCCCTGAAGGCGGGGGCCTACGACACCGAACTCGCCGGCAGCCCGCACCGCTTCTCCGACTACGCGGCGGGCGAGCGGATCGACCACGTCGACGGCATGACCGTCGAGGAGGCCGAGCACCAGATCGCCACGCGCCTGTTCCAGAACACCGCCAAGGTGCATTTCGACGGGCTGGCGGCGCGCGACACCCGCTTCGGCCGCCGGCTGATCTACGGCGGTCACGTCATCTCCCTGGCGCGGGCGCTGAGCTTCAACGGGCTCGCCAACGCCTTCTCGATCGCCGGGATCAACGCCGGGCGGCACGTGGCGCCGCTGTTTGCCGGCGACACGGTCTACGCCTGGAGCGAGGTGGTGGAGACGGCCGATGTCGGCCGCGACGATGTCGGCCTGCTGCGCCTGCGCACGGTCGCCACCAAGAACCAGCCCTGCGGCGACTTCCCCGACCGGGCGGGCGACGGCTACGACCCGGCGGTGATCCTCGACCTCGACTACTGGGCGTTCATGCCCAAGTGAACGACCCAAGTGAGCGAGGGCGGGCGCGGCAGGATCCGCGCCCGCATCCGCCAGGCGAAGGCCAAGTCCAAAGAAATCAGTTGCGGACCACGACCTTGGTGCCGACCCGGACCCGGTCGTAGAGATCGACCACGTCCTTGTTGGTCATGCGGATGCAGCCCGAGGAGACTGCGGCGCCCATCGTCTCGGGCTCGTTCGACCCGTGGATGCGGTAGAGCGACGAGCCGAGATAGAGCGCGCGGGCGCCGAGCGGGTTGTCCTGGCCGCCGGCCATGTAGCGCGGCAGGTCCGGGCGGCGGGCCAGCATCTGCTGCGGCGGCCGCCAGTCCGGCCACTCCTTCTTCATGGTGACGGTCTTCTGGCCGGACCACGAGAAGCCCTGGCGGCCGACGCCGACACCGTAGCGGATCGCCGCCCCGCCGCCGAGCACGTAGTAGAGCCGCCTCTGCCCCGTCGAGACGACGATCGTGCCGGGCTTCTCCGACCCCTTCCAGGCCACCGTCTCGCGCGGGATCGCCTGGGTGCGGAAGACGTTGAGGAAGTCGGCGATCGGCCCCCGGTCGAAGGGATTGGCCTGCGCGGGCAGACTCCCCAGGGCGAGCCCGGCAAGCGCCAGCACCGCGATCCGTCTCGACATCATCCTGTTCTCCCGCTGTCGATGGGATGGCCTCGGTCACGCCACCGGAGGGTGGCACGACGGCCGCGGGCGCGAGCCGGCCCCGGTTTCGCGGCAGGGATGAGGCCGGCGCGGCGCACAACCGGCTTTCGCGGCCGGGCGTGTCCTTCCTGCAACAGGGTCGCCGCGAGCCGGGCCGGGGGGTGATTGCGTTGGCGGAAGGCCATGCTTATCTCAGGTCCGTGATCGCGCCCAATCCCCCGCCCCGCCGCAATGCGGGTCTGCCGGACTGCCTCCGAGCCTGCTTCGCGCTGCTCGCGCTGCTGGTCGCCGCGGGGACGGTTCTGCTGGGCGGGCCGGCGGCCGTCCGCTCGACCGGACCGGTCTACGCCTGCACCGGGATCACGACGGTGGCGAGCCTGACGGCTCCGAAGGCGGCGCGCCCCGCCGCGTCGATCACCCGCGACGAGAGCAGCATCGAGGCCGCCGACATCGAGGTGCCCGCCGAGTTCGGCCTGCTGGCCCCGCATCGGGTCGCGGTGCGCGTGCGGCGTACCGCCGCGATCGCCTACGCGGAGCCGGCCGGCCCGCCGTCGCCACCCATCGGTCGGGGATCGCCGCACCGCCCGCCCCGGGCGGCCTGATCGAGACGCGCCGCGCCTCAGTCCGTCCACGCTTGCAGACGCTGACGGCGTGCAACCCCCGGTCCTCGCGACCTGGGGCTTCTCTCGGCGTATCCTGTCGAACGCGCCGATCCCAACAGACGCCTTTCCCGAGGAGCGTCGGACCCGTGATCCACAGCCCCGTCACCAAGCGCCGTACCCGCCCCCTGCGGACCCTGCGCCCCCTGCGGACCCTGCCCGCCGCCCTCCTGCTGATCGCGCTCGGCGCCTGCCAGCAGAAGCAGGCCGCGGTCCCGACCCCGCCCGTGCCGGAGATCGGCGTCGTCACGGTGCAGCCGCAGGCGATCCCGTACCTGCGCGACCTGCCCGGCCGCGTCGCGCCGATGCGCATCGCCGAGGTGCGCTCCCGGGTCTCGGGGCTCGTCGTGAAGCGGCTGTTCGAGCAGGGCAGCATGGTCAAGGAAGGCGACATCCTCTACAAGATCGACCCGGCGCCCTACGTGGTCGAGCTCGCCAGCGCCGAGGCCGCGCTCGCCCGCCAGGAGGCGGCGCTGGTGCTCGCCAAGCAGCAGGCCGACCGCCTGGAGACGCTGCTCACCCGTGCGACCGCGAGCCAGGCACAGTACGACGCCGCCTTCGCCGCCCGGAAGCAGGCCGAGGCCGAGGTGGCCGGCGCCAAGGCGACAAGGGACCGCGCCCAGCTCAACCTGTCCTGGACCGACGTGCGCGCGCCGATCACCGGGCGCATCGGCCGGGCGCTGCTCACCGAGGGCACCCTGATCGACCAGAGCTCGACGGGAGCGCTCGCCACGATTCAGCAGCTCGACCCGATCTACGTCGACATCACCCAGTCGGTGGGCGAGCTGAACCGCCTGCGCCGCGATCTCGCGAGCGGCGAGCTGGCACGGCTGGAGGACAACACCGCCAACGTCCACCTGATCATGGACGACGGCAGCCTGTACCCGCTCGCCGGGCGGCTGCTGTTCTCGGACGTGACCGCCGACCCGAGCACCGGGCAGGTCACCCTGCGCGTGCAGTTCCCCAACCCGCACGACGAGCTGTTTCCGGGCATGTACGTCCGGGCGCGGATCAAGCAGGGCATCGACGCCGACGCCATCGCGGTGCCGCAGCAGGCGATCCAGCGCACCGACGACGGCCGCGCCGAGGTCTGGCTGGTGCGCGCCGACGACACCGTCATGCGCCAGCCTGTCGATGTCGGCCCCGTGGTGGGCGGCGACTGGCTGATCCGCTCGGGCCTCAACCCCGGCGCGCGGGTGGTGGTGGACGGCTTCCAGAAGATCACCGTCGGCGCGAAGGTGAAGCCGATCGATCAGTCCCCGGCCCGCGCCGAGGCGGCGGCCGGGCACGATGCCGACGAGGCGCCGGACGCGCCCGACGCCCGCAACGCAGACTTCAAGCAACCCGCCGGCGGCCCGCAGCCGCAGGCGGCCGCGCAGCGGCGCTGAGCGGAGCCGGTCCCGACCATGGCACGCTTCTTCATCGACCGGCCGGTCTTCGCCTGGGTGGTGGCGCTGTTCATCTGCCTGGGCGGCGCGCTCGCGATCCCGAACCTGCCGGTGGCGCAGTATCCGGTGATCGCGCCGCCCTCGATCGCCCTCTCAACCGCCTTCCCCGGCGCCTCCGTCGAGAGCCTCTACACGGGCACGACCCGGCTCATCGAGGACGAGCTGAACGGCGCGGCCAACATCATGAGCTTCGAGTCGACCACCGACTCGTTCGGCTCGATCAACATCACCGCGACCTTCCAGCCCGGGACCGACCCGTCGCTGGCCTCGGTCGAGGTGCAGAACCGCCTCAAGCGCGTCGAGGCGCGCCTGCCGGCCGAGGTCCGCCAGCAGGGCATCCTCGTGGAGGAGGCCTCCGCGGCGACGCTCAACATCATCACGCTGGTCTCCACCGACGGCTCGATGGACGAGGTCGGGCTGGGCGACTTCCTGATCCGCAACGTCATCAACGAGATCCGCCGAATCCCCGGCGTCGGGCGCGCGACGCTCTACTCGACCGAGCGCAGCCTTCGCGTCTGGGTCGATCCGGACAAGCTGCGCGGCCTCTCGCTCACGCCGGGCGACGTCAGCGACGCGATCCGCAACCAGAACATCCAGATCGCCTCCGGCGCGGTCGGCGCTCAGCCGAGCCCGAACAAGAACGCGCTGACGGCGCCGATCGTCGTCAAGGGCCAGCTCTCGACCATCGAGGATTTCGGGGCGATCGTGCTGCGGGCCAACCCCGACGGCTCGAACGTGCGCCTGCGCGACGTCGCCCGGATCGAACTCGGCGGCGACGCCTACCAGTTCTCGACCCGCCTCAACGGCGGGCAGGCGGCCGGCATCTCGGTGACGCTCGCCCCCGACGGCAACGCGCTGGAGACCGCCAAGGCGATCCGCGCCAAGATGGAGGAGCTGGCGCAGTTCTTCCCGCCGGGGCTGAAGTGGGACATCCCCTACGACATCACCCCGGCCGTGAAGGCCTCGATCGAGAAGGTGATGCACACCCTCGTCGAGGCGGTGGTGCTCGTCTTCCTCGTGATGTTCCTGTTCCTCCAGAACATCCGCTACACGCTCATCCCGACCATCGTCGTGCCGATCGCCCTGATGGGCACGGTGACGGTGATGTGGCTGTCCGGCTTCTCGGTGAACGTGCTCACCATGTTCGGCATGGTGCTGGCCATCGGCATCCTCGTCGACGACGCCATCGTCGTGGTCGAGAACGTCGAGCGCATCATGAACGAGGAGGGGCTGCCGCCGAAGGAGGCGACCCGCAAGGCGATGGACCAGATCACCGGCGCGATCATCGGCATCACGCTGGTGCTGGTGGCGGTGTTCATCCCGATGGCGTTCTTCCCCGGCTCGGTCGGCATCATCTACCGGCAGTTCTCGATCGCGATGGTCACCTCCATCGCCTTCTCGGCGCTGCTCGCCCTGTCGCTGACGCCGGCGCTGTGCGCCACCTTCCTCAAGCCGATCGAGAAGGGCCACGGCCACGCCAAGGGCGGCGTGTTCGGGATGTTCAACCGCTTCGTCGACCGCGAGACGGCCCGCTACGGCCGCGGCACGGCGTGGTTCATCCGCAAGTCCGGACGGGTGATGCTGGTCTACCTCGCGCTGGTGTCGGGCACGGCCTACGCCTTCGTGAACCTGCCAGAGGGCTTCCTGCCGGTGGAGGACCAGGGCTTCTTCACCGTCGACGTCCAGACCCCGCCCGGCGCCTCGTTCAACCGGACGCTGGCCGCCGTGCGCAAGGTCGAGGAGCACCTGCTCGCCCAGCCGGGCGTGGCGACGGTGACGATCCTCAACGGCTTCTCGTTCTCCGGCCAGGGCCCGAACACCAGCCAGGCGTTCGTGACGCTGAAGCCCTGGAGCGAGCGCGACGCGGCCAATTCCGCGGCCAACCTCGTGAAGGGCACCAACGACGCGCTCGCCAACTACCGCGACGCGACCATCGACGCGCAGGAGCCGCCGCCGGTGGACAACCTCGGCAACGCGGCGGGCTTCTCGTTCCGCCTCCAGGACCGGGCGCAGCGCGGCTACGCGGCGCTCACCGCCGCCGAGGCGCAACTGCTGGAACTCGCCAAGCGCAGTCCCATCCTCCAGAAGGTGAAGATCGAGGGCCTGCCCGCGACTCCGCAGGCCGAGCTGATCATCGACCGCGAGAAGGCGGCCGCGCTCGGCGTGAAGTTCGAGGACATCAACGACACGATCCAGGTCAACCTCGGCTCGGTCTACACCAACGACTTCCCGAACCGCGGCAAGATGCAGCGCGTCTACGTGCAGGCGGAGCAGCTCCAGAGGCTGAACGCGGCCGACATCCTCAACTACGCGGTGAAGAACGCGCAGGGGACGATGGTGCCGCTCTCCTCCTTCGCGGAGCTGAAGTGGAGCATGGGGCCGAGCCAGATCGTCGGCTTCAACGGCTACCAGTCGGTGCGCTTCACCGGCGAGCCGAACCCCGGCTACACGTCGGGCGACGCGATCAACGAGATGGAGCGGCTGATGCTCCAGTTGCCGAAGGGCTTCGGCTACGCTTGGACCGGCCAGTCGCTCCAGGAGAAGCTCGCGGGCTCGCAGGCGAGCCTGCTGCTGGCCCTGTCCGTGCTGATCGTGTTCCTGTGCCTCGCGGCGCTCTACGAGAGCTGGGCGATCCCGTTCTCGGTGCTGCTCGTGATCCCGCTCGGCGTCATCGGCGCGGTGGCGGCGGTGTACCTGCGCGGCATGCCCAACGACGTGTACTTCAAGATCGGGCTGATCACGATCATCGGCCTGTCGGCCAAGAACGCGATCCTGATCGTCGAGTTCGCCAAGGACCTGTGGAAGCCCGGCACCTCGGTGGTGAAGGCGGCGATCGACGCGTCGACGCTGCGCTTCCGTCCGATCGTGATGACCTCGCTCGCCTTCATCTTCGGCGTGGTGCCGCTGGCCATCGCCACCGGCGCCGCCTCGAAGAGCCAGCAGGCGATCGGCACCGGCGTGATGGGCGGCATGATCACGGCGACCGTGCTGGCGGTGTTCTTCGTGCCGGTGTTCTTCGTCGTCGTCATGCGGATCTTCCGCCGCAAGGACGTGGCGGCGGGCGAGCGCGCGGGCGAGGCGGCGGTCCCGGAACACCGGCCGCACGCCACGGCCGCGGAGTGAGGCGCCGGCCGCCGCGCGGCGCGACCCGCGCGGCGGCCGACCGCATTTTGGATACATCTGGCCCGGCGCTTGCTGGGGGTTGCTCCGAACGCCCCTTTGCCGGCGCCGATTGCCGGATTACCGTCGGTCGCCGCGCCGGCAATCCCGTTCCCAGGTCCCGGAGATCAGCGTGTCCCGAACCCTCCTGAAGAGCCTCGTCCGCGGCGTCGCCGCGGGGGCGGCCCTCGCCCTCGTCGCGATGCCGGCGCAGGCCGAGAACGTGTTCCGCTTCGCCTTCCAGGGCGACATCAAGTCCCTCGACCCGTACTCCCTCAAGGAGACGTTCACGATCGGCATGCACGCGGCGGTCTACGAAGCGCTCGTGACCCGCGACAAGGACATGAAGATCGTGCCCCAGCTCGCGGAATCCTGGGAGACGCCGGAGCCGACCCGCTGGCGGTTCCACCTGCGCAAGGGCGTGAAGTTCCACGACGGTTCGCCGTTCACCGCTGACGACGTGATCTTCTCCGCCCAGCGCGTGCGCGCGCCCGGCTCGAACTTCCAGACCAACGTGCCCGCCGACGCCGAATTCGTGAAGGTCGACGACTACACCGTCGACATGGTGCTCAAGCGGCCCAACCCGATCGCCATCGCCCAATTCCCGACGTGGTACATCATGTCGAAGACGTGGGCCGAGAAGAACGGCGCCGTGCAGCCCACCGCGCCCACCGCCGGCAACCCCGGCTACGCCACGCTCCACGAGAACGGCACCGGCCCGTTCGTGATCACCGAGCAGCAGCCCGGCGTGAAGACCATCTTCAAGAAGTTCCCGGGCTACTGGGGCAAGGTCGAGTCGAACCTCGACCAAGCGGTGTTCACGACGATCAGCAACGACGCCACCCGCGTCGCCGCCCTCCTGTCGGGCGAGGTCGACTGGATGGACCCGGTGCCGCTCCAGGATCAGCAGCGGGTCAACGCCAGCGGCACCGCCACGGTGATGACCGGGCCGGAACTCCGCACGATCTTCCTCGGCATGGACCAGTGGCGCGACGAGCTGAAGGACTCGTCGGTGAAGGGCAAGAACCCGTTCAAGGACCCGAAGGTGCGCGAGGCGTTCTACCTCGCCATCGACGAGGACACGATCGCCAAGCGCGTGATGCGCGGCCAGGCCACGCCCTCCGCGTTGCTGATCGCGCCCGCGCTCTACGACCGCGCGGGCGAGTTCAAGCGGCCGGCGACCGACCTGAAGAAGGCCAAGGAGCTGATGGCCGAGGCGGGCTATCCGGACGGGTTCTCGCTGACCATGGACTGCCCGAACGACCGCTACGTCAACGACGAGGCGATCTGCCAGGCGGTGGTCTCGATGCTGGCCCGCATCGGCGTCAAGGTGAACCTCAACGCGCAGCCGAAGGCCAAGTACTTCGCCAAGGTGCTGGCGCCGGGCTACGACACCTCGTTCTACCTCGTCGGCTGGACCCCGTCCTCGCAGGACAGCCACAACATCCTGTTCGAGATCGCGGGCTGCCGCAAAGCCGGCGACAAGTCGGGCCGGGGCGGCTGGAACCTCGGCGGCTACTGCAACCCGAAGATCGACGAGATCGCCGACAAGGTCGAGGGCGAGACCGACAAGACCAAGCGCGACGCGCTGATCAAGGAGGGCTTCGACCTCATCCAGGCGGACTGGGGCTACATCCCGCTCCACCAGCAGGCGCTGGCCTGGGGCGTGTCGAAGAAGGTCCACCTCGTCCAGCGGCCGGACAACATGCTGCTGCTCTACTGGGTCTCGAAGGACAAGACCCCGTCCTGAGGAAGCGTTCAGCGTGCTCGCGTTCCTGCTGCGTCGGGTGATCCAGGCGGCCGCGGTGCTCGCGGTCGTCGGGCTCATCGCGTTCTCGATGTTCCGGTTCGCGGGCGATCCCGTGAACCAGATCGTCGGCCCCGACACGCCCGTCTCCGAGCGGGCCGAGATCCGCAAGAGCCTCGGGCTGGACGATCCGGTGATCGTCCAGTTCGGCCGCTACGCGGGCGACGTGCTCCGGGGCGAGTTCGGCATCTCCTACCAGTTCCGGCAACCGGTCTCGCGGCTGCTCGCCGACCGCATGCCGGCGACCCTGGAACTCGCCTTCTGCGCCACCGTGTTCGCCCTCGTCGTGGGCGTGCTGATGGGCGTGTACTGCGCGCTGCGGCGCGACTCCTGGCTCGCCGGCCTGTTCCAGGCGGTCTCGCTGGTGGGCATCAGCCTGCCGACCTTCCTCACCGGCATCCTCCTGATCTTCCTGTTCTCGGTGACGCTCGGCTGGCTGCCGAGCTACGGGCGCGGCGACACCGTGCGGCTCGGCTGGTGGACGACGGGCTTCCTCACCGCGTCGGGCCTCAAGGCGCTGATCCTGCCGTCGATCACGCTGGGCATGTTCCAGATGACGCTGATCATGCGGCTGGTGCGCGCCGAGATGCTGGAGGTGCTGCGCACCGACTACATCCGCTTCGCCCGCGCCCGGGGCCTCACCACCCGGGCGGTCCACCTGCGGCACGCGCTGAAGAACACGCTCGTGCCGGTCATCACCATCGCCGGGCTCCAGCTCGGCTCGGTCATCGCCTTCTCGATCATCACCGAGACGGTGTTCCAGTGGCCGGGCATGGGCCTGCTGTTCGTGCAGGCGGTGCAGAACGTCGACATCCCGATCATGTCCGCCTACCTGCTCCTCGTCGCGCTGATCTTCGTGACCATCAACCTCGTCGTCGACATCCTCTACACCGTGGTCGACCCGCGCCTGCGGCTGCCGGCGGGGAAGGCGGCATGAGCGGCCAGGACCTCGACACCGGCGACATCGCCGCCGTGCCGCAGCCGGGTGCCGCGGCCCCGTCGCGCTGGACGGCGTTCCGGGATTCCGACCTGCTGGCGAGCTTCCTGCGCTCGAAGCTCGCGGTCGGGGCGCTGATCGCCACGGCCGTCATGGTGGCGCTCGCGCTCGCCGCGCCGCTGATCTCCCCCCAGAACCCCTACGACCCGGCCCAGCTCGACCTGATCAACTCCAACCTGCCGCCGATCTGGCAGGCGGAGGGGCAGGCGCCGTTCTACCTCGGCACCGACGACCAGGGCCGCGACGTGCTCTCGGCGGTGCTCTACGGCCTGCGCCTGTCGCTGATCGTGGGCGTGCTGGGCGTCCTAACCTCCGGCATCCTCGGCATCGCGCTCGGGCTGGTGGCCGGCTACGCGGGCGGCGCCCTCGACACGCTGATCATGCGGATCGCCGACGTGCAGCTCACCTTCCCGGCGATCCTGATCGCGCTCGTCGTCGACGGCGTCGCCAAGGCGGCCTTCGGGGGCGCCCTCGACGTCGGCCCCCTGATCGGGCTGATCGTCGTCTCGATCGGCCTGTCGTTCTGGGTGCAGTACGCCCGCACCGTGCGCTCCTCGGTGATGGTCGAGAAGGGCAAGGACTACGTCCAGGCCGCCCGGCTGATCGGCCTGTCGGCGCCCGTCATCATGGTCCGGCACGTGCTCCCGAACGTGACGGGTCCGGTCTTCGTCATCGCCACGATCAACCTCGCGCTCGCGATCATCACCGAGGCGACGCTGTCGTTCCTGGGCACCGGCCTGCCCGAGACGATGCCCTCGCTCGGCACCCTGATCCGCACCGGCAACCGCTTCCTGTTCTCGGGCGAGTGGTGGATCGTCGCCTTCCCCGGCCTCGCGCTCGCCGGCCTCGTCATCGCCATCAACCTGCTGGGCGATTGGCTGCGGGACGCGCTCAATCCGAAGCTGCAGTAATGCGCGTTCCCCTCAACGGCACTTCGTTCATTCCTCCCCGCGTCCTCATCCTGAGGTGCCGCGCCAGCGGCCTGAGGTGCCGCGCCAGCGGCCTCGAAGGAGGTCTCCAGGGATCGCGCGGCTTCTGGAGGGCTCCTTCGAGGCTCCGCTTCGCTCTGCGCCTCAGGATGAGGGAGTGGGTGGGAAGCGCCGCCGAGAGCATGAGCGCATGACCGAACCCGTCCTCTCGGTGCGCGACCTGACGGTCGCCTTCGCCACCCGCCGCGGCCTGCTCACCGCCATCGACCGGGTGTCGTTCGACATCGGCCGCGGCGAGATCCTGGGGGTCGTCGGCGAGTCCGGGGCCGGCAAGTCGGTGACCGGCTCGGCGGTGATCGGGCTGATCGACCCGCCCGGACGCGTCGCGGGCGGCGAGATCCGGCTCGGCGGCGAGCGGATCGACACCCTGTCCCCGGCCGAGATGCGGCGGGTGCGCGGCAAGCGCATCGGCATGATCTTCCAGGACCCGCTGACCTCGCTCGACCCGCTGTTCCGGGTCGGCGATCAGATCGTCGAGACCCTGCGCACCCACACCGGCCTCTCGGCCCGCGCGGCCCGCGCCCGCGCCATCGACCTGCTCGCCGAGGTCGGCATCCCCGCCCCCGAGCGGCGGATCGACGGCTACCCGCACGAGTTCTCCGGCGGCATGCGCCAGCGCGTGGTCATCGCCCTCGCGCTCGCGGCCGAGCCGGAGCTGATCATCGCCGACGAGCCGACCACGGCGCTCGACGTCTCGGTGCAGGCGCAGATCATCACGCTCCTGAAGCGCCTGTGCCGCGACCACGGCACCGCGGTGATGCTGGTGACCCACGACATGGGCGTGATCGCCGAGGCCGCCGACCGGGTGGCGGTGATGTATGCCGGGCGGCTGGCCGAGATCGGCCCCGTCGCCTCCGTGGTGCGCGATCCCCATCACCCCTACGCGGTGGGTCTGATGGGCGCGATCCCGACGCTCAGCCAGGACGCGGACCGCCTCAGCCAGATCCCCGGCGCGATGCCGCGGCTGACCGCGATCCCGCCGGGCTGCGCCTTCAACCCGCGCTGCCCGAAGGTGTTCGCGCGCTGCCGCGTCGACCGGCCGGAGCCGCTGCCCGTGGGCCCGAGCCGGGTGGCGTGCCACCTCTACGACAAAGCCGCGAGGGCGGCATGAGCGCCTACGTCGAGGTCACCGACCTGCGCCGCGTCTTCGACGTGTCGAAGCCGTGGCTGAACCGGGTGATCGAGCGCGAGCCCCGCCGGTTCCTCACCGCCGTCGACCGGGTCGGCTTCGAGATCGTCAAGGGCGAGACCTTCGCGATCGTCGGCGAGTCGGGCTCGGGCAAGTCCACCGTGGCGCGGATGGTGGTGGGCCTGCTGCCGCCCTCGGCCGGCGAGGTGCGGATCGCGAACGTGTCGATGACCGACCCGCGGCAGGCAGCGGCGCGCCGGCGCCTGCGCGCCCGCATCCAGATGATCTTCCAGGACCCCTACGCCTCGATGAACCCGCGCTGGCGGGTGGGCCGGATCATCGCGGAGCCGATCCGGGCCTTCGACCTGATCAAGGGCGAGGCGGCGATCCGCGCCCGCGTCGGCGAGTTGCTCGGCCTCGTCGGCCTCCACGCCGACGACGCGCGGAAGTACCCGCACGCCTTCTCCGGCGGCCAGCGCCAGCGCATCGCCATCGCCCGGGCGCTGGCGAGCCAGGCCGAGTTCCTGGTCGGCGACGAGCCGACCTCGGCGCTCGACGTGTCGGTGCAGGCGCAGATCCTGAACCTGATGCGCGACCTCCAGGACCGGCTGGGGCTGACCTACCTGTTCATCTCCCACAACCTCGCCGTGGTGCGCCACATGGCGACGCGGGTGGGGGTGATGTATCTCGGCCGCCTCGTGGAAGTGGCCCCGTCGCGCGACCTGTTCGCCCGGCCCCGCCACCCCTACACGCGGATGCTGCTCGACGCGGTGCCCGACCTCGCCCATGTCGGCCGCGCCCGCACCCCGGTCTCCGGCGAGATCCCGAACCCGATCGACCCGCCGCCGGGCTGCACCTTCAACCCGCGCTGCCCGCTGGCCAACGACCGCTGCCGCACGGAGGTGCCGGCGCTGCTCGACGGCGTCGCCTGCCACGCGGTCCAGGAGGGGCGGGACTGATGGGGCGGGACTGACCGCCCCGACCGCGACGCGCAGGCGGCGAACGGGCGTCACAGCACCGGGTCGGCGTCGATCCGCATCCGCAGGATCGCGTAGGGCTTCTGCTGGAGGTCACGGCCCCCATTGAACTCGGGCCGGCGGTTGACCTGGGCGGACGAGATGTAGAGCCACCGGTCCGGGGTGATCCAGAACGTGTCGGCCCAGATCAGGCGGTCGTCGGCGGCGATCACCGCAATCGTGCCGTCCGGGTCGCGGCGCCCGACGGCGTTGTGCTCCTGAAGGCTGAGGTAGACCCGGTCCTTCGCATCCGTGGTCAGCCCGCCGGTCATGCCCTTCTCGCCGAGGTCGCGGACGCTCGCCGCCACCTCCGCGTCCGAGACCTTCGGGTCGAGGAGCCCGGCCGTCTCGACCGCGTAGAGGCGCCGGCCCATCAGCGGCGCGTAGTACAGCCGCTCCCCGTCCGGGCTGATCGCGATGCCGTTGGCGCCGCCCTGCGGCGATTGCGGCGGCGCGTCGCCGGTGTCGCGCATCACCGGGCGCCGCTCGACGAACTTGACGATGCCCTTCTGCGACTGGGTGCTGGCGTGTCCCGCGAGGCGGCGCGTCACCTGACCCGAATTCAGGTCGACGGCGAGGATCGCCCCCTCTCCCTCCTGGCCCTGGTCGGTGACGTAGGCCAGCGCCCGCCCGTCCCGCACGTCGACGCGCAGGTCGTTGAGGGAGGAATCCGGCACCACGCCGGCCGAGAGCGGGATCACCCGGCGGACACTGTTCTGGCCGACATCGATCTCCACGATCTTCGCGGCCCCCGGCACCGGCGTGCCCTTGCCCTCGGGCAGGCCGGCGTCGAGCACCCACAGGGTGTCGTTGCGGTCGAACACGCCGTTCGGGACGTGGGCGAGGGTCGCCTGCGGCCGCTTCGGGTCGAAGCGGTTGGTCGCCATGTCCGGGTAGGGCTTCACCGTCCCGTCGGGCAGCGCCTCGCCGAGGGTGAACGGCTCCTTGCCGGTGAAGCGGGGCATCATCAGGAACACCCGGCCGTTCCGGGAGAGGGCGAGCCCTGTCGGCGACGAGGGGGCGTCGGCGGCCAGCGCCAGTTCCATCGCCCCGACCGGCCGGCTCGTGGGCGGCGCGGCCGGCTGGGGGGCGGGCGAGGCCGTGGCGGGACCGGGCTTCACCGGGTTCGGCGTCTCGGCCCGCGCGGGTCCGGCCGCGAGGGCGGCGAGGCCGGTGCCGAGCAGCAGGCGGCGGTCGAGTGGCATGCGTGGCCTCGTCGCGGAACTCAGAAGCGGCGGAGCGCCGGCGCGCGCAATTCGATCGCGTGGACCGCGCTGCCGGCGGTGATGAACAGGGTGCGGTCGTCGGGACCGCCGAAGGCGAGGTTGGCGGCGGTCGTGGGCGTCGCCACCCGACCGAGCAACACGCCCGCGGGATCGAAGATCCGCACGCCGTCGATGCAGGCGGCGTAGACCCGGCCGTCGAGATCGACCTTCAGCCCGTCCGGCACCCCGGCCTCCAGGGCGGCGAACACGCGCGGGGCCCCCAGCCGGTCGGCCTCGACGGGGAAGGCGAGGATCGCCCGGCCGCCCTCTGGGTTCCGCGCCGCGCCGGACTCGGCGACGTAGAGGGTCTTCCCGTCCGGGGCGAAGGCGAGCCCGTTCGGTTGGTCGACCGCCGCGGTCATCGCCTCGACCCGCCCTGGCTCCGGGATCCGGTAGACCCGGCGCGCCCGCTGCTCCGGCTCGGCCTGGATCCCCTCCTCCGGCTCGGCGATGCCGTAGACGGGGTCGGTGAACCAGATCGCCCCATCGGGGCCGAGCACGGCGTCGTTCGGCGCGTTGAGCGGCTTGCCCGCGAAGCTGTCGGCCAGCACCGTGACCGCGCCGTCGGGGTCGCGCCGCACCACCCGGCGGCCGCGGTGCTCGCAGGTGATCAGCCGGCCGCGCGCGTCGAGGGTGTTGCCGTTGGCGTTGTTGGAGGGCGCGACCAGCGTCTCGACCTCGCCCGCGCGCGTCAGGAGCAGGATGTGGTTCCGCTTCACGTCGCTGAACGCCAGCCCGGCGCGATGCGGCAGCCAGCACGGCCCCTCGCACCAGCGCCCGCCGCGGTAGAGCGTCCGGAGCGTCTGGCGCGGCTCGAGCACGGCTTCGAGGCGCGGGTCGTCCACCCGCACCACCGGCGCGGCCGCCCGCGCGCCGGTGGCCGCGAGCGCGAGGCCGGCGCCGATGAGCGCGCGCCGGTCGATCCGGACGGGCCCGCGCCGGACATCGCCTGGATCGATCGGCGACCGGGCCTTCCCCTCCCCCCGACTCACGGGTTGCGGTCGCTGCGGCGCAGGCTGTCCGGCGTCGCGAACAGCAACAGGCCGGCGGCCACGAGGCAGAGGGTGCCGATCGCGTAGAGCGCCGGCGTGGTCGAGCCGGTCAGGTCCTTGACCCACCCGACCATCACCGGGCTGACGATGCCGCCGAACTGACCGAGCGTGTTGATGAGCGCGATGCCGCCGGCCGCGCCGACCCCGGTCACGAGCTTGGCCGGCAGCGTCCAGAAGGCCGGGATGGAGGCGACGATGCCGGCGCCGAGCAGCGCGAGCGAGATCATCAGCGGCACGATGTGGTGCTCGAACAGGCCGGCGGTGAAGAAGCCGACCGCCGCCGCGACCGCCAGAGCCGCCACGAATTTCGGCCGCTCGCCGGAGGCGTCGGAGAGGCGCCCCATCACCACCATGCTGATCGCGCCGCAGATGTAGGGGATCGCGGTGAGGAACCCGACCGAGGCGGCGGCCCCGCCGCTCGCGGTCTTGATCAGGTCCGGCCCCCAGAAGTTCAGGCCGTAGGAGCCGATCTGGAGGAGGAAGTAGACCAGCGCGATGAGCAGGAATCCCGGCTGCTTGATTGCCCCCCACAGGGAGTGGTCGGCGATGTCGCGGTTGTGGTGGGCGATCTGCGAGGAGAGCAGGTCCTTCTCGGTCTGCGAGAGCCAGCGCGCATCCGCGATCCGGTCGTCGAGGCGCGCGAACACCAGCACGCCGAGCACGAGGCAGGGCAGGCCGCCGGCCAGGAACAGCCACTGCCAGCCGGCGAGACCCGCGGCGCCGTTCAGGCCGCCGAGGATCAGGCCGGCCACCGGGCCGCCGATGATGCCGGAGAAGGCGGAGGCCACGAACATGTACGAGGTGACCCGGCCCCGGAACGAGGCCGGGAACCACAGGGTCAGGTAGTACAGGATCCCGGGCGCGAAGCCCGCCTCCATCGCACCGATGATGAAGCGCAGCACGTAGAAGTGCCACTCGGTGCGGATGAAGATCATCAGCGCCGTGGCGATCCCCCACGAGATCATGATCCGCGCGATCCACCGCCGCGCCCCGACCTTGTACAGGAACAGGTTCGAGGGCACCTCGAAGATCACGTACCCGACGACGAACATGCTCGCGCCGAGACCGTAGGCGACGTTGCTGAAACCGAGATCGCTCTGGAGCTGGAACTTGGCGAAGCTGATGTTGATCCGGTCGAAGAACGCGAACATGTAGCAGATCATGATCAGCGGCATCAGCCGCCACGCCGCCTTCCGGACGACGCCGCTCTCCGTGATGCCGCCGCCCGCGGCGAAGGCACCCGACGTGGCGCTGGTCATGCGGGTTCCCTCCGGCCGCCGCTCTGGTCCGGCCGGAGTATCGGGCGCCCGCGGATCGCGAACAGGGGCGCGCCTTTCAGCCGCGCCCGACTGTCCCGAACCCCGCGAGGATGCGCGCCCAGGAGCGCGTGCCCTTGTGGAAGCTCGTCAGGTCGTACTTCTCGTTGGGCGAGTGGATGCGATCGTCGTCGAGCCCGAAGCCGATCAGCAGCGTGTCCTTGCCGAGGATCCGCTTGAAGTCGCCGACGATCGGGATCGAGCCGCCGGCCCCGACGGTGACCGCCGGCACGCCCCATTCCTCGGCCAGCGCGGCGCGGGCGAGTTCCAGCTCCGGCATGTCGAACGGCAGGCTGATCGCCCGCGAGCCCTTGTAGACGGTCACGTCGGCCTCGCAGTCGTCGGGCGTTCGAGCGCGCACGAACGCCTCGAACGCGGCCGCGAGCGCTTTCGGGTCCTGGTCGTCCACGAGGCGGAACGAGACCTTGGCCGAGGCCTCGCTCGCGATCACCGTCTTGGTTCCCTCCCCCGTGTAGCCGCCCCAGATGCCGTTGACGTCGCAGGCGGGCCGCGACTGCACCATCTCGATCGGCATCCGGCCGCGCTCGCCCGCCGGCTCCTTCAGGCCGATCGGGCCCAGCAGCTTCTCGGCCGTCATCCCGAGGCCGCGCCACTGCTCCAGCACCTCGGGCGGGCGCTCGTGCACGCCGTCGTAGAAGCCCGGGATCGCCACGCGGCCGTCGGCGTCGTGGAGATCCGCGACGATCTTCGCCAGCACGTGGACGGGGTTGCGCGCCGCGCCGCCGAAGAAGCCCGAGTGCAGGTCGCGGTCGGCGCAGGTGACCTTGACCTCGAAATAGGCGAGCCCGCGCAGCGACGAGGTAATCGCCGGGGTCTTCGCATCCCACATGGTCGTGTCGCACACGAGCACCACGTCGCAGCCGAGCCGGTCGCGGTTCTGCGCCACCCACTCGGGCAGCCCCTGCGACCCGCTCTCCTCGGCGCCCTCGACCAGGATGGTGACGCCGCAGGGCAGCTCGCCGCTCATCGCGATGTGCGCCCGGCAGGCCTCGACGAAGGTCATCACCTGACCCTTGTCGTCGGAGGCGCCGCGCGCAACGATTCTTCGCTCGCCGTTCGCGTCCGCGGCGATCCGCGGCTCGAAGGGCGGGTGCTTCCACAGGTCGAGCGGATCGACCGGCTGCACGTCGTAGTGCCCGTAGAACAGCACGTGCGGCGCCCCGGGCTTCGGCTTGTGGGCGAGCACCACCGGGTGCAGCGACGTCTCCTCCACCGAGGTATCGAAGCCGAGCGCGGTCAGGTCCGCCGCGAGCCACGCGGCCGCCGCCCGGCAATCGCCGGCGCGGGCCGGCTCGGTCGAGATCGACGGGATCCGCAGGAAGGCGAACAGCCGCTCCAGGGCGTTCTCCAGGTCGGCGTCGATGTCGTTCAGGATCGCGTCGAGCGCGGCCATCGGGCTTCTCCGGGTGCTGGCAGACTTTGGTGCTGGCAGGCTTGGTCGCCCCGAGGGTTAGCCGAGGGTGAGGGCCGCCTGCAATCGCCCTCTCGGCTGCGCGGCAGACCGTTCCCGGAACAGGGGCAGATTGGAATCGTTATCGATCCATTCGACCGCCGGACGTTTCCCGCGGGCGCTCGCTCTGCGCCGTGCCGGGCTTGCGGCCTCCACTCGTCCCGCCGGCCCCGGGCCGGCCCACCCCGCGGAAGGCGCCATGCTCCTCGAACAGTCTCCGCCCGTGTCGGCGGACACGCCGATTCCGATCACGCTCACCATCAACGGCCAGCGGCGCGAGCTCCAGGTCGCGCCGTGGACGACGCTGCTCGACCTGCTGCGCGAGCGCCTGGACCTGACCGGCACCAAGAAGGGCTGCGACCACGGCCAGTGCGGCGCCTGCACGGTGCTGGTGGACGGCACCCGCGTGAATGCCTGCCTCGCGCTCGCCGTGATGAAGGACGGGGCCGAGATCACCACCGTCGAGGGGCTGGCCGGCCTCGGCGAGCGCAAGGGCAGCAACGCCCTGCACCCGATCCAGGAGGCGTTCATCGAGCACGACGCCTTCCAGTGCGGCTACTGCACGCCGGGCCAGCTCTGCTCGTCGGTGGGCCTGATGAACGAGGGCCACGCCAAGTCCCGCGACGAGATCCGCGAGGCGATGAGCGGCAACCTGTGCCGCTGCGGCGCCTACACCAACATCGTCGACGCCATCGAGGACGTCATGCACGGAGGCGCCCGATGAACCGCTTCGAGTACGTCCGCGCCGGCACGGTGGCGGAGGCGGTCCAGGCGTTCGGCGCTGGCGCGCGCTTCATCGCGGGCGGCACCAACCTGATCGACCTGATGAAGTACGATGTCGAGAAGCCGGGCCGGCTGATCGACATCACCCGCCTGCCGTTGACCGGCATCGAGGAGCGGGACGGCGGCCTGCGGCTCGGGGCGCTGGCGACCAACGCCAAGGTCGCCTACGACGACCGGGTGGCGCAACGCTACCCGATGCTGCGCAACGCGATCCTGGCCGGCGCCTCGGCGCAGTTGCGCAACGCCGCCTCGACCGGCGGCAACCTGCTCCAGCGCACCCGCTGCTACTACTTCTACGACGCGGGCACGCCCTGCAACAAGCGCGAGCCGGGCTCCGGCTGCCCGGCGATTGGCGGCGTCAACCGCATCCACGCGATCTTCGGGGCGAGCGAGCACTGCATCGCCACGCACCCGTCCGACATGTGCGTGGCGCTCGCCGCCCTGGAGGCGGTGGTGCAGGTCAGCGGTCCGGACGGCGAGCGGTCGATCCCCTTCGCCGCGTTCCACCGCCTGCCCGGCGACGCGCCGGAGCGCGACACCACTCTCAAGCCCGGCGAGATCGTCGTCTCGGTCGACCTGCCGGAGCGGGGCTTCGCCCAGCACTACACCTACCTGAAGCTGCGCGACCGGCTCTCCTACGCCTTCGCCCTGGTCTCGATCGCCGCCGGCCTCGAACTCGACGGCGACACGGTGAAGACCGCGCGCCTCGCGCTGGGCGGCGTCGCCCACAAGCCCTGGCGCAACGTGGAGGCGGAGGCTCTGCTCGTCGGCAAGCCGGCGACCCGGGACAACTTCCAGGCGGCGGCGGATCGGATCGTCGCCGAGGCGAAGCCGCAATCGGAGAACGGCTTCAAGGTCGAACTCGCCCGGCGCGCCATCGTGCGCGGCCTCGAACAGGCCGCCGCGGGCACGCCCCAGTCGCTCAGCGACAAGCGCATCCAGTGAGGTCGCCGGACATGACGAAGCAGATCAGCCCCGCCGCGGGCCTGGACCGACACGTCGGCAGCGCCCGCAGCCGCGTCGACGGGCCGGCCAAGGTCACCGGCCTCGCCAAGTACGCGGGCGAGTTCGCCGCCCCCGACCTCGTCCACGGGTACATCGTCACCAGCACGATCGCCCGCGGCCGGATCACCGCCATCGACAGCAGCGCCGCGGAGGCGGTGCCGGGCGTGATCAAGGTGCTCACCCACGAGAACCGCGAGAAGACCGCCGAGAAGGCCAAGGCCTACGCCGACATGGTGGCGCCCCCCGGCACGCCCCTGCGCCCGCTGCACGACGCCAACGTCCTGTTCTCGGGGCAGCCGGTGGCGCTGGTGCTGGCCGAGGATTTCGAGACGGCCCGCCACGCCGCGGCGCTCGTGCGGGTGCGCTACGCCGCGGAGGCGCCGGAGACCGACCTCGCGGCCCTGCTGCCGAAGGCCTACGACCCGCCGGTCAAGCGCGACGGCATCAAGCCGCCGCCGAAGGCCTGGGGCGACGCCGACACGGCGTTCGGCGCGGCGCCGATCCGGGTCGAGCGGGAGTACCGGATCGCCGACGAGCACCACAACCCGATGGAGCCCCACGCCTCGACGGTCGTCGTCGAGCCGGACGGCACCTACACGGTCTACGACAAGATCCAGGGTGTGGCGAACAGCCTGATGTACCTCCAGGGTGCCTTCGGCCTGAAGGACGACGAGGTGCGGGTGCTCAACCCGTATTTCGGCGGCGGCTTCGGCGGCGGCCTGCGCCCGCAATTCCAGCTCTTCCTGGCGATGCTCGCCGCGCGCGACCTGAAGCGCTCGGTGCGGGTGACGCTCGCCCGCGATCAGATGTGGAGCTTCACCTACCGGCCCGGCTACATCCAGACCGTCACCCTCGGGGCGGACGAGGGCGGCGCGCTCCAGGCGCTCAAGCACCACGTCGTGCACGGCACCTCGCGCTACGAGGATTACCAGGAGAACGGCGTCAACTGGTCCGGCGTCCTCTACGGCTGCGACAACGTCACCCTGAGCTACAACCTCGTCCAGCGCGACACGGCCACGCCGGGCGACATGCGGGCCCCGGGCGCCGTCTCCGGCATGTTCGGGCTGGAAAGCGCCATGGACGAGCTGGCCTACGCCACCGGCCAGGATCCGATCGCCCTGCGGCTCGTCAACTACACCGACCGCGATCCCGTCGAGGACAAGCCGTTCGGCTCGAAAGCGCTGAAGGCGTGCTTCGCGCAAGGCGCCGAGCGCTTCGGCTGGAGCCGGCGCGACCCGAAGCCCCGCTCCATGCGCGACGGCCGGGAACTCGTCGGCTGGGGCGTGGCCACGGGCATCTGGGAGGCGCTGATGATGCCCTCCAGCGTCCGGGCGGTGCTGACGAGCGACGGCAAGCTGGAACTCGGCAACTCCACCGGCGACCTCGGCACCGGCACCTACACGATCCTCACGCAGATCGGGGCGGACGCGCTCGGCCTGCCGATGGAGGACGTGACGACGAAGCTCGGCGACACGAAGCTCGCCGAGGCGCCGGTGGCGGGGGGCTCGTGGACGGCGGCCTCCTCCGGCACGGCGGCGATGAAGGCCTGCCGCAACATCGCGAGCCAGGTGTTCGTGCTGGCGCGGGGGATGGAGAACTCGCCGCTCGCCAACGTCGATTTCGAGCGCGTGGTGTTCACGGGCGGGCGGATCGCGGTCGCGGGCGAGCCCGAGCGGGGCGTGTCGATCACCGAGGCGATGCGGGCCGGAGGCTTCGATCGGATCGAGGCGACCGAGAAGGCCGGACCGGACACGGACTTCGCCAAGCAGTACGAGTGCTACACCCACTCCGCGATCTTCGCCGAGGTGAAGGTCGACGAGGAACTCGGGCAGGTGCGCGTCACCCGCGTCGTCTCGGCGATCGCGGCGGGCAAGATCCTCAACCCGAAGACCGCCCGCAGCCAGATCGTCGGCGCGACCGTGATGGGGATCGGCTCGGCCCTGCACGAGGAGTCGATGCTCGACCACCGGCTCGGGCGCTACATGAACCGCAACTTCGGCGAGTATCACGTGCCCGCCCACGCCGACATCCACGACCTCGACGTGATCTTCGTCGAGGAGGAGGACAAGGCCAACCCGCTCGGCGTGAAGGGCGTCGGCGAGATCGGCATCGTCGGCACCGCGGCGGCCATCGCCAACGCGGTGTTCCACGCCACCGGCAAGCGGGTGCGCGAGTTGCCGATCACGGTCGACAAGCTGCTCTGAGCCCGGGGCCGCCCGACGCCCGGAACCGGGTCGGTGCAGGCGCATGCATCGCGACGATGAAGAGGAGCCGCTGCGGCCTTGGGCCCGGCGGCTCTTTGCGTCGTGCGGGACAGGGGCCCCCTTACGGTCATCCCGCCCGTGCCGCCGCCGAGTCCCGGCCCTCCGCGCGGCGGACCCAGAGCTCCGAACTCGGGTTAACGACCCGCAACCTGTGAGAGATGCAACCACCTCTGTCACACGCAGTCCGTCATTCCGGGGCGCCGCAGGCGAGCCCGGAATCCAGAACCGCCAACAGTGCCGAGCCTTGCGCGCCGCGTCTTGCGCCCCGAGACTTGCGCTATGCCTGGCACGCCGGAGCGGTTCTGGATTCCGGGCCCTGCTGCGCAGTCCCGGAATGACGGGGTCTCTCGCAAACACCGCTGCCATGCCTGCATTAACCCGAGTTCGGAGCCCTGGCGGTGGAACAGGCCCCGTCGACTTCGGCTTGGTTTGGTGCTCAGATCCCGGTGGAAGAATCGGTTAACCGGACCGGCGCATCCTGCTGATCCGAACGGGGAGGTGGCGATGGACTGGGTCTACCGCGGTTTCGAGACCTCGCTGATCGGTGTCTGCCTGGGCCTCGCCGTCCTCGCGGCGCTCGGCATCCGCGGCGAGGCCGGCGGCATGCTCGCCATCGAATTGCCAATGCTGAGCGTCACCGCGCCGGCCGCGCAGTGACCGGAGCGGCGACCGGACCGGGCGCCGCGCGCCCGGCCCGGTCTCCGTCGGGTCAGCCCTCCTTGTAGCCGTACTCGGGGGTCGCCTCGTCGTTGCCGTAATACTTGTACGGCAGGAACTTGCCGGACATCGACAGCTTCACGCGGTCGCCCTTGTTGTTGGCCTCGCGGGCCATCTCCATGTTGAAGTCGATCGCCGACATGATGCCGTCGCCGAACTCCTCCTGGATCAGCTCCTTGAACGTGGTGCCGTAGACCATCACCAGCTCGTAGAACCGGTAGATCAGCGGGTCGGTCGGCGGCATGGCCGGGATCGAGCCGCGGTAGGGCGCCTCGTTGATCATCCGCTCCTCGGCCGCCGAGAGGCTGAACAGCTCGGCCGCACGCCTCGCCTGCGCCTTGGGCAGCTTCATCTGCCCCAGGCAGGCGGCGGTGATCAGGAACGGCGACAGGCCGCCGATCTCCTCGTGGATGTGCTTCCAGGTCCAGCCGTTCTCGCGCTTGATGTCGAGCAGCTTCTCGGTGAGGTCTTCGCGCTTCATGGTTCGTCCTTGAGCCCGTCCGCCCCAAGCAAACCGCGCGCCAGGGCGGCCCCGCACGGGACCGTTCGAGGCGCAGAGCCCCCGTCACGCGGCCGGGTGCCGGTCGCGGCGGAACGGTCCGGGCCCCGGCCGCGGACCCGCAGCGGCTTCGCGGCTTGCGGGCCTGCCCGGCGTGGTTTCGATGCACCGCCCGGTCGGCATGAGCGCGGCGGATCGGCGATAAGGCTTGCATCGGCTGCCGCTTTTCGGACCATGCGCGCCGGGCCTCAGGGGCGGGCCCTCGGAGGCGGGATGGGCGGGGACGACACGGCGTTGCAGGGCACGGACGCGACGGAGCCGACGCCGGCCGCGGCCTGGGAGTTCGTGCTGCCCGACGCGTATGCCACCGAGGATCTCGGCCTGTTCCTCGCCGAGTTCCTGGCGCCGGGCGACGTCGTCGCGCTCTCCGGCGGCCTCGGCGACGGCAAGACCACCCTCGCCCGGGCGGTGATCCGCGAACTGACGGGCGATCCCACCCTCGACGTGCCGAGCCCGACCTTCACCCTGATCCAGCCCTATGCCGGCCGCGACGGCCGCGCGATCGTCCACGCCGACCTCTACCGCCTGCGCGACCCGGACGAGCTGGTCGAGCTCGGCTTCGAGGAGATGGCCGAGGGGGCGATCACGCTCGTCGAGTGGCCGGACCGGATGCCCCCGCGCGACGGCCCGGTGCTGACCGTCGCGCTGTCCATGCGGCCGGAGTTCGGCGAGGGCTCCCGCTTCGCCCGGATCGACGGCACCGGCGGCATGCGCGCCCGGCTCGACCGCGCCCGCGCCGTGCAGAAGCTGCTCGCCCGCACCGGCTGGGACGTGGCCGAGCGCCGGCTGATGCAGGGCGACGCCTCCTCGCGCGCCTACGAGCGCCTGACGAAGCCGGACGGCGCGAGCGCGGTGCTGATGATCGCCCCGCCCCGCCCCGACGGGCCGCCGGTGCGCGACGGCAAGCCCTACAGCGCGATCGTGCACCTCGCCGAGAGCGTCCACGCCTTCGTCGCCCTCGACCGCGGCCTGCGGGCGCTGGGCTTCTCCGCCCCGCGCATCTACGGCGAGGATCTCGCCGAGGGCCTGCTGATCCTCGAAGATCTCGGCGCGGAGCCGGTGGTCGAGGACGGGGCGCCGCGGCCCGAGCGCTACGCCGAGGCGGTGCGCCTGCTCGCCCGGCTGCACGCCACGGAGCTGCCCGCGGCGCTGCCCGTGGGCGACGGCACCGAGCACGTCATTCCCCCCTACGACCGCGCGGCGCTGCTGTTCGAGACCGAGCTGATGCCGGAGTGGTACGCGCCGGCGATCCGCGGCGTCAGCCTCGACGCGGCGGCCCGGGCCGACTTCATCGCCCTGTGGCGGGAGGCGCTCGCGGGCGCCGAGCCCGACCGCCCGACCTGGACCCTGCGCGACTACCACTCGCCGAACCTGATCTGGCTCGGCGCCCGCGACGGGCTGGAGCGGGTCGGTCTGATCGACTTCCAGGACACGGTGATGGGGCACCCCGCCTACGACGTCGCCTCGCTCCTCCAGGACGCCCGGGTCGATGCCAGCGCCGATTTCGAGCTGCGCCTGCTCGGCCTCTACGTGCGCGAGCGCCGCGCCCGCGAGCCGGCCTTCGACATGGGCGCCTTCGCCACCGCCTACGCCCTGCTCGCCGCCCAGCGGGCGACGAAGATCCTCGGCATCTTCGCCCGGCTCGACAGGCGCGACGGCAAGCCCGGCTACCTCGCCCACCTGCCGCGGATCGAGGGCTACCTCGCCCGCAACCTCGCCCATCCCGCGCTGAGCCGGCTCCGCGCCTGGCACGAGGCGCATCTCCCCGGTCTCGCGGCGGCCGCCGCCGAGACCTGATCGTCGGATCCGCCCATGACCGTCCCGCCCGCGATCACCCGCGCCTTCGTGCTCGCCGCGGGGCTCGGCACGCGCATGCGGCCGGTGACCGACACCGTGCCGAAGCCGCTCGTCGCGGTGGCCGGCAAGACGCTCCTCGACCACGCCCTCGACCGGGTGGCGGAGGCCGGCCTCGACACCGCGGTCGTCAACGTCCACTACCGCGCTGACCAGATCGAGGCCCATCTCGCGAGCCGTCAGGGCGGCCCGCGGATCGCCGTCTCGGACGAGCGGGCGGCGCTGCTCGAGACCGGCGGCGGCATCCGCAAGGCGCTGCCCCTCGTCGGCGCGGCCCCGTTCGTGGTGCTCAACTCGGATTCCTTCTGGCTCGAAGGCTCGACCCCGAACCTCCCGCGGGTGGTCGCCGGCTGGGACGGCGCGCGCATGGACGCCCTCCTGCTCGTGGCCCCCACCGCCACCAGCCTCGGCTACGAGGGCGCGGGCGACTTCACCCTGGACGCCGACGGGCGCCTGGAGCGTCGCGGCGCTGCGACGGCGGCGCCCTTCATCTACGCCGGCGTCGCGGTCCTGAAGCCCGAGCTGTTCGCCGGCACGCCGGAAGGCGCCTTCTCCCTGAACCTGCTGTTCGACCGGGCGATCGGCCGCGGCCGCCTGTACGGCACCCCCCTCGACGGCCAGTGGCTGCACGTCGGCACCCCGGACGCGATCCGCGCCGCCGAGGAGCGGGTGCGCACGAGCGCCGGGGCACCCTGAACCCGCGCCGATAGGAGGGAGGCCGTCACCCGACCGGGACCGGCTGAGGCGGGCGGTCGAAGCGCCGCCGCGACGACCGCGAAGAGCCTTGCCAAGCCCGATCCGACTCTCTAGAAGCCCGTCTCACACGCTGCGGCCACGAAGTCCGGCGGCGTGACAGGCGCCCGTAGCTCAGCTGGATAGAGCACCAGACTACGAATCTGGGGGTCAGAGGTTCGAATCCTTTCGGGCGCGCCATTCCACTTATTTTTACAATCACTTAGGGCCGAAGAAGCTTGTGGTATTAGGTTACCGCAATGCCTTATATGACGCGGGTACGGCTCCGGGTACGGCTAACGGTTCGCTGCTTTATTTTGCTGGCCGCCCCCTCCGCCCAGACCCCGGCTTGATCGCGGCAGCTTTCTGAAGCCCCGCGGCAACGGCCTTCCTCTCTTTCTCGGCCTGAGCCGCTTTTGCGGCTTTGCGCTCATCCCGCTTGGCGATGAACTCCGCAAGCGCGCTTCGCTTGGGACGCTCAAGCCGAGATGCGCCGGTCAGGAAATCGAGGGCGTGATCGATTGCGACTATGTCCCATCCCCACCGCGGGTCGATCGGCGGGGGAAGAACCTTCGACAGGATCAGATCGTCAAAACCTTTTTCAGTCAGGCGGCAGTAGGCGGCAGCCTCCGCTTTTGACAGGATGCGAGGCGGGTGCCGCGGTGTGGGCTCTGGGGGCGTAGGCATAAGCCGACGATAAGGCGATTCTCGTCGGCCCGGGAAGCTGCTTTCAACCTGTGCCGGCAGCCCAGCCGTAAATGCGCGACAGGGCCGACATTAGCGCCGGTCCCTGCTGCTACCCTGGCCCTACCGAGCCGGCGAGGCGGTGTTGCCACCCATGCCGACGCCAGGGCGCGCGGTGCCGGTCCCCGGCACGGTGGCGGCACCTGCCGCGCCCGTGGTCGTGCCGGTCGTCATCCCGGTGCCGTTGCGCTCTTCCATCTTCTGGGTGTTACTCTTCACGGAGCCGGGGTTGTTCATGTTGCCCGTGGCGCTTCCGCCGCCGGCCGGCTGTTGTGCGAAAGCCGCACCCGACAGGGCAAGCGTCATCGCGGCCGCAAGGCCGAGTAACTTCTTAGACATATCGCTTCCTCGTTCGACCCGTGATTGGGCTTACAGAGCCAACGCAGTTCGTGAACAAGTGTTCGCTAGCCATCCTGGAGAGATTACAGATGCGCCCCGGGGCTCTCGCCGAGACCAAAACGTTCAAGGTTGCGAGAATGAACCCGGATCAGGGCTGGCGGCAGTGCCACGTGCACCTACGCGGCTTGTCGAAGAACGTCTGACCGACGAGAAGCGCACCGCCCGCCGCGCGGCCTACGCCGAGCGGGATCGGGCAGCGTCTAAGGTTCATATCCGGCGTTGCGAGATCGAGTGCCAGAGCGGCCAATGCGGCCGACGCAGCCCGGCTGGCTGAAGAGGTCCCGAAGGTCCGCTCAGAGGCCCGCGTCGGCCTCCTGCCGCCTTCTGGGCGGCTGGCGGCGGTCGACATGGACGCCATGCTTCTCATCGGCCCGCTGGGCGCCATCGGCTGCGATGCGACCCTGCTGCGGTCCCTAGCGGTTCTGACGGGCAAGGGCAGGCACCCGGTGCCCTCCCTGCTGGCCGTCGGCCGCTGGAAGGACGAGGCCGCCCTTCAGGCGGCCGTAGGAGCGTTCAGGCCGAGGATGGCGGCGACCGGGCTGCGGATCTGCCGGCGGAAGGCAGGTTGGCGGCTGACGCGCCAAGCGATCTGGTAAGGGAAAGTCAAAATATTATGGACGAAATATCAGTTTATAATATCTGAATTTCGGAGTATGTACTTATTCGCAGTTATCATAGTTAATCCACAATCCGAGAAATCACCATCGTCAGTCATAAAAAGTGCCTGCTCTTTTGCGCAAAACTCGCGAAGCACAATGTCAGTAAAGTCCAGTTTTCCAGAATAAAATTCATTGATTACATCATCAATAGTGCAGTGGCCGGCGGCCGATATGTAGGTGCAATCACGCGTCAGGTCTAAACAATTTTGACGTATTTCATCCATGGCTGGCTCAAACGCCGCTGATTTCCTAACCTTCTTAAACTCGCGTGGGTCAGGCCTGATACCTTGAGCTTGACAATGAAGTTCATATGCAATTTTTATGCACCTATTAGCAAATTCACTCACAACATAATCGGTCACCAAAATTTCATTGCCGTTTCTTAGCAAGTCATTATACGCAGCGCTATAGTCATTCACTTTATTCTGATCAGCACCTTGATTAACGCCATTTATAAAAATCCAAATGTTGGTATCAAATAGAATCCTTGCTCCGGAAATTTTACCGGCATTAGAAATTTGATAGGCCTTACTCCTAGTCATCGGCCTCTTCATCCATCCCAGTTGCAATACGAAAGGAGTTTTTTGCTCGCTCAGGATCGCTAAAGAAAGCTCTGGCCCTATCCACGACCAGCTTCAACTGAGTTAGCTGCCGCTTGTCGGCGTCGATCGGTGGCGCAAGTTGTTGTCGTAATACTTCTTGCGGAAATTCACCATATAACTGGCCAATCGCAGCATTGAGGAATGCCGTTGTCATTCGCGTAACGCTTGAGAATGAAATAAACACACGCTTGCCTTCCGAAATATTTTTAAATATCTCGTCGTGCACTCTGTGTCCGTCGGGCGCTGAAACACATATCCCGCTGCCGACAATTCGAGCGATATTTACTTGAACTTCTCTCATGGCCGTCACCAAATGCTGTAGGGATCGGGCGAGACTTTCAACTCGTACGACTGCCTATCAGATGAGTTTATTTCGAGCACGACAGCCGTTCCCGGGAAGGCCATCGGGAGCCTTCGTTTGGTGACGTTCGTCCCATATTGAGACCAATAACCATTATTGGATACAACCGTAATTTTTCCCTTATTTTTCTCAATAAACTCCCGGAGAATTTTTGATCCCAGTCCTCCAGGTACGTCACCGTCTTTTGTTGTATTGAAGGGCTCCATAGCCCAGCCGATTGCGTCTTGAGGAGTAAGATTTATTCCGAGTTTCGCACTGACTGCGCGCTGGATGCCTTGACCTATGTCAACTATACTCATTGAAATCCAATTTTTGGTGGGATAAAACTGCCCGCCTACGATTATCGGTGCTTTAGTGCGCGAATGCATTGCGGAATTTTCAAATAATTCTCCAATTCCCTCGTGAAGTTTTTCACGCAATGAAATCGTCATCCTCGGCATTTCAGGCCGCGAAAGGTATTTCTTTGCATAGACAGCAAACTCTTTACCGCCATCTACGGAGAAAGTCGTTACGGGCATCACGGTGTTGTGCCGATCGATTCTTTCCTCGACAACAAATCTATTTTTACAAAATGTCGAGTGAATTGCCGAAGCGACCTTCGCTAAGCGTATCGTATTGCCGTTGATCGCAGCACGATTGACTACCGCTTGTAAACACGGGGTGAGATGCCCGTCGATACGATCTACGCCGGTGAGATCCACTATCACATCGGTGTCACGAAGCGTCTCAAGTTGCAGATGCAGCCGAGCAATTAAACTAAAGCCACTGACCGTGCCGTGCACGCGTTCCGCGATGCGCGAGTTAGGCTGCCTAGCGAAGAAAATGACTTTGTTCTTCCTCAAGGCCCTCCTCCATCGGCTGCCTCGACAATTGCAGCCATATGCGACCGTGTAGCCGAACGCAAAAGCTCCGCCACCGCCGAAGCGGACAGACGGGACGGCGGTGATAATGTCGTACGGGACACCGCAAGATTCGGACGCTCTTACAGGAACGTGGCTGTTCAACCGTTAGCTCGAACTGACGTTCTGAGGCTTGAGGCCCAGGCGAAGCGGCGGCTCGCCGACGAGTACGATGCCGCCCAGGAGCGAGGCGAGGTCGCGTCCCGCGCGGGGGCGAACGTTCCGGTCGGGAACATTCGCCCGGAGCGCCGCCGGTCGCCGACCTCGGCCTGACCCGCAAGGCGGTGCACGAGGCCAGTCAGATCCGCAACGCCGAGGCTTTGTCGTCGGACTTTTGAGGTTGAAGTTATCAGTGTTGCAACCTGTGGAAGGCACACCAAAGGGTGTTCGCTATCTGTTCAAGATCGCCCATGATGGCTGCGGAGGGCGACATGTGGGTTGCGGTCACTCAACGTTTCGCGAGGTTTCACGCAGATCTAAACCCAACGGCAGAGCAGGTCGAAGATGCGATCGGCAAAGCGAAACGCGTCGGTCAGGCGTTGGAACGCGCCTACGGCGGTGAAGCGACAGATGCACCTCCGGTTTTCGCTGTCGGCTCTTGGGGCAAGGGCACCCAGGTTCGCTCCTCAACCGACATCGACATCATGGTCCGCTTCGATGCGAGCGTGTTCCAGCGCTTCCACACCTATGCTTGCAACGGCCAGTCGGCGCTGCTTCAGGAAATTAAGGAGCGGCTAGAAACTTCCTATCCACAAACTCGCAAACGCGGTGATGGACAGGTTGTTCAGATTGATTTCAACTCCATCTTAGTAGAATTAGTCCCAGTGTTCCCTGTCGGGAATGGACAGTTCGTCATGCCCGACACGAACGGCGGTGGCACGTGGAAGACGGTCGATCCGATCGCACAGATCAACCATATCGATACCGTAGACCGAGAGCACAATGGAAACGTCCGCGCGCTTGCCAAGATGATCAAGCGTTGGAAGCACGAGCACTCAGTCGATCTAAAATCTTATCTCATCGAGTTCATTGTCGCAGATTTTGTGCAGCAGTGTGGGTGGGGAAAATGTAATTACTTTTGGTATGATTGGCTTATGCGGGATTGCTTCAAATTCCTGCGCACTCGAGCCGACGGGCAAGTCAGGCTGCCCGGGACCAGCGAGATTGTCCCGCTAGGGAACGAGTGGGTATCCAAGGTCGACACGGCAATTGGCATTGCTGAGACAGCCTGCGTCTATGAACGGCTCGACCTGGACTTACTAGCGGGAATGGAATGGCAGAAGATTTTCGGACCCCGGATACCGATGCATGTGCTGTAAAAGCACGCCGACGGGAGATCGTGAAGGAAGCTCTAAGACAGTCCGAAAGCTGCCTTTGGACTTCGACTATGGTCTTCATCTGGTTGAGACGCGTGCGGTGGCAGCACAAGACCATCACACTGGCACCGATTGTACTGACAGCTCTCGCTGGCGCAGCTTTCTTGAAGGAATGGCTACCCGCCGGCGCTGTAGCCGTCATCGCGTTCTTGGCGACGTTGATCCCGTCCGTAGCAGAGGCTTTGGACGTGCAGACGCAAGTCGAAGAGCTCAAGCGGGTGGCTGCGGAGTACAAGGCACTCCAGGACCGATTCCGCCGGCTCGCTCGGATCACTGCGCTCGGCGACGTTGATGAGGCAGAGAAGATGTTGGCGGAGCTCATGGACCGAATGGACGCGGTCCGAAGCTCGTCCATCACTCCGCCCCAGCGCTATTTCGATGATGCCCGACGACAGATCGAAGGTGGTCACTACGATTTCGCAGTAGACCTGCCGACCGGAGAGACCCCATCAGGTATGAAGACTGAGCCAATGGTGAAGGGGCCAGCGGCCGAACCGATGTGAGCTGTCCGCTTCAGATCTCGAATTAAAGGCCTCAGAAAGGCAAGAACCCCGTCCCTTGCCGGGCGCGGGGTCTGCGTCTAACGTCGTCCGTGAGTGTGAGAACCCGAACTAGAGCAAGTCCCGTCAGATCCCTGGCAGGATCGTGCGCCTCCCTGGCAGGAGGGGCAGCGGGAGCAGTCTCGACCCTTGGCAGGGTCGGAACGGACGCGCTTGGCAGCGCGGCACTGAACGCAATAACTTTGACCGGGGCCATCATCAAGGCTCGTCTGGCCCAGTTGGACATCGACTCGGAGCACGAGCCCGACCCGTTCCTGTTCGCGGGGATGGTCCGGGACATCTTGGCGATGGGGGAGGCTGCATGAGCCCGCTGGCCATCCTCGTGCACGCGTGGCGCGTCCGGCGACTGTGCTGGGCCATGCGGACGCTGAACCGGCGGCTGGCGGCCTATGAGAAGGCGTACGGCCCGCAGCCGTTCTGACGCGGAGGGCCCCGGCCGCTCCTACGGACCGGGGCCCCTCGCTTAGCCCAACGGCCTCGTCATCCTCGACCGGCTCTGCTGCCGGGGCAAACCCCTCGTACAGCGCCCGCCACGCCGCTCCGCCATCGGGCGGCTCGACCGGCCGGCGATCGGGAACAGGCACCGCACCCGGAGTAACTCCCTCGAAAATCCGCCCATCTCCGTTCGGCCCGAAAGTCACCGACCAGAGAATGTTGCTCCTCTGCGGCTTCCGGAGCCATCCCACTCACATAGGCACAGGAAATCAGCAGGATTTTTGCAACGATTGAGCACCCGCCTCTTGACGAGGCATTCGCCGCCGCCGCTCTCATGGTCGCTTCAAAACAGAGGAGCGAGCTATGGCCGAAAATTCAACGGTCGAACCGGTTGTGGACGATCGAACCGTAGAACTGACGGCGGATCTCGTCGCAGCCTACGTGGCCAACAACTCAGTTCCGGTGCTCGAACTGGCCGGGCTCATCGCCTCAACGCACGCCGCGCTGAAGGGCCTCGAGCACGGCGCCAGCGCCGAGCCGCAGATCGACAAGCCTTCGCCCACCCAGATCCGGAAGAGCATCACGCCGGAAGCCCTGATCAGCTTCGTGGACGGCAAGCCCTACAAGACGCTGAAGCGGCACCTCACCGGGCACGGCCTGACACTCGAGGAGTACCGCGAGCGCTACGGCCTCCCGCGCGACTACCCCTCGGTCGCGGCCAGCTACTCGGAGGCACGATCGAACCTCGCCAAGAGCGCGGGGCTTGGCATTGGCCGCCGCAACGCTGCACCGAAACAGGCCGCGGTCGCTGAAAAGATCGCGGAGCCTCCGAAGGCCGCTGAGGCAGCTTCGAAGCCCACCAGGGCCAGGAAGCCGAAGAAAGCCCCGGACGCCGCCGGGGCGGAGTAGCTGTCATTCCGCCGCCGCGATCGCCTCCGCCGCGTACCGGGCGCGCGCCGTGCCATCGGCCGGCGCGCCCTCGCGCTCGCACCACGTAGCGAACGCCTCCGGTTCGATCAGCACGCGCACGACCTCCACGCCGCTGCGCTGCACCTCCCGCTCGGTCTGTTCGGTGGCGATGCGCCACGTTTCGTAGGCCGGAGGCAGCTTCGCGCCGTCGGCGAGGCTCGCGCGCAACGCCTCGTAGTGCTCGATCGCGTACCAGGGCAGGCCGACGCGGCGGGGGCGGGTCATGCGGAAATCTGCGGCCGAGAGCGTTGGTCGGGTAGCCTCCAACCCCCGGAAGCGGGCCCGAGTTCGCAGCGGCAGCCCTACCGGGTGGGTGCATCTACGGCTCGTCCCGCCCGTGAGCCGCCACAGCGCGCTGACCGAGCCGCGTGAGCACCCAGGCCGAACCTCCGCGCGCCCGCCGCCTTACCAGTCCCATGTCGACAAGCATCGGCATCACGGTCGGGTACGCCTCGATCCGCAGGCCGCACCGCATCCGCAAACGCTCGGCTCATGAACCTCCGCCCGACCGCGTCATAGACCTCGACGCACCAACCCGACCAGTCGAGGCGTCCGCCGCCAACGGCCATCAGCTCTCTCGCCAGCCGGTCGGCATGCGCCCGCACCAGCGACGGGTTCGGCAGGCGCTTGCCTCGGTCGTCGACGATCAGGTCGACACCGTCCGTACAGTGGAAGCGGTAAAGCCGTGTCGGCATGGGCCTTTCCCGATGCTGTCCCCAGGCGTCCACCGGGGTCGGTGGGGGCCTGCACAAACAGGTTGAACCGTCATCCGGCCTCGGGTTTGTTCCTGTAATGTTCTAACCGGAGGACGGGCAGATGCGAGAGCCGATTCCAGCACTGCCTGTGGATGCCGGTGCCGTGGAGGAAGTCGCGCAGGCCTACCTGCGCGCCGCCCGTGGGGACGCAGGCGCAGCGCTCGCCGCCGTTGTGCGAGATGCGCTCGCCGAGGGCGAGGCCTGGCACCGCGGGCTCGACGAGCAGCTTCGCCTGATTTCCCGCGGCTACGCCCGCGGTCGGCTCGGCGCGTGAGGCATGGGCCGCCTCGGCAAGTTGCCGCCCGCGGGGCGCGTGTCGGTGGCCTGCTCGCACTGCCGACGCCATGGCAGCTTCCGGGTCTCCGGGCTTCTGAGTCGCTACGGGCCGGATATCGAGACGTTAGATCTCCTGCGGACGCTGACGGCCTCGTGCCGTCACCAGCACGATCCCGGTTCGGGCAAGCGGCGGAAGTACGTGCCCGCCTGCCTCGCCACGATCAGTGAGCCGCGCTGGGCCGTACCCGACGTTGTGCCCATGCCGAACCCGTCGACGCAGGCCTACATGATTCAGACCTGGGCCGAGGGCAGCGGCGGCATCGAGATGCACGTCGGCACCGTCTATCAGCTCGCCGTAGCGGCGGCGGCTTTCTCCGCAGCCTGCCATCTCTGGCCTGATTTGGAGATCACCCTGCGGGAGGGGATCCGCGTGCTGCGGCGGCAGGACCGGCGGACGCGGGGTCTGGACCGCGGCCCCGACCTCGGCGAGGCTGACGCGATGTGCAACCTCTACAGCCTCGGCCGGCGCGGCTCCGCGGACCTGAGCGCCTATTTCGCCGCGACGCGGGACGAGGCCGGCAACATGCCCGAGCTACCGGCGATCTTCCCCGATCAGATGGCGCCGGTGGTGACAGGCGGCGCGGCCGGCCGCGCGCTGACGCTGATGCGCTGGGGCGTCCCCGGCCCGAAGGCCTTCGGCGAGCATCCGGTCACCAACGTGCGCAACACCGCCTCGCCGCACTGGCGGCCCTGGCTGAAGCCGGAATATCGCTGCCTCGTGCCGGCGACGGCGTTCAGCGAGTACGCGGGCACCAAGCCCCGCAAGACGCCCGTTTGGTTCGCGCTGGACGAGGACCGGCCGCTGTTCGCCTTCGCCGGCATCTGGCGGCCCTGGACCGGGGTGCGCGGCACCAAGGCTGAGAATCCGGACCGTGCGGAGGCCGAACACCGGCTATTCTCGTTCTTGACCTGCCCGGCCAACGGCGTGGTCGGGCCGGTTCACCCGAAGGCGATGCCGGTGCTGCTGACGAAGCCGGAGGAATGGGCGACGTGGCTCGACGCACCTGTGCCCGAAGCGTTGGCCCTGCAACGACCGCTGTCAGACGATGAGATGCAAGAAGTGGCGCGCGGTGCGAGATCGGACGGTACGTGAGGCTGCCCGCCTGCCGATACCGGGCTACTCTGCCCCGGCTCGTTCACCAGCCTCATCCGCACGGCCAGCCGTAAGAGGTCGGCGTCGCTGTAGGAGATGTCGCCGATCCGCCAGCGCTCGAAATCGTCGCCGACGGGCGTCGCCACGATGCCGCGGGCCCGGAGGGTTGCGATGGCGGCGAGGACGGGATCGGTGTCATCGGACATACCACGGGTGATGGTGGCTGACGGCTGAGCGCAACTGGAACGGGTGAGGCGGGACGCTCCGAAGGTTGCCCTCTTTGGACTTGGTTCAGAGCGCTGCACATGGCCGAGAGTCGGCCACATTCCGCGACCCGCCCCCAAACTTTGCGTGGGTTGGCCGGATGCTGCCCGGCGGCCCCGCGTACGTTGCAGACGCTTCGGCGGTGTGGGCTACGATGTGGAGCGCAGAGGCCTCGCTTTCCGGCCCTAGAGGATTTCGCACCGGGTCCGCTCCCGATCCTAAGCGGACGCTCGCGTATTGACTTCCGGGCCGGGAGCGGTCGTCCTGAAGGACCACCTCCAAGGGGGATGTATGCCTGGAAGTTTGTTGGCCACCACGTACCCGACTGCAGATCAGTGGAAGAGCCTCGTTGAGGAGTTCTCGCCTGAGGCAATCGCTTACAAGCTCCTCCTCTCTCATGTGCCATATGTTTTCAGAGACGAGCCATTAAAGTTCGCGTTGTTCCGTAAGACGATCGCAGATGCGTTTCAGGTTGAGCCGAGCAACGTCTTCATTGTTGGAAGCGCTATGGCGGGACGCAGCCTAAAAGGCAAAAGTATCAGCAAAGAATACTCAAGCAAAAGCGATATAGATACGCTTATAGTTTCTGAGCATCTTTTCACGAACTATGTGATGAAATCTCTAGCTTGGATTAAGGAATGCACTGCGCCGGACTTTAAAACAAAACCGCATCCGACGTCTCCGTCAATCAGCCCCGCCCAAACAAAATTCATATACTGGCTTGCCGATAGTGCTCACAAAGGCATCTGGCGTCCAGATAGTTTGCCCCCGGAAGCTGACGCTCGCAACGAGTTTTTCGATAAGTTTTCTGCTGTGTCACTGAAGACGCTTGGACTTCAGCTTTCCGAAGATACTGTAGCCAAGGTCAACGGTCGTGTAGCTCGGTCCTTTGAGGATGCCGTTAGAGACCTTACGAGCAGCTTATCTCGACTTCGGAAGGAATTTCGTAATGAGCCGGTGGAGCCCGTAGGCGAGCCAACCGACGATACGAGTGCGGGAGCAAACAACGTAAGCTAGAGAGTCATATCAGGGCCGACGATATTACAGGCTAATCAAATAGGCCATCGACAAGACCCTGCCCTCCTGCGGCGTTGACGCTGACGGCGCTGTATAAATTTCTTAGGATGCCAAAGTCGTCTTCGTCGCTCATCACGCTAAAGAATGCATCACCGCTCTTCCGAATGATCCGAAAAACATAGCCCGATTCACCCGTATCGTCGTCGAAGTGATATCGTAGGTGGATGTTTGCATCCTTCTGAGTGGCGAAATAAGCACCCTCTGCGCCCTCCCTCCAAGTGATCTCTCCTTCATTAGTGGCTTGCAGTAGTCGGCCAATGAATGGTCTTAGAGGAGGCGGGATCATGGGCTTCTCCCCGAAAGTCTTTCGCCAGATGCCGCTGTAACGTGGATGAGCATGGTGGTCAGCGTCTTCTTTAAACGATACAGAGATCGCCCACTCAATGGACCCGATGCGCTTGCCGCGTGAGACTGAAGCGCGGCGACGGCCAGTCTTTGAGGAGAGTCAGGTAAATCATATAGAGCATAGAATTGGGATGTGTAGAGCTCTATCACTCGCGCCAGTGCCGACGTTGATACCCAACCGTCACGTTCCAGATCAGTGAGACTGTTGCTGATATATGTTTTGCATTCGGCGAGGGTCTTGATGTCAACCGCCGACAGGACTGCTTTTTGCGCGGAGGCGGCAGCCGACTCAGCCATCTCAGATGCTGCGCGCGCCCGCACAACCTCTATGACTGCAAACAGCACGCCATAAAAGGTTGCAAAGCCACTCAGACTGCTGAATACATTCGTGCGCCCGGTCCATAATTCTGGGAATAGCACGTACGACAAGAGCGCTGATGATAGCGTCCCGCCGAATGATACTCCATGAACTATACGGCTAACGCTCAAAATAGCTGGTCCCACCGGCCGCTGAAGTCCATATAACAGATAGACAGCAGCTTGGGCAGGGCCCTGAATCGCCACTGACCGGAACGGTGAATTTACAACTGACCCGTCGAGAGTTCGATAGGGAACGGGCTTGCCGGCGGCTATGTCATGCGACTACCGCGTTCCGTCCTTGTCGGACACTCGTCATGGCGAAAGGCGGGTTATCTACCTTGTGCTAGCCGCGCCGCATCAAGAATCGCGCGAGCCGCCAACACGTCTCGGAACGCCTCGACGGACATGCCGGAGCGGATCGCCTCGCGCGCTTTGGCTTCGACCCCGGCGGGCGTCATGTTGATGATCGCTTGAGCCCTAGCCCGGTCCGCTAGGACAGCCGGGGGCACTTGGGGCGACGCTGAGACCGACACAACAGGGACCGGAACCCGAGCTGCCTTGGACGTAACGGCGGCGGGCGCCGGGCGGCGTGAAACGGTTTCACCCCGCGACAGCGCGGCGAGGGTTCCTTCGAAGGTGCCGATCTCGTCGGCCATGCCGGCGGCCACAGCATGGGAGCCGATCAGCACGTCGCCCTTCCCGAAGGCGGCGAGCACGGTGTCGACGCTCACGCCGCGGTTGGCGGCGACCGTCTCGACGAAGACCTGAGCGAGGCTGTCGACGCGCGCCTGAACGCGGCCCCGGCCTTCGTCGGTCGACAGGTCCATTTTTTTGAACGGCGACTGGCTCGATACGAACTCATAGCGGCGCACGCCCGTCCGCTCGTCACGCGTCGACGTGTCCGCGTAGGCCACGCGGACGCCGATCGAGCCGAGGGCGGCCGTGGCGCCGATCACGATGCTGTCCGCGGCCGTGGCGAGCCAGTAGGCGGCCGATGCCCCGCAATCGCCGACATAGGCGACGATCGGTTTCGTGCCGCGAACATTGCGCACGGCCATCGCAAGCTCGCAGGCGCCAGCGACCTCGCCGCCGGGGGAGTCGACGTTGAGCAGAATTGCGCGCACGGCGGGGTTGTCGACGGCGGCCTGAAGATCCCGCCGAAGCACGTCATAGGACGTGGCGCCGCAAAACTCGGTCATGAGGTTTGCGCGCTTGAAGAGCGGACCTTCGACCGACACGATCGCGACGCCGTCGCGGTACGTGGCGCGCTCGGCCTTCGCCAGGGTTTGCGCCCGGTAGGCTTCGAGGGCTTGCGGCGACGGCTCATGCTCGCGCGAGGCAATTTCGATCAGCTTCGCAAGCGATTCTTCCTCGATAGCCCATGCCATCGAAATAGCCGCGCTTAAGGCAAAAGGCATCATCTCAGTCGCTCAACATTCCGCGTTGTTCGGACTCGTACTTTTCGAGCACGCGGCGCACGGCGCGCTCGATCTCACGGTTCAGGTCGGCCGAGCCGTTGCCGCCCGCCTGAACCTGCATCGTCACGGTCAGGTCGCCCCGCTTGACGTGCGTCACGTTGGTCGTGCCGCCGCTTCCCCCGGCCGCGCCGATATCGTCGGCCGACGGCGCGCGCGGGCCGCCGCCCGACGTGCTCCCGGCCGCCGCGAGGCGCCGGTAAGATCCATTTGTCTCGATCCGCCCCGCGCTGCTCGGCACGAAGATTTCGGGACCGCGCTCGCCGACGAGGTACGGAGCGCCCGAGCGCACCGGGCCGCCGAGAGCGCGTTCTCCCGCGAGCTTCGGGCCGGTCGGCGCCGCAGCCTTCGCAGCGCCGCCCCCACCGCCGAAGATCGACTTGGCCTTCACCCAGGCGACCGACGCGGCGTCGCCAACGGCGCTCGCGAGCCGGCCGGCGGCGCTCGTGACGCCGCTCACGATCCCGTCGATCAGCGCCGACCCGAGGCTCGCCCAATCGATCGCCTTGAAGGCGGCCCATCCCTGCTGTGCGAGGGCAGTCATCGCGGCGGCGAACTGGCCGCCGATGGCCGCGACCTGTCCCGGCAGGGCCGTGATCGCGTTGACGACGGCCGCCGCAGCCTGCCCAGCGCTCTCGCCCCAAGTCTTCCACTTCGTGTCGACCTCGTCGATCGGCCCGAGGATCTTGTTGACTGCGTCCCAAACGCTCGTGAGGCCGGACACGACGGCCGTCATGGCACCGGCTGCGCCGGGGCCGAGCGCCTTCGTGAACGCCTCGCCGAACGACGAGAAGAACGTCTTGATCCCGGTCCAGTTGTTCTTCACCCACAGCCCGAGCGCCGCGAGGCCGGCGACGATCGCCGTGAGCGCGATGCCGACCGGGTTGGCGGCAAGCCCCCACATGGCGACGCCGATCGCGCGGAGCGCCACGATCGGGAACATGAGCACGGCGCGGCCGAGGCTCGCGATCGAGGCGCCAATCGCCGCCAGGACGGCGCCACGGCCGCCGACGGCGCCGAGGGCGATCATCCCCGCGGCGAGCGCACGAAGCCGCCCCACGGCCCCCGCAGAGGCCGCCAGGGACACGGCGACGATGCCCTTCGCCACCGCAACGAGCCGGGTCGCTAGGCCAAGGGTCGCGGCGCTCCCGAGCAGCATCAGGCCCCGGCCGAGCAGCCCGATCGCGCGCAGGGACGCGCCGCCCGCCATCATGAGCGGGCCGAGGGCGATCAGCGCGAGGCCGACGGCGCCCGCGAAGCCCGTAAGCTTGGGGCTCGCGGTCGATAGGGTCTCGACGCCGTCGGCGAGGGCGGTCAGGCCCTTGGCCGCCGTCGGGAACACGCCCCGGCCGAGCGCGACCGACAGGCCCTCCATCGCCGCGCCGACCTCATAGACAGCGCCGACGATGCCCTTAATCATCGTCTTGAAGCGGTCTTGCGTGTAACCGGGCGACTCCTTCACTATGTCGGAAAGCAACTTCGCGAGGTCGGATTGCATGATCGCCTGATACCGGGCGAAGTGCTGGCCTTCGAGGATCGTCGCGAGATCGCCGAGTGTGGCTTGCCCGGCCTCGACTTTCTTCTTGAAGTCGGTGAAGAATTTTGTCAGATCAATTTGTGAGCCCGCTGCGACGACGGATTGCTGCACGTTCTGGGCGAGCGTCTTGGAGTCGATCGCTCCCTTGCCTGCTCCCGCGACGCCGGCTTGGATCACCTTCGTGATCGCGGCCGAGAGCGCGACCGGCGAGCCGGCGAGCTTCGGGTTCTTCAGGAGCTTGTCAATCTGGCTCTGTACGGGCTTGGCGTCGATGCCGTCGGCCTGAAGGCCGGCGATGACGTTCCCCGACGTGACCGCGCGGCCCTTCCCGCGGTAGTCGTTCACGTTCATGCCGATCCGCTGCATCGTGGCGAGCATCTTCGGGGGCGTCTTCGTGAACCGGACGATCGCCGAGCGCAGGGCTACGCCGGCATCCGAGCCGACCGACCCGTTCTTCGCCATCGCCATCACGAGGGCGGTCATCTTCTCAAGCGGGATGCCGCCGGCTGAAGCCGCACCGCCGACGTAGCGGTACGCCTCGCCCATGTCGCGCAGGCTGGCCGTCGTCTTCACCGCGGCATAGGTCATCTGATCCGAGACGCGGTTCGCCGACGACATGGCCTCGTCGAAGTTGCGCATCGGCAGTTGGAAAGCATTGATGGTCCGCGCCATCATGTTTCCGACTTCGGCCGGGTTCATCTCGCCGATGACGGCGGTCGCAAGCGTTTGATCGAGGGCACCCCTCATCTGCTCGAAATTGAAGCCGCCCTTCAGCATTTCGTTGCCGGTCTGAATGATGCCGGTCAGCGTTTGGGGGTATTTCTTGTTCAGGACGTTCGCGTACTTTTCGAGATCGGCGCGTTGCTCGGCACTCGCGTCGCCGAGGGCTTCGAGGGCATTGCCGGCCTTCTCGAACTCAAAGGCCGCCTTCGCCGCGCCGAAGCCGAGCAGGCCGAGAGGCGCCGACACGCTCGCGGTCACGCTTCGGCCGGTGTCCTGAGTCCGCTTGCCGACCGCGGCCACGCCCCGGCCCGCCGCGTCGATCGTCGACGAAACGCCCGCGTTGACCCGAGACAGGCCCCGCCCTAGGGCGGCGACCTGACTCTGAGCGCCCTTGACGGCACCGGCAAGGCTCGGGTTGAGACGGCCACCGATATCGACCGCGACGCTGAACGCCTTCATTAGAGCACCCGGTCGACCATGGCGCTAACGACGCCGCCAACACGCTCGGCGTCGAACTCGGACAGGCCGTGAATCACAGCGACCGGAACGCTCGCGAGATGAGCCGCAATCGCGATGCCGACCTCGCCGTCGAAGCCGGGGCTGAGCGCCTTCAGGTTGCGCCTCTTCATCGGCCGGATGTGAAGCGCTCCGTAGCGCACCCCGTCGACGGTGACGGGGTTGCCGAGCAGGACAGTGATGGGGGCAGCCATTACCGGAACCCGTTCAGGCGGATCGAATCGTCGCCAGCGTGCAGGCCCGGTAGATGGTCGATTGCGTCGATTAGATCGGAGTATCCGAGACCCGCATACGACTTGCCGGGGCGGGGGGTACGCCGAAACGCCTCGACTTCGCCGATCTCGACCGTCTCGCCGAGTTCCTTCCCACGAGCCGTGAGGCGCCGTTTGGCGGAGTTGTGGTCTTCGATGGCGCCGAGCAGGCCCGCAAGTTCGGCGGCAAGCCGGGGGTATTCGGCACGGATGCGGTCGGTCAGCGCGACGCCGGCCCGCCGAACGTCGTCGACCTCGGCACGGAAGGCGTCGCGGGTCTCGGCTTGGTGGGCCTCAGCGAGTGCCGCTTCGAGGCCGTTGATCGCGTGCTCGGCGATCTCTGCATCGCGGCGCGCCGTGTCGCGCGCCTCGTCGGCGCCCCGCAGGCCCGCGTTGTTGCCCTCGTCGAGCGCTTGGCGCCGAGCCTCGGCGGCAGCCGCCGCGCGGGCCTGAGCATCCGCCAGGGCGGCGCGTTGCGCATCGATCTGGCCGGTCAGGTTTGAAGAGGTCGGCTTCCGGCGGCCGAGCAGCCGGGAGATGAGGTTGCTCACGACTGCGCCCCCACTCGGCCCATGAACGAGTTGTCGGCGCCCATCGCGAGGAAGGCCGGGCGGTTATGCTCGATGTCGATTGAGAGCCGATCCAGAGCCGCGTGACGGGCCGCGATGCGGCTCTGGATCTCGGCGAGGTCGCTTTCGGTCAGGACGGGCCGGCCGCGAAGCTCATGCGCGAGCTTAAGCAGGCCAGCGTGTTCGGCCTGATCGGCGAAGCGGTCGATATGATGATTGGGGCGAGGCGTGCCGCGCTGCGGCTGCCTGACGGACAGAGCCATGATGTGGTGCTTCTCGATATGACCCAGCTTGTTGCCGGCACCACGAGAGTCGCCCGTTGGGAAGGAGACCGACAGGCTGATCGAGTATCCCCCAACGCGAAAAGGCGGACGGCCCGAAGACCGCCCGCTGAAGGTGCGCCCGAGTAAGCAGGCTTGAGGAAGATGCCCGCGGGTCGCCGAGACAGTGGGAGGCTTTTGATCGCCCTGTGCCAAAAAAATGAAACGGGCGGGGAAGGCACCACTCTCCCCCGCCCCATCGGCCTGACGTGAGGAAGATCGTCAGGCCGAATCTTAAAGGGTCACCAAGCGATGGTCCCGGTATGCGACCTCGGCGGCGAGACGGATAGCAGTGGGGATCGTAAGATCGAGACGTTCGGCGATAGGCCGCAGCGCCTCGACAATCTCTGGAGGAAGCGCACGCTCCGTCGGAAGAGGAACGAACTCGTAGTTCAGCGCGCCGAGCACGGCTTCGATCGATTCGAGATTCGGCCGATTTTTGTGCCTCCACGCTTTTAGAGTCGCTTTTTGTACGCCCGACTTTCCTTCGATATCCCAATAGCTCTGTCCCTGTCTCCGCATCTCGGCGAAGACAAGCTTGACATGGGGGCCTGCGCGCTCGGGGATCGTGATCGTCGACGGGCGCTTCGGCTTGGGCTCGGGGTTGCGGCGGGAGGGTTTCGAAGGTGCGGACATGGGGCGATTTTGATGATCGCCCGGGGTAAGGGTAGGCTGTTTTAGTAGCGTATCGACGCCGAAGGGCAGCGAAAGAGATCGTGGCGATGCCAGTCACACCGATGACAGAGCGCGAAGCTCTAGATGTCCACTTGCATTTAGTCCATATGGGTGGCCTAGGACGTGATTACAATAAGATCACTCCAAAAACGGTATGGCATTACACGAATATGTCAGGGCTAAACGGAATATTGCAAAATTCTTGTCTATGGGCTTCAGACTATAGATACATGAATGATGCTTCAGAATTGGAATTTGGGCTACAAATTCTTGAGATTTGCATTGCGCATCACGAAACGACATCAACAATCGATAGACCTCTTAGAAGCGATATATTGATTGAAATTGCGCTCATGAAAAAAAATATTATGGGATTGCATGTGATGACTACCTCATTCTGTCTTCGAGGCAACGTTCTATCACAATGGCGCGCCTATGCTCGACAAGACGGCCTCGCTATTGGTTTTCGAAGAGAACACATTGAAGCTCAAGCCCGCGCACATGGTTTTCTCAGCGACATGGTGCATTATTACTTCTCAGATAATCAACAATATTTGACACCTGATGAAAAATTTGGACCTTGGCTCGGGAGGAGAATTTTGACTCTAAAGGAAAGAATTGCAAATCATCAGGTGGCTGTCAGGCTATTCGACGAAGCTCAGGGGCGCAACGACGACACAGTTCCATTTGCATCAGTTCATCAGATTAAAAACATAGTTCGATCTTGGTGCGCCGAAACTGCCGCTTTCATAAAGCACCCCCTTTTTGAGGAAGAGCAAGAGTGGCGCTGTGTAAAGGTAATCAACGATCAATCAAGCATCTTTCGACAGGAGATAGATCATCGACAGTCTGGAACGAAGATTATCCCCTGCATTAATTTACCTATTTCAGAACCGGATAGTGCAGACAAGGGCATATCCCTTCTAGTGTTAGGACCAAATGCAGATAGTCGATCCACCAATCATTCCGTAAAATTTCTTGCTGACAAATACAATCTAAACGATCTTGCGATTGCGTCGCCCTTTAATCCGTTGCGAGTTTGATGCACGAGAAGTAAAGTTTATCGCGGGCCGATCTTATTTCAATTTTATGACTCCGTAGGGCGAGAGCCGCGTTATTCGAAGACGTAAATCAGCGTTAGATTGTTTGCACCTAGGAAACTGTCGAGCCTTGCGCGTTACCCGCAGGGGGCGGGGGCGTGGGAGGACCCATTGCAAAAATATCATGCATCCAAAAGGCAACATTGTAGCAAAAATACATCAATCGTCAGTGTCGGTTCCCAACGTTCGCCCGTCCTTCCTCTCCATTGCTGCGCTGTGCGGCGCTCCACTCCAGTGGGCTCTCCCTAAAGGGAGTGCCGCACTGGCGCACTGGAGCACGCACTGGCCGCGGCGGTTGCGGTGGTCATGCTCCACTCACACTGCCGCAACTGCCGCAACCTCTACAAAGGTCTTCTTCTTCCGCGAAGCGTCGAGTCCTTCGACGACCTTCAAATGCCCCTCGGCGATCAGCCTTTCGATCATCGCCTTCACGAGCCGCTTCGTCCCTCGCTCAGCCGGGTCCAGATCGAGCGCCGAGACAACCGCGTTGCCGACCCAAGTCGGCGAACGCTCATCGAAACGATGCTCGCCCGCCGCGACCTCGGCCTTGATCGCTTCTAGCTCTGCCGGCGTCAGGGCCGTGCGCGCTGCCTTGCTCGGCGGCGCCCACTCGGCGGCGACCGCGACCTCGTCGCCGGGATCGAGGTTGCCGCTGCCATTGCCGAGGGACACCGACGTGAGACGGAACCAACTGCCCCGATCGGAGCGGCGAGACAGGTTGGCCTTGCCGTCGCTGATCCTGACAAGGCTCAGGCGCTCGTCCGACGGCACGCCGAACTCGTCGGCCTCGGTCGCCGTCATGGGGTTGAGCACGCGGACCACGCGGGCAGCCCCAACGAGCGCGATGCCGCCGCGCGAGTCCTCGGCCGTGACCTCGCCGCCGTTGGTCTTCCGAGCGTGATGCACGAGCAGGATGGCGCAGCCCGTGCGGTTGGCAATGTCCGACCATAGATAGGCGACGCGAGCGATGGCGCCGTTGTCGTTTTCGGCAACCTCGTGGGTCGTTACGAAGGGGTCGACGATCATCACGTCGATCCGCTTCCCGGCGATCTCGCTGACGACAGCCTCAACGACAGGCTCAGCCACGACGAGTTCCCTGCGGACCTCCCGCATGACTACGAGCCGCGTGTCGCGACCCGAGTCGACGAAGAGCCCATCGCCGATCGCGCCCTCGTCGAGGCCATAGTGCAGACAGGCCGCCGCGATTCGCCGCTCAAGCTCGTCCCGAGGGTCTTCGCCGTTCCACAGCCACACGCGCAACCTACCGACCGGCTCTGCGCCGAGCAGGGGCCTGCCGCTCGCCATCGCCAGCGCCTCGACGATCGTGAGCGAAGACTTGCCGACGCCGCCCGGCGCGACCAGCACGCTCATGAACCGGCGGATCAGCGCCCTGCCGTACAGCCACTCCCGACGCGGTATGCGTGCCGGGTCGCCCCACCGGAACGGCGTGGCTGCGACGATGGGCCTATTAAGAACGTCGCTGACGGCGTTCGGCACTTCAAGGGCGGCGGATGTCCGCGCCAGGACGCTCGGCGCCGAAGGGCCGGCGACGAGCGTGATGACAGGCTCGAAGCATTGCCCGAGGGCTTCGCCAATCCATCGAATTGCGGCGTCGCGGTCGTAGCCCTTCGCCGCGATCACGACGTTGAGCGGCGTGTAGGTCTTGCCGCCGTCGCCGAAGTCGCGGATGCCCCGCGGATCAAACGACAGGTTCAGACCCCGGCGAGACGCCGGCCGCCCGCTGCTCGACGGACGCCAGTCCGGAACGGCGCGCCAGCCGCCGTCGTGTTCCCGCTGGCACCGAATGCCGAGCTTCGGCACCCAAGCGTCGAGGTTGGCGAGGGCGTCTTCGTTGAGCCGGCGGAAGAAATCGGTCGCCGACGAGTTCGACTCGCGGATCTCGCCGCTGAACTCGAAGGTTTGCTCGGGCTTATAGCCGAGCGGGCGCAACGCCTCGGCGATCAGATCGGCGACGTTGTCGGGAACCTCGGTAAGCTCGACGAGCGGGGTGTCGAGAAGCGTGCGCTCGCTCATCCACTCGTAAGGCTTGCCCGTCTTCGGATGGATCGAGGGCGGCAGCACGGACTGCTTGCCATCGGCGAGAAGGTCGACGACGCCGATCCCGCCGATCTTGAAGGCGCGCGAGCGGATCTTTGACGTATCGCCGCGGAAGCACAGGGTCAGGCCCTTGGCGCCTTTCTTCCCGACGATGCAGGGCGGCAGGGCCGCCATGACGTACCCAACCGCGTCGTCGAGGTCGATGTCGACGAGCACGAGCCCGCGCCCGCAGGCGACGCCCACGCCGGCGCCGGGAAACCGAGACCAGCCCGCAACGAGGTTCGGGGGGGCCGGCGCGAGGCAGAACCGCTGCCAGCCGCGGAGCAGGGACCATTCGCCGCCTGTAAAGATGCCGGGAATCTTATTGCCGGGCGCGATCGGAAGCGGGGAGTAGCCCTGCTCGATCAGATCGGGGCCTGCAAACGCGAAGGGCGAGAGCACGCCGTCGGTGCGCGGCGCGGCGGTTTGTTCACTGAGCATGGCGCATCGCTCCGGTGATCCCCAGGGACGGCCCATGATCGAACGAGAGGTCGGAGTCCGCCGGGGGCTGTGCGATGATGACGATCTCCATCCGCGCGGTCGGCGCCAAGTGCCGCCGGATCCTGGCGCGGTATCCGTCTCGGCGGCTGAAGATCAGCCAGCCGTCTTCATTGACCAGACAAGGGGCCCAGGGGCGCGTCCGATGAGTCACATCTGGAAACCGGGCGAAAAATTCGTCATCGGAGAGATGGTCGAACGCTTGCGCTTCCGCCATCGGGAGGATATAAGCGGGAACCAACACAATTGTGCCTCACATGTATTGAGAAGCCCGGCGCGCCACGCCGGGTTTTTCTCGTTTCAGGAACTGGCTTCGATCTGACGGGTGCCGATGCGAGCGACGGGCGCGCCCTCAAGCATCGCCTTCCAGTCCTCAGCCATCACGACGGTAGAGCGACCCACTTTCCGCGCTACGAGGCGGCCGTCGCGGATCATGTTGTAGATCGTCGAGCGGCATAGGGGGCCGTTTTTGACGAGATCAGCCACGCGGTATGCTTTCGTCATTGGCGATTGTCCATTAACGTGTGTGGAAGATCATCGTCACAGGCCGAGTTATTTACGTCAACTGGGCGAGAATTACTTTCTGGCCTTAATAATAAAAACCCGAACGATCCGCTCACTCGGGTTCTTCTTGGGCGGCCTGTCGCGTGCCTACAGACGCCTACGCCGCTTCAGGTGCGTCGGGAGGCGGGGTCGCAACCATGAGAGTCGCGGCGAGCGCGCGAAGCGCTTTCGCGACAAGCCCAAGGTCGGTAGGGCCGAGATGCAGCCCGTCTTCGTCGGTTCCGCCTCCCTCGCCTTCGATCCAGTCGGCGAGGGCAACGGCGTGCATATGCTCAGACATAGGTCCCCCTTCGGCCGCACGGCGTGCGTCCGCATTGCGCCCTGCGGGCGACTGTTGATTTTGAAGGTGGAAAGTTCGGCACCCCGAAAAGCCGATCTCGTGGATCGGACCTCCGTTTCAGCGGGGGCAGCCGTTCAATGCCTGATTCTGTTCGGAGGCACCAGATAATTTATCTGGGGCAACAATGACGGATAAAACGGATACTTTCTTGGATCATCCGTCGCCATCAACACTATTGCGTCGCCGTGCGTTCTAGGGAGTCGAGGGCGAGACGTTCCTTAAACGCGGCGAGATCGCCAGAGTCAAAATAACGCCTCTTCTTGATGTACGTCGGCCGCGGGAATTTCAGGTTCTCGTCGGCAAGCCAGCGGTAGAGCGTCATATCGGATATACCGCCCAGTTCTTCCCGAACCTTCTTCGCGGGGATCAGCTTGTTCTGCATCACTTCGTTCCGTAGCGTCTTGTGACGCTCACTCTCTAACGATCCCTTCATCCCCGGTCATGGACATTAAATCGGCCCTTTCCGTCATATCCGTCGTTAGGGCGCGGATACGACGGACAGCCCGACGGACGAGGTCGACTTCAAGCTTCGGTGTGGGTACAGGTCCGAAGCTGACTGTGTCTTCGCCGACACGCACGCCATAGGCGAGATCGCACGTTCCCTCAGCGACACGTTCGACGGCCGCCGCTTCAGTTAACCCGCTCGACCGAAGATAGTAGACCGCCCAAGAGACCTCAAAGTCGCGCTCCCATTTAAGTAGGGAAGTAGTCGGGTCAGCAGATCCCCTATGTGCTTCCGTCACGATGAGACCCACGCGCGCGGAACTCATACCGGCGTCGGCACCGATCGCCGCCGCGATGCGATCGATTTCGATCAGGACCGATTCCGGGATCGGCAAACCCCAGGCGCGCGCAAGACGGTAACAGCGCCATGCCGCGGCTTTGTTGCCGTCGAACTCAAAGACCGCCTGCCATTTCCGCAACTCATCGGCGCGCGCTTGGCCGAGATCGAAGAGCGCGGGCATCAGGCGCCCCCCATTCGCGGGGCCGCGCCGCCAGCTTCGGCCGTCAAGCCCTCGACGTGCGCCGCCCATGCCGTCAACGCCTGCCGCTTCTCGGCGGCGAAGTCGTGCCGCTGGTAGACCCCTACGATTCCCCCAAACGTGCCTGAGACGTGGTTGAGCACTTTCTCGACGACAGCGACGGGCACCCCAGCCCGAGCCATCCCGCTCGCCACCGTCCGTCGAACGTCGTGAAGGCGCCAGGGGGCGAGCGTGACCCGCTCCGGATCGGCGCCTCGCGCCTCAGCCTCACCGCGTGCGATCGTTAGCATCGTCGCGTCGAGTGCCGCCTTCGCCCGCGAGAAGCCGGAAACGGACGCGTCTCCCGTCGTGGTCAGCACGAAGTCGGACCCCTCGATCCGCCGCACGCCACGAATCATCGCGACCGCCCCAGGCACGAGGGGGACGGCATGCACCTTCCCGTTTTTCGTCCTTTCGGCCGGCAGTACCCACACCGGTTCACCGGCATCACAGTCGACCTCGCCCCACCGCATGCCGGCGATCTCCTCGCGGCGTTGCCCCGTGAGCAGGGCGAGCGTGAAGAACTCCCGCCACGGCCATTCGAGCCGGCGTAGGGCCAGTGTCAGAAGGCGAAGCTCGGCGTCGCTCAGCACGCGGTCGCGCGAGACCTCGGCCTTCGGGCGTCTGACACGATCGGCGGGTGAGGTTTCGAGGATGCCCCGGTCAGCGCACCAGTTGAAGAATGCCTTCAGGTTCGCGAGCGTGCGGTTCGCCGTGGTCCCTGCCCCGCGTTCGGCGATATCCTCGACGAGCTTCAGCACGTCGCCGCGGTCGATTTCCGTCACGAGCCGCCCTCGCCACGGGCCTTTGACCTCCTTTTCGAGGAGCCGCTTCACTTCGTGGGCCGACTTCATTCCCTCGACGTGCCGGGCGATGTACCGATCGACGACGTTCTCGATCAGGTCTTCGTGCCGGCGTGCCACCGCCTCGGCCGCTACCCGGTCAGCCTCGCGCCGGGCCGCTTCGGCTGCCCTGTGCGCCTTCCGGTCGGCCGCGGGGTCTCCCCCCGCCGTCAAGCTTTTGCGCGCCTCTCCGGCTTGCTGACGTGCTTCCGCGAGGGTCAGGGCGCCGGAGCCAATGGCAGGGCCGAACGTCACCTTCACGCCCCGCCCGGCCAACTCGTACCGGAAAATCCACGATTTTGACCCGGATGGCTGCACGACGAGCCGCAGGCCGGGCGTCGCACCATCCGCGATCTCGCGCCGGGACGCCTCCGGCTTCGCGTTCGTGACGGCTACGGCGGTCAGGGGCCGGGGCATGGCGATCTCGGGTACGGCACGGGGTACGGCGAAACCGCGATAGCTGCTGCTAGGCGGCGTTGCGAACACCGCCTCACATTATCCCTCTATGCCATTCCATTCAATGACTTAGCTCGGCTTCGTGCTATGGATTGGGGCGCATTGTTATGGTCTGAGCGCAGACTACGAATCTGGGGGTCAGAGGTTCGAATCCTTTCGGGCGCGCCATTCCACCGAGCGATCTTAAAAAGCTAGTGACGAGCCCGAAATTTGGGTCGTTCGCATGTCGCGCGGGGTACGGCTATCGTCTCGCTGCGCGACGAAGCCTTTCCTTCCGTCGCGCTTCAGGCCGCCGTACTCCTCGCGCCTGCGATAATCGGTCACCGCCGTCACGCTGATCGCCCGGATCGCCTCGGCCACGCTCTGGCCCGGCGAGAGCCGCACGTCCACCTGACGTAGCGTGGCGACCACGTCCTCTGTCTTGAGCCGCTTCGGTCCTATGTGTTTGCCCTGGCCCAGGCTCCGAAGCCACACTTCAAAACCGGCCACCTCAGTGGGGGCGGATCACCGTCGGGCGCTGCGCGGTCGCGGGTCAGGCGGCATCCGGAGCGGCGAGCCGGGCTGCGAGCGCCGATCCGAGGTTGACGGTGTCCGTGACGACGGGCTCCGGGCGCCGGTGGGGCGTTCGCGCCGCTGCGAGGGCGGCCCGCACCGTCGTCTCGACGGAGCAGAGGACCGGCACCGGGACACGGGGTTGCAGCCGTGCCGCCAGCCCCGCCAGACCCGCCCCGCCGAGGATGACCGTCTCGGCGCCGTCCCGCTCCACGCAGGCGCGGCACGCCTCGGCAAGGTCCCGCAGGGCGCCATCCGGGTCCCTGGCGATCTCGCCGCCGGTGCGCTCCACCGTCCGGATGCCCGCGAGGCCGTCGCCGAGCCTCAGCCCGGCGACGATCTCTTCCAGCATCGGCTTCCACAGGGCGCCGCCCGTCACGATGGCGTAGCGCTCCGCCGAGCGCCGCGCCGCGAGGCAGGAGGCTTCGAGCATGCCCACCACCGGGACCGGCGAGATCTCCCGCAGGGCCAGGAGGCCGGGATCGCCGAAGCAGGCGATGAAGACCGCGTCGCAGCCCCCGGCGTGCTCGGCGAAGGCGTCGAGGGCGGCGTGCCCGGCGATCGCCAGGGCGGCGCGGCTCGCGATGTAGGCGGCCCCGAACCGGGCCGTCACCGGCACGAAGGTCGCCGCCTCGCCGGCCACCTCCGCGACCCGGTCGGCCACGAGGGCGGTGACCGAGGCGCTGGTGTTCGGGTTGAGCAGGAGGATGCGCATGGGTCGCTCGGGGCTCAGGCGGGGCGCGCCGCGGTCCGGGGCCGGGCGCGCATGATCAGCGCGTAGATCCCGAAGCCCAGGCCGCAGCCGATGAACCACGTGAAGTTCGCCACGCTCTCCAGGCCGGGCAGGACCACGCATAGCACGGGGATCAGGGCGGAGGGGACGATGGCGGCCACGGCGGCGAGGTTGTAGCCGTTCTGGTACCAGTAGGTCCCGCCCGTGTTCATCGTGTAGAGATCGTCGAGGACGATCTTCTCTTTCTTCACGAGGTAGTAGTCGGCGATCAGGATGCCGAACAGCGGCCCGATGAAGGCGCCCAGCACGTCGAGCGTGTAGTGGATCACGGCCGGGTTGTTGTACAGGTTCCACGGCGTGATGAAGATCGAGCCCACCGCCGCGATCATGCCGCCCATCCGCCAGGAGATCCGCTTCGGCGAGACGTTCGAGAAGTCGAAGGCGGGCGAGACGAAGTTCGCGACGATGTTGATGCCGATCGTGGCGATCATGAAGGTCAGGGCGCCGAGCACCACCGCGAAGGTGCTGTCGATGCGGCTCACCGTCTCCACCGGATCGGTGATGAGGTGGCCGAAGACCGGGACCGTGGCCGAGGCGGTGATGACCGTCAGGAGCGAGAAGCCCAGGAAGTTGACGGGCAGGCCCCAGAAATTGCCCCGCTTGACCGCCTCGAAGCTCGAACCGTAGCGCGAGAAGTCGCCGAAGTTCAGCATCGGGCCGGAGAAGTAGGAGACCACGAGGGCCACGGCATTGATCATCACCGGCAGCGCGTCCCAGCCGGTGTACTTCACGGCGCCGAGGTTCAGCCCGATCTGGTCGAAGCCGGCCTTGTACACGAGGTAGCCGGCCAGCGCGATCATCACGACGTAGACCGCCGGCCCCGCCCAGTCGATGAACACGCGGATCGCCTCCATGCCGCGCCAGAAGACCAGCGCCTGCAGCACCCAGAGGGTCATGAACGCGGCCCAGCCGAGCCCCGAGAGGCCCGCGAACCCGTACTGCTTGAGGTCGGCGTAGGGGGCGAGTTCGGGGTAGAAGCGGAGCGCCACCACCGTGAGGGCGGCGGAGGCGAGGTAGGTCTGGATGCCGTACCACGCGACCGCGATCAGCCCGCGGATGATCGCGGGGATGTTCGCGCCCTTCACGCCGAAGGAGGCCCGGCAGATCACCGGGTAGGGCGTGCCGGTCATCTGGCTCGGCTTGGCGACGAGGTTGCAGAAGACCTGGACGATCACGATGCCGACCAGCAGGGCGAGCAGCACCTGCCAGCTCACGAGGCCGAGGGAGAACAGGCTGCCCGCCGTGACGTAGCCGCCGACGCTGTGCACGTCGGACATCCAGAAGGCGAAGATGTTGTAGGTGCCCCAGGTCTGCTTGCGCAGGGGCGCGAGATCCTCGTTGACGAGGTTCGGGTCGTAGCTCGGCTTGATGACGACGGTTTCCCGCTCGTCGGACACGGCGGCACTCACTCCTGCCGCCTCGATCTGTGCGTACATGGCGTTTCTCCCTGCTGGATGAATGGCCCTGTTGCCGGGCCTTGTCGGCGCGCCGCCGGATCGTGGCGTGTCGCGCGAAAGCTGGATCCTCGATCGTCGCGGCGGGCGCGCCGACGGGTCCTGGCGCATCGTCCTGGATCCGATATCCAGGACGATGCGCCAGCCCTTTGTCTTTGCATCATCTTTTCCGAGAGCCGGTGACCACCTCTCGGGACGACGCGCTAGGACCTGCCGCCGCGGCGATGCGGCGGCTGGCTCCGTCGTTCGGGCCCTACCGGCCGATCAGGGCGCTGAGTCTATCCTCGAAGGCCCGCTCGCCGGCCGCGGCGAGCCCGGCCTGCGCGAAGCGGCGCGCGAGGTCCGCGGCCGAATCCGCCTCCGGCCCGAGGCCGGCGCCGTGGACCCGCTCCGCGAGAGACCGCCCCGCCTCGCCCGAACCGCCGGCCGCCTCGGCGCAGACGCGGCCGAACACCTCGGCGAACAGGGCGCGCCCCATCCGGCTCGGGCGATAGCCGCCGCGGGGCGGATGGGTCGACACCCAGTGCCGGGCGATGTCGAGGCGGGTGGCCACCCAGGCGTCGGGATGGGCGCCGACGTAGTCGAGGAACCGCTCCAGGGCGGCCATGCGCCCCGGCCGCCCGACGAGCCGGCAGTGCAGCCCGACCGACATCATGCCGGCCTGACCCTCGCCGCCCTCGCGGTAGAGCACGTCGAACGAGTCCTTGAGATAGGCGAAGAACTGGTCGCCGCTGTTGAAGCCCTGCGCCGTGGCGAAGCGCATGTCGTTGGCGTCGAGGGTGTAGGGGACCACGAGTTGCTGGCGGCCGCCGAGCCCCACCCAGTAGGGCAGCTCGTCGGCGTAGGAATCGGCGAGGTAGAGGAAGCCGCCCTCGGCCGCGCCGATGGCCAGAGTGTTGGTGGAGGTGCGCCCCTGGTAGAGGCCGAGGGGCCGGCTGCCCGTCAGCTCCGTCTGGAGCGCGATGGCGGCGTCGATGTCGGCGCGCTCGTCCTCCAGGCTGTGGTCGCGATAGTCGATCCAGCGCAGGCCGTGGCTGGCGATCTCCCAGTCGGCCTCGACCATGGCGGCGACCGCCTCGGGATTGCGCCGCATCGCGTTGGCGACGCCGAACACCGTGACCGGCATGCCGCGCCGGGTGAAGGCCCGCCAGAGGCGCCAGAACCCGGTCCGGGCGCCGTACTCGTAGATCGATTCCATGTTCGCGTGGCGCTTGCCCAGCCACGGCAGGGCGCCGACGATCTCGGAGAGGAACGCCTCCGACGCCGCATCCCCGTGGAGGGTGCAGTTCTCGGCGCCCTCCTCGTAGTTCACCACGAACTGGACGGCGACGCGCTTGCCCCCGGGCCAGCGCGGGTCCGGCCGGGTCCGGCCGTAGCCCACCATATCGCGCGGATAGTCTTGATCGAGATCGAACACGGCGTGCTCCCCCGTTCCCAGGAGTGATAAACGCCGCGCCGACCCGTGGTCCAATATGTTGTTCGGCTCGATTGATAGGCTATGCCTCTGGATCGCGCCGATCCGTGAGCGGGTCACCGCCTCCGGAAGGTCTCGGCCAGCCCCGCCGCCTCCGCGCGGATCAGGGCCAGGAACTTGTCGACCACGGGTCCCTTTCGCCGGTGGTGCACGGCGTGGACATCCGCCGACAGGAACGGCGGGTCGATCGGCAGGACGACGACGCCGGGGTGGTTCGCGCGCCCCACAAATTCCGGGATGATGGCGAGGCCGAAGCCCGTGGCGACCAGGCTGATCAGCGACGAGGCCTCCCGGACCTGCTGGGAGATGTCCGGGGTGAAACCCAGCGCGAGGCAGCCCCGGAAGATCTCGTCCGCGAAGCGGGAACTGTCGAGGCGCAGGGAGATCAGGCGCTCGGTCCTGAAGACGTCGATGGGGACGCTGCCGTCCCCGGCGCGGGCGTGCCCCGCCGGCAGCGCGACGCACAGGCGCTCCCGCCACGCCACCTCCCCGGCGAGGTCGGGCTCGTCGGGGGGGCTGCGCAGGAAGCTCAGGTCGGTCCGGTGCGCCTTCAGGGCGGCGATCTGATCGCCCGGCGCCATCTCGTGGATGCGCACGTCCACCCCCTGGTACCGCTGCTCGAACGCGCGGATCAGGGCGCCGAGGGGTCCGACGAGGACCGAACTCGTCATGCCGATGTTCAGGATGCCGGCGGTGCCGGTGCCGATGGTCCGCGCCCGGTCCACGGCGTCGGCGGCCTGGACGAGGATCGCCCGCGCGCTGCGCAGGAAGTCTTCCCCCGCGGCGGTCAGCGTGACGCGCCGGCTCGACCGCGCGAACAGGTTGACGCCGATCTCCCGTTCGAGATCACGGATCTGCTGGCTCAGGGACGGCTGCGAAACGCCGAGATCGTCGGCGGCGGCCGTGAAGTTGAGATGCTGCGCCACCGCAGCGAAATACCGGAGATGCCGAAGCTCCATGACCTGCGCCGCACGAACACCGGACACTCTGGGCCGCGGACGGATCTTGGGGCCGTTCCCGCTCGCGGTGCAACCGTACCACGGCGCGAAGCGGTCCTCAGCGCCAGCGCGCGCCGCCGACGGGGATGCCGGTTCGGCGCGCGTGAGCGCGTCGAGACGCGGCGCTACGCGGTCTCCGCGCGCTTCAGGCCGAGCCGCTCCTCGACCGCCGCGCGCATGAGGAACTTCTGGACCTTGCCGGTGACCGTCATCGGGAAGGCGTCGACGAACTCGATGTAGCGCGGGATCTTCTGGTGGGCGATCTGACCCTGGCAGAAGGCGCGCACATCGTCGGCGGTCAGCACGGCACCGTCGCGCAGCCGGATCCACGCGCAGAGTTCCTCGCCGTACTTGGAATCCGCCACCCCGAAGACCTGCGCCTCCTGGATGCTCGGGTGCCGGAACAGGTACTCCTCGATCTCGCGCGGGTAGAGGTTCTCGCCGCCGCGGATGACCAAGTCCTTGATCCGGCCGACGATCTTGCAGTAGCCCTCGGCGTCGAGGACGGCGAGATCGCCCGTGTGCATCCAGCCGGCGGCATCGAGGACTTCGGCGGTCTTCTCCGGCTCGTTCCAGTAGCCGGTCATCACGGAATAGCCGCGGGTGCAGAGCTCGCCCGGTTCCCCGCGCGGCAGGACGCGGGTCTGCGCGTCCACGATCTTGACCTCGATATGCGCCTGCACGCGCCCCACCGTCGTGACGCGCCGCTCCAGCGGATCGTCGACGGAACTCTGGAAGCTGACCGGGCTCGTCTCCGTCATGCCGTAGGCGATGGTGATGTCGCGCATGTTCATCACCTGCTGGACCCGCCGCATCACCTCGATCGGACAGGGCGCGCCGGCCATGATGCCGGTGCGCAGGGAGCCGAAGTCGAACCGCGCGAAGTCCGGATGGTCCAGTTGGGCGATGAACATCGTCGGCACGCCGTAGAGCGCGGTGCAGGCTTCCGCCTCGACCGTCCTCAGCGTGGCGAGGGGATCGAAGCCCTCGCCCGGATAGACCATGGCGCAGCCGTGGGTGACGGCGGCGAGGTTGCCCATCACCATGCCGAAGCAGTGGTAGAGCGGCACCGGGATGCAGATCCTGTCCTCGGGGGTCAGCCGCATGGCGCGGCCGACGAAGTAGCCGTTGTTGAGGATGTTGTGGTGCGTCAGCGTCACGCCCTTCGGCTGGCCGGTGGTGCCGCTGGTGAACTGAATGTTGATCGGGTCGTCGAACTGGAGATCCGCCTCGCATTCCCGGAGTGCGGCGCGCTCCGCGTCACCGCCCCGGTCGGACACCGCCTCGAAGGGGATGGTGCCCGGCGCCGGCGGCCCCCCGATCTGGATCACGCTGCGCAGGTGCGGGAGGCGCGCGGCCGACAGGGCGCCCGGCGCGCAGGTCGCGAGTTCCGGGGCGAGCGCCGTCAGCATCCCGAGGTAGTCGCTAGTCCTGAACGCCGTGGCCGTCACGAGCGCCCGGCAGCCGACCGCGTTGAGCGCGAATTCGAGTTCCGACAGGCGGTAGGCCGGATTGATCGAGACGAGGACGAGACCGGCCTTGGCGGCGGCGAACTGGGTCAGGACCCACTCGGCCCGGTTGAGCGACCAGATGCCGATGCGGTCGCCCCGCTTCAGGCCGAGGGTCAGGAGGCCCGCCGCGAGCCGGTCGACGCGCGCGCGCAACGCCGCCCATGTCCAGCGCACGTCCTGCGGCGGCACGATCAGGGCCGGCCGGTCCGGCCATCGCGCGGCCGTCTCGTCGAGCTGCTGGCCGATCGTCGCGCTGAGCAGCGGCACGTCGCTCGCGCCGTGGACGTAGCTCGGCTGCCCTCGCATGACCTCTCCCTGCCTTGTTCGGACCACGGACACCGGCGCGCGGACGCGATCTCTCCGGCGGGGACGGATCGCGTCTGATCCGGCGGTCCGGCCGAACGTTCCCCGGCCGGTCGGCGTCCGGCGACGTGGACGCACAGGGCATGCGCCGTCTCGCCGAAGCAGACTTTCAGTTCACGGGGCCGTTTCGACACCGCTGGATTGCATCGAAAATCTCCGAATCGGACCACAGTTGTTTGCAAGACCAACGATAGTAAATTCGTACAGAGCTGACAATCGGTCGCCACGCCCCGTCGTCGCGGCCTGCTGCGCCCAACTTAGCTTCCGCGGTAGGTCGCGTAGCTCCACGGGGTGATCAGCAGCGGGACATGGTAGCGCCCGTCGGGATCCGACACCCCGAACCGGACCGGCACGACGTCGAGGAAGGGGGGCTCGGCCCCAGCGCCGGCCGCGGCGAAGTAGGCGCCGACGTGGAACAGAAGCTCGTAGGTGCCCGCCGCCAGGGTCGCGCCGTCGAGCAGCGGGCGGTCGGTGCGTCCGTCGGCATTGGTGACGCGGGACGCGACGCGCTCCGCCGACCCGTCGGCGGCGAGGCGGCGCAGCTCGATCGTCACGCCCGCGGCCGGCCGGCCCGCCGCGGTGTCGAGCACGTGTGTCGAGAGATGGCCCATGGCGAGGATCCTTCGGGAGGTTTGAGCCCCGCAAGGCCGCGGCACCCGCTCGGGCGGGGGGCATTCGGGCGGGAGGCGTTCGGGACGCGCGAGACGAGCACGCGGCAGGCCGCCCGCGCAACCCGGAAAGGGGCCGCCATTTATCGAACCGTTTTGAAAGTCCTTGGCTTTCCGCCCGCTCGTCCCGGGCCCGGCTTCGGGGCACACCGTCCGGCAGCGATCCTCGAAGCCGAGCCCGGGCAGGCCGCCCCGTCTCGCGGGATCACCCCTGGCAAGAGGATGGCCCTCCCATGTACCCGATCCTGCACGAATGGGGCGGCTTCCTCATTCGCTGGACCCATGTCGTCGCCGCGATCGCCTGGATCGGCGCGTCGTTCTACTTCATGCACCTCGACGCGAGCCTGCGCTCGATCGCGGCGATCCCGGCCGGCAAGGGCGGCGAGGCCTGGGAGGTGCACGGCGGCGGCTTCTATCAGGTGCGCAAGTATCTGGTCGCCCCCGACCGGATGCCCGACCACCTGATCTGGCACAAATGGCAATCCTACTCGACCTGGCTGTCGGGCTTCGCGCTGCTGTGCTGGGTCTATTACGGGCAGGCCGACCTCTACCTGATCGATCCGGCGGTGCGCGTGATCACGCCGATGACCGGGGCGCTGGTCGGCATCGGCGCGCTGGCGCTCGGCTGGCTGATCTACGATCGCCTCAACCGCTCGCCCCTGGCGAACCGGCCGCCGCTGCTGGCGGCCGCGGTGTTCCTGACCGTCGTCGCCTTCGCCTACGGCTTCCAGCAGGTCTTCTCCGGGCGGGCCGCGATGCTGCACACCGGTGCCCTGATCGCGACCTGGATGACCGGCAACGTCTTCTTCGTGATCATGCCGAACCAGCGCAAGGCCATCGCCGAACTGGTCGCGGGCCGGGTGCCGAACCCGGACTGGGGCAAGCAGGCGAAGAACAGGTCGTCCCACAACAACTACCTGACCCTGCCGGTGCTGTTCTTCATGCTGTCGGGCCACTACCCGATGGCGTGGTCCTCGCCCTACAGTTGGGGGATCGTCGGCCTCGTGGTGATCGCGGGCGGGGTTGTCCGGCACTTCTTCAACGTGCGCAATGCCGGCGGCGGCGACCGCTGGTGGACCTGGGGCGTCGCCGCGGCCTGCGTGGCGGTGGCGGTCGCCATCAGCGTCGCCTCCAACCCGGCGGCGCGCGAGCGCATCGGCCTGACCGCCGCCGCGCCCAGTCCGGAGCCCGGCCCCGCGCCGACGGTCAGCCTCGCCGCGGCGCGGGCGCCCGCGGTCGACGACGCGGTGATGGCCGTGATCGGGACGCGCTGCGCGATGTGCCACGCCGCCGAACCGCTGTGGCCGGACCTCGGGAGCGCGCCCAAGGGCGTGCTGCTCGACAGCCCCGAGCACGTGGCGCGCTTCGCGCCGGCCATCCGCGTCCAGGCCGTGCTGACCCACGCGATGCCGCCGAACAACGTCACCGACATGCAGCCCGAGGAGCGGGACGAACTCGCCCGCTGGCTGGCCGCGCGCTGAGCGATCCGCGATTCCCTCGGGGCGTCGGCGGCGCCCCCCTCCACGAAAGGACGCCCCCATGATCGCCATCGCCGCCCTCGGCGCCCTGAAGCGGGACGCCTTCGTGTCCCTGCTCGGCGAGGTCTACGAGCATTCTCCCTGGGTCGCCGAAGCCGCGTTCGAGCGCGCGCCCTTCGCCGCGCGCGCGGATCTGCACGCGGCGATGGAGGCGGCGGTGGCAGGGGCGGACCGCCCGCGCCAGCTCGCCCTGCTGCGCGCCCACCCCGAACTCGCCGGGCGGGACGCGCTCCGGGGCGAGATCACGGCGCACTCGATGCGCGAGCAGGGCGGAAGCGGCCTGCTCGACGGCCCCGCCCCGGCCGTCGCCCGGATGCAGGATCTCAACCGGGCCTACGCCGACAGGTTCGGCTTCCCGTTCATCATCGCCGTCCGGGGCCTCGACCGGGACGCGATCCTGGCGCGCCTGGAGCAGCGCCTCGGCAACGGGCCGGACGCCGAGCGGGCCGAGGCCCTGCGGCAGGTGGGGCGGATCGCGGCGCTGCGCCTGGAAGCCCTCGTCGCGGATGAAGACCGCGTCGCGGATTGACGCGCGCCGTCAGGCCGGCCGCCGGCCGACGAGCGCGAGCTGATCGGTCACGTGCGCGCGCAGGGCCTCGTGCGTCATGTCCACGAAGGTCTTGGTCCGGGCCGCGAGCATCTTGCGCGACGGGTACAGCAGGCCGAGCGTCACCGTCGTCGGCGGGGTGTGCGGCAGGACCTCGACGAGACGCCCGTCCGCGAGATGGGCCGCGACCTCGAACAGGGGCTTCAGCACGATCCCCTCCCCGGCCAGCGCCCAGTCGGTGAGCGTCTCGCCGTCGTCGGCGTCGATGTGCCCCGAGACCGGAAGGGTCACCGTCTCCTGTCCGTCGACCAGGGTCCAGCGGAACTGCTCGGAGCCCGGAAAGCGCAGCAGCAGGCAATCGTGGTGCAGCAGGTCGGCCGGCTCGGACGGGGCGGGGCACCGCTCCAGATAGCCCGGCGCCGCGCACAGCACCCGCTCGATCTCGGCGACCTTCCGCAGGGTGAAGGTGGAATCGCGCATCTGCGACAGGCGGACCGCGACGTCGACCGCCTCCTGCACGAGGTCGAGGAGGTGCTCGGACAGGCGCAGGTGCACGTCCGTCTCGCCGTGGCGGGCGCGGAAGCGCGGAACCAGGGGCGCGACCACCCGCCGGCCGAGACCCAGCGGCGCCGTGACCCTCAGCGCGCCCCGCGGCGCCGCCCCCGCGGTCTCGACGCTCTTCTCCGCCTGCTCCACCGCCGCGGCGATGTCGAGGCACCGCTCGTAGAAGATGCGGCCGGCCTCCGTGAGGCTCATGCGCCGCGTCGTCCGGGTGAGGAGCAGGCAGCCGAGATGCTCCTCCAGGGTCTGGATCCGGTAGCTGATCACCGAGGGCGACAGCCGGAGCGCGCGGCCGGCGGCCGAGAAGCTGCCGGTCTCCGCCGAGCGCATGAAGATGCGGATGCTCTCGAGCGAGATCATGATCTGCGATCTTCAGAAACGGCTTGAGACTGTCAATGCGATGTCCCGGACGCTGCGATCGATATGCAGCTCACGGCCCGAGACCTTCATCGCCGGCCGCCCGCTCGGCGGCCGAAGGGTCATCGCCCCGGCCGCCGCGCCTCAGAAGACGTGGAAGGCGACGCCGGCCAGAAAGCTCTTCTCCTCGGTGCCCTTGAAGGTGGAGGTCTCGACGTTGCCGAACTTGTTGTGCCAGTACTGGAAGCCGACGAAGACATCGACCCGGTTGGGCTGGTCGTAGACGAGCTTGCCGACGTCGAGGACGAGGTTGGTGCGGGAGAGGACTTCCAGCCCGCGCGGCCGGTTGAAGGCGAAGGCCGCCGCGTTGCGCACGCCCCGGCCCTTGGGCAGCACGACGTTGTTGAAGCCGACCACGCTGAGCGGCAGCCCGGTGAAGGCCAGGGGGAAGCTGTAGACCAGCTCGAACTCGGGGACGGTCTCGAAGCTCTGGTCCCGGTCGGGCTGGACGTTGAAGCCGTTCCGGTTCCACTCCTTGTAGGCCTGCACGGAGAGATTGAGGAAGCCGGCGGGCACGTCGAAGGCGATGTTCAGGCCGCCGACGACGGCCCGCTTCTTCGCGCCGAAGGCGTTGTTCTGCGTGTTCGCGTCGAAGCCGAAGGCGAGGGACACGCCCTTGACGAGGCCGGGGACGGTGAAGGCCTTCGAGCCGGTCAGCGCGTTGAGGCTCAGCGTGCCGCGGTAGAGCCCGTAGGCTTCGGTGTTGCCGTAATCGGCCACCAGCGGGGCGGCGATCGAGCCCGGCGGGTTGGTGGTGCCGGCCGGAAACTGCGAGCCGGACTTCAGGATGTCGAGGGAGAAGAAGTTCGTCCCGTAGTCCCAGGCGTCGGCGTGGGAGATGTTGAGGATCTGCTTGGGCGCCTCGCGGCTGACGAAGCTCCCGTCCGGACGCCGGATCTGCACGCCGGGCGCGACGCTGGGGAACTGGTAGCGGTAGCTGACCTGGGTGTCGGCGAACAGGAAGAACGGGCCATCCCTCACCACCGTCGTCGCCTCGGGCGCGACCGGCGCCGAGGACGCCGTCCCGAGCTCCTGCGCCCCGGCCGCACACGTCATCCCGAGCGGCACCAGCGCGGCCGCGATCCGACACGCCATCGTCATGTCCGCCTCCGAACCTGCCTGCCAGCCCGCATGCTGCGGCGGCGATGACGGTGCCGGCCTTCGCGGCGCCGCGCCGTCGAGAGCCGCACCCGGTGGGACCGGGCGCGACCGGTCCCCTCAGGCCCGGTCGAGGGCGGCCGCGCGGGGGAAGGCCGGCGCCAAGTCGACGGGGGTGTTCTCGACCGGGGTGGGCTCGACCGGGGCGTGCTCGGCCGGGGCGTGCTGGGCTCCGGCGCCGAGACGGTCCGAGTTGAGCAGCAGGTTGAGGACGATGGCGCCGATCGCGCCCAGCGTGATGCCGCTGTGCAGGATCGGGCCGGCCCAGTCCGGCGCCGTGGCGGCGAACAGCTTCGGCGCCGCCATCGGGATCAGGCTGAGGCCGATGCTCACCGCGACGACGATCTGGTTGCGCCGATCCCCGAGATCGGCGGCGCCGACGATCTTGAGGCCCGCGGCGGCGACCATGCCGAAGATCACGATGCCGGCACCGCCGAGCACGGCCGGCGGGATCGAGGCGACCACGAAGGCGACCTTCGGCAGGAGGCTGAGGGCGAGGATGATGCAGCCGGCCGCGGCGGTGACGTAGCGGCTGCGGACCCGCGTCATGTTCACCAGCCCGACGTTCTGGGAGAAGGAGGTGTGCGGGAAGGTGTTGAGGCAGCCCGCGATCAGGGTCGAGAGCGAGTCCGCCATCAGGCCCCGGGTCAGGGTGCGCCGATCCACCGGGCGCCCGACGATGTCGCCGACCGCGAGGAACATGCCGGTCGACTCGACCAGCGTCACCATCATCACGATGCACATCGCCGCCATCGCCGTGAGGTGGAAGGTCGGCCAGCCGAAGTGGAACGGGGCGACGAGGGCGACGAGCGGCCGGTCGGCGAGCCCGTCGAGGTGAAACAGGCCGAGCGGCCACGCCACGCACAGGCCGGCGACGAGGCCGATCAGCACCGCGATGTTGGCCACGAAGCCTGTGGCGAAGCGGCTGACCACCAGGATCACCGCCAGCACGAAGGCCGCGACCCCGAGATGCATCGGCGCCCCGAAATTGGCCGCGCCCATTCCCCCGCCGGCCCAGTTGATGCCGACCGGCAGCAGCGTGATGCCGATGATCAGGATGACGGTGCCGGTGACGAGCGGCGGGAAGAAGCCCGCCATGCGGGCGAAGAACGGGCGCAGCAGCAGCCCGAAGATCCCGGCCCCGATCGTCGCCCCGAAGATGCCGGGCAGGCCGATCGTCGGATCCTGCGCCATCGCCACCATCGGGCCGACCGAGGCGAAGCTGACGCCCATGATGACCGGCAGCCGGACGCCGAACATCCCGATCCCGAGGGACTGGATCAGGATCGCGAGGCCCGTCACCAGGAGGTCGCAGTTGATGAGGTAGGCGACGGTCTCGGCGGGCAGGTTCATGGCGGCGCCGAGAATGAGCGGCGGCGCCACCGCCCCCGCGCTCATCACCAGCACGTGCTGCACCCCGTAGGCGAGGAGCTTCGGCAGGGGCGGGACCGTGTCGACCGCGTCGACCTCGCGCGGGGTCCCGGGCAGATCCGTCATGGGTGTGTCCTCCGCCAGCCGGGACCTCGTGGGGCGTCGTCCCGTGATGGTGTCGTCAGGGTTCCGCGCCGGGGACCGGACCTCTTCCGGGTCCGGGCCGTCCGAGGCGGGGTTCAGGCCGGGCGCAGGGGGTGTCGCCGCCTCGCCCGGTCGGGCTTGCGGCGCGGTCCGGCCGGGAAAGGATCGGCGTCGCGCGCCGCATTCGGTGTCATGCGCTGCCGACTGGGCCGGCCATTCGAAACTTGCATGGCCAGCGGCGAATGCCAGCCGCGGATTTCGGAAGCAGTTTGCGAAAACTCGCTAAGGTCGGTCGCGCAAGCGCCCGTATGCTGTCCTTCGCTGACGGCCCCGAAGCGGCGTGCCCGGCACGGCGTTCCTGCCGCGATCACGCGGCATCTGGCCGTGGGGGCGCGGCGCGGCCTGTCCGGCGCCGCCCCGCGGCGCGCCCGGAGAGACGCGATGACCTCCCTGCTCCTGACGAACGCCGACGTCCTCGTGACGATGGACGCGGGCCGCCGCGAGATCCGAGGCGGCGCGGTCTACGTGGAGGACAACCGGATCGTCGCGGTCGGCGCCGCGGCCGAGGTGCCCGCGCAGGCGGACACGGTGCTCGACATGCGCGGCCACGCGGTCCTGCCGGGCCTCGTGAACACCCACCACCACATGTACCAGACGCTGACCCGCGCCGTGCCCGCGGCGCAGGATGCCGACCTGTTCGGCTGGCTGAAGGCGCTCTACCCGATCTGGGCGCGGATGACGCCGGAGATGATCCGCGTCTCGACCCAGACCGCGATGGCCGAGCTCATCCTCTCGGGCTGCACCACGTCGAGCGATCACCTCTACATCTACCCGAACGGCTGCCGCCTCGACGATTCGATCGAGGGAGCCGCGGAGATCGGGATGCGCTTCCACGCCGCCCGCGGCGCGATGAGCGTCGGCGAGAGCGCGGGCGGCCTGCCCCCCGACGCGGTGGTGGAGGACGAGGCCGCGATCCTCAAGGACGCGCAGCGGCTGATCGAGCGCTGGCACGACCCGTCGCGGTTCGCGATGCGGCGGATCGTGGTGGCGCCGTGCTCGCCCTTCTCGGTCAGCCGCGCCCTCATGCGCGAGGCCGCCGACCTCGCGCGCCGCACCGGCGTCGGCCTGCACACGCATCTGGCGGAGAACGACGACGACGTCCGCTACAGCCTGGAAACATTCGGCATGACCCCGGCGGAGTACGCCGCGGATCTCGGCTGGACCGGGCCCGACGTCTGGCACGCCCACTGCGTCAAGCTCGACGCGGCCGGGATCGCCCTGTTCGGCCGCACCGGCACGGGGGTCGCCCACTGCCCCTGCTCGAACATGCGTCTCGCCTCGGGGATCGCGCCGGTCCGGCGGATGCGGTGCGCGGGCGTGCCCGTGGGGCTGGGGGTGGACGGCTCGGCCTCCAACGACGGCTCCCACATGCTCGGCGAGGCGCGGCAGGCGATGCTGCTGGCGCGCGTCGGGCACGGGCCGGCGGCGATGACCGCGCGGGAGGCGCTGGAGATCGCCACACGCGGCGGGGCGACGGTGCTGAACCGGGACGACATCGGCGCGCTCGCCCCCGGCATGGCGGCCGACATCGTCGCCTTCGACCTGCGCGGCATCGCGATGGCCGGGGCCCTGCACGACCCCGTCGCGGCGCTGGCCTTCTGCGCCCCGCAGCGCGTGGCCTGGAGCATCATCGACGGCCGGATCGTGGTGCGGGAGGGCCGCCTCGAAACGCTCGATGAAACGGCGCTGGCCGCCCGCCACAACGCGCTCGCCGCCGCGCTGGTGCGGGACGAGGTGGCGTAAAGCCGGGACGTGACGCGAACGGGGGCGACGCCACATCCGTCGATGCGGCGCCGCCCCGGGTCGTCGTTTCCCGCCGCTCGCGAAGCAGATGGGTCGAGGATCAGAAATCGACCTCGACGGCGAGGCCCTTGGCGACCGCCAGATCGACCGCCGCGGAGGCCACGGCGAGATCCTGCAAGCCCACGCCCGTCCCGTCGAACAGGGTGATCTCCTGCGTCGAAGCCCGGCCGGGATGGTCGCCGTTGATCACCGCGCCGATCTCGACGATGGCGTCCGCGGCCAGCAGCCCGCTCGCCACCGCGTGCTGCGCCTCGCCGATGCTGGTCGATTGCGCGACCTCGTCGGTGAACACCGTGGCGGCGGCGAGGATCTGGGCCTCGACCTCCTGCTTGCCCCGGGTGTCCGTCCCCATGCAGGCGAGATGCGTCCCGGGGCGCACCTGGGACGCCTTCAGGATCGGGTCGAAGGAGGAGGTGATCGTCACGATCACGTCGGCCTCGGCGCCGAGCCGGTCGAGATCGACCGCCTCGAACGGCACCCCGTGCTCCCGGGCCACCGCCTCCAGCCGGCCGAACATGCCGGGGTGCAGGTTCCAGGCGAGGATCTTCTCGAAGGGTCTCTGACCGAGGGCCGCCCGGAGCTGAAACGCCGACTGGTGGCCGGCGCCGATCATGCCGAGCACGCGGGCGTCCTTCCGGGCGAGGTAGCGGATGGAGATCGCGCTGGCCGCCGCCGTGCGCAGGGCGGTGAGGAGGTTGCCCCCGACCACGGCGCGGCAACGGCCCGTATCCGCGTCGAACAGGAACACCGTCGACTGGTGGTTGGTGAGGCCCTTCTCGCCGTTGCCGGGCCAGAAGCCGCCGGCCTTGAGGCCGAGCGCCAAGCTCTCCCGGTCGAAGCCGGACTTGAAGCCGTAGAGCGCGTCGGCGTGGCCGATCGCTTCGCGCACCACCGGGAAGTTGCGGGCGCTGCGCTTGGCCATCGAGGCGAAGACCTTCTCGACGGCGGCGAAGCAGTCCGCCGCCGTGACGAGGCCCTCGATGGCGCGCTCCGGAACGATGATCATGGGCGTGCTCTCCCTTCGCGCGCGGGTTGGGGCTTCAATACGCCTTGCCGCGGGCCGAGACCGGCCAGAGCGCTTCGACCTTGCCGTTGCGGACGCCGACGTACCAGTCGTGCACGTTGCAGGTCGGATCGCAGTGGCCAGGGACCAGCCGCAGCTTGTCGTTGACCTTCAGCCGACCGTCGGGATCGTCGATCACCCCGTGCTCGTCGGAGCACTTGACGTATTTCACGTCGTCGCGCCCGAAGACGAAGGGCAGGCCGGAATCGACCGATTGCGCCTTCAGCCCGGCATCGCAGATCGCCTTGTCGGCCTTGGCGTGGCTCATCACGCTGGTGAGGATGAACAGCGCGTTCTTCCACTCGCCCGCGTCGATGCGCTGCCCGTCCTGGTCGCGGATGCGGCCGTAATCGGCGTCCATGAAGGCGTAGCTGCCGCATTGCAGCTCGTTGTAGATGCCCGAGCCGGCCTCGAAATAGTAGCTGCCGGTGCCGCCGCCGCTGACGAGTTCCGGCTCCAGCCCCTCGCGCTTGAGCGCCTCGACGGCCTCGCGCACCTGGGCGATGGCGGCGTCGAGCTTGGCGCGCCGCTCCTCGTAGGAATCAATGTGCTGCATCGCCCCCTGGTAGGCCTGGATCCCGGCGAAGCGCAGGTTCTGGGCCGCGTCGATGGCCTTGGCGATGGCGACCACGTCCGCCGCAGTCTTCACGCCGCAGCGCCCGGCGCCGCAATCGATCTCGACGAAGCCGTCGAGCTGCGTGCCGTGCCGCTGCGCGGCCGCCGAGAGCTCGGCGACGTTGGCCACGTCGTCGAGGCAGACGATGACCCGGGCGCCGTAGCGCGGCAGGCGGGCGAGCCGGTCGATCTTGGCCGGGTCGCGCACTTGGTTCGAGACGAGGATGTCGGTGATCCCGGCGCGGGCGAACACCTCCGCCTCCGAGACCTTCTGGCAGCAGACGCCGCAGGCGCCGCCGAGGCTCTGCTGCAGCTTCAGGACATCGACCGACTTGTGCATCTTGCCGTGGGCGCGGTGGCGCATGCCGTGCGCCTTGGCGTAGTCGCCCATCTTGCGGATGTTGCTCTCGAGGGCGTCGAGATCGAGGATCAGGCAGGGCGTCTGGATCTCGTCCTCGCGCATGCCGGGCAGGGCGGGGACGTCGTAGCCGACTTCGAGTTCGGCGGTCCGGGTGTGTGCGTTCATCGCTGTGCTTCCCTTCATTGCCACGGCAGCTTGTCGAGATCGACGTTCCCGCCGGTGATGATCACGCCCACGCGCTTGCCCGCGAAGACGCCGGGGTTCTTCAGGACCGCCGCGAGAGGCACGGCGCTCGACGGCTCCATGACGATCTTGAGCCGCTTCCAGATCAGGTGCATCGCCGCCACGATCTCGGCTTCGGAGACGGTGAGGATGCCGGCGACGTGGTGGCGGACGAAGTGCCAAGTGAGGTCCTTCAAGGGCACCTTCAACCCGTCCGCCACCGTCACCGGCGCGTCGTCGGCGATGATATGGCCGGCCTGTAGGCTGCGGTAGGCGTCGTCGGCCTGCTCCGGCTCGGCCGCGTAGACCGCGATGTGCGGCGCGAGGCCGGCGAGCGTCAGGCAGGTGCCCGACACCATGCCGCCGCCGCCGATCGGGGCGATCACCGCGTCGAGGCCGTCCACCTGCTCGATGAGTTCCCGCGCGCAGGTCGCCTGCCCCGCGATCACCCGGGGATCGTTGTAGGGATGCACGAACTCGGCGCCCGTCTGCGCGACCACCTCCGCGAACACGGCCTCCCGGGAGGAGGTCGAGGGTTCGCACTCCACCACCCGCCCGCCGTAGCCGCGCACCGCGTCCTTCTTGGCCTGCGGGGCGGTGCGCGGCATCACCACCGTGCAGGGGATGCCGCGCCGGCCCGCCGCGTAGGACAGGCAGGTGCCGTGGTTGCCGGAGGAGTGCGTCGCCACCCCCCGCGCCGCCTGCGCGTTGGTGAGGCTGAAGACGGCGTTCGAGGCGCCGCGCGCCTTGAAGGCGCCGGCCTTCTGGAGGTTCTCGCACTTGAAGAACAGCTCAGCGCCCGCGGCCTCGTCGATGAGCCGCGAGGACAGGACCGGGGTGCGGTGGATGTACGGCCGGATGCGCTCGTGCGCGGCGAGCACGTCGTCGAGCGAGGGGATCGCCGCGGGGGGGCTCGTCGAGGGGAGGCTCGTCGAGGGGGTGGTCGTCGCGGGGACGATGGTCGAGGCAGCGGTCACGGCGCCCATCCTCCTCAGGCCGCCGCGCGGAGGTCGGAGGCCGGGGCGCTCCGGTAGACCGCCTGCGCCGCGGCGACGCCGGAGCCCAGCTCGACCCGCAGGCCGAGATCGACCATGGCCATCTCCGCCGCGGCGATGCCGGACAGGGCCATCACGTCGGTGAGGCTGCCGAGATGGCCGATGCGGAACACCTTGCCGGCCACCTCCCCGAGCCCGACCCCGAAGGCGACGTCGTACTTGCGGGCGGCGTGGGCGACGATGTCAGTGGCGTTGAAGCCCTCCGGCGTGCGGATCGCGCTGACCGTGTCGGAGTAGAGGTCCGGCCGGGCGGCGCAGAGGGGCATACCCCAGGCCGCGACCGCGGCGCGGACGCCGTCGGCGATGCGTCGGTGCCGGGCGAACACGTTCTCCAGCCCCTCCGCCAGGAGCAGTTCCGTCGACAGCTTGAGCCCGTTCAGCAGGCCGACGGCCGGCGTGTAGGGGTAGGCGTTGTTGGCGTAGCCCTTGGCCATGTCGCGCACGTCGAAATAGGTGCGCGGCAGGGTCGCCGTGGCGGTGGCCGCCATGGCCTTCGGCGAGAACGCCGTGATGGCGAGCCCGGCCGGCAGCATGAAGCCCTTCTGCGAGCCGGTGACGGCGACGTCGACGCCCCAGGCGTCCATGCGGAAATCCATGGACGCGATCGAGCTGACGCCGTCCACCAGCAGCAGGGCCGGATGGCCGGCGGCGTCGAGCGCCTGCCGGACCGCGCTCACGTCGGAGCGCACGCCGGTCGCGGTCTCGTTGTGGGTGACGAGGACGGCCTTGATGGCGTGCGCCTTGTCCGCCGACAGGATCTCCGCGAAGCGGTCCGCCGGCAGGCCCTCGCCCCACGGGGCCTCGACGACGCGGACGTCGAGGGCGTGGCGGCGGCACATGTCGATCCAGCGGTGGCTGAACATGCCGAAGCGCGCCGCGAGCACCGTATCCCCCGGGCTGAGCGTATTGGACAGGGCCGTCTCCCATCCGCCCGTCGCCGTCGACGGGAAGATGAACACCTCCGCGTCCTCGCTCTTGAGCACCTTCTTCACGCCGGCGAGCGCCGGATGGAGGATCTGCCCGAACAGCGGCGAGCGATGGTCGAGCGTCGGCATGTCGGCGGCGCGGCGCAGGACTTCCGGCATGTTGGTCGGGCCGGGGATGAAGACGGGATTCTGGGCAAACATGGCTGGGCGCTCTCCTCCGTTGCCGAAAAGGTAGCACGGGTGCCCGGCGTTTGATATTTTTTTGAAAAAGTTTTTCATTTATGGCCCCAGAGACAAAACGAATGGCGGCGCAGTCGCTTGGCATTTTCCGTTGAGCGGAAAATTTTTTCACGGTACGCGGGGCCGGTCGGATCGTGCGCGGAGGGCGTCGTGGAGGCTGGGAATCGCCGCAGGGGACGGCCGAAGGGATTCGGCGGGGCCAAGCCCGCCGACACCATCCAGGCCCTCGACCGGGCGCTGGACGTGCTCGACGTGCTCGCGGCCAGCGACGGCCTGACCCTGTCGGAACTCGCCGGCCGGCTCGACCAGTCGGTCGCGACGATGCACCGGGTCCTGGCGACCCTGGAGCGGCGGGCCTTCGTCGAGATCAGCGCCGACCGGCAGGAATGGCACGTCGGCGCTGAGGCCTACCGGCTCGGCTCGGCTTTCCTGCGCCGCAGCAACGTCGTCGAGCGCAGCCGGTCGACGATGTGGGCCCTGATGCAGGAGACGGGCGAGACCTCCAATCTCGGGGTCGAGAAGGAGGGGCACGTCCTGTTCGTGAGCCAGGTCGAGACCCACGAGACGATTCGCGCGTTCTTCCCGCCGGGCACCCTGTCCCCGCTCCACGCCTCGGGCATCGGCAAGGCCCTGCTCGGCACCTTCGAGCCGGCGCGGATCGACCGGCTGTTCCGGGGGAAGGACCTGGAGCGCTTCACGGACAAGACCGTCGCCACGCTCGCGCAGCTCCGCGACGAGATCGCGGCGACGCGCGCGCGGGGCTACGCCATCGACGACGAGGAGCGCACGACGGGCATGCGCTGCGTCGCCGCGCCGATCCTCAACGTCCACGGCGAGGCGGTGGCGGGCATCTCGGTCTCGGGCCCGACCCACCGGGTGACCGACGAGCGGGTCCGGGAGATCGGCGAGCGGGTGCGCAAGGGCGCCGCCGCCGTCTCGCGGTTGCTCGGCGCGCCGCGGTGACCGGGTCGCCCCGGCGCGCCGGGCCGGCCACCGGGTAACGGCGCGGCTCACTCGGCCGCCGCGTCGTAGGCCTCCGGCGGCGGGCAACTGCACATCAGGTTGCGGTCGCCGTAGGCGTTGTCGACCCGGTTGACCGGCGGCCAGTACTTGTCCATCCCCCGCGCCCCCGCCGGGAAGCAGGCCGCCTCGCGGGAATAGGGCCGCTCCCAGGCGCCGATCAGGTCCTGCACCGTGTGGGGCGCGTTCTTGAGCGGGTTGTCGGCCCGGTCCGCGCGGCCGGTCTCGATCGCGCGGATCTCCTCGCGGATCGCCAGCATCGCGTCGCAGAACCGGTCGATCTCGCCCTTGGTCTCGGACTCGGTCGGCTCGATCATCAGCGTACCGGCCACCGGCCAGCTCATGGTCGGCGGGTGGAAGCCGCAATCGATCAGCCGCTTGGCCACGTCCTCGTTGGTGACGCCCGCGCTCTTCTGGAACGGCCGCAGGTCGACGATGCACTCGTGCGCGACCCGGCCCTGCGCCCCGGCGTAGAGGATCGGGTAGGCGCTCTCCAGACGCTTGGCGATGTAGTTGGCGTTGAGGATGGCGACGCGGGTGGCCTGGGTGAGGCCGCGCCCGCCCATCATCAGGCAGTAGCTCCACGAGATCGGCAGGATCGAGGTTGAGCCGAACGGCGCGGCCGAGACCGCGCCCGCCTCCCCCGTGCGGGGATCGCCCGGCAGGAACGGGATCAGGTGCGCCTTGACGCCGATCGGCCCCATGCCCGGCCCGCCGCCGCCGTGCGGGATGCAGAACGTCTTGTGCAGGTTGAGGTGGCTCACGTCGGCGCCGATGTCGCCGGGCCGCGCGAGCCCGACCAGCGCGTTGAGGTTCGCCCCGTCGAGGTAGACCTGCCCCCCGTGCTCGTGGACGATGGCGCAGAGTTCGCGCACCCGCGCCTCGAACACCCCGTGCGTCGAGGGGTAGGTGATCATGCAGGCGGCAAGCCTGTCCGCGTGCTGCTCGGCCTTGCGGCGGAAATCGTCCACGTCGACGTTGCCGTGCGCGTCGGCGCCGACCACCACCACGCTCATCCCGCACATCTGGGCCGAGGCCGGGTTGGTGCCGTGCGCCGAGGACGGGATCAGGCAGACGGTGCGGTGCGCCTCGCCCCGCGAGAGGTGGTAGCCGCGGATCGCCAGCAGGCCCGCGTACTCCCCCTGCGCCCCGGAGTTCGGCTGCATCGAGATCGCGTCGTAGCCGGTGATCGCGCAGAGTTTTTCCGACAGGTCGCCGATCAGCTCGTGGTAGCCGGCGGCCTGATCCGCCGGGACGTGCGGGTGAATTTCCGAAAATTCCGGCCAGGAGATCGGCAGCATCTCCGCCGTGGCGTTGAGCTTCATCGTGCAGGAGCCGAGCGGGATCATCGCCCGGTCGAGGGCGAGGTCGCGGTCGGCGAGGCGGCGCATGTAGCGCGTCATCTCGCTCTCGGCCCGGTTCATGTGGAAGATCGGGTGGGTCAGGTAGGCGGAGGTGCGGTGCAGCGCCGCCGGGAGCCGCGGCGCGGGCCACGCCTCGTCGTAGGCGAGGGCGTCGCCGCCGAAGGCGCGCCACACCGCCTGGACGATGTCCGGCCGGGTGCGCTCGTCCACCGTGATGCCGATCCGGTCCGCACCGACTTTGCGCAGGTTGACGCCGTTGGCCACCGCGTTGCGCAGGATCACGCCCTGGAAGGCGCCCACCGGCACCGTCACCGTGTCGAAGAACGCCGCGTGATCGGGAGTGAAGCCGAGGCGCTCCAGCCCCTCGGCGAGGCGTACCGCGTCGCGGTGGACGCGTTGCGCGATCGCCTTCAGCCCCATCGGCCCGTGATAGACCGCGTACATCGAGGCGACGACGGCGAGCAGCACCTGGCTCGTGCAGATGTTCGAGGTCGCCTTCTCGCGGCGGATGTGCTGCTCGCGGGTCTGGAGGGCGAGGCGGTAGGCGCGGTTGCCGCGGGCGTCGACCGAGACGCCGACGATCCGGCCGGGCAGCGCGCGCTTGTGGGCGTCGCGGGTCGCCATGTAGGCCGCGTGCGGGCCGCCGTAGCCCATCGGCACGCCGTAGCGCTGCATCGAGCCGACCGCGATGTCGGCGCCCATCTCCCCCGGCGCCTTGAGCAGCGTCAGCGCCAGCGGATCGGCCGCCACCACCGCGACGGCGCCGGCCCCGTGCAGGGCGGCGATCGGCTCCGAGAGGTCGCGGATCGCCCCGGTCACGCCGGGGTACTGGAACAGCGCGCCGAACACCGCCGCGGGGTCGAGGTCGGTGAAGGGATCGCCCACCACGATGCGCCAGCCGAGCGGCGCGGCGCGGGTCCGCAGCACCGCGATCGTCTGCGGCAGGCAGTCCCGGTCGATGAAGAACGCGTCGGCCTTCGAGGTCGCGACGCGCTTGGCCATGCCCATCGCCTCGGCCGCGGCGGTCGCCTCGTCGAGGAGCGAGGCGTTGGCGACGTCGAGGGCGGTGAGGTCGCAGACCAGCGTCTGGAAGTTCAGCAGCGCTTCGAGCCGGCCCTGGCTGATCTCGGGCTGGTAGGGCGAGTAGGCCGTGTACCACGCCGGGTTCTCGAAGATGTTGCGCTGGATCGCGGGCGGCATGGTCGTGCCGTGGTAGCCCTGGCCGATCAGGGAGACGAGCAGCCGGTTCTTGTCCGCCGTCTCGCGCATCCGCTCGATCGCGCGCCGCTCGGTGAGCGCCCGCCCGAAGTCGAGTCCGCCGGCCTGTCGGATGTCGGGAGGCAGGGTCTCGTCGATCAGCGCGTCGAGGCTCGGCGCGCCGACCCGCTCCAGCATCTCGCCGATCTCGGCGAGCGTCGGGCCGATGTGGCGGCGGTTGGCGAAATCGTAGGGGTCGTACTGGCTGGCGGCGCTCGTCATGGGCGGCTCTGTCCGGATGGTGTTCTGGGATACGGTCGCGACCGCCCGGCCGGGTCGCCGGGCGGTCGGCGCAGGTGTCACTTGTCGAGGGCGTCGTAGGCGGCGGCGTCCATGAGCGCGTCCATCGCGCCCGGGTCCGAGAGGCGCATCCGGTAGAGCCAGCCCGCGCCCTGCGGGTCGGCGCCGACCCCGGCCGGGTCGTCCACGGCCGCGCCGTTCACCTCGGTGACCTCGCCGTCCAGCGGCGCGTAGACGTCGGAGGCGGCCTTGACCGACTCGACCACCGCGGCGGGCTCGCCCTTGGTCAGGCGCGCTCCGACCTTCGGCAGCTCGACGAAGACGAGGTCGCCGAGCTGCTCGGCGGCGTGGGCGGTGATGCCGACCGTGGCGATCCCGTCCTCCAGCCGCAGCCACTCGTGGTCCTCGGTGAATCTCAGCATCGGGGTCTCCTGATCAGCCGCGCTTGAAGCCGGCGGGAACGAAGGGGAGCGGGGCGACCATCACCGGCAGGCGCCGGCCGCGCAGCTCGGCGAAGACGCGGGTGCCGGGCTCACCGAGCGCGGCGGGCAGGTAGCCCATCGCCACCGGCGCGCCGCGGCTCGGCCCGAAGCCGCCCGAGGTGACCCGGCCGGCCGGCGCGGAATCGTCCGCCCCGGCGAACAGGGGCGCCCCGGCCCGCACCGGCGCGCGGCCCTCGGGGAGCAGGCCGACCCGTCGGCGGGCGGGACCGTCGGCGATCTCGGTGAGGATCCGCGCCGCCCCCGGGAAGCCGCCGGGCCGCGCGCCGCCGGAGCGCCGGGCGGACGAGACAGCAAAAGTGAGACCGGCCTCGACCGGGCTGGTGGTGGCGTCGATGTCGGCGCCGTGGAGGCACAGACCGGCTTCGAGGCGCAGGGAATCGCGGGCGCCGAGCCCGATCGGCAGCACCGCGGGCTCGGCGAGCAGCGCCTCTGCGACCGCCGCGGTGGCCGCGCGCGGCGTCGAGATCTCGAAGCCGTCCTCGCCGGTGTAGCCGGAGCGCGTCACGAAGCAGGGCGCACCGGCGATCTCGACGCGGCGCACGTCCATGAAGCGCATCTCGGCGGTCGCGGGGGCCAGCGCCGCGAGCGCCGCCCCGGCGGCGGGCCCCTGCAGGGCGAGGAGCCCGCGATCGAGCTCGTCGACGGTGATCGCGGCGGGCAGGTGAGCGCGCAGGTGCGCGGCGTCGGCCCGCTTGTTGGCGGCGTTGACGACGAGGACGAGCCGGTCGCCGAGATGGGCGATCATCAGGTCGTCGCGGATGCCGCCCGCCTCGTCGGTGAGGAGCCCGTAGCGCTGCCGGCCCGGTGCCAGCCCGATCACGTCGGCCGGGACCAGGGCTTCGAGGGCGCGGGCGGCCTCGGCCGGATCGTCCGCACGGAGCGCGATCTGGCCCATATGCGACACGTCGAACAGCCCGGCGGCCGCGCGCGTGTGCAGGTGCTCCTTCAGCACGCCGCCGGGGTACTGGACCGGCATGGCGTAGCCCGCGAACGGCACCATCGTCGCGCCCAGGCGCAGGTGCAGGTCGTGGAGCGGCGTGTGTTCGAGGGGGGCGGTCTCGGCGACCGGTGCCGACATCTGGATTCTCCGCGACAGAGCCTCCGGACGCACCGCGCGGGTGAGTCCGACTGCCCCCATCTGTCGCGCTTACCTGAGAGCTTCCCCCGCGCCCTCAGACGCAAGGTTTCTCCTTCGGTGGGCGCCGTGCGGCGCCTCTCTCCAGATCGTCCAACGATACGGTGATTGTGCCTGAGAGTTTCCGGGGGTGGTTGCTCCGTCGGCGCCATACCTGACGTGTGACCGTCGGGCTGGGCTCTCCCGCATCGCCTTGAGGACGGCCTGAGATAAGCACAGGGTGCCGCGCGACGCAACGCCGGGAGGCGCCGCGTCCGCGGGCCGAGGCGCCCGTCAGCCGCCCGAAGCCCCGGCGCCGGAGACGTGGATCCCGAGCGCTTCCGCGTTCGCCCGCAAGGCCCGGTCGTACTCGATCAGGCGGGCCACCGCGTCGCGGGACTCCGCCCCGTAGAACCGGCCGATCAGGTAGAGCGTGGCGTCGATGGCGAGCGCGACGCCGCCGCCCGTCACCACGCCGTCGTCCACCACGACGGCGGGGCGCGCGTCGATCGCGCCCGCCGACCGCAGGGCATCGAGGGGCGCCACCGGCTCGGCCCCCGCCCGCCCCCGCCGGGTCGTCGCGGCGCGGCCGTCGAGGCATCCGGCCGCCGCCAGGATCATCGCGCCGGTGCAGACCGAGGCGAGCCGCTCGGCCGGCCGCTCCCGGAGAAAGCGCTCCAGCGCCGGGTCCGCGGCCGCCTCCGGCCAGCCGGGTCCGCCGCAGACGATGTAGACGTCGCAGGGCGGCGCGTCGGCGAACCCGTGCGGCGCCTCGATCGCGAGGCCGCCGGCCAGAGTCACGCGGCCGGCGGTCCGGGCGATCACGGCGTCGGAGAGGTTGGGCAGCAGCCGGCGCGCCATCGAGACGACGCCGACCGTCCCGCCGATGTCGATCGGCTCGACGCCGTCATACACGACGATCCCGAAGCGGACGGCGGCGGTCGGGTCGCGCATGTGCTAGGCTCCGGGCAGGGAGGATCGCCCGGCCGGACGGCGCGGGCGAGCGGGGGTTCGACGGGGTCGGATGACGGCTGGGACGACGGTGAGCCGCGAGCAGGTCGCGGCCGAGGCGCGCTCGCAGGTCGCGGTGCTCGCCGAGGAGGTGCGCCGCCGTCGCAAGGAGCGCGGTCTCTCCCTGGAACAGCTCGGCGCGCTGGCCGGCGTCAGCCGGTCGATGATCTCGAAGATCGAGCGTGCCGAGGCCGTGCCCTCCACCACGGTGCTGTCGCGGCTGGCCGAGGCGCTGGACGTCACCTTCTCGCGGCTGATGACCCCGGCGATCGAGCGCGAGGTGCTGCTGATCCCGGCGAGCCGCCAGCCGGTGCTGCGGGACGAGGCATCGGGCTTCCTGCGCCGCTGCCTGTCGCCGGTCCTGCCGGGGCGCGGCATCGACTGGGTGCTCAACACGCTGCCGCCCGGCGCCAGCACCGGCGAGTTCGTGGCCCACCGGCGCGGGGTGTCGGAGTACGTCTTCGTGTTGAAGGGCCGCCTGCGGGCCACCGTCGGCGAGCGGGCGATCGTCGTCGAGGAGGGCGACAGCCTGTACTTCGAAGCCGACACCGGCCACGCCTTCACCAATCTCGGCACCGACCCGTGCCAGTATTTCCTGGTCATCGACGCCTCGCGGATGCGCTGAACGCCGCGAGCGACCGTCTGGCACGCCTGTTGCTCCCCCATACTGGAAACGTCTCCACCGGGGAAGAGGGTGTGCCATGGCGATACAGGGTGCTGAGGCGCTGGTCGGCGCGCCGCTCCTGGCAGGGGCCGCAAGCCCCGCCGCACCGGCGGCGAACATGCGGCGGATCGTGTGGGCCAGCGTGCTCGGGACGGTCGTCGAGTGGTACGACTTCCTGATCTACGGCACCGCCGCCGCGCTGGTGTTCAACAAGCTGTTCTTCCCGACCCTGGACCCGGTCGCGGGCACTCTGGCGGCGTTCGCCTCCTACGCGGTCGGGTTCGCGGCGCGGCCGCTCGGCGGCGTGGTGTTCGGGCATTTCGGCGACCGGGTCGGGCGCAAGGCGATGCTCACGCTCACCATGCTGATCATGGGCGTCGGCACCTTCCTGATCGGCTGCCTGCCGACCTACGCGGAGATCGGCCTGTGGGCGCCGGCCCTGCTGGTCTTCCTGCGCCTGCTCCAGGGCATCGGCGTGGGCGGCGAGTGGGGCGGGGCCGTGCTGATGGTCATCGAGCACGCGCCGGACGGGCGCCGCGGCCTCTACGGCAGCCTCGTCCAGGTCGGCTTCCCGGCCGCGGTCGCCGCGTCCACCGCCACCTTCCTCGCCCTGACCAGCCTGCCGGAGGCGGATTTCCTGTCCTGGGGCTGGCGCGTGCCGTTCCTGTCGAGCGCGCTGCTGATCGCGGTGGCGCTGTTCGTGCGCCTGCGCCTCGTCGAGACCCCGGCCTTCGCCCGGGTGAAGGAGGAGCGCGCCGTCGCGCGGATGCCGTTCCTGGACGTGATCCTCGGCCAGCCGCGCACCTTCCTGATCGCGGTGGGGCTCAAGGTCTCGGAGGTCGCCTGGGTCTACCTGCTGACGGTGTTCTCGATCGTCTACGCGACCGGGACGCTGGGCCTGCCCAAGCGGCTGATCCTCGACGCGATCCTGTGGGCGGCGGTGCTGGAATTCGCGACGATGCCGTTCTTCGGCTGGCTGTCGGACCGGATCGGGCGCCGGCCGATCTACATCGCGGGCGCCGTGATCAGCGCGGCCTGCGCGCTGGTCGTGTTCCGGCTGCTCGACACCCGCGACCCGCTGATCATCACCGCCACGATCGCCGTCGTCATGAGCCTGACCCACGCCTCGATGTTCGGGCCGCAGGGGGCGTTCATGCCGGAGCTGTTCGGCACGCGGGTGCGCTACAGCGGCGCCTCCCTCGGCTGCCAGGTCGCCGCCGCGATCTCGGGCGGCCTGTCGCCGATCGTGGCCACCTCCCTGCTGGCCTGGACGGGCGCGACTTGGCCGATCTCGCTGTTCATGATCGGCCTCGCGGCCGTGACGCTGGTGGCGACGCTGGCGGCGGTCGAGACCCGCGATCTCGACATCGCCCGCCGGTGAGAAGCATCGAATCGATGGGCAGCGGCCCCGTCTCTGGTTCCCTTATCGTGGAAATTCGTCTACTGGTTTCCCCGACATGCAGCGGGGTGGCGAGATGGGACGCACGATCGGCGCGTGGGACGGTGCAGCCCTGTCGGACGGGCGGGTGACGAGGGAGGCGTTCCGGTGACCGGGACCGCCGCCCCCCGCATGACCGAGGCGTTCGAGCACCCCGCCGGCGCCGCCGCGACCGGCGTCCCCGGGGGGTCGACCGGGTGGCGGGGCGTCCTCCTGAACATCCACGTCGCCCCGGCGGCGAGCTACGAGATGGAGGAGCTGGCCGAGGCCCGCTGCGTGGCCGGCCGCGGCATCGAGGGTGACCGCTACTTCAACGGCACCGGCACCTACTCGCCGAAGCCCGACGTGCGGTCGGTGACCCTGATCGAGCAGGAGGCACTCGACGCCCTGGCCCGGAACGATCCGCCGCTCCAGGGCGGACCGATCCGGCTGGCGCCCGGCGACCACCGCCGGAACCTCACGGTGCGCGGGGTGCCCCTCAACCACCTCGTCGGCCGCCGCTTCCGGGTCGGCGCGGTGATCCTGCGCGGCGGCCGGCTCAACTTCCCGTGCAAATATCTCGAGGAGTTGCTCGGGATGCCGGTCTTCCTGCCGCTCTACAACCGCTCCGGCCTCAATTGCGGGATCGAGGCCGGCGGCATCATCCGGCCCGGGGATCCGGTCGAGCTGCTGGAGGGGCCGTGACCGCGCGCCTGATCATGAAGCTGCGGGTGGCCGAGGTCGAGCCCGCCTCTCGCGACGTGCTCCGCGTCGCCTTCGAGCACCCGCTCCGCCCGGAACTGCCGGCCTGGACGCCGGGCGCCCATGTCGACCTGCGGCTGCCCGACGGCAAGGTGCGCCAGTACTCCCTGTGCGGCGACCCCGCCGACCGCGGTCGCTACACGGTGGCGATCAAGCGCGAGGCGGACGGGCGCGGCGGCTCCGTGTGGGCGCACGCGAACCTCGCCGCGGGCGGAATCGCGCACGTGTCGGCGCCGCGCAACAACTTCCCCCTCGCGGAGGATGCGGCGCGCCACGTCTTCATCGCCGGCGGGATCGGCGTCACGCCGTTCGCCGCGATGGCGCGGACGCTGGCTGCGGCAAACGGTGATTTCGTCCTGCACCTCTGCGCCCGGTCCGCGGCGGACGCGCCGCTGCTGGCCGAGCTGCGCGCCCTGTGCGGCGACCGCCTGCGATGCTGGTTCTCCGCCGAGGGGCAGCGCTTCGATCCGGCGACGATCGGCGCGCCGGAGGCCGGCACCCACCTCTACGTCTGCGGCCCGACGCGCCTCGTGGACGCGGTGCAGGCCGAGGCCGACGCGCGCGGCTGGCTCCCGGACCGGCTCCACATCGAGCGGTTCGCGGCGACGCTGGACGAGAACTTCAAGCCGGAGCCGTTCGAGGCGCGCATCGCCTCCACGGGCCAAGTGCTGCACGTGCCGGCGGACCGCTCGCTGCTCGCCGTGCTGCGCGAGAACGGGTTCACGATACCCTCCTCCTGCGAGCTCGGCACCTGCGGCACGTGCGAGTGCGGCTACCGGGACGGAACGGTGATCCACCGGGACGTCGTCCTGCCGGTCGCCAAGCGTCAGGACCGGCTGATGCCCTGCGTCTCGCGGGCCCGGGTCGCGTTGACGCTCGACCTGTAGCGGCGGCGCGGTGCCTCGACCGGAGCCGGCCCCGATCGGTCGCCGGAGCCGGTCACGGACGGGCGCTCACACGAAATGCGCCGGCAGCGCGAGGCCCTGCGCGTACTGGACCAGGGCGAAGCTCAGCCCCGCCATCATGGCCCAGGCCACGAGGTTGTCGGTGACGGTCATCCCCTGGGTCATCATCTTGGCGGCCATCGGTCGTCCCCTCTCGATCCGGCCGTGTGCCGGCCTGGGACGACCGTATGGTTAAGCTCGATTGCGCGACGATTGCGTCGCATGTTGCGTCGCCGGTCATCCCGGGCGGTGCGTGACCGGTCAGATGAACCCGACCGCCTCCTCCGGGAAGCGCACCGAGAACACGGCGCCCTGCCCCGGCCCCGCGCTCTCGGCGGTGGCCCGTCCCCCGTGCAGCTCGGCGATGCGGCGGACGATGGAGAGGCCGAGCCCGGTCGAGCCCTCGCCGCCGGTGGGCTTGGCCGAGAGGCGCTGGAACCGTCCGAACACCCGGGTCGCGTCCTCCGGCGACAGGCCGGGTCCGTGATCGGACACCGCGCAGATCAGCTCCGCCCCGCGCGGGCCGGGCTCGCGGGTGACGCGCACGGTGATCGCGCCGCCCCGGGGGCTGTACTTGATGGCGTTGGAGACGAGGTTGTCCAGCGCCTCGCGCAGGCGCTCGGCGTCGCCGCAGAGGTACAACTCGGCCAGTCCCTCGCAGGTGAGCGTCTGGTCCTTGGCGTCGGCGAGCGGCCGGTCGGCCTCGCAGACCTCCCGGGCGAGGCCCGCGAGGTCCACCGGCTCGCGGCGCAGGCTGATGTCGAGGGCGTCGTTCATCGCGTCCGCCATCAGGCTGTCGATCATCGCCGTCAGCCCCTTGGCGCTGGAGCGGACGTGCTGCAACTGCGCGCGCATCAGGTTCCGGTCGCCGTCGAGGTCGATCAGGTCGGCCAGCATCTCGGTGCGGCCGAGGATCACGCTGAGCGGGTTCTTCAGGTCGTGGGCGACGGTGCCCAGGATCTCGGTCTTGAGGCTGTTGGCCCGGCGCAGGTCCGAGCGCTGGAGATCGAGGCGGCGGTTGGCGCGGATCAGCTCGGCGGTGCGCTCCACCACCCGCCGCTCCAGGTCGGCGTTGGCCCGGGCGAGCCGCTCGTAGAGGATGACGTTGTCGAAGGCGATCGACAGCCGGCTCGTGAACAGGGCGATGAGCGAGCGGTCCGTCTCCGAGAGCTGCCTGTCGGCCTCGATCAGCGCGACGATCTCGCTGCCGCTCGCCGTGCTCAGGTAGAGGGTCGACCAGTGCTCGCCGAAGCTGTGGCGGCGCTCGGAGAAGGCGCGCTCGACGAGCGGATGCACCCGCGCGTCGAGGGGCCAGCACGGCTCGCGGCCGGCGTAGTGCCCATAGCAGCCCGACCCGGCGAGCACGCAGAACCGGTCCTCCGGCGCGGCGCCCTCGCGCAGCACGAGGATGCCGGCGCAGGCGACGTTGAGCAGCGAGGCGACCTGGGTCAGGACGCCCTCCGCGAGGCGCTGCATCGACTTGTGGTCGAGGAGCATCGGCGCGGCGTCGATGATGATCTCCAGACCGCGCCGGGTCTCGTCGAGGCGCTTGAGCTGCTGGTAGGCGCGCAGGGCCGCGGTGAGGCTGGTGAACAGCTTGTCGGCGGTGAGCTCGGTCTTCGCCTTGTAGTCGTTGATGTCGTAGTCGAGGATGATGCGCCGCTCCGGCGCCTGCCCGGGCTGCCCGGTCCGCAGGATGATGCGGACGCTCTCCTGGCGGAGCTCGCGCCGGATGTAGTCGACGAGGTCCAGGCCGGCGCTCTCGGTCTCCATCACCACGTCGAGCAGGACCACCGCCACGTCGCGGCGCTCGGCGAGCAGCACCCGCGCCTCCGCGGCCGAGCGCGCGGCGAGGATCTCCAGGCCGCGCCCGTCGAGGGTGTAGCCGGCGAGCGCGTAGCGGGTGCCGTCGTGGACCGCCGGATCGTCGTCGATCACCGCGATCGTCCATGTTCCGGCCGGCGGCTGCCCCTCGTCCTCGTCGTCCGGGACCAGCGTGAGGATGTCGTCGTCCAAAGCGATCTCCTGACATGCGGCGCGCAACGCTGCGACTACGCTAGCAATCGTGTTGAAAACTTGTCACGCTAGCAGGATCGGGGACGGTTCCTGCATCCGGGCCGGCCGAATCCTTGGACATGCATACAGCGGCGATGGACAGTCTCGGCAGGCTCCCGACCGGCGCGGCGCGATGCGGCGCGGCAGCCCCCACCATCGCCGTGGTCGACGACGAGGCCGCCTCGCGCGAGATGGTCGGCGACTACCTGAAGCTGCATGGCTTCACGGTCGTCCCGTGCGACGGGGGCCGCGCGCTGCGCGCCCATCTCGCCCGGGAGACGCCGGACCTGATCGTCCTCGACCTCAACATGCCGGAGGAGGACGGGCTGTCGATCGTGCGCGACCTCAAGGCCCGCACGGCGATCCCGATCATCATGCTGACCGCGACCGCGAGCGCGATCGACCGGGTGGTCGGTCTGGAACTCGGCGCCGACGACTACCTGCCGAAGCCCTGCGAATTGCGCGAGCTGGTCGCGCGGGTGCGCTCGGTGCTGCGCCGGGCGCAGGCGGCGGCTCCGCCGCCGCCGCCGATGGCGCCCCCGGAGGACACGTCGCGCCGGGTCCGGTTCGGGACCAAGTGGCTCGAACTCGACGCGCTGCGCCTGCGCGACGACGCCGGCGTCGAGCAGGCCCTGACCCGCTCGGAGTTCGACCTGCTCAAGGCCTTCGCCGATCACCCCCGGCGCGCGCTCTCCCGCGAACGCCTCCTCGACCTCGCCGACGCGCGCGATCCCGACGCGTTCGACCGCGCCATCGACGTGCGGATCAACCGCATCCGCAAGAAGATCGAGCCGGATCCGGCCAACCCGCGCTTCATCCGGACGGTCCGGGGGCTCGGCTACGTGTTCCGGCCCGACGGGGACTGAGGGCCCGACGCGCCACGGCGCCGGGCCGACGCAACATATCCGCGCTCCGCACCGCGCGGGACGCAATCTTCGCGGCACGGAGCCGCCCTATCAGGGCGGCGCGACCGGGGCGGTCGCGGGGGAGTGCTGCCATGCCCCACTTCTCGGACGATCCGGACGGGGAAGATCCCGCGTTCCTGCGCAAGCTGCGCGCGATGCTTCGGGCTCCCGGCACGCCCCCTCGGCGGCCGCCGACGCGGGAGGAGCGGTTCGGCGTCCCCCCGGACGGCGGGACCGGGGCCGCGGGTCGGCGCACGCGGCTGGTCCGCGCCGGCACGCGTCCTGGCTCGCGCTAGCACTCTGTTTTTGCATCATCTTTTCCGAAAGCCGGTAACGCCTTTCGGGACGATGCTCTGGGTGGGCCGCGGAGGGCGGCGGATCAGGGCGTACGCGGCCGAGCGCGGCGCGGCTCCGTCACTTCCCGAGCCGCTGCTGGAAGACGCGCAGCACCTGATTGCCGCGGGAGACCGCGTCGTCGAGCGCCCGCTGCGGCGGCTTCGCGCCGCCGAGTGCCGCCTCGATCTCCTCCGCCCAGAGGTCGCGGATCTGGAGCATGTTGCCGAGCCGCAACCCGGCGCTGTTGCGCGTCGGCGGCCGCCGCGTGAGCGCGTTCACCGCGACCTGGAGCTGCGGGTTCTGGTCGTACAGGCCCGCCGCCCGCGCCTCCGCGTAGGCCGCGTGCGTGGTGGGGATGTAGCCGGTGTTCCGGTACATCAACGCCTGCTGGCGGCCGTCGAGGACGAAGGCGAGGAACTGGGCGACGCCGCGGTACTCGTCCGGCGTCTTGCCCTGCATCACGTAGAGCGAGCCGCCGCCCAGGATCGCGTTCTGCGGCTCGTCGACCACGTCCGGGTAGAAGGGCATCGGCGCGACCGCCCAGTCGAACCGGGCCTCGGTGGAGACTTTGCCGTAGAGGCTCGACGAGGTGAGGAACAACCCGCATTCCCCTGAGACGAACCACAATTCGCCGCCGTTGGTGCGGTTGGCGTAGCGGAACGCGCCCGCGCGGTGCAGGTCGACGAGGTTCTGCAGATGGCGGACCTGGAGCGGCCCGTTGAAGACCAGTTCGGCGTCGTAGCCGTCGAGCCCGTTGGACCGGGTCGCGAGCGGCCGGTCGTGCCACGCCGAGAGCTGCTCGATATGCACCCAGGTCGGCCACGCCGCCGCCAGCGCGCAGCGCGTCCCGTCCTGCTCCCGCATCCGGCGCGCGGCGGCGAAGACCTCGGGCCAGGTGGCCGGCGGGCGGGCGGGGTCGAGCCCGGCCTGCCGCAGGCGGTCGCGGTTGATCCACATGACCGTCGACGAGACGTTGAACGGGAGGGAAAGCATCTCCCCGTCGGCGTCGAGGTAGTTGGTCGCGACGACCGGCAGGAAGTCGCCCGGCGCCACCGACAGCCCCGCCTCGCGCATCACGGCGGCCACGGGTCGGACGGCGCCGACGGCCGCCGCCATCGTCCCGTTGCCGACCTCGAACACCTGGAGGAGATGCGGGGCCGCGCCGGTCCGGTAGGCGGCGATGCCGCCGCTGATCGTCTCGGCGTAGGAGCCCTTGTAGACCGGGACCACCCGGTAGGCCTCCTGCGTGGCGTTGAAGGCCTCGGCGATGCGGGCGACGAGGGCGCCGTTCGGGCCGTCGAGGGCGTGCCAGAACTGGATCTCGGTGACGGCGGCGGCCGGGCCCGGCCGCAGGGCGGCGGCCAGGGCGAGCAGCAGCAGGCCCCACAGGCGGGGGCGGGGACGCCCCCCGCCCCGGTGCATCGCGCCCCTCATGTCAGCCGCTCCGGAAGCCACAGGCGCAGCACCGTGCCCGCACCGGGGGCGCTCTGCAACTCGACCCGGCCCTGGAGGCGGTTGACCACGAGGTTGTGGACGATGTGCAGCCCCAGCCCGGTGCCGCCGCGGGCCCGGGCGGTGGTGAAGAACGGATCGAACACCCGGCCGATGTCGGCGGCGGCGATGCCGTGCCCGTCGTCCGCGATCGACAGGGCGATGCCGCCCGCGCTGCGCCGCGCCGCGATGGTGACGCGGCCGCCCTCCCGGTCGCGCAGACCGTGCTCGACGGCGTTCTTGACCGCGTTCGTCACCACCTGCGCCAGGATGCCGGGCAGCGTGTCGACGACGATGTCCGGCGGGCACTCCACCGCGCAGACGTGCCGGCCCGGCCGCGCCAGGGCGCGCAGGCTCTTCAGCAACTCGTCGAGCCAGTCGGCGAGGTTCAGGGCCCGCCGGTCCTCGATCGCCTGATCGGCGGCCACCTGCTTGAAGCTGTGGAGCAGGTCGGCCGCGCGGATCAGGTTGCTGGCCAGCAGCCCCGCCCCCTCGCGCATGCGCCCGGCATATTGCGTGAGCCGCGCGCGCGAGAGCTGGTTGGCGCCCACGATCGACTCGAACGCGGCCGAATCGGACTGCACCTGGGTGGCCGTGGTCAGGGCGATGCCGAGCGGCGTGCTGATCTCGTGCGAGACGCCGGCCACGAGCTGGCCGAGCGAGGCGAGCCGCTCGGAGCGGATCAGGTCCTCCTGCGCCTGCCGCAGGGTGGTCAGGGCGTCGTCGGCCCGCTTGGCGGCGGCGCGCCAGTCCGCCTCCCGGCGGCGGATCTGCGCGAGGAAGACGTTGGTCGCCCGGGCGATGTCGCCGAGCTCATCGTGCCGCCCCGGCAGGCGCCCGTCCTGGCCGATGCCCTCGGCGGCGGGGTCGTCGGCGGCGGTGAGGATGCTGCGCTGGAGGGCGTGCAGGGGCCGGGTGATCGAGCGCGCCACCGCCGCCGCCGCGCCGATCCCGAGGCACAGCGCGCCGACCGCGCCGAACAGCAGGAGCTGGCGGATGAAGCCGCCGAACTGATCGGCGTCGTCGATGAAGGCCCGGCTGAGGGTCTGGGCATTCGCGCTCATGGTCTCGGCGCGGCGGTCCATCTCGGCGATGGTGTCGTTCTGCTCGCCGATCTTCCCGATCGTGGCGGCGAGCTGCGCGCGCCAGCCGTCGATCGCCGCCGCCATCTCGTCCCGGATGCTCGCCGGGAGCGGCAGCGTCCGGGAGCTGCCGGACAGCCCCGCCCCCGCCTCCAGCACCAGCGTGGCCTCGCCGGTGCTGCGGCGCGTGAGAGCCGCGTCGGTCTGGCGGGCGAGGCGCAGGGCGGTGAGCGCGATGTCCTGCGCGGACAGCTCGGCCTCGTTGGAGAGGACCGAGTCGCGGATGAGCAGCCCCACTTCCTCGTACAGCCGGCTCTGGCGGGCGGCGCTCACCTGGATGAGGCCGTCGCACCACTCGACGAGCGCCCGGCCCGTCTGGGTGGCGCGGGTCAGCTCGAAGCCCTCCGACAGGGCGCGGTTCAGGTCATCGTCGGCCCGGCTGCGGTCGCGGTAGGCCTGGAGGAGTTCGGCGGCCCGGTCCGCCGCGGGCGCCTCGCCGTCGTTGCGCAGGACCCGGTCGAGCCTGTCGCCCACCGTCCGGAGCTGCCGCAGGTCGGCGGCGAGCTCGTCGAACTCGATCGGGAACACGGGCCGGCCGATGCGCGCCCGGTTCAGCTCCGCCGTCCCGATCGCCTCCCGCATCTCCCGCAGGGCGGTGACGACGATCTGGTTGCGCTCCAGCTCCGCGTCCTTGCCCGCGAGCACGGCGATCAGTTGGGCGTTCTCCTGCTGCTGCCGGCGGCGGGCGGAATCGGTCAGCGAGACCAGCGCGTCCGCCCGGCGGGCCATGGCGGCGATCGTCCGGTCCGCATCCCGCTCCGAGAGGATCAGGGCGCGCATTCGGGTCGTCTGGGAGGTGAGGTCGTTCACGACCGTCTCGACGAGGGCGGCCTGGCCGCCGGTGCGGGCGAGCCGCGCGAGCCGTTCGAGCTGGCCCGCGGCGGTGGCCGCCTGCGCGTCGAACCGGCGCTCGGCCTCGGCCCGGGCGCTCGATCCGCCGACGACGAAATCCGCCCGCGCCCGGTTCATGGCGGCCAGCGTCTGCGCCGTCTCCGTCGCCACCACCGCCCCGGCCCGGGCCCGCTCCGCCTCGTAGAGCAGGATCCAGGCGCCCAGCGCGATGGCCGCCGCGACGAGGATCGGGATCGCCCCCACCGCGAAGACGCGGCGCGCGATGCCGAACGATCCGAACCCGCGCGTCATCGCGACCCGCATCCTGCCCTGCCCACCCTCACGTCCGCGACCTCCCGATCCGCCGCGGCCGGTGCGCGACGACACACTTGGTCATTCTGGCATCCGCGGGATGTCGTCCCGAGGGCCGCGACGCAACACGGGACGCAATATTCCCGCAGACTCGCACCGGTAGACACCGCTCCACAAACCGGTCCTCGAAGACCGGACGAGGGGAACGACCATGCGCGACATCATCAACCGCCTGCTGATCGCGGCGAGCCTCCTGACCGGGACGATCTACCTGCCGACCCTCTCGCAGGCGGTCTCCGCCGGGAGCGCCGGGGCAGAGGCCTCGGCCGCGTCCGTCCGCACCTGCCCGGCGCGACCGCCCGCTGCCGGGGCCCGGGCTCTGGCCTGCATCGGCTGAACCGCCGTGGGAGCCCTGCCCCTGATCCTGCTCGTCGGCGGAAACTTCCTGATCGCCGTCGTGCTCCCGCTCGCGGTCTGATCGCCGGGAGTCCCGGCCCGACGCGAAATCGCCGCGATGCGCCCCGATGGCGGTGCATGGCACACAGCTCCGACGCCCCGCACCAGCCGGTCCGCGCCTCCGTCGCCGCCTTCGTCGGCACGATGGTCGAGTGGTACGACTTCTACGTCTACGGGACAGCGGCAGCCCTGGTCTTCGGCCGGCTGTTCTTCCCGCAGGTCGACGGATTCTACGGAACACTGGCCGCCTTCGGCACCTTCGCGGTGGGCTTCCTCGCCCGGCCGCTCGGGGGCGCCGTGTTCGGCCACGTGGGCGACCGGGTCGGGCGCAAGACCTCGCTGATCATCACGCTGTTCATGATGGGGCTGGTCACCACGCTGATCGGCCTGCTGCCGACCTACGCGACCATCGGCGTCTGGGCGCCGGTGCTGCTGGTGGCCCTGCGCTTCGTCCAGGGGATCGCGGTCGGCGGCGAGTGGGGCGGGGCGGTGCTGATGGCGGGCGAGCACGCGCCGAGCCGGGACCGGCGGACCTTCTTCGCGTCCTTCGCCCAGCTCGGCAGCCCGGCCGGGCTGATCCTGTCGATGCTGATGTTCAAGCTCGTCACCACCCTGCCCGAGGCCGATTTCCTCGCCTGGGGCTGGCGCGTCCCGTTCCTGTTCAGCGCGGTCATGCTGGTGATCGGGCTGGCGATCCGCCTCGGCGTGCAGGAATCGCCGGACTTCCTGGCCGAGCAGCGGCGCCGGGCCCAGGCGGCGAAGGCGGCGCAGCCGCCGCTCTGGGAGGTGCTGCGCGGCGCGCCCGGGCTCCTCGCGGTGGCGACCTGCGCCAACGTGCTCGGCATCGCGGGCTTCTACTTCACCAACACGTTCATGATCGCCTACGCGACCACCTACCTGAAGATCGACCGCGCGCTGATCCTCGACTGCCTGCTCCTCGTCTCGATCATGCAGTTCCTGATCACGCCGCTGTCGGCCTACGTCGCCGAGCGCGTCGGCGTGCACCGCTTCCTCGTCGCCACGGCGGCGATCTCGATCCTCACGCCCTACGCGATGTTCACCCTCGTCGACCGGGGCACGCTGACCGGCATTACGCTGGGCGTCGGCCTCGCCGTGGCGGGGCTCGGGGCCTTCTACGCGGTGATCGCGGGCTACGTCAGCGACAGCTTCCCGACCCGCATCCGCTACACCGGCATCTCCATGGCCTATCAGCTCAGCGGCGCCGTCTTCGGCGGGATCACCCCGATCGTCGGCACGATCCTCGCCCAGCAGGCGGGCGGCGCGTGGTGGCCGCTGGCGATGCTGTTCAGCCTCATCGCCGCGATCTCGCTGGTCTCGGTGCTGGCGCTGCGCCGCGCGCACGCGCGGCAGGTCGCGGCCTCGGCGGCCTGAGATCGGCTGCGGCCGCCCCGGCGCGGCTACTTCGAGGTGGCCACGTAGACGCCCGCCCAGTCCGCGGGCGGCGGCTCCTCGGCGAACTCCGCGGCGCGCGCCTCGTAGAGCCGGTAGAGGCCGTCGATCCGCAGCCCCTCGGCCAGCTCCCGGCACGCGGTCGCGGCCGCCCGCGCCTCGTCCCAGCGCCGGGCGCGGTAGGCGGCGATCATCCCCGCGTGCCGGGCCGACAGGTCGGCGAACCGCCCGGACCGCCGGAAGGCCTCGTCGCCGAGAAGGGTCGAGATCGTCTCCGGCTCGCGCTTGCCCTTGACCTGGATGAGGTCGATCTCGAGCACCGGGTAGCGGTCGCGGATCGCCTCGGCGGTGGCGGCGCCGAGGATGATCTTCACGCCGTAGAACTTCGATTGCCCTTCGAGCCGCGAGGCGAGGTTCACGGTGTCGCCGAGCACCGAGTAGTCGAACCGCAGGTCGGAGCCCATGTTGCCGACCACGCAGGCGCCGGTGTTGACCCCGATGCCGACGTCGAGCGGCAGCACCGGGTGGCCGCCGCCCTCCGCCTCCGCCCGGCGCGCGGCGTTGAGCGCGTCCATGCGCGCCAGCATGTCGAGGGCGGCGGCGGCGGCGTTCGTCTCCTGGTCGGGGTCGTCGAGCGGGGCGTTCCAGAACGCCATGATCGCGTCGCCCATGTACTTGTCGATGGTGCCCCGCCGGTCGAGGATCGCGTTGGTGAGCGGGGTCAGGAAGCGGTTCATCAGCGCGGTCAGGCCGGCGGGATCGGTCTTGTAGAACTCCGAGATCGTGGTGAACCCGCGCACGTCCGAGAACATGATCGTGAGCCGCCGCTCCTCGCCGCCGAGCCTGAGCTTCTCCGGGTTGGCGGCGAGCTGCTCGACGAGCGCGGGCGAGAGGTACTGCCCGAAGGCGGCGCGGATGCGGGTCCGGCCCGCCTGCTCGCGGAAATAGTTCGTGAACACCAGGGTCAGGTAGACGAGGAACGTCGTGATCAGCGGGAAGGTCGCGTCGAACAGGACGCTCTGCTCCGAGAAGCAGTACCACGAGGCGTAGGCGAGGCCCGCGGCGACGAGGCTGCCCAGCAGCAGCAGGTTGAAGGCGCCGAGGATCGGCGCGAAGGCGATGATGGCGAGCGACACCGCCGCCGCGACCCCGATCTCGACGAGCACCATCCCGTTCCAGGCGACGAGGGTGGTGCCGAACAGCAGGTTCTCCAGGAGCTGGGCGTGCACCTCGACGCCGGGCATCGAGCGGTCGATCGGCGTGGTCCGGTTGTCGAGAAGGCCGACCGCCGACGTCCCCACGAGGACGATCTTGTCCCGGATCCGCTCGGGGGCGACGGTGCCGGCCAGGAGGTCGCGCGCGGAGATGTAGATGTCCGGATCGTGCGGGCTGAACCGCACCCAGACCTGCCCGCCCGGGTCGGTCGGCACGGCCAGGTCCGGCAGGCGCACCGACGCCACGCCGGTGTCGTCCGTGCGGACGAGGATGCTGTCGGCCCCTGTCAGGACGCGCAGGATCTCGACGCTCAGGGTCGGCACCACGGCGCCCTCGGCCCGCAGGATCAGCGGCACCCGCCGGACCACGCCGTCCCGCTCCGGGCTGATGGTGAACACGCCCCGCCCGGCCGCCGCCCGCTCCAGCACCGGCAGGTTGCGGATCAGCCCGGGAAAGCTCATCAGCGCCCGCTCGGGGTCGAGGTCCGGCCCGACCACCGCCATCCCGGTCTGCGGCGGCGGCTCCTTGCCGGTCCAGGGGACGGGCGCGCGCGAGGCGGTCTGGCCCAGAACGGCGGTCGCCGCCTTCAGCGCCTCGGCGAACACCGCGTCGCTGTCGGGCTGCGCCAGCAGGTCGGCCCGCGCGGCCGCGTTCAGGCCCGGCACGGTCTCGGCCAGGAGCGGCGGCGAGAGGCGGTCGGGCTCGGAGAAGATGACGTCGAAGGCGACGACCGCCGCGCCGCCCTCGCTGAGCCGGCGGGTGATCTCGGCCATCCGCGTGCGCGACCAGGGCCACTGGCCGAACGCCGCGAGGCTGGCCTCGTCGATGTCGAGGATCGCCACCGGCCGCTCCGGAGGCCGGGGACGCGGCGCCAGAACTTGGAACGCGTCGAAGGTCCGCAGGCGCAGCGCCTCGACGGGCGGGGGATCGTAGACCCGCAGCGCGAGCAGCAGCACCAGGAGCGCGGCGGCGAGCGCCCGCCCGGGGCCGATCCGGCGGCCGAGGCGCCGGAGGGCGCCCGCGGGCCCGCGGGGCGGCCCGGCGCGGGGCGTCCGCCGCAGGTCGGTGAGGGCGCGCACCGGCCTCAGAACGCGTAGCGCACCGAGGCGCCGCCGTGGATGGTATCGCCGACCGGGCGCGGCCCGAGGGTGCCGAGGATGAACGCGTCCAGGGCGAGATCCTGCCGCACCCGGTAGCTGAGGCGCGCTCCGTACTCGGCCCAGGTCGTGTCCCCGACCGGCGTCTCGAACGGAACGCCCAGCACCGTCGGGTTCAGGCCGCTCTTCAGGCCGAAGCCGTGGGCGACGCCGAGATTGACCTGCGCCTCGACCGAGGTGCCGAACAGGCGCGTGTACTGCGCGCCGAGCTTGGCGATGTTGATCACGTCCGTGCCGCCGCGGCTCGCCAGCGGGTACGGGTTCGGCACCAGTTGCGACTCGCCGTAGCCGGCCAGCGTCTGCCACCCGCGGGCGATCTCGACGGCGGCGGCGACCTCGTCCTGCGGCGACAGCCGGGCGACGTAGCCGACCCGCCCGAAGATCGAGGTGCTGGTGCTCGACATGCGGCCGGCGCCGAAGCCGGTCATGGTGCCGGCCGCGTAGGTCCGGCCGTAGGTCATGGTCTGCCAGGGCGCCACGAGGCCGCCCACGTCGATGAACGGCCGCGCCCCGCCGAACCCGGCGGGGTCGTAGCGCAGGAGCCCCGCGAAGATCGGCGCGCCGGCCACCCGGATCCGCCCGCTGTCGTAGCCGGAATAGGCGAAGCCGCCGATCGCGATCAGTTCCTCGGTGATGGCGCGCCGGCCCTGCGCGCCGACGCTGTACGAGCCGGCCAGCCCGAAGCCGCTGACGCAGTCGCCGCAACTGATCTGCTGGTTGAAGCCGGTGAGCACGCTGCCGAGAACGCGCTGCGTCACGAAGGCGCCGAACCGGTCCCCCGCCAGCGCGCGCGCCGAGTTGATGACCGACTGGAAGTCCGGGCTGGGCGCGTTCGGATTGAGGATCGTGTCGCCGAATTGCACGTAGGCGTTGTTGGCGTCGTAGACCACCGAGGGCTGGAGGCCGCGGACCGGGGCGGTGTAGGCGACCGCGGCGAACTGACCCGTCAGGCCGCCGTTCGCCACCAGCACCGGCAGCCGCACCGGCGTGGTGAAGGCGGTCGCGCCGGGGGTGACGAGCAGCGTCCCGCCGGCGATCGTCGCGGAGGCGGTGGTCGTCAGCCGGCTCGCGGCCGTGGGCGAGACGTTGGTCAGGAAGGCCGAGCCCGCGCCGAGCGCCACCGGGCCCTCCGCGCTCAGGGTGCCGTAGGGGTTGGCGGCGTTGCCGGGCGCGACGAAGCCGCCGGCCTGGACGGCGAGCCCTCCGATCCGCCCGGTGCCGGTCAGGCCCGCCCCCGCCGCGACGGCCGTGAGCGGCGAGGGGGCGATCGAACCCTCGACCTGGAGGATGCCTGCCGAGACCAGGGTGTTGCCGGTGTAGGTGTTGTCGGACAGCACCACGAGGGTGCCGCTGCCCGCCTTCTCCAGGGTGCCGGGGCCGGAGATCGTGCCCGCCACGGCGATGGTGCCGGGGCCGGTATCGAGCGTCGGGTCGGTGGCCCCGGTGAAGCGGATCGCGTTGCGGAAGGTGTAGCCGCTGCCGAGGAACGCGAGCCGGGTCCCTTCGTCCATGGAGACGGTGCCGGGCCCGACCGCGTTCGGGTTGTCGATCGCCACGGTCCCGCCCTTGATCAGGGTTCCGCCGCTGTAGGTCTGCGTGCCGGTCAACGTCAGCGTGCCGCCGCCGACCTTGGTCAGCGACAGGGCGCCGCCGCCCGCGCCGTCCTGGATGAGGCCGCCGAAGCTGCCGCTCGCCCCGCCCGTGCCCACGGTGAAGGTCGCGGGCGCTGCGGCGGCGTTCTGGATCAGGCCGCCGCCGGCCAGTCCGCCGACGCCGAGGGAATTGCCCGCGAGCGTCAGCGTGCCGTCGTTGGTGAGCTGCGTGATCCCGGTGAGGCCGCCGGTCAGGGTGAAGCTGGCCCCGGCGTTGTTGGTGACGGGTCCGTTGATCTGGCCCTGCGCGGTGACGACCGCGCTGTTGGTGACGGGCCCGTTGACGACGCTGCCGCCGGTGAGCGCGAGGCTGCCCCCCGAGACCACGGCGCCGCCGTTGAGCGTGCCGCTGCTGGTGCTGGTGCCGGCGAGGTTGGTCAGCAGGCCGCCCACCGTGCCGGTGTTGGTGAAGCCCCCGCTGTTGGTGACCGTCCCCCCGAGCGTGCCGCTGTTGCGGGCCGTGCCGAGGTTGGTGAGGTTGCCGGTCGCCGTGCCCGCGTTGAGGAAGGTGGCGCCGAGCGCGGTCGTCACCGAGGAGGCGAGCGTGCCGCTGGCGGTCACGCTCAGGGTGCCGGCCTGGACCAGGGTCGGCCCGGCATAGGTGTTCGCGCCCGCGAGCGTCAGCGTGCCGAGGCCCGTCTTCGTCAGACCGCCGGGTCCGACGACCGGGCCGTTCGCCGTCAGCGTCACGCCGGGATCGGTGAGGATGGTGCCGCCGCTGGAGCCGAGCGTGATCGTCCGGGCGGTGGCGAGGCTCGCGGTCGCCTGCAGCGTCCCGCCGTTCAGCAGGAGGCCGCCCGCGGGGGCACCGAGATTGCCGTCCGAGGAGATGGCCAGCGTGCCGCCCAGAACCTGCCACGGCGTGAGGGCGGTCGTCGTGCCGGTGAGGGTCCAGGTGCTCGCGTCGACCTTCTGGAACACGCCGAAGTTCAGGTACTGGGTGCCGATCGCCGAGACGGCGAAGGTGCCGTTGGTGGGGCCGCCGAGGATCAACTGGTCGGCCGGGCTGAAGGCGACGACCGTGCCGTTGATCTGCGAGGTGGAATACAGCGTAAGGCTGTTGACGCCGCCGGTGAAGGTGATGGCGTTGGCGGTGCCGCCCCCCGCGGAGGTTCCACCCGCGATCGTGCCGGCGTTGATGACCGCGAGGTTTGCGCCGGTCACCGCCGTGCCGCCGGAACCGCCCGCGGTGCCCGCGCCGCCGGTGATCGTCCCGTAGTTGATCAGCGTGCCGCCGGACGGCGCGGAGAAGCCGACCCCGCCGGTGCCGCCGAGGCCGCCGCCCGCGGCCGGGCCGCCGGCACCGCCCGCGACGCTGCCCCCGACGCCGTTGACGAAGGTGCCGGGCCCGGCGAGGACGACGCCGGTGCCGCCGGTCCCTCCGAAGCCCGGGGCCGCCGGGGCCGCTCCCGAGGCGCCGGCCGCACCGGCCGCGCCCGCGGCGCCGCCCTGGCCGCCGACGATGGCGCCGGAATTGGTGAAGCTGCCGGGGCCGGAGAATTGCAGGCCGACGCCGCCCACGCCGCCGTTACCGCCCGGACCGCCCGGACCGTTGCCCGTGCCGGCCGAGCCGCCAGTCGCGCCCGCCCCGCCGGCCCCGCCCGCGCCGCCGACGCCGCCCGCGATGGTCCCGGCATTGCTGGAGGCGCCGGAGCCCGCGACGAGCGCGCCGATGCCGCCCGTTCCGCCCTGGCCGCCGACGCCGCCGGACGTGGTGCCGACACCGGCGATGCCCGTCGCGCCGGTCCCGCCCGCGCCGCCGGTGATGGTCCCGAGGTTGATCAGCGTGCCGCCGGCCAGCGCGGCGAAGCCGATCCCGCCCGCGCCGCCGCCCGTGCCGCCGGTCCCGCCCGCCACGCGGCCCGTGCCGGTGTTGGTGAAGGTGCCCGGTCCGGCGAGGAAGACGCCGGTCCCGCCGGTGCCGCCGATACCGAGCGTCACGCCATCCGTGCCGGGGTCGCCGGCAGGTCCCGAGCCCGAACTGCCTGAGCCACCTAGGCCACCTAGGCCGCCTGATCCCCCTGAACCGGCGGCACCGAAGGTACCGCCCTGGCCGCCTGTGATGGAACCGGCGTTGGTGAAGGTGCCTGCGCCGAAGACCTGCAACCCGGTTCCACCCGCACCTCCGTTGCCACCCGCACCACCGGAGCCGCCAGCGCCTCCGGTGCCTCCGGGGCTAAAGCCGAAGATCGGGGTCGTATAGCCCTCGCCGCCCTGACCGCCCTGACCACCCTGGCCGCCCTGGCCGCCAGCCCCACCGATGATCGCTCCGGTGTTGGAGGCATTGCCGCCGCCAATCACCAAGCCTGTGCCGCCGGTACCCCCGGTGCCGCCGGTGCCACCTGTTCCGCCGGTGCCGCCCGCCGTCGAAAGGCCGCTGTCGCCACCATCCGATCCGGTGCCTCCCGTTCCTCCGGTGCCACCGACTCCACCGGTTCCGGCCAAGCCGCCAACGATGCTCCCGGAGTTGACGAAGCCCGCACCGGCAATCGTGCCTGTAGAGCCAGTCTCACCAAACCCGCCCGAACCGCCTTCACCGCCTTGCCCGCCAGGTGCACCAGCGCTACCCGGCGTGCCGGGCGCGCCCGCAGACCACGCGGTCTGGTTGCAGAGCAGAGCGGCGAAGACCGTCCCGCCGACGAAGACGGTCGCGAGCAGGGCGTGACGCTTGGCGTGAGACATGCGCGATCAGGCCGGCAATGGGCGGCGGTCCCGGGCGGCCGGTCGCGCCCGAACCGCGTCGCGACCCAGGGCCACGCGGGCAGCCGCCGGGTGGATCCGGCCGGAGAGCACCTGAGATCTGTCCGCCGAGGATTGCATCGACCGCCGCTCGCTGGGCCCGACAAGGCTCGGCTGATAAAAGCAGAGTTGGTTAAGCCTGTCCGAAACCTGCCCCGCCTTCGGCTTCGAAAGCGGTGCGGGTGTGGGAACACCGCCACATCCAGGACGCGTCCCCGCGGCGGACCTGGCCGTGGCGCGGGCAGCGCCGCCCCGGCCTCGCCACCCGGGCGCCGACGGCGCGCACGGCGCGGTGCGGCGACCTGGGCCACGGTTCCGCGCGATCCGGGAATGGCGCAGAACGCCCGTCCGGTCCGCAATCCGCGGTTGTTGGGGTTCGGCCGGTGCGGGGCGAGGAAGCGAGCGGATGCCGACCATCGGCCTGAGCATGATCGTCAAGGACGAGGCCCACGTCGTCGAGCGCTGCCTGGAGAGCGTTCGCCCCCTCATCGACGCGGTGGTGATCGTCGACACCGGGTCGAGCGACGGCACGCCGGAGGTCGTGCGCGCCTACCTCGCCCGCCGCGGCATCCCCGGCTCGGTCGTCGCGGAGCTCTGGCGCGACTTCGCGCACAACCGCACCTCCGCCCTCGCGGCGCTGCGCGCGCGGCCGGAGATCGACTACGCGCTGGTGATGGACGCCGACGACAGCCTCGCCTTCGACCCCGGCTTCAACGCGGCGGCCTTCAAGGCCGGGCTGAAGGCGGATGTCTACGACCTGGAGATCCGGCACGGCGAGACCGTCTACCGGCGGTCGCAGCTCTTCTCCAACCGGCTGGATTTCGCCTACCGGTCGGTGCTACACGAGTACCTCGTCGTGCCGCCCGCGGCGGGCGCGCGCGCCGCGGCTTCGGGTCTCGCCATCGTCTACGGTGGCGACGGGGCGCGCTCGCGCGATCCAGAGAAATACGCCCGGGACGCCGCCCTGCTCGAGGCGGCGCTGGAGACCGAGAGCGACCCGTTCCTGCGCGCGCGCTACACCTTCTATCTCGGGCAGAGCTACCGGGATGCCGGGCAGGCCGAGCCGGCGCGCGCCGCCTATCTTCGCCGGGCCGAGCTCGGCCACTGGGACCAGGAGGTGTTCGAGAGCCTGCGCAACGCCGGCTACCTGATGGCGCGGCAGGGGGCGCCGACGGAGGCCGTCCTCGCCGTGCTGGACCGTGCCGCCGCCGCGGTGCCGGAGCGCGCCGAGGCCCACCACGCCGCCGCCCGCATCTGCCGCGAGCGCGGCGAGAGCGCCCGCGGGCTCGCCGCGGCCGAGCGGGGTCTCGGCCTGCCGCGACCGGAATCCGGCCTGTTCCTCCAGCCCTGGATCTACGAGTCCGGGCTGCTCGACGAGTACGCGGTGAACGCCTACTGGGCCGGGCGCGACATGGACTGCCTCGTGGCGTGCGCGATCCTCCTGTCGCGGGCGGGTCTCGATCCCGACACGCGCGCGCGGGTGCGGGCCAACCGCGACTACGCCCACGACCGCCTGCGGGCGCGCGGCTCGCCGTGGGTCGGCACCCTGGAGGACCGCGCCCCGCGGATCGCCGTGGTGACCCCCTACGGCGCGGAGCCCCCCGACATCCTCCGGCGCTGCGTCGCGTCGGTGCAGCGCCAGACCGTGCGGGCGGACCACATCCTGGTGGCCGACGGCCACCCGCAGGCGTGGCTCGACGGTGCTGTGACCCGGCACGTCGGGCTCGGCCGCGCGGGCACGGACCCCGGCGGCGCGGTTCAAAGCGGTGCGGCCTGGGCGGTCGGCGGCCTGCTGGCGGCCTCGGCGGGCTACACGGCGATCTGCTTCCTCGACGCGGCCTGCTGGTACGACGACGACCACGTGGAGCGCTGCCTCGTGGCGGCGCTGGCGGTCGGGTTCGACCGGTGCGGCTTCGCCGCCGCCTCCCGCCGGTTCCGGCGTCCGGATCTGAGCGAGATGCCGATCCGCGACGAGGATCCGGACGCGTTCGTCGACGTGAGTTGCTACCTCTTCCTGCCGGCGGCCTACGGCCTGCTCGGGACCTGGGCGCTGATGCCCCCGGCGATCGCTCCGGTGGGCGACCGCCTGTTCTTCCTGCGCGCGCGGGCGAGCGGTCTCGCGGCGGGCCGGACGCGGCGCCCGAGCGTGAACTGCGTCGCCGCCTTCGCGGCCGTCTACGAGGCGCTCGGCGAGGCGGCGCCTCCGGAGGCGCGGGCGCTGCCCGACCATGCCGCCTACCGGGCCTGGATCGACGCCCTCTCGCCGGACGCCCTCGCGACGCTGCGCGCGCAGATCGGGGTCGACGTGCGGGATCTTTATCCGTCCGCGACTGGCTGAGGCGGATACTGACGGGCGCGGCCCGCGCCCGGCCGGTTGCCGTCCATTTACAACAGTGCGGCCAGAAAGTGCGCGGCGCGGTTGCCGGCGCGGCCATCTGGTCCCACCATGGCGCGCCCGCCCGTTGGATCTTCCCGCGATGACGCCCCTGAGACACGCCTGCGCGATCGTCGCGGCCTGCGCCGCACTGGCGACTCCCGGCGCGGTCCAGGCCCAGCAGCGGATCGGCGCGACCACCGTGGTCCAGAACGACGTCTCGCGCGTGAGCGGCGCCCAGCGGGACAGGCTCGCCACCGGCGAGGCGGTGTTCCGGAACGAGGCGGTCCAGACCGGCGCCGACAGCTTGGCGAAGATCGTGTTCGTCGACCAGACCAACCTCTCGATCGGCCCGAATGCCCGGGTGTCGCTGAACCAGTACGTGTATTCGGAGGATCGGCCCGCCGGGAAGGTGGCGCTCAACCTGCTGAAGGGCACCTACCGTTTCGTCACGGGAGACCTTGAGAAGAAGGCCTACCAGATCAACACCCCGGTCGCGACGATCGGCGTGCGCGGGACGACCTTCGACGTGTCGACCACGGGGAGCCGGAGCGTCATCACCCTGCTGAGCGGCGCGGTGCAGGTCTGCACCCGGTCCGCCACGCCCCAGGTCTGCCTCACCCTGGACCAGTCGGGCCAGGTGGCGATCGTGACCGCCACCGGCGCGACCATCGCGCCGAACAACGGCTCCGAGACGCGCTTCGCCTTCTCCGGCTATTGCGGGGCGAACCCGGGGCTGTGCACGCCGACGCGGCTCGCCGAGAACGGGACCGTGCCGCAACCGACCGCCTTCGCCGCGCTCTGCGGCCGGTGAGGCGCGAGGAATCGACCCCGCCGCGACAGACCGCCCCCCGGCGCCGCTACAGGCCCGGCCCCTTGGCCGCACCGAGGATCCGGCCCGGCCGCCCCTCGGCAGCCCCCTGCACCAGCACCACCCAGGAATCGGCGTCGGCGACCGCGGCGGCGGAGCGGGGCACCTCGAACCGGGCGGGTTCCCCGGTCCAGGGTCCGAGCCGCAGCAGGCCGCGCACCACGTTGAGATAGGTGGCGGTCCGCCCGCCGTTCTCGCCGCCGCCGATCGCCACCGTCCGGCTGGTGAGCACCGGCACGAGCCAGACATCGCCCCGCGCGTCCCGGCCGTCGGCGGGGGCCGCGCCGACCTCGACCGCGATGCGGCCGTTGCGGACCTCGTCCCGGACCGCCACCGGCAGGCCGCCCCGGTGGTCGGCCTCGCGGATCAGCCGCTCCAGCGCCGCCCGGTCCGAACCGACCGCGAAGGCGCTCCCGTCCACCACCGCCTGCGGGGTGAACACCTGACGACCGCCGCGGCCCCGCGCATAGGCCCGCTGCCGCTCGCTGAGCGGCTTCAGGCCCAGCGTGTCCTTCCAGCCGAGATAGTCCCAGTAGGTCACCGGCAGGGTCAGGACGACCACGCCGGGCTTGCGGGCGAGGTCGCGGATCACCGGATCGGCGGCACGGCAGGCGCCGCAGCCCTGGCTCGTGAACATCTCCACCACGGTGCCGACCGGCTCCGCCGGGGCGGCGACGGCGGCGAGGCCGGCGAACACGCCCGCGGCGAGCGACCCGGCACGCAGGGCCGTCACGACCCGGACGCGGCCCGAACCGGGGCGGCGCGGACGATGGAACGGGACGGCGCCTGCCGGCTCGCCTCCCGAACGATCAGGCACGCTTCGGGCGCGGGACCGCTGCGTCATGCTTCCATCTGAGCGCGCCGGGTCAGGCGTGGGAAATCACGTTGGCTTGAAGGCCCTCGACCTCCGGTTGCATAGCGGGTTTTCCCGGCTTCGGCAGCATGTCCGGGCGCCAGCGGCGGTGCATCCACAGCCACTGGCCCGGATGCTCGCGCACCCAGGCCTCGACGGTCGCGGTCATCGCCTGCATGGCGCCCGCGACGTCGATCAGCCCGTCCGGCCCGCGGGGCAGGTCGAGGGCCGGCGTCAGCTCCAGGCGGAAGCGCTCCCCCGGCAGCCGGACGACGCGGACCCCGTGCACCGGGCAGTCGTGGTGCCGGGCGAGCTTGGCGAGCAGCGGGTTGGCGAGGCAGGGCTGCCCGAAGAAGACCACGGGCACGCCGCGGGTGAAGTGCTGGTCGATCAACTGCCCGAGATGGCCGCCGCGCTCGACCACGCCCTGCATCGCGAAGGCGGCACCGGGGCGCGAGGCGGCCAGCCCACCCATGGTCGCGCGGCGGACCTCCTGCACGAGCCGGGCGGCGGCCGGGTTGTTGGGTGGCCGGAACACGGCGGTCGCCTCCAGCCCGAACCGCGCCGCGCAGATCGCCGGCAGCTCCCAGTTGGCGAGATGGGCGGAGAAGATCAGCCCCGGCCGGCCGTCGTCGCGCAGGGCGAAGAAGTGCTCGATCCCCGCGACCTCGGTGCGCCCGGGCGCGGCCGCAGCGGGGTCGTAGTCGAACAGGGTGTCGAGATGGGCGTATTCCGCGCCGGTGCGGCCGAGATTGTCCCAGGCCGCGCGGGCGATGCCCCGCACCTCCGCCCCCGGCATCCCGGGGAAAGCGGCGCGGATGTTGGCCAGCGCTGTGCGGTGGGCAGGCAGCAGCGGGCCGATCCCGCGCAGCAGGGCGCCCCCGAGCACGGCGGCGCGCTCCGGCCCGAGCAGGCGGGCCAGCGCGAACACCGCGCGGATCACCGGGATCATCGCGTAGCCGGCGAGCCGCGGGAAGGAGCGCTTCAGGAGCAGGGCGAGACGCAGCACAGGCGGGTTCCCGAGTGCGGACGCCGTGCCCGCAAGGCTGCGCTTAGAGCATCATTTCCGGATCGACGCGAACGAACTCACAGGGAGACCAAGATCTTCCCGAACACCTTGCGCGATTCCAGTCGCTTCAGCCCGGCCGCGAACTCGGCGAGCGGGTAGACCGTGTCGACGACCGGGCGGATGCCGGCGGCCATCTTGTCGAGCGCCTGACGGATGTTGCCGAGCGAGCAGCCGAACGAGCCGGTGATGCGGTACTGTTGCTGGAACAGTTGCATCAGGTTCATCGTCGCCGAGACGCCCGAGGTCGAGCCGCAGGTTACGAGCCGGCCGCCGCGCTTGAGGCAGAGCAGCGAGCCGTTCCACGTGTCGGCGCCGACATGCTCGAACACCACGTCGACGCCCCGGCGCTTCGTCAGGCGCCGCACCTCGCCCTCGAAGCGCTCGTCCCGGTAGTTGATCACGTGGTCGGCGCCGAGTTCGGCGGCCTTGGCGCCCTTCTCGTCGTCGCCCACCGTGGTGAAGACGGTGCAGCCGATCGCCTTGGCCATCCGGATCGCCGCCGTGCCGATGCCGGAGCCGCCCGCGTGGACGAGAACGCTCTCGCCGGGCTCCAGCCGGGCGTTGTCGAACAGCATGTGCTGCACCGTGCCGAAGGCGATGCCGGCGCACGCCGCGTCGGCGTCCGCTACACCCTCCGGCACCGGCACGGCGAGGCGGGCGGGCAGCGTCACCAGCTCGCGGGCGAAGCCGTCGAGGTGGAAGCCCATCACCCCCGACACGTCCTCGCACAGGTTGTCGCGCCCGTCGCGGCAAGCGCGGCAATGCCCGCAGGTCATCGCGCCGTAGGGCACCACGCGCTGGCCGATCGCGAGCCCGGATACGCCCGCGCCGAGCGCGTCCACCTCGCCCACGGCCTCGGCCCCGACCACCAGCGGCAGGCGTCGCTTGGCGAAGGCCATGCCGCGGAAGCCCCAGACGTCGATGAAGTTGAGGCCGACCGCGCGGATCCGCAGCCGCACCTCGCCGGCCGCCGGCGGTGGGGCGGGCTCGATCTCGGTCAGGCGCAGATCGCGGTCGCCGAAGAGTTGCAGGGCTCGCATCGCTTTTTTGCTCACTCCGGCGCGAGGTAGCGGCGCCGCGCCCAGCCCACAATCGGCCCGACCTTGACCCGGCACCACGTGGTGCGGCTCGGGGTATCGTTGGTGCAGCCGAAGACCAGGGCGCGACCGCGGATCTCGCCGACCACCTCGGCGCCCGCGTCCGGCTCGACGCGGATGCTCAGCGTCTCGCCCGGCGGGAGGCCGGAGAGCCGGTAAGTCTCCGGCTCAGCACAAGCAGGCCCCACGCCGAAGCAGACGATCAGGAACGGGATGGAGCGGGCGAGTCGCATCGGCAGAGTCAGAAGAAAGTCAGGTGCGGTGGACGCCCAGCATCGCGGTCAGGCCGCCGTCGACGGGCAGGACCGCGCCCGTGATGTAGCCCGCCCCCTCCCCCATCAGGAAGGCGGCCAGCGCCGCGACCTCGTCGGGCCGCGCGAAGCGGCCGGCGGGGATCTGGGCCTCCATGCCGGCGCGGTGGGCGGCGTAGGGGGCCATCATCGCGGTGTCGACGAAGCCCGGGGCGATCACGTTGACGGTGACGCCGCGCTTGGCGGTCTCGATCGCCAGCGTCCGGCAATAGGCGATCAGGGCGCCCTTGCTCGCGGCGTAGGCGCCGTTGCCGGCATTGCCGCGCAAGGCCGCGACCGAGCCGACCGCGACGATCCGCCCGGAGCGCGCGCGGACCATGCCGCGCATCAGCGCCTTGGCGAGCCGGGTCAGCGAGAAGAAGTTGACCTGCATCGCCGCCTCGGCCCGGTCCTGATCGAGCATCGCGGCGAGCGCGTCGCAGGGCTGGCCGGCATTGTGGACGAGGCCGTGATAGCCCACCGCCTCCGCCGCGTCGCAGAACGCGTCGAGGGCGGCGCGATCCGCGAGGTCGAGGGCGTGGGCGGCGAAGGCCCGGCCGGGATGGGCCGCGCGCAGCTCCGCGAGCAGCGCTTCCGCGGCCTCGCCGGACGTGCGGTAGGTGAGGTCGACGGAGAACCCGGCGCCCGCCAGCGCGCGGCTGATCGCGGCGCCGAGCCCCGAGGCGCCGCCGGTGACGAGGACGCGCCGCGCCTCCGCCCCGCTCATGCGCGTGCCCTCATCGCCGGCGCTCTCATGCCCGCGCCCTCATGCCCGCGCCCTCATGCCGGCTCGATCCCGAACACGAGGCAGGTGTTCTGGCCGCCGAAGCCGAAGGAGTTCGACAGCACCGTGCGCACCGGCAGGTCGCGGGCCTGCGCCACCACGTCGAGGCCGAGCGCCGGATCGGGCACCCGGTGGTTGATCGTCGGCGGGATGCGGCCGTGTCGGAGGGTGAGCAGCGAGGCCGCCGCCTCGATCGCCCCGGCGGCGGTCAGGGTGTGGCCGATCATCGACTTGTTGGAGGTCACCGGCAGGTGCGCCGCCCGCTCGCCGAACACGGCGGCGAGCCCCAGCGCCTCCATCCGGTCGTTCTCGGGCGTCGAGGTGCCGTGGGCGTTGACCGTGTCGATCTGCTCGGGCGCCAGCCCGGCATCGTCGAGGCTCGCGCGGATCGCCGCGATGATCGGCGCCCCGTCCGGGCTCGACCGGGTGCGGTGGAAGCCGTCGCCCTTCTCGCCGCAGCCGAGCACGTAGCCGAGGATCGCGGCGCCCCGCGCCGCGGCGGCCCCCGCATCCTCCAGCACCAGGGCGGCGGCGCCCTCCCCCATGACGAAGCCGTCGCGGTCCTTCGAGAACGGTCTTGAGGCCTGCTCCGGCGGGTCGTTGCGCGTGGAGAGCGCTGAGAGCAGCGAGAAGCGGATCAGCGATTCCGGGTTCACCGAGCCGTCGGTGCCGATGCAGAGCGCCGCCGCCGTCTCGCCCCGGCGGATCGCCTCGACGCCGAGTTGGATCGCGGTCGCCCCCGACGAGCAGGCGGTGGAGAGCGAGATCGGCGAGCCGCGGGTGCCGAAGCGGTCGGCGATCCGGTCGGCCACGGTGCCGAAGATGAACAGGTCGTGCCAGTCGTCGAACCGCCGGGAGCCGGCCGCGCGGATGAGCCCGGCATAATCGACCGGCCCCGTCCCGCCCGCCGCCTCGGCGAGCGCCCGCCGCTGCGGCCACTCCATCTCGACGGGCGGCACGGCGATGAACAGCGCGCCGGGGAAATCCCCGGGCCTGCCGATCCCGGACTGCTCCACCGCCTCCTCGGCCGCCGCCGCGGCGAAACGCTCGGACAGGAGCGGCGCCACCAGCGGCTCGGTGTCGAGGTCGTCGACCGTGCCGGCGATGCGGGTGCGCAGGCCGTCGGTTGGGAACCGTGTGATCGCGCGGATTCCCGAGCGGCCCTCGACCAGGGCCGCCCAGGTCTCGGCCTGTCCCCGCCCGAGAGAGGAGACGATGCCGAGGCCGGTCACCGCGATCAGCGGCCGGCCCCGGGGGTCGCGGTGCGCGCGTGGGGTCATGGGCCCGTCCTGTACGGGATTTTTCCGGCCCGCACACCCGCACCGGGCCGAGGCGCCGCGCGTGCGGATGGCGCGGCCCGGAGCGACCGCCGTCGCCCGGCGGGTGCACGGACGGAGATCAGGCCGGGGGTGCCTCCGCAGGGGCGTTGGCGAGCCGCAGGACGGTCTGGAGCAGAACGTCGGCGCCGGCCGCGCAATCGCCCTGCGTCGCGGACTCGGACTCGTTGTGGCTCACCCCGTCCTTGCAGGGCACGAAGATCATCGCCGTCGGGACCCGGGCCGCGAGGTTGCAGGCGTCGTGGCCCGCCCCCGAGACGATGCGGCGGCGCGGGTGGCCGAGGTTCTCGGCGGCGGCCTCGACCGCGGCCACGACCCGGGCATCGAACGGCACCGGCTCCTTGCGCCAGATCCGGGCGAGTTCCACGGTCAGGTTGCGCCGCGCCCCGATCTCGGCGGCCGCCGCGTGCAGGGCCGCCTCCATCGCGTCGAGCGTCGCGGAGCGCGGGTCGCGGATGTCGAGGGTGAAGGCGACCCGGCCCGGCACCACGTTGCGCGACGGCGCCAGGATCGCCGCCTCGCCGACCGTGGCCACCGCGCTCGGGGCGTGATCCAGGGCGATCCGCTCGGCGGCCAGCGCGAATTCCGACAGCGCCAGCAGAGCGTCGCGCCGCCGCGGCATCGGCGTCGTGCCGGCGTGGCTCTCGAAGCCGGTGATCGCGCCGTCGAACCACGCGATGCCCTGGCCGCCCTCGACGACGCCGATGGTCTTGGCCTCGGCCTCCAGGATCGGGCCCTGCTCGATGTGCAGTTCCACGAACGCGCCGATCGTCTGGCCGCCCACGGCGACGTCGCCGCGGTAGCCGATGGCGTCGAGCGCCTCGGCCACCGTGACGCCCGCCGCGTCGCGCTTGGCCAGGATCTCGTCCGCCGTGAAGTCGCCGGCATAGGCCGCCGAGGCCATCATCGCCGGAGCGAAGCGCGAGCCCTCTTCGTTGGTCCAGTTGACGACCATCAGCGGCGCCTCGGTCTCGATCCCGGCGTCGTTCAGGGTCCGCATCACCTCCAGCCCCGCCAGCACGCCGAGCACGCCGTCGAACTTGCCCCCCGTGGGCTGCGTGTCGAGGTGCGAGCCGAAGGCGACCGGCGGCCGGCTCATGTCGCGGCCGCGGCGCAGGGCGTACTGGGTGCCGAGGGCGTCGACGGAGACGGCGAGCCCCGCCGCCTCGCAGGCGTCCCGGAACCAGTCGCGCACCTGCCCGTCCTCGGCCGAGAGGGTCAGCCGGTTGATGCCGCCGTTCGGGGTCCCCCCGAAGGCCGCCGTCTCGTGGATCGTCGCCCACAGGCGCGCCCCGTCGGCGCGCAGGTTGTGGGTGCTGCTCGGACTCGTCTGACTCATGCCACTTCCTTGCACGGCCCCGCGCCGTACCGCGAGATGCCTGTGATGGCCCCGCCGGCCGCGCCGGGCAACCGGGATCGCGTCCGCTCCGTCCCCGGAGACGCCGCCGCCGCACCGCGCCAGGGACCGGATCCGGCTCAGCCCGCCGTGCGGCGCACCGGAGAGGCGGCGAGCAGGGCGGACCCGTCCACGGCGAGCGCCGCGGCGATCTCCCCGAGCGCGCTCGCCTCGATGCCGCTGATGCCGTCGTGGTCGGCCACGTCGGCGGCGATCAGGAAGACGTTCTCGCGCTGGCGCTCCGGCCGGCCGGCGAGCGCGGCGACGTGGCGGAGGTTCTCCGCACGTCCCAGCCGGGTCCGGGCCCGGGCGATGCCGTCGTACAACTCGGTCTCCAGCATCCGCGCGTCGTAGCCCTTGACCAGCACCGGGTCGGCGCGCAGCCCCTCCAGAGCGGTCTCGAACTCGTCGCCCGCCACCTCCCCGTCCGCGACGATGACGTTGGCGGCGGCCGAGACGGCGGCGAGCATCAGCGTCCGGTCGCCGGCATAGGCGGTGACGGTGCGGCCGAGGTGCCCGAAGAGGTCGCGCAGGAGGGACATGCCGGTGCTTCGCGAGCGGTTGCGGAGCCTGTCGATAGCAGAGCGCGTCCGAACCGGGGACGCGTCCGCCGCGAAAATCTGCGCCCGGACCCGTTCGGACACGTGCGAGCAACACGGCCGTGCGACCTGAGTCCCGCCGCGACGCGCGCGGCCGGCGGGACCTGGCCCAGCAGCCCCCTCAACCGGGCCGGGCCCACCGTCTCGCCGCCGGGACGAGGAGCGGGCCGCCCCAGCATCGCCCTCCGGCCCGGCGGCGGTTTTCCGCGCGCGATGACCGACCACCGCCGCGAGCGGCTCCTGCTCCCACGCACCGGCCCGCCGCGCGACGGCGAAGGCCCCGCGATGCCGTCGCGCTCGGCCCGCCACAGGTTCTCGGCCGCGAAGCCGCGTGCGGCGGCGGAACAGCGTGGCGGCGTGCGCCATTCCCGGATCTCAGCCCGCGGATCCGATCACCGCAAGCGCGACCGGCGCCAGGATTGTCGACCGTCGAGGCGATTCGCCCGGAGTTCGACGCCGTCGGTGCCGCGCCGCCGGGCACGAGGCGGCCCCCGGACCGACGATTCGTCCGCCCGGAGCCGCGACCATGGCGGGAAGACGACGCCGCCATGCACCGGGCGCGCGACAGTGTCCGACCGAATTCGGGCCCTCGGTGCTGCAATGCAGCATGAACGCCCTTTCCCAACGCTTCGGATCGTGGCATATTGAATTGTCCACAACCTAACCGCCTCGTTCGCCCCTGCCCCGACCGGCCGGCGGCGGCCGGCTCGACGCCGAGTCGACGGGATCGGATAGTTCCCTGAACGAAGGAACAGCGCGCCCTCGCGTGGACGGCGGCGTCACGGAGGTCGTCGGGTCGGTGACAGCGTTGAAGACACTCCTCGTCGGCGTCATCGGTCACGTCGATCACGGCAAGACCGCACTGGTGCGCGCCCTGACCGGTGCGGAGACCGACCGGCTGAAGGAGGAGCAGGCGCGCGGCGTCTCGATCGTCCCGGGCTTCGCGCTGCTGGCGGGCGACCCGGGCGAGATCGACCTCGTCGACCTTCCGGGTCACGAGCGGTTCGTGCGCGCCATGGTGTCGGGCGCCACCGGCATGCGGGCGGTCCTGCTCGCGGTCGACGCCAACGAGGGCATCAAGCCCCAGACGGTCGAGCACCTGGAGATCGCCCGGCTGATCGGCGTGCGCAGGGGCGTCCTGGCGCTGACCAAGGCCGACCTCGCCGGGCCCGAGACGCTCGCCGCCCGCGCCGCCGAGATCGCCACCGCGGCCGCCCGCGCCGGGATCGAGGCCGGTCCGGTGATCGCCACGTCCACGGTCACGGGCATCGGCATCCCGGCCCTGTCCGCGGCGCTGACCGGGCTGCTGGACGAGACGCCGCCGGGTGCCGATGACGGCTTCCCCTACCTGCCGGTCGACCGGGTGTTCTCCCGCGCCGGCTTCGGCACGGTGGTCACCGGCACCCTGCGCCGGGGCCGGCTGGCGGTGGGCGACACCGTGGAGATCGCCCCCGGCGGGCGGACCGCGACGGTGCGCGGCCTCCAGATCCATGGCCGCTCGGTCGAGGCCGCCGAGCCCGGACGGCGCACGGCGGTGGCCCTGCGCGGCGTCGGGCTCGACGAGGTCGCCCGTGGACAGGCGCTGTGCCTGCCGGGGCTGCTCGCCCCCGCGCGGTGGTTCGACGTGGCGATCTCGGCGGCCGCGAGCGCGGAGGCGGCGCTGCCAGGGGGCACCGCCTGCCGGCTGCTGTTCGGCACCTCCGAGGTGCCGGCGCGGCTGCGGCTCCTCGACCGCGAGGCGCTGGAGCCGGGCGCGAGCGCGCAGGCGCAACTGCATCTCTCCGCGGACGCGGCCGTGCCGGCGCGCGAACCGTTCGTGCTGCGGCTCGACTCGCCGCCCGCCACCGTCGCGGGCGGCCGCATCCTCGATCCCGCGAGCCGCCGCCGCCGCCGGGGCGATGCCCGGATCACCGCGGATCTCGCCGCCATCGCCGCCGGGCGCCCCGCCGAGGCGCTGGCGGTGCGGCTCGGCCAGGCGGGCGCGGCCGGCGCCGGTCTCACCGAGCTGGCCCGGCTCGCGGGCACGGCGCCCGAGCGGGTGCGGCGCCTGCTCGCCGCCTCGGGGGCGCGGGAGATCGCCGAGCGCTTCGTCGGCGCCCCAGCCTTCGCGGCCCTGCGCACCGGCGTGCTCGCGGCCCTGTCGCAGCACCACCACGAGCACCCGATGGAGCACGGCATCGCGGTCGAGCGCCTCGCGCGGTCGCTGGTGCTGACGGAGCCGGTGACGGGCGCGGTGCTGCGCGACCTCGGGGCGACCGGCGAGGCGGCCCAGGCCGGACTGCTCTGGCGGCGGGCCGATTTCGACCCCGCCCGCAACGAGACCGAGACGACGCGGCGTCTGGAGCAGGTCTTCCGCCGCGCCGGCCTGAACCCGCCCGACGAGGCCGAGGCGATCGGCCGGGACATCCGCCGCCGCGAGGCGCTGACCTACCTCGTCGGGGCCGGCACGGTGATCCGCGCCGTCGACCGGGTGCAGCGGCGGGCGGTCCTGTTCCACAAGGAGGCGGTGGCGAGCGCGCGGACGCGCCTCGCGCAGGCCTTCCCGAACGCCGGCACCGCGGAGACCGGCTTCCTGGCGCGGGAAGCCGGGGCGACGCTCGGGATCTCGCGGAAGTTCTCGATCCCGCTGCTGGAACACCTCGACGCCACCGGCTTCACCCGCCGGGCCGGCGACCGCCGCGTCATCGTCGCGCTGGAGGCCGGCGCTCAGTAGTCGGAGCCGAGCCAGTCGTCGCGGCTCGGCTCGTAGCAGGTGTAGCCGACGAGGCAGGCCGGATCGTCGCGGGTCGGGCGGAAGGCGCGCCGGGCGATCTCGGTGGGCTCGCAGAACGACCGGTCGCGCACGAAGCGGTCGTAGGTCTGGCCGCCGGTGCCGAGCACGACGGCGCCGCGGGCCTCGACGAGGCGGGCGGCCTGCCCGCAGTTCATGGCCGTCGTGGAGGGCCGTCCCTGCGCAGCCGCCGGGCCGAGCGAGGCGGCGAGCAGGAGGATGGCCGGGAAGGCTGATTGCGACACGGCTTGGCTCCGCACCGTTCCGCCCCGCAACCGCGCGCCGGGCCTGCCCGGAGAACGCGGTCACGGCTCACCGTATCGGGTGGCTCTTCGTCGCAGAACGGGCCGACGCCCCGCCTCCATCCCGCTCAGATCTGATCCGGTCGATCGCCGCGCACCGCGGTCGCCGGGCGCCGGGTCGTGTTCCAGGCCGCCGAGTTGGTGGCCGCCGAGACGGCCGGGGGAACGCGCAGGATGGCGCCGTAGGCCGGGAGATGGCGGCGGGCGCAGGCCTCCCAGGTGTGGCGCCCCGCGACGAGGCGGGCCGCCGCGGCCAGCGGCCGGCGCCGCTCCGGCTCCAGACTCGCCCGCATCGCCGCAGCGACCGCGCCCGCGTCCTCGGGATCGACGAACAGGGCCTCGCTGGTCCGCAGGTACTCGGTGAAGGGGGGCCGGGCCGAGACGATGGCGGGGGTCCCGCAGGCGATCGACTCCAGCACGGAGAGCCCGTAGCCCGTCGCCAGGGCCGGACAGACGAGGGCGTCGGCGAGGCGGTAGAGGGCGGGCATGTCGGCCTGCGCCACGGCGCCGATGCGAATCACCGGCTTGCCGGGACCGACCTCCAGCCCCTCATGTTCCAGGGCGGCGCAGCAACGCGCCGCGTAGCCCGCGTGGTCCCCGGAGGCCGCGCCGGCCAGCACCAACTGCGCGCTGGGCAGCGTCGCCCGGAGTGCGGCGAAGGCCGTGATCGCCGTGAGCGCGTTCTTACCGGCCGCGAAGCCGCCGAGGACGAGGAAGACCGGGCCCGCGCCGAGACCCAGGCGGCGGCGCAGCTCGGCGTCGCCGGGGCCGGGCTCGGGTGCGTAGGCGGAGCCGTCGACCCCGCCGCCGACCGGGTCCGCCGACGCCCCGTACTCGGCCGCCAGCGCGGCGACCCCGATCCGGCTCGCGCAGAGCAGCCGGCCGGCATCGAGGATCGCCCGGTCCCGCAGCGGGGCGAGGTGCGGGTCGAACCCCGCCTCGACCCGGTGGACGGTGCGGACGAAGCCCGGGATCAGCCGCCGCCGGGTCAGGGTCGCCAGGGCGTTGCCGCCGATCTCGCAATGGGCGTGGAACACGTCGAAATCGCAGGCCGCGGGCATCGAGAAATGCGCGAGGCAGGCGGCGATGCCGGCGCGGATCCGTTCTCCGGGCTCGGCGGACGGGGTCTTGGCCGCCACGGAGAGGACGGGGCAGCGCGCCTCGCGGAAGAACCCGCGCCCGGTCGGATCGGGGGCATGCACGACCGCCTCGTGCCCGAGCCCGCACAGGGCCTCGGCGAGGCCGAGGGCGTGGGCGACGCCGCCGCCCGGATCGGTGGATGGGGTCAGGATGGCGATGCGCACGCACGGGCCCCCGGGACGCCTTCGAGGCCCGCGGCCGCGGGCCTCGTCCGGGGTTCCCGGCGCGGTGCGGCGTGTCGGACGGCCGACCCCTTTGCCCCTCCCGGGATCTGCGCCGGAGCACAAGCATCGTTCGTGCCGTCCGACCCGGCCGAGCCATCGGTCCGAGAACGCTGCCCCGCCTTTTCGCAGGCGGACGAACTCGGAGGCGCCCGCAAACGACCATGATTCGGCTCGACGGTTCGCGATGCCGTCGCGATCGACCTGCGAGTGGTGAATTTTGCGTTACGGATTCACACAGCCTTCAAGCATCCGCGGGAACCCGGGCTTCCGGGATCGCGGCGCAGTCTGTATCGAGCCTCCACGCGAGCCGAGCCCGACGGTCCCCGTGCCCCACACCACCTCTGCCCATCCCCTGCGCGCGCTGCTGCGCCGCGCCGCTCTGGCCGCCGGCCTGTTGCTGCTGCCGACCGCTGTGCTGGCCTATGCCGACCTCTTGCCGGATTCGCTGGATCTCCTCGGCATCGACCTGCACGAGACGCCGGACCTGCCGCACGTCGCCCGGCAGATCGCCATCGGCGCGCCGCTGCGGATCGTCGCCTTCGGCTCGTCCTCCACCGAGGGCATCGGCGCTTCGAGCCCGGCCAACGCCTACCCGGCCCGCCTCCAGGCCGACCTGCGCGGCCGGCTGCGCGGCCTCGACGTCACGGTGGTGAACCGCGGCATCGGCGGCGAGCACGTGGACGACATGCTCGCCCGCCTCGACCGCGACGTGATCCGGGCCGAGCCGCAACTGGTGATCTGGCAGACCGGCAGCAACGACCCCCTGCGCGGCGTCTCGCTCGCGCACTTCCGCGAGGCGACGCTCGCCGCCGTGCGCCGCATCCAGGAGGCCGGCATCGACGTGGTTCTGATGGAGCCGCAATGGTGCCCGACGCTGGAGGCGACGCCGGGCTCGCACCGGTTCCGCGACGCGGTGCGCGAGATCGGCGCCGAGCTCGACGTGCCGGTCATCCGCCGGGCCGACCTGATGCAGGACTGGGTGCGCGACGGCAAGGTGACGCGCAAGCAGCTCTTCGCCGCGGACGGGCTGCACATGGCCGACGGCGGCTACGCGCTGCTCGCCAAGGCGGCGGCCGAGTCGATCCTGCGCGACGCCGGCCCGGTCCAGGTCGCCGAGGCGGTCGCCGAGTAGCGACCCGTCCGCCCGCCGTCGCCGCGCCCGCTGGACGGCGCGGGCCCGCCTCCCCATCTCGGCCCGGATCGACCGGAGCCGAGCCCATCCCCAGCGGACGCGGCTCCGACGTCGTCGCGCGACGCGCCTTCCCCGCCGGATCGGTCTCCGGCGGCGGAGCGCGCAACCGGAGCGTTGGTCTTGAGTCACGACGAGCGGGGCGGGCCGCCCCAGATGCACGCCACCACCATCCTGATGGTCCGCAAAGGCGGCCGCGTCGTCATCGGCGGCGACGGGCAGGTCAGCCTCGGCCAGACCATCGTGAAGGGCAACGCCCGCAAGGTGCGCCGGCTCGCCAAGGGCGCGGTGATCGGCGGCTTCGCCGGGGCGACCGCCGACGCCTTCACCCTGTTCGAGCGGCTGGAGGGCAAGCTGGAGCAGTATCCCGGCCAGCTCACCCGCGCCTGCGTCGAGCTGACCAAGGACTGGCGCACCGACCGCTACCTGCGCCGCCTGGAGGCGATGATGCTGGTGGCCGACCGCGACGTGAGCCTGCTGCTCTCCGGCGCCGGCGACGTCCTGGAGCCCGAGAGCGGGGTGATGGCGATCGGCTCCGGCGGCAATTACGCGTTGTCCGCCGCCCGCGCCCTGGAGGACGGCGACCTCGACGCCGAGGCGATCGTGCGCCGCGCGATGGCCATCGCCGCCGAGATCTGCGTCTACACCAACGGGAACCTCGTCATCGAGGCGCTCGAGGTCGGCGGATCGTAGGTCTGCCCGTCGCGCATGTTGCATTGCAGCGTGAGCGTCACTAGGGTCGGGCCATTCGCAAGGACCCGGTGAGAGCCCGGGTGGCTCTTCCGGCCGCCGATCCGCCGGACCACGCACACGAGACGCCGCCGTCCCGCCCGAAGCGCGGGCGCGTCTCCTGCGGATTTTTTCCATGACCTCCCAGAAGACCGGACCCGCCGGCCTCCTCGGCGCGTGGGTCTCGAACCTGCGCGGCGACATCCTCTCGGGCCTCGTCGTCGCCCTCGCCCTGATCCCAGAGGCGATCGGCTTCTCGGTGATCGCAGGCGTCGACCCGAAGGTCGGCCTCTACGCCTCGGTGGTCATCGCCTGCACGATCGCCTTCACCGGCGGACGCCCGGCGATGATCTCTGCCGCCACCGCCGCCACCGCCGTGGTGATGACCGACCTCGTGCGCGATCACGGCGTCCAGTACCTGTTCGCCGCCACGATCCTGATGGGCGTGATCCAGATCGCGGCGGGCTTCCTGAAACTCGGGCGGCTGATGCGCTTCGTCTCGCAGTCGGTGATGACCGGCTTCGTCAACGCGCTGGCGATCCTGATCTTCCTGGCGCAGCTCCCCGAGCTCACCGGCGTCACCCCCGCCACCTACGGGCTCATCGCGCTGGGTCTCGCCATCATCTACGGCTTCCCCCGCCTGACCCGGGCGGTGCCCTCGCCCCTCGTCGCCATCGCCGTGCTGACCGGGCTCACCGCGTGGCTCGGGCTCGACGTGCGCACCGTCGCCCATCTCGGCGCCCTGCCCTCGGCCCTGCCGAGCTTCGCCCTGCCGCAGGTGCCGCTCACCTTCGAGACGCTGCGCATCCTGGCGCCCTACGCCGCCACCCTCGCCGCGGTGGGACTGCTGGAGAGCCTGCTCACCGCGCAGATCGTCGACGACATGACCGACACGCCGAGCAGCAAGAACCGGGAATGCATCGGCCAGGGGCTCGCCAACACCGCCTCGGCCCTGTTCGGCGGCATGGGCGGCTGCGCGATGATCGGGCAGTCGGTGATCAACGTTTCCTCGGGGGCGCGGGGCCGGCTCTCCACCCTGGTGGCGGGCGGCTTTCTCCTCCTGCTGCTGGTGGCGCTTCAGGACCTGCTGGCGGTCGTGCCGGTGGCGGCGCTGACGGCGGTGATGATCATGGTGTCGGTCAACACCTTCTCCTGGCGCTCGCTCGCGCGGCTGCGGACCAACCCGCTGCCCTCCTCGGCGGTGATGCTGGCCACCGTGGCGGTGGTCGTCGCCACCCGCGACCTCGCGATCGGGGTGCTGGTCGGCGTGCTCCTGTCGGGGGTGTTCTTCGCCGGCAAGGTCGCGCGCCTCAGCCGCGTCGCCTCCGAGCTGTCGCCGGACGGGCGCACCCGGACGTACCGAGTGACGGGGCAGGTGTTCTTCGCCTCGGCCGGCGGGTTCGGCGAGGCGGTCGACCTGCTGGAGCCGGTCGAGCGGATCGTCCTCGACGTGAGCGGGGCGCATTTCTGGGACATATCGGCGGTCGGCGCCCTCGACCGGGTGGTGCTGAAGGCCCGCGCCCGGGGGCGGGTCGTCGAGGTGGTCGGGCTCAATGCCGCGAGCGCGACCCTGGTCGAGCGCTTCGGCACCCACGACAAGCCCGGGGCGGCCTCGCTCCCGGCGCACTGAGCGGGGCCGCGGCCGGCGCTCCTCTCGCGGGGCGCCCCTCTCGCGCGGTGCCCCTCTTGCGCGGCGCCGGCCGCGACCCCATTCCGGGCTCACCGGCGCTTGGGGCCGGAAGACAGGGAAGGCATCTGCGGTGACGACGTTCTCTCCGCGCGAGATCGTGTCCGAACTCGATCGCTTCATCGTCGGGCAGCACGACGCCAAGCGCGCGGTGGCGATCGCCCTGCGCAACCGCTGGCGGCGCCAGCAGCTCACCGGGCCGCTGCGCGAGGAGGTCGCGCCCAAGAACATCCTGATGATCGGACCGACCGGTTGCGGCAAGACAGAGATCGCCCGGCGGCTGGCGCGGCTCGCCAACGCGCCGTTCCTGAAGGTCGAGGCGACGAAGTTCACCGAGGTCGGCTATGTCGGCCGCGACGTCGAGCAGATCGTGCGCGACCTCGTCGAGGTGTCGATCGGGCTCACCCGGGGGGTGAAGCGCGAGGCGGTGAAGGCCAAGGCCGAGGCCGCGGCCGAGAACCGGATCCTCGACGCGCTCGTCGGCCCGACCGCGAGCCAAGCCACCCGCGACAGCTTCCGGCGCAGGCTGCGCAAAAGCGAACTCGACGACAAGGAGGTCGAGCTGGAACTGGCCGCGAGCGCGCCGTCGGGCCTGCCGATGTTCGAGATCCCCGGCATGCCCGGCGCCTCGATGGGCGCGATCAACATCGGCGACATGCTGGGTAAGGCGCTCGGCGGCCAGCGGGGCAAGCCGCGCCGGATCACCGTGCGCGAGGCCTACGCGCCCCTGCTCGCCGAGGAATCCGACAAGCTCGTGGACGACGACGCCCTGATCCGCGAGGCGATCCGCGAGGTCGAGGACAACGGCATCGTCTTCCTCGACGAGATCGACAAGATCTGCGCCCGCGAGGGCCGCGCCGGCGACGTGTCGCGCGAGGGCGTCCAGCGCGACCTGCTGCCGCTCATCGAGGGCACCACGGTGGCGACCAAGCACGGGCCGGTGAAGACCGACCACGTGCTGTTCATCGCAAGCGGTGCCTTCCACGTCTCGAAGCCCGCCGACCTCCTGCCGGAATTGCAGGGCCGCCTGCCGATCCGGGTGGAGTTGCAGCCGCTGACGGTCGAGGATTTCAAGCAGATCCTCACCAGCACCGAGGCGAGCCTGCTCAAGCAGACCGTGGCGCTGATGGAGACCGAGGGGGTGACGCTGGCTTTCACCGACGACGCGGTGGACGCGCTGGCCCGCGTCGCCGTCGAAGTGAATGCGTCGGTCGAGAACATCGGCGCCCGCCGCCTCCAGACGGTGCTGGAACGGGTGATCGACGAGATCTCGTTCACCGCCACCGACCGCGCCGGCGAGACCGTGCCGATCGACGCCGCCTACGTGCGGGCGCGGGTGGAGGATCTGGCGGCCAACGCAGATCTCAGCCGGTTCATCCTGTAGGCCCATGATGGCCGGATGCGGAGATTAGGCGAGCCAATCTCCGCACGATATGCGGTGATTGATGCTCCTCCCGGTCGCCGCCCTCGTCGCGGGCATGGTCTCGCTCCAGGCGGGCTCGACGTTTGCCAAGACGCTGTTCCCGGCGCTCGGCCCGGCCGGGACCTCGGCCCTGCGGGTGGGTTTCTCGGCGCTGATCCTCGTCGCGGTCTGGCGGCCGTGGCGGCGTACGCTCCACCCCCGCGACGCCGGCTGGATCGCGCTGTACGGCGCGGCGCTCGGGTCGATGAACCTGCTGTTCTACTGCGCGCTCGCCCGGCTGCCGCTCGGGCCGGCGGTGGCGATCGAGTTCACCGGGCCGCTCGCGGTGGCGCTCGCAGCCTCCCGCCGCCCGACCGACTTCCTCTGGATCGGCGTCGCGGTCGCGGGCCTCGCCCTGCTGCTCCCGCTCGCCGGCAGCGGCGGCCTCGACCCGGTGGGCGTGGGCTACGCGCTCGCCGCCGGCCTCGCCTGGGCCCTCTACATCCTGTTCGGTCAGCGGGCCGGCCGGGTCGACGGCGGGCAGGCGGTGGCGCTCGGGATGAGCGTGGCGGCACTGGTCGCCGCCCCGTTCGGCTTGGCGGGAGCAGGGACCGCCCTGTTCGCCCCGGAGATCCTGGCTGCGGGAATCGTCGTGGCGCTGCTGTCGAGCGCCCTGCCCTACTCGCTGGAGATGGTCGCGCTGCGCAGGCTCGACCGGAAGACCTTCGGGGTGCTGATGAGCCTGGAACCGGCGGTGGCGGCGCTCGCGGCCTTCGCGGTGCTCGACGAGCAATTGAGCGCGGTGCAGTGGCTCGCCATCGCCCTGGTGATCGCGGCCTCGGCCGGCATCACCGTGAGCGCCCGGACACGGGCGGCCGGGCCGCCGGAGATCGAGGCGGAGCGAGGCGTGTGACGGGCGCTACGTGTCTGAATGGCGCTACTTGCCGGCCAGCACGCGCGAGGCGACGTTGATGTACTTGCGCCCCGCTTCCTGGGCGTGGAGCACGGCGTCCACGAGGAGCTCCTCGTCGCGGACGCTGGCGAGCTTGATCAGCATCGGCAGGTTGATGCCGGCCACCACCTCGACCGAGCCGCCGTTCATGCACGACAGCGCGAGGTTCGACGGCGTGCCGCCGAACATGTCGGTCAGCACGACCACGCCCTCGCCCGTGTTCACGCGGCAGACCGCGGACATGATGTCCCGGCGCCGCAGCTCCATATCGTCCTCCGGCCCGATCGTGATCGTCTCGATCTGATCCTGCGGGCCGACCACGTGCTCCAGAGCGGCCTTGAACTCGGTCGCGAGCAAACCGTGGGTGACGAGCACCATGCCAATCATCGACACGTGTTCCGACGTCCTGTGTCTGCCACCATGTTGTGCATCGCACAGATCATCACAAGGCGGACGCGACTTTTTGCTCGGACAGTGCCGCGATCATGCCACGCGCCCGGCCCGGAGGCTATGGGGGCGCCGGAGGGTGCCTCAATCGGCGGGGCTGTGCGACTGCGAAGTCACGCCGGGCCGCTCACGGCTCCGCTTTGCGCAGCGCGGCACGCACCAGCATCGGCGCCAGCCCGGCCGCGCGCGCGCCCCGGTCGAGCACGAGGCGGGGCAGGTGCAGGCCGAGGATCGCGGCGTCCTCGGGCGGATCCGGCAGCCGGGGCGCGGCCTCGACGAGATCGACGGCAAGCGACAGGATCGCTTCGGGCAGGGTCGCCACCCCGAGAGCCTCCGCTGTGAGGATGCCCTGGCCGCGCACCTCCACGAGCCCGATCGCGGCCGGGTGCGGACGGGCGACGAGGCGCCCCGCCCGCACCGCGAGCCCCACCCGGTCGTCGGCGACGAGGGCTGCACCGGCCGCCTCGGCGAGCAGCAGCGCGAGGCTCGACTTGCCCGCGCCCGAGGGCCCGCGGATCAGCACGCCCGCGCCGCCCAGGGCGACGCAGGCGGCGTGAACGGTAACCATCAGGTGTGGAGCTGGCGCGGGGCCGCCGGCAGGCGCACCACGAAGCGGGCGCCGCGCACCGTCGGCTCGCCCTCCTCGTTCGGCGCGCCGGGCCGGTTCTCGGCGCGGATCGAGCCGCGGTGGGCCTGGACGATCTGGCGGGAGATCGACAGGCCGAGGCCCGAGTTCTGGCCGAAGCCCTGCTCCGGGCGATCGGTGTAGAAGCGCTCGAAGATCCGCTCCACCGCGTGCTCGGGGATGCCGGGGCCCTCGTCCTCGCAGATCAGCTCGACCTCCCCGCGGACCCGCCGCAGCGCCACCCGCACCTTGGCGTCGGAGGGGGAGAACGAGCGGGCATTGTCGAGGAGGTTGTTAACCACCTGCCCCAGGCGGCTGTCGTGGCCGATGATGGTGAACGGCGCCTCCTGCTCGGCCGGCGCCTCCACGTCGAGCTGGATCAGGCAGTCCTTCGGCCGCCTGCGCTCGTTGGCCACCGACACGACGGTGGTCAGGAGCTTGCGCATGTCGACCCGCCGCGCCTCGGCCCGGGCGAGTTCCGCGTCGAGGCGCGAGGCGTCGGCGATGTCGCTGATCAGCCGGTCGAGGCGCTTCACGTCGTGCTGGATGATCGCCATCAGCCGCCCGCGGGACTCGTCGGTCTTGGCGAGCGGCAGGGTCTCCACCGCGCTGCGCAGGGAGGTGAGCGGGTTCTTCAATTCGTGGCTCACGTCCGCGGCGAAGCTCTCGATCGCGTCGATGCGGCGGTAGAGCGCCTGGGTCATGTCCCGCAGCGCACCCGACAGATGGCCGATCTCGTCGGTGCGCTCGGTGAAGTCCGGGATCTCCTCGCGGGTCTTGATGCCCATGCGGACCTTCTCGGCCGCCTCGGCGAGGCGGCGCACCGGCCCGGCGATGGCGCCGGCCAGGAGGAAGGACAGCACCACCATCACCATGGCGGCGATCAGGAACACCTGGAGCAGGCCGAAGCGCTCGGAGGCGATCACCCGGTCGATGGCGTCGCCCTGCGTCGAGATCAGCAGCGCGCCGCGCACCTTGCCGCCCTTGTGGATCGGCACCGCCACCGAGACGTTCGTCTCGCCGAGGGTGTTGCGCCGCACGAGGCTGCCGCGGGCGCCGCCGAGCGCGGCCTGGACCTCGCGCAGGGAATGGCCGTTGGCCGGTCCCGTCTCCTCCGGCGGCGCGGTGCGGCCGCCGAACAGGGTGCTGAGCCGGGCGTGGACCGCGTCGAACGCCGATTCGAGCAGGCCGGCCCGGTGCGGCTTCTCGGCGATCGGGTCGGCGCGGCCGGCATCCCCGCGCTTGAACAGGGTGCGGGTGTCGAACAGGAGGCCGCCCTCCTGGTCGTAGACCCGGGCGCGGTTGCCGGTGGGGGTGACGAGGCGCGACAGCAGCGGCGCGACCCGTTCCGGGTTCAGGGAGAACGCGAGCGGCTGCGCCTCCTCGTCGGCCCCCTCGCCCGCCTGCTGCTGGAGAAGCTTGTCGGGGTCGATGCGGATCGCATCGGTATCGACCGAGGCCGAGGCGGCGATCGCCCCGGCGATGATGTCGCCCTGGATCGCGAGGCTCTGGATCCGGGCCTGGATCAGCCCCTGGCGGAACTGGTTGAGGTAGAGGAAGCCGACGAGCAGCGCGATCAGCCCGACGAGGTTGAGCACCACGATCCGGCGCGTCAGGCTCGACGAGGCGCGCTGGCCGATCCCGTCCCAGAGGGCGCGCGGCCACGTCAGCAGGTGCGACAGGGCGCGGGCCGATGCGGCGCGCGGGCCCCCCTCGGCCGGGGCGGCGTCCCGGGCGGTGTTCTGTGCGGGCACGGGGCGGATCCTCGGATCACGCCTCCTTGAAGCGGTAGCCGACGCCGTAGAGCGTCTCGATCATGTCGAAGTTCGGGTCGGTCACCTTGAACTTCTTGCGCAGCCGCTTGATGTGGCTGTCGATCGTGCGGTCGTCGACGTAGACCTGATCGTCGTAGGCGGCGTCCATCAGCGCGTTGCGGCTCTTCACGACGCCGGGGCGGTGGGCGAGCGCCTGGAGGATCAGGAACTCGGTCACGGTGAGCGTCACCGCCTCGCCCTTCCACGTGCAGGTGTGGCGCTCCGGGTCCATCATCAGCGAGCCGCGCTCCAGGGAGCGCGCCGCCGCCTCGGCCTCGCCGCGCGGGGCCGCCCCCGGGGCCTCCTTGGCGAAGCGGCGCAGCACCGCCTTCACCCGCTCGACCAGCAGCCGCTGCGAGAACGGCTTATGGATGAAGTCGTCGGCGCCCATCTTGAGGCCGAACAGCTCGTCGATCTCCTCGTCCTTGGAGGTGAGGAAGATCACCGGCAGGTCCGACTTCTGGCGCAGGCGGCGCAGCAGCTCCATCCCGTCCATGCGCGGCATCTTGATGTCGAAGATCGCGAGATCCGGGGGCGAGTGCCGCAAGCCATCGAGCGCCGACGCGCCGTCGGTGTAGGTCTGGATGCGGTAGCCTTCGGTCTCCAGCGCGATCGAGACGGAGGTGAGGATGTTCCGGTCGTCGTCGACGAGGGCGATGGTCGGCATGCGCGGTCCCTGGCTGAACGGGATCGGGCGCGGTCCGGCACTCGCACGGACCGCGCCGCATCCCGGCCCCGGTCGGGGCGGGCGGAGGGCGTGAGGACGGGCCGACGGCTCGGAACCCGGTTCGCGCCAAAGGGACGACCGCTTTAGTATGATCCCCCGGAAAAAGCGAGCGGCGGTCATAGCTTGGCCGTATTGTTCGCTACGCTGCCCCCGCGCAGGGCTTCGTTCACGGCCCGTTCCCGTTCGAGGCGGGAGCGTCGTCTTGCCGCCCGTGACGCGCGGCGCCGTCCAGAGTTCTGGTTTCGACGCGCTCTCTTTCGCCGAACCGGCATCCACTTCGGCGGCGAGCGCTCTAGTGTTCCGGACGAGGCTGGCGATCCGGGGGTTTGGGCGGGATGAGCGAGACGCGCGCGGACGGACCCGAGCCCCGCGGACCCGCCCGGCCGCTGCCCGCGGCCGAGGCGCCCTTCGACGCGGTCGGGCTGGCGCGGGACCTCCTGCGCGCGACCCGCGCCGGGGCGCTCGCCACCCTCGACGCGCAGGGGACGCCCTTCGCCTCGCTGGTCACGGTCGCCACCGACGCGGACGGCACGCCGCTGATGCTGCTGTCGCGGCTCTCGGCCCACACCCGCAACCTCCTGGCGGATCCGCGCTGCTCGCTGCTGCTCGCCCGGACCGGCAAGGGCGACCCGCTCGCCCATCCCCGCCTCACCGTGGCGGGACGGGCCGCGCAGACGGCCGAGCCGCGGGCGCGGGAGCGGTTCCTCGCCCGGCACCCGAAGGCCGCGCTCTACGCCGACTTCCCCGATTTCGGCTTCTTCGCCCTCGCTCCCGAGGCCGGCCACCTCAACGGCGGCTTCGCCAAGGCGGCGACGCTGACGCGGGACGAGCTGCTCCTCGACCTCGCGGGCGCCGAGGCGGTGGTCGCGGGCGAGCGCGGCGCCGTCGAGCACATGAACGCCGACCATGCCGACGCGCTCGCGCTCTACGCACGCGACGCCGGCGAGCGCTCATGGCGGCTCACCGGGCTCGACCCCGAGGGGATGGACCTGATCGCCGGCGAGCGCACCGCGCGGGTGACCTATCCGGAGCCGGTCTCCGACATGGGCGGCCTGCGCCGGGCGCTCGTGGCGATGGCCGCGCGGGCGCGCGAGGCCCCCGGGGCCTGACCCGTTCCACGGGGCGCGGCAAATTCGTCACGGGATCGCGCCGACGGCATGGCAGCGGGCCGCGGGCTGCCCCATATGGGCGGGATGAGCGACACACATTCCGACACCTTCCCCTTCAGCCTCGAGGTCCATCCGGTCGGCGAGAGCGGCGCCCTCTACCAGTGGAGCATCCGCAAGCACGGCAAGCTCCACCAGCGCTCGGACCGCAAGCACCCGACCGAGGCCAAGGCGCGCTCGCACGGCGAGGCCGAGATCGAGCGCCTGATCCGCGACCGCGGCCGCTGATTTTTTGGGATTTCCCGATCGAGCCTGAAAGCGCCCGGGCGATGGCCTGGGCGTTTTCATTTCCGGAGTTCCGCGCCCGGCGCGCGCTTGGCGCATACCCGCCACACTGCTATCCCGCACGCCGCACACCCAAAATTCCGACAGAGCACGGTGCGTCGCGCGCCGGTGGGAAGACCGATGACCACCCCGATCGACACCATCCGCAACTTCTCGATCGTCGCCCACATCGACCACGGCAAGTCGACGCTGGCCGACCGGCTGATCGAGGTGACCGGGACCGTCTCGCAGCGCGAGATGGGCGAGCAGATGCTCGACTCGATGGACATCGAGAAGGAGCGCGGCATCACCATCAAGGCGCAGACCGTGCGCCTGGAATACCCGGCCAAGGACGGCCGGACCTACATCCTCAACCTGATGGACACGCCCGGGCACGTGGACTTCGCCTACGAGGTGTCGCGCTCGCTCGCCGCCTGCGAGGGCTCGCTGCTCGTGGTCGACGCCTCCCAGGGGGTCGAGGCGCAGACGCTCGCCAACGTCTACCAGGCGCTCGACGCCAACCACGAGATCGTCCCCGTCCTCAACAAGGTCGACCTGCCCGCCGCCGAGCCCGACCGGGTGAAGGAGCAGATCGAGGAGGTGATCGGCCTCGACGCCTCGCAAGCCGTGCCGATCTCGGCCAAGACCGGCCTCAACATCGACCAGGTGCTGGAGGCGATCGTCACCCGGCTGCCCGCGCCCAAGGGCGACCGCGAGGCGCCGCTGAAGGCGCTGCTCGTCGATTCCTGGTACGACGTCTATCTCGGCGTCGTGGTGCTGGTGCGCATCGTCGACGGCGTGCTCAAGAAGGGCATGACCATCCGCATGATGGGCGCCGACGCGGTCTACGGCGTCGACCGGATCGGCGTGTTCCGCCCGAAGATGTCCGACATCGGCGAGCTCGGCCCGGGCGAGGTCGGCTTCCTCACCGCCTCGATCAAGGAGGTGGCCGACACCCGCGTCGGCGATACCATCACCGAGGACAAGCGCCAGACCAAGCAGGTGCTGGCGGGCTTCAAGGACGTGCAGGCGGTCGTCTTCTGCGGCCTGTTCCCGGTGGACGCGGCCGACTTCGAGGACCTGCGCTCGGCCATGGGCAAGCTGCGGCTCAACGACGCCTCGTTCTCCTACGAGATGGAGACGAGCGCCGCGCTCGGCTTCGGCTTCCGCTGCGGTTTTCTGGGACTTCTCCACCTCGAGATCATTCAGGAACGGCTGGAGCGCGAGTTCAACCTCGACCTGATCTCGACGGCGCCGTCCGTCGTCTACCGCCTTCAGATGCGCGACGGCGAGATCAAGGAGCTGCACAACCCGGCCGACATGCCGGACCCGATGAAGATCGAGACGATCGAGGAGCCCTGGATCCGCGCCACGATCCTCACCCCCGACGACTATCTCGGCGGCGTCTTGAAGCTCTGCCAGGACCGGCGCGGCGTGCAGATCGACCTCAACTACGTCGGCAAGCGCGCCATGGTGGTCTACGACCTACCGCTCAACGAGGTGGTGTTCGACTTCTACGACCGGCTGAAGTCGATCTCGAAGGGCTACGCCTCGTTCGACTACCACGTCTCCGACTACCGCGAGGGCGACCTCGTGAAGATGTCGATCCTCGTGAACGCGGAAGCCGTGGACGCGCTGTCGATGCTCGTCCACCGCACCCGCGCCGAGTCCCGCGGCCGGGCGATGTGCGAGAAGCTGAAGGACCTCATCCCCCGCCACCTGTTCCAGATCCCGGTCCAGGCGGCGATCGGCGGCAAGATCATCGCCCGCGAGACCATCCGGGCGCTGTCCAAGGACGTGACCGCGAAATGTTACGGGGGCGACATCTCCCGCAAGCGCAAGCTCCTCGACAAGCAGAAGGAGGGCAAGAAGCGCATGCGCCAGTTCGGCCGAGTCGAGATCCCGCAGGAGGCGTTCATCGCCGCGCTGAAGATGGACGATTGAGCGGACCGTCTTTGCGAGCGCAGCGAAGCAACCCAGGGCTGCGCGAGGTCTGAGAGCGTGGCGCCGCTGGATTGCTTCGCCTTCGGCTCGCAATGACGGGTAGCGGGCCCGCGGCTCACCCCGGCGGCACCACCTCGATCTGGATCCCCCCGTAATACGCCGACAGATTCGCGATATCGGCGTCCGACAATTCCTTCGCGACCACGTTCATGACGGCGTTCTCGCGCTTGCCGTCGCGGTACTCGGTGAGCGCCTTCACGAGGTAGGGCTCGACCTGACCCGCGAGGTTCGGCGCCTCCGGCAGCTTCGAGAGCCCGTCCATGCCGTGGCAGGTCTGGCAGGCCGTGGCGCGCTTCTTCCCCAAGGCGGCGTCGCCGGCCTGGGCGGAGAACGGCGCGAGCACGGCCGCGAGGACGAGGAGGGGTCGGAGCATCGGCATCCCGGTGGTGGCGGCCTCCCTCCCGGCTCGCGCCGGGAGGGAGCGGTCCCAAAAAACTACTTCTCGTAGGAGATGCGGTAGACCGCCCCGGCGGCGTCGTCGGAGACCAGCAGGGAGCCGTCGAGCAGCACGGCGACGTCCACCGGGCGGCCGAGATACTCGCCGTCGCCGGTGAGCCAGCCCTCCGCGAACGGCTTGACCGACTCGACCTTGCCGTCGGCGCCGAGCTTGGCGAACATCACCCGGGCGCCGATCGGCTGGGTGCGGTTCCACGAGCCGTGCTCGGCGATGAAGATGCCGCCCTTGTAGGCGTCGGGGAACTGCTTGCCGTTGTAGAAGGTCATGCCGAGGTCGGCCGCGTGCGGCGGCAGGTCGGCCATCGGCGGCACCGCGTCGGCCGGCGGCGTCTGGTCCTTGTACTCGGCGGTGCGCACGAGGCCGCCGCCGTACCAGGGGAAGCCGAAGGTCTGACCGGCCTTGGTGGCGCGGTTCAGCTCGCCCGGCGGCGTGTCGTCGCCCATGCCGTCGACTTGGTTGTCGGTGAACCACAGCGACTTGTCGGGGGCGAAGTCCATGCCGACCGAGTTCCGGATGCCGGTGGCGTAGACCTCGCGGTTCTTGCCGTCGGCGTCGAGGCGGACGATGCCGCCGATGCCCCACTTCTTGTAGAGGTCCATCTTGGACGGCGCCGGCACGTTGTAGGGCTGGCCGAGCGCGATGTAGGTCTTGCCGTCCGGCCCCACCCGGCAGACGCGGGCGGTGTGGTTGAAGCTCTCCTCCGAAGCGGGGATCAGCTCGCCCTGCTTGACCAGCACGCCGGCCGCCACGTCGGGGTTCTCGTAGAAGAACTCGGCCGCGGGGAACGCCAGCACCCGGTTCTGCTCGACGATCGTCAGCACCCCGTCCCGGGAGAAGCAGACGCCGTTGGGGATCTTGAAGTCGATGCCCGGCGCGAAGGCGCGGACCTCGTCGGCGACCCGGTCCTTGTCGCGGTCGGTGAGCGTGTAGACCTTGGACTTGCGGGTGCCGACGAACACCACGCCGGCATTCGGCCCCACCGCCAGCGCCCGGGCGTCCGGCACCACGGCGTAGAGGTCGATCTTGAAGCCGTCGGGCAGCTTGATCTTGGAGAGCGTCTTGCGGATCGCGTCGGCGCGGCGCCCGGTCTGGGGAATCTCGGGGGCGGGCTGGGTGTTCGTGCTCTGGAAACCCTGGAGCTTCTCCAGATCGTCGGTCTTGGCCTTGGTGTCGGCCGGCGCCGCGCCTTGGGCCAGGGCGGGCAGCGCGGCGCCGGTGAGCAGCGCGGCGAGTATCAGCGAGCGCATGAAGACGTTCCTCCCGATCCGCCCCGTGCGTCGGGCGTTCGGGTGGGACGATATCCGCGCCGGCCCCGCGGGCAAGGCGCCGCCGTGACGCGGCGCCCGCGTTGTCCCCGGATTCAGGCGACGCGCCGCGGCACCAGCCGCTCGCTGGAGAGCGCCTCCTGGGCCCCCGAGAGGCCGGCTTCCGTGTACTCGGCGTCCTCGTTGACCCGCCAGACGTCGTGGCGGCGCGCGCCGGCGAGGATGTTCTCCACCGTCAGCATCGCGGTCATCATCGCGTGGTCCTGGTTGTTGTACTTGTGCATGCCGTTGCGGCCGACGAGGTGGAGCGTCGGGAAATCCCGCTCCAGCTCGCGCCGGACGGTGGCGACGTGGGCGGCGTAGTCCGCGTCGTAGACCGGGTAGGCCTTCGGCTGGCGCACCACGCAGGCATCGACCACGTCGGCCGGGTCGATCAGGCCGATCTGCCCGATCTCGCGCTTGGCCAATGCCACGAGGTCGGCGTCGGAGGCGTTCCAGAGGCCGTCGCCCTCGAAGCAGAAATACTCCAGCCCGAGGCAGGTGTGGCCCGCGTCCGGCACCATCTCCGGGGACCACGAGCGGAAGTTCTGCACCCGGCCGACCTGCACCGCGGGGTCGTGGATGTAGATCCAGTTGTCCGGAAAGTCGGTGTTCGATTTCGCGATCAGCGCGACGGTGAGGAAGTCGCGGTACTGGAGCGCCCGGGCGTGGAAGGTGCTGAGCGGGCGCGGGCGGATCGCGTCGACCAGCTCCCGCACCGGGGCGGAGGAGATCACGTTCCGGGCCGTGTAGGTCTCGCGGCTGCCGTCGCCGCGCTTGGCCGAGACTGTCCAGATGCCGGTGCCCGCGTCGTAGCTGAGGCCGTCGACGCCGCGGTCGAGGAGCACGCGGCCCCCTTGGGCCCGCGTCTTCGCGGCGGCCGCCTCCCACATCATGCCGGGGCCGCGGCGGGGATAGCGGAACGACTCGATCAGGGTCTTGATGACCGGGCCGCCGGACGTCCGGCGCTTGCGCAGGCGCAGCGAGCGCTTCAGCCCGTCGCGGATCGCCGCGCCGAGGTCGAGGCCCTTGATCCGCTGCGCTGCCCAATCCGCCGAGATCGCGTCGCAGGACATGCCCCACACCTTCTCGGTGTAGGTCTTGAAGAAGATCGCGAACAGCCGCTCGCCGAACTGGTTGCGCACCCAGGCGTGGAAGGTCTGCGGCTCCCGCACCGGCCGGGCACGGGCGTAGAGGTAGGAGGCCACGCAGGCGGCGCTGGTGAACACGCCGAGGTTGCGCAGCGCCTCGAACGCCTTCAGCGGGTAGGCGTAGTACCGGCCGCGGTAGTAGATCCGCGACAGGCGCGGGCGCTCGATGAAGTCGTCCGGCAGGATCTCGTCCCACAGGTCGACCACCGCCTTCGCCTTTGAGAAGAAGCGGTGGCCGCCGATGTCGAACAGGTAGCCGTTGTGGGAGACGGTGCGCGAGATGCCGCCGACCTGATCGGAATCGCGCTCCAGCACCGCGACCGAGCGGCCCCGCTTCGACAGCAGGTAGGCGGCGGTGAGGCCCGCGGGCCCCGCGCCGATCACCAGCGTCTCGGTGTGGTGGCTCATCCCCGGCTCCGGCAGGCGTCGCGGCCGGGTCGCTCCCGGCGCGTGCGGAGCCTGCCTCGCAGATGGTTAAGGAAGCGCACTGCCGGCCCGGCTTGACCGGCCATTAAGGACGCCCGGCGATGGTGGGGCCGCGCCCGGACGCGGCGCGAACGGAGCCCCGCCGCCGATGCCCCACGCGGCCGCCGCCTCGCCGGCACGGATCGACCCGCGGACCTTCCTGTGGCTGCTCGTCGCCCTCGCCGTCGCGACGATGAACGCGCCGGCCGAGATCTGGGAGACGATCCGCCACCTGCGCGTGCCCGACACCGACGACGCCATGCGGCTCGCCGAGGTGCGCGACCTCCTCGGCGGCCAGGGCTGGTACGACAACGTCCAGCTCCGCTTCCAGCCGCCCGACGGCGTGCCGAGCCACTGGTCGCGGCTCGTGGACGCGCCGATCGCCGGCCTGATCCTGGCGCTGACGCCGCTCGCCGGCCGGGCGCTCGCCACCGGGCTGACGGCGGCGCTGTGGCCCGCGCTGCTGTTCGGCCTCTACGGGTTCGTGCTGTACCGCGGCGCGCGCGGCCTGTTCGGCCCGCGGGCCGGCGTGCTGGCGCTGCTCGCGGCCACGCAGACCTTCGGCGTCACCGTCCAGTTCACGCCCGGCCGGGTCGACCACCACGCCGTGCAGATCCTGGCGATCCTCGGGCTCGGCCTCTGCATGATCCGCGGCGGCCTGCGGGCGGGGCTCGTCGGCGGCGGCCTCGCCGCCCTGTCGCTCGCGGTGGGGCTCGAAGGCTTGCCCTACGTCGCTCTCGGCGCCCTGTACCTCGCGGGCGACTGGATCCTGCGCGGCCGGCCCGCCCTGCCGGCCTTCCTGGGCTTCGGGCTCGGGCTGGGGCTCGCCGCGCCGGCCCTGTTCGCCGCCCAGACGGCGCCGGGACTGTGGGGGACGACCTATTGCGACGCCCTGTCGCCGCCCTGGCTCTGGCTCGCGGCGGGGGGGCTCGGCACCGCGCTCGCCGCGGCGGGTCCCGGCGGCCGGCTCGGGAGCGCGTGGGGGCGCCTCGCCCTGGCGGCCCTGTGCGGCGCGGGCCTGCTCGGCGGCTTCGCCCTCGCCTTCCCGCTCTGCCTCGGCGGCCCGTTCCCGGGGATGACGCCGCTGGTGCGCGACCACTGGCTGCTCACCGTCAACGAGATGTCCTCGGTGCCGACGTTCATCGCCCGGGGCCAGTGGGAGGCGCTGGTCTTCTACCCCGTGCTGGCGATCGCGAGCCTGTGCGCGGCGTGGTCGGCGTGGCGCGGGCCGGAGCGCCGGGCGTGGTCGGTGTTCGCGCTGTTCCTGTGGCCCGGCCTCGTCCTCGGCTACGTCCAGTTCCGCGGGATCTACGTCGCCTCCGGCCTCGTGCCGCTGGTGGCCGGCGCGGTGATCGACCGGGCGCTGCGGCTCGCGGCCGATCGCGCCGTGCCGGCCCGGCGGCGCTGGGCCGCCGCCGGGCTCTCGGCCAGCCTCGTCAGCACCGTCTGGATGGCGCCGGTGGTCCTCGGCGTGACCCTCGCTCCCGACGTGCGCACCGCGCCGGATCCCAGCGGCGCCCTCGCCTGCTCCGGGCCGGCGGGGGTCGCGGCGCTCGCGGCGCTGCCGCCCGGCACGGTGCTCGCGCCGATCTTCATGGGCCCGTCGATCCTGCTGCGCACGCCGCACGCGGTGGTGGCTGCGCCCTATCACCGGGCGATCCCCGGGCTGACCGCCGCGATCGAGGGCCTGGGCGGCACCGAGGCGGACCTCCGGCGCAGCGTCGCGGCCTTCGGCGTCGACTACCTCGTCGCCTGCCCCAGCCGCCCCGGCGACGACATCCGCGGCGCGCCGGCCTTCGCGACCCGGCTGGCCCGGGGCGAGACGTCCTCGGACTGGCTGGCGCCCGTGGCGGTGCCGGGGGTGCTGAAGGTGTGGCGGGTGACGCGGTGAGCCGGCTCAGAGCAGCCGGCGGTCGAGGCGGATGATCCGGCAGGGATCGCCGGCCCGGGCGGCGGGGGCGCGCGGCGCGCGGATCAGCAGGGCCTCCGCGCGCCCGAGGACGGCGAGCATCGAGGAATCCTGCCGGTTCTCGGGCGTGGCGACCGGCAGCTCGCCGGGCCGCAGCTCGAGGCGGGCGCGCATGTAGTCGGCCCGGCCGTCGTTCTCGGGCAGGTCGCGGCCGAGCACGGCCGGCTCGCTGCGGTCGGCGCCGGCCATCGGATCGCCCAGCAGCGCCCGGATCGTCGGCACCACGAACAGCAGCCCGCAGACGATGGAGGAGACCGGGTTGCCGGGCAGCCCGATCACCAGCATCCGCCCGAGCCGGCCGTGCATCAGCGGCTTGCCGGGGCGCAGGGCCACCCGCCAGAAGCCGAAATCCATCCCCTCGCGCCGCAGGGCCGCCTGGACGAGGTCGTGATCGCCCACCGAGGCGCCGCCGAGCGTCACCAGCAGGTCGGCCTCCGCCTCGCGCGCACGGCGCACGGCGTCTTCGAGGGCGGCGTGGTCGTCGGCGGCGATGCCGAGATCGATCGTCTCCGCCCCGGCCTCCGCGGCGAGCGCGGCGAGCGCGAGGCTGTTCGAGGCGACGATCTGGTCCCAGGCGGCCGGCGCCCCGGGCTCGACCAGCTCGTCGCCGGTGGCGAGGATCGCCACGCGGGGCCTGCGCCGCACCGGCAGGCTCGGGTGTCCGGCCGCCGCCGCCAGGGCGAGGCGGCGGGCGTCGAGGGTGAGGCCCGCGCCGAGCAGGGTGTCGCCCGCGGCGAAGTCGAGGCCGGCGCGGCGGATGAAGCGGTCGCGCTCGACCGGCTCCACCACCCGGACCGCGTCGCCCGCGGCCTCGGCATCCTCCTGGATCAGGATCGCGTCGGCCCCCTCGGGCACGGGGGCGCCGGTGAAGATCCGCACCGCCTCGCCCGGGCCGAGCGGGCCCGCGAAGCCGTGGCCGGCGGCGCTGATGCCGATCAGGCGCAGCGCGGCGCCGGCCGATCCGGCATCCGCGGCGCGCACCGCGTAGCCGTCCATCGCCGAGGCCGGAAAGGGCGGCTGCGTGCGGGTGGCGGCCACGTCGGCCGCGAGCGTCCGCCCGGCGGCGCGGGCGAGCGGGGTCGTCTCGGCCTCGGTCGGGCCCGGCACGCTGGCGAGCACCCGCGCCAGCGCCTCGGCGACGGGGATCAGCCCGCTCATCACGCCTCCGCCCGGTAGGCGCCGGAGCGGCCGCCGTCCTTGGCGGTGAGCCGCACGCCTTCGATGCGCATGCCGCGGTCGACTGCCTTCACCATGTCGTAGACCGTCAGGCAGGCGAGCGAGACGGCGGTCAGTGCCTCCATCTCGACGCCGGTCGGCCCCTGCACCCGCACTTCCGCCGAGATCCGCAGGCCCGGCAGGGCGTCGTCGGGCTCGCAATCGACGCGCACCTTCGACAGGAGCAGGGGGTGGCACAGCGGGATCAGCTCGTGCGTGCGCTTGGCCGCCATGATGCCGGCGAGGCGGGCGGTGCCGATCACGTCGCCCTTCTTGGCGTCGCCCTCGCGGATCAGCGCCAGGGTCTCGGGCCGCATCACCACGCAGCCCTCCGCGCGGGCGGTGCGGGTGGTGGCGGGCTTGTCGGTGACGTCGACCATGTTGGCCGCGCCCGCGGCGTCGAGATGGGTCAGGCCCGGCCGCTCCGGCTCCATGCGGCTCAGCCCTTCTTGCGGGCCGGCTTGGCCGATCCGGTCTTGCCCGTCCCGCCTTGGCCCGCCTCGCCCGAGAGCAGCGCCCGCGTCGCAGCGGTCACGTCCGCCTGCCGCATCAGGCTCTCGCCGACCAGCACCACGTCGAGGCCGTGGGCGGAGAGACGCTGCACGTCGGCGTGGTCGTTGATGCCGCTCTCGGCCACGGCGATCCGGTCCTCGGGGATGCCGGGTCGCAGGTCGAGGGCCGTGTCGAACGAGACCTCGAACGTCTTGAGGTTGCGGTTGTTGATCCCGACCATGGCGGTGCCGAGCGTCAGCGCGCGTGCGAGTTCGAGCGCGTCGTGAACTTCGGCGAGAACGTCCATGCCGAGCTCATGCGCGGTCTCGACCAGCGCCACCGCCTCGTCGTCGTCGAGGCAGGCCATGATCACGAGGATGCAGTCGGCCCCCCAGGCCCGGGCCTCGTAGACCTGGTAGGGCTCGAACATGAAGTCCTTGCGCAGCACCGGCAGGGCGCAGGCGGCCCGGGCCTCGGTCAGGTACTCGGGCCGGCCCTGGAACGAGGGCTCGTCGGTCAGCACCGACAGGCAGGCCGCGCCGCCCGCGGCGTAGGCGGCCGCCAGCGCCGCCGGCTCGAAGTCGGCGCGGATCAGGCCCTTCGACGGCGAGGCCTTCTTGATCTCGGCGATCAGGGCCGGGCGGCCCGCCGCCCGCTGGGCGCGGATCGCGTCGGCGAAACCGCGGGGCGCGTCGGCCCCGGCGACGCGCCGCTCCAGCTTGGCCAGCGGCACCCGCAGCTTGGCCTCGGCGATCTCCCGGCGCTTGTAGGCCTCGATCCGGGCCAGCACGTTGGGCCGCTCCGGGGCCGTCTCGGCGACGGCCTCCCCCGTGACGGAGGTCATCGGCTCAGCGGTCACAGGCACAACGGTCATAGGCACTCCTGCCCGTTCGATGGGCCGTTCACCGGTTCGAGACCTGCACGAGGCGCGCCAGCGTCGCCCGGGCCGCGCCGGAATCGAGCGCATCCTGCGCCCGCGCGACGCCGTCCGCCAGGGCGTCCGCGGCGCCTGCGACCACGAGCGCGGCCCCCGCATTGAGAACCGCGATGTCCCGGTAGGCGTTGCGTGCCCCGTCGAGCACGGCGCCCAGCGCCCGGGCGTTGTCGGGCGGCTCGCCGCCGCGCAGCGCCTCGGGCGGGTGCAGCGGCAGGCCGACTTCGCGCGGGTCGATCGCGAAGCGGCTGATCCGCCCCTCGTCGAGGGCGACGACCTGGGTCGGGCCGGTGACGGTGATCTCGTCGAGCCCGTCCGAGCCGTGCACGGTCCAGACCCGGCGGCTGCCGAGTTCGGCGAGCACCCGGGTCAGCGGCTCGGCGCGGGCCCCGTCGGCGACGCCGAAGAGCTGGCTGGCGACGTCCGCCGGATTGCACAGCGGTCCCAGCAGGTTGAAGATCGTGCGCACCGGCAGTTCGGAGCGGACCGCCGCCACGTGGCGCATCGCCCCGTGATGGGCCTGGGCGAACAGGAAGCACAGGCCCGCCTCGGCGAGGCACGAAGCCTGCGCCTCCGGGTCGAGCCCGAGCCGGACACCGAGCGCCGCGAGCACGTCGGCGGCCCCCGAGCGAGAGGTCGCGGCGCGGTTGCCGTGCTTGGCCACCGGCACGCCGCAGGCGGCGACGAGGATGGCGGCCAGCGTCGAGACGTTGACGCTGCCCGAATGGTCGCCGCCGGTGCCGACCACGTCGACCGCGCCGGCCGGCGCCGTCACCCGGACCATGCGCGCGCGCATCGCCTCGGCCGCGCCGACGATCTCCTCGACCGTCTCGCCGCGCACCTTCAGCGCGGTCAGGAACGCCGCCGCCTGGACCGGGGTGACCTCCCCCGACAGGAGGTCGTCGAAGGCGGCGCGCGCGGCGGCGCGGTCGAGGGCGAGGCCCCCGGCGACCCGCGCGAGATGCGGCTTGAAGGAATCCATGGTCTGTCGCGGTGGGCCGAAGCGCTGGCAGGGGGCTCGGCGCGTCAATGCACGGGCGGCCGGCCCTTGTCACGCATAGGCTCGTCACGGATGGGCTCGTCGCGGATGGGCGCGTCACGCGCGGCCTTCCAGGCGGCCGCCATGGCGAGGAAGTTGCGCACGATCTCGGCGCCGTGCTGCGAGCGGATGCTCTCCGGGTGGAACTGCACCCCGTGGACCGGCCGCTCGGCGTGCTCCAGGCCCATGATCAGCCCGTCCGCCTCGGCCGTGACCCGCAGCGCCTCCGGGCAGGTGGCGCGGTCGACCACCAGCGAGTGGTAGCGCGTCGCCTCGAAGCTGTCGTTGAGGCCGCGGAACAGGCCGCTGGCCCCGTGGCGGATGGTGGAGACCTTGCCGTGCAGCGGCAGCGGCGCCCGCACCACGTCCCCACCGAACGCCTGCCCGATCGCCTGGAGGCCGAGGCAGACGCCGAAGATCGGGATCTCGCCCGAGAGTTCCCGCACCACGTCGAGGCAGATCCCCGCCTCGTTGGGCGTGCACGGCCCCGGCGAGAGCACGATCGCGTCCGGCGCCCGCTCCCGGATGTCGGCCACCGTCAGCGCGTCGTTGCGCGCCACCGCGATCGACCCGCATTGCGGCCCGATCAGGTGGACGAGGTTGAAGGTGAAGCTGTCGTAGTTGTCGATGACGAGGACGTTGGACATCGCGGGCACCCGGGCGGACCCCCGCGATGTGACGGCTCGGGCCCGGCCGGTCAACCGCCGCGGGAACCGGGCCAGGGCTCCGATCTGGCCGGCCCGGGCCGAGGCCCGACCGGCGCTCGCCGCTGCGCACGCGTTCGCGTATCGTGCCGTCCCGGGGGGCGAGACCGGATATCGCCCCGGGGGAGAGCCGCATGGCCGTGCACCGACGCGTCGCGTCCGCCGGATCGTCGGGGCGGCCGTGGCTCCTGTCCGCGGCGCTGGTCCTGCCGCTCGTGCTCCCGGCGCACGCCGCGCCGGCCGACGAGCCGACCGAGCGGCGCCTGACCGTGACGCTGCTCACCCTCGACATGGCCCAGACCGCCTGCGGCTTCCGCGTCGCCCGGGACCGGCTCGCGGCCCTGCTCGCCGCCGCGAACGTGACGCGGGACCAGCTCTACGGGCGTCCCATCACGCCGACGCTCCAGGCGTCGATCGACGGGCTGCGGGACGGGTTCACGCGCAACGCCCCTGCCGCCTGTGCCGAGGCGTGGCGCCAGTTCGGACCGGCGAGCGCGCCGAACCTGCTGACGCGGTGACGCGGGCCGGGCGCCCAGCCGCCTCGCCTACTGCCCGCGCTTGGCCTGCGCCGCGAAGCGCACCGCCTCCTCCGCCGCCCGGAACAGGGCGCGCGCCTTGTTGACGCATTCCTGCTGCTCGGAGGCCGGATCGGAATCGTAGACGATGCCCGCGCCGGCCTGGACGTGCATGCGCCCGTCCTTCACCACCGCGGTGCGGAGCACGATGCAGGTGTCCATCTCGCCCCGCGCCCCGAAATAGCCGATGCAGCCGGCATAGGGCCCGCGCTTCTCGCGCTCCAATTCGTCGATGATCTCCATCGCCCGCACCTTCGGCGCCCCCGAGACGGTGCCGGCGGGAAAGCCCGCACTCAGCGCGTCGAGGGGATCGTGCGCCGGGTCGAGGTCGCCCTCGACGTTCGACACGATGTGCATCACGTGGCTGTAGCGCTCGATGAAGAACTGGTCGGTCACCCGCACGCTGCCGATCCGCGAGACGCGGCCGGCGTCGTTGCGGCCGAGATCGAGCAGCATCAGGTGCTCGGCCCGCTCCTTCGGATCGGCCAGCAGCTCCTCGGCCAGCGCCCGGTCCTCGGCGGGCGTGGCGCCGCGCCGCCGCGTGCCGGCGATCGGGCGCACCGTCACCACGCCCTCGCGCACCCGCACCAGGATCTCCGGCGAGGAGCAGACGATCTGGAAGGCCTCGAAGTCGAGGTAGCACAGGAACGGCGCCGGGTTGGTGCGCCGGAGCGAGCGGTAGAGGGCGAAGGCCGGCAGGGTGAACGGCGCCTCGAAGCGCTGCGACAGCACCACCTGGAAGACGTCGCCCGCGACGATGTACTCCTTGGCCCGCGCGACCATCGCCGCGAACCGGTCCGGCGGCGTGTTCGAGACGGGCTCGGGCGGGGCGACGGCCGCGAGGTCGACCCGCGCCTCGATCGGCAGCGGCCCTTCGAGGGCCGCGGCGACCCGGTCGAGCCGGCCGAGCGCCTCCTCGTAGGCGGCGCGGGGCGCGACGCCCGGGGCCGGGCGCACCGGCGAGACCACGGTGATCAGGTCGCGCACCGCGTCGAACACCACCATCACCCGCGGGCGGACCAGGATCGCGTCCGGCACGCCGAGCGGGTCGGGGTTCGGCTCGGCCAAGCGCTCCATCGCGCGGACCATGTCGTAGCCGAGATAGCCGAACAGGCCGGCGGCCATCGGCGGCAGGTCGCGCCCCGCATCCTCGGCGATGGCGCTCTCGGCGATCAGCGCCCGCAGGCTCGCGAGCGGCGCCCGGTCGTCCGGCTCGAACCGGGTGAGGTCGGCGCCGCGGGCGAGCGCCGGCCGGCCGTCCCGGCAGCGCCAGATCAGGTCGGGGTCGAGGCCGATCATCGAGTAGCGGCCGCGCACCGCACCGCCCTCGACCGATTCGAGCAGGAAGGCGGGCCCGGCGTGCCGGGCGCGCAGCTTCAGGAAGGCGGCGACCGGCGTCTCCAGGTCGGCCACCAGGGTGATTTCGAGGAGCGCCGGACGGCCCGCCTCGTAGGCGGCGCGGAAGGCGTCGAAGTCGGGCGCGTCGGACATCGCCGCGCTCAGAACTCGCCGCCGAGCGCCCGGCGCAGGGCCGCCTGATCGACGGTCACGCCGGCGTTCTTCTGCACCTCGCCGATGAACTCGCCGAGCACGTCGTCCGACAGGGCGGTCTGGAAGCTCTGGGTGATCGTCCGGTCGCTCGGGCTGCCGGCCGCGGTGGCGGGCATCGTCGCCCCGGTCACCTTGAACACCGCGCGCCCGTCGCCGGAGGCCGCGGTGCCGGCCTTGCCCACCGCGGTGGCGAAGATCAGGTTCACCACGTCGGCCGTGAGCTGGTCCTTCGGCTGGTTGCGCGTCAGGTCGGACGCCGATTCGGCGTTGACGCCCGCGTCCTTGGCCACCGCCTCGACGGTCTCGCCCTTGTCGAGCCGCTCCACCAGCTCGCGGCCCTTGGCCTGGAGACGCTTGGCGGTCTCGGCGGCGGTCCAGCCGGCCTTCACCGCGTCCCTCACCTCGTCGAACGGCTTGTCGTGGGCCGCGTCGATGCCGGTCACGTCGTACCAGACGTAGCCGCCGGACTTGGTGCGCAGGGGCTCGTTGTCGCCGCCGATCTCGGCGCGGAACACGGCCGGGAGGGTGGTGTCGGGGTCCGGGATGCCGGCGACGCGCTGCCCGTCCGGGGCGCGGCCCTGGGCGTCCACGGCCTTCACCGCGACGAGGCTCAGGCCGCGCTCGGCGGCGATGTCGGCGAGCGGCTTGGCGCCCGCGCGCTGGTCCTCGATCGCGTCGCGGGCCGTCTCCAGGCCGTCGCGGGCGCGCTGGAGCGCCAGCCCCTTGCGGATCTCGCCCTCCACCGCCTCGAACGGCTTCACCGTGCCGGGCTCGATCTTCGTGACCCGCAGCAGCACCGTGCCGAAGCGGCCCTGGACCGGCTGGCTGACGCCGCCTTCCGGCAGGGCGAAGGCCGCGTCGGCCACCGCGCGGTCGAACAGCTCGGTCTTGGTCAGCGTGCCCAAGGTCAGGTCCTTGCCGTCGGTGCCGCGCGCCTCGGCCACGGCCTCGAAGGTCTTGGACCCGTCCTCGATCTCCTTGCGCGCCGCCTCGGCGGATGCGGCATCGGGGAAGACGATCTGCTGGATCGTGCGCTTCTCGGGGCTGCCGTAGCGGCTCTTGTTCAGCTCGTAGGCCTTGTGCAGGTCGTCCGCGCTGACGGCGTCCGGCTTGGCCATCTGCTCGGGATCGACGACGAGCAGGTTGACGGCGCGGTATTCCGGCGCGCGGAAATTGCCCTTGTTGGCCGCGTACCAGGTCTTCAGCTCCTCCTCGCTCGGCTCGGGGATCTGCCCCGCGGCCGAGGGCGGCAGGATCAGGTAATCGGCCGCGCGCCGCTCGGTGGTGTAGCGGTGCACCGCGTCGCGCAGGGCCGTCGGCACAGGCAGATCGGCCGAGACGGCCTCGGCGAGCTGGAGGCGGGCGATGACCGAGCGCTGCTCGCGCACGAACATCGGCTCGTTCAGCCCGGCCCGCTGCAGGGTCTGGTAGAACAGCGCCGGGTCGAACTGGCCCTGCGCGTTCTGGAAGCTCTTCTCCTCGTGGATCGCGCGGATCACCGAGGCGTCCGGCACGGCGAGGCCGAGGTCGCGGGTCTTCTGGTCCAGCGCCGCCTCGGTGATGAGCTGCGACATCACCTGCCGGTCGAGGCCGAGCATCCGCGCCTGATCGGGGGTGATCGCCCGCTTGAGCTGCGCCTGATAGCGCTGGAGCTGGTTCTGGTAGGCCTGCCGGACCGCCTCGGCGGTGATCGGCGTGCTGCCGACCTTGGCCACCGTGTTGCTCGCGCCGCCGCGGAAGAACTCCTCCACGCCGAAGATGCCCACGCCCGCGATGAGCAGCGTGAAGATGATCGTCAGCACGATCTTTCCGAGCCAGTGCTGGCTGGCGTTGCGGATGCCCTGGAGCATGGTGTCTCGGTCGCGCCTCGGCCGCCGCCCGGACGGGGCGGGCGGTGTTGTCCTGAAGAGCGCCCGCGATAGACCATCGGCGCTCCGCGGGCAAAGGCCGCGCTCGCGGGCGCGGTCCGGAGAACGCCGCGCGCCCAAGGCGGCGGATCCCGTGGACGGCGCGGCCCGCGGCGTTTGCGCGCCCAAGCTTGCTCTGGTAGGCCCGCGGCCACCCCTGAGCGACGGCGGCGGAGCGAGGCGAGCGATGACGCGCACCGGACGGCGGCCCCTGGTCGCCGGCAACTGGAAGATGAACGGCACGCGGGCCTCGATCCCCGTCGTCGAGGCGATCCGCGACGGGCTGTCGCCGGACCTCGCCTCCGGCATCGACGCGCTGATCTGCCCGCCCTCCACGCTCATCGGATCCTGCGTGGCGGCGACCTACGGCTCGTCGGTCGCGATCGGCGGCCAGAACCTGCACGCCCGGCCGAGCGGCGCCTTCACCGGCTCGATCTCGGCAGAGATGCTGGCCGACCTCGGCGCCAAGTACGTCATCGTCGGCCATTCCGAGCGGCGCGCCTACCACCACGAGACCGACGACGGCGTCCACGCCAAGGCGCTCGGCGCCCGCCGCGCCGGCCTGTGCGGCATCATCTGCGTGGGCGAGACCATCGAGGAGCGCGAGCAGGGCCGGGCGCTGGACATCGTCCGCGCGCAGCTCGCCATCGGCCTGCCGAAGGGCGCCACCAGCGCCGACACGGTGATCGCCTACGAGCCGGTCTGGGCGATCGGCTCGGGCCGCACGCCGACGCCGAAGGACATCGCCGAGGTCCACGCGTCCCTGCGCGAGATGCTCGACAAGCTCGCGGGCGACGAGGCGGGGCGGATCCGCATCCTCTACGGCGGCTCGGTCAAGCCCGGCAACGCCCGCGAGATCCTGTCCGTCGACAACGTCGACGGCGCGCTGGTCGGCGGCGCGAGCCTCGTCGCCGAAGATTTTCTGGGGATCTGCGCCGCCTACGCGTGAGGTCTCAACGCGTGAGGTCGCGTCCCTGCCGCCGGTCCCGCCCGTCGGCGGGGACCGGCGGCGGTCGCCCTCACAGCTTGTAGGCCTGCCGGGCGAGCAGCCGCCAGCGACCGCCGTCCCGGTGCCAGACCTGCATCACGCCGATATGCACCGGGGTGGTCTTGCCGTCCGCGGTCGACTCGCCGTCGAACACGTGGCGGGCGATGGCGTCGTCGCCCACCACCGAGACCGTCTGTTTCGACAGGGTGATGCTCGGGAAGGCGGAGCGGCGGCTGGCGATCGCGTCGACGAAGGCCGCCTTGTCCTCGATCTTGCCGCCGGAATGACCGTAGCTCAGGCCGTCGAGGGTCAGCGCGTTGAGCGCCGGGCCGTCGGCGGCGAGCATCGCCTTGGTCAGCGAATCGACGGCGGCCTCGACCTCGGCCTTCGCATCCCCCTTGGCATCCCCCGCGGCGTGGGCGGCCCCCGAGACCAGGGCTGCGGCGAGCCCGGCGGCGAGCAGGGCGCGGCGCGGTTGCGACATGGCGAGACTCGACATGGCGGTCCTCCTGTATCCGCGGCGTCTCTGCGGCGCGCCGTCGGTGGCGCCACGCTAGAGCAGGCCGGGGCGCGCCGCGAGGGGGAAACGGCCCGTCCTCCGCCGGTTGGCGGGGGACCGCATCTGGTGTAAGGCCCCAGCCAAACGGACCGGGCGCGCGAGCGCCGTCCGAGCCCGCGCCCGCGATCCCCCGAGGGTCCGCGCCCGGGGCAAGATGCCGGAACCCCGATGCAGACCGTCCTGATCGTCGTCCACCTCATCATCGTCCTCGCGCTGATCGGCGTCGTGCTGCTCCAGCGCTCGGAGGGCGGCCTCGGGCTCGGCGGCGGCGGCAGCGGCGGCGTCGCCGGCTTCATGACCGGCCGCGGCCAGGCCAACGCGCTGACCCGGGCGACCGCGATCCTCGCCACCCTGTTCTTCGCCACCAGCATGACGCTCGCCGTGCTGTCGCACCGCTCGGCCGCGCCGAAGTCGATCATCGACACCGGCGCCGCCGGCCAGCCGGCCAAGCCCGGCGACAAGCCCGCGGGCGCCGACAACCTGCTCGACACGCTGCGCAACGCGCAGGATCGGGCCCCCGCGACCGCCCCGGCCCAGCCGGCGGTCCCCGAGGCGCCGCAGTCGCGCTGATCCCGCGGCCCCGTCCGGGGGCGCGCACAAACGCAATCGACGGTTGATTGTCGCGGACCGGCACGATCCCCAGGGATCGCACCGGGCCGCGCGGCGGCCGTTTGGCAAACGTCGACAGCTCCCTTATGGACCGAGGCCCATGACGCGGTACGTCTTCATCACCGGCGGCGTGGTTTCCTCCCTCGGCAAGGGGCTCGCCTCGGCGGCCCTCGCGGCCGTGCTCCAGGCCCGGGGCTACCGGGTTCGGATGCGCAAGCTCGACCCCTACCTGAACGTCGATCCGGGCACGATGAGCCCGACGCAGCACGGCGAGGTGTTCGTCACCGACGACGGCGCCGAGACCGACCTCGATCTGGGCCACTACGAGCGCTTCACCGGCGTGCCGGCGAGCCGTGCCGACAACATCACCACGGGGCGGATCTACCAGGAGATCATCGCCAAGGAGCGCCGGGGCGACTACCTCGGCGCCACGATCCAGGTGATCCCGCACGTCACCAACGCGATCAAGGACTTCGTGCTCGACGGCAACGACGCCTTCGACTTCGTGCTGGTGGAGATCGGCGGCACGGTCGGCGACATCGAGGGGCTGCCGTTCTTCGAGGCGATCCGCCAGCTCGGCCAGGAGCTGCCGCGGGGCACCACCGCCTACGTCCACCTGACGCTGCTGCCCTACATCCCGTCCGCGGGCGAATTGAAGACCAAGCCGACGCAGCACTCGGTGAAGGAGCTGCGCTCGATCGGCATCCAGCCCGACATCCTGCTCTGCCGCTGCGACCGGCCGATCCCGGACGACGAGCGCCGCAAGCTCGCCCTGTTCTGCAACGTGCGCGAGACCGCGGTGATCGAGGCGCGCGACGTCGCCTCGATCTACGACGTGCCGCTGTCCTACCGCACCGCCGGCCTCGACCGGGAGGTGCTCGGCCATTTCGGGCTGGAGCACGGGGGGGAGCCGGATCTCGCACGCTGGCGCACGATCTCCGAGCGGGTGCGCAACCCCGAGGGCGAGGTCTCGATCGCCATCGTCGGCAAGTACACGGGGCTCAAGGACGCCTACAAGTCGCTGATCGAGGCGCTGACCCACGGCGGCATCAGCCACCGGGTGAAGGTCAACCTCGAATGGATCGAGGCGGAGGTGTTCGAGCGCGAGGACCCGGCTCCGTTCCTGGAGGGGCTGAACGGCATCCTCGTGCCCGGCGGCTTCGGCCAGCGCGGCGCCGAGGGCAAGATCCGCGCGGCCCGCTACGCCCGGGAGAAGAAGATCCCCTATCTCGGCATCTGCTTCGGCATGCAGATGGCGGTGATCGAGGCGGCGCGCTCGCTCGCCGGGATCGCCGAGGCCAACTCCACCGAGTTCGGCGAGACCTCCGAGCCGGTGGTCGGCCTGCTGACCGAGTGGCTGAAGGGCAACGAGCTGGAGCGCCGCGCGGCCGAGGGCGATCTCGGCGGCACCATGCGGCTCGGCGCCTACGACGCCTACCTGCGGCCCGACACCAAGATCGCGCAGATCTACGGAACGGAGCAGATCTCGGAGCGGCACCGCCACCGCTTCGAAGTCAACATGGCCTACCGGGATCGGCTGGAGGCCAAGGGCCTGCGCTTCTCGGGCCTCTCGCCGGACGGCCTGCTGCCGGAGACGGTCGAGCATGTCGGCCACCCGTGGTTCATCGGCGTGCAGTTCCACCCGGAGCTGAAATCCCGGCCGTTCGAGCCGCACCCGCTGTTCAGGGGCTTCGTCGGCGCGGCGATCGAGCAGAGCCGGCTGGTGTGAGACGGCGCAGCGCTCTCCCTCCCCCCTCTGCGGGGGAGGGTGGGCCTCGCGTCAGCGAGGGTCGGGAGAGGGGAGCCCGGCTTCCGGTAATACCAACGGCCGGAACCGCTGACTCTTCCTGCCCCCCGGCCGTTGGCAAGCGTGAAGACGCGCCGCCGCCGATGCGGCGGGCGGCGCCCGACGTGTCAACGGCGGGCGCCACGGGTATAAGATCGCTGCGGCTCGTGCCGGGCGTCAGTCCTGCACCGTCGCTCCCCTCTCCCGACCCGCTTCGCGGGCCACCCTCCCCCGCAGAGGGGGGAGGGAGACGGCGCGTTCGCCTAACCCTTCCCGTGCGTCAGAAGTCCAGAGGGTTGCACGCCCCCGCGGCGCCGCGCCGCTTCTCGCGCGCCCGGCGCGGCCCTATCTCGGCTGAGCCGTGACCGAGATCCTGTTCTACCACATGCAGCGCCAGCCCCTGGAGAAGGTGCTGCCGAGCCTCGTCGAGCGCTCGCTCGGCCGGGGCTGGCAGGCCGCGATCCAGGCGGCGAGCGAGGAGCGGCTGGCCGCCCTCGACGACCACCTCTGGACCTATTCCGACGAGAGCTTCCTGCCGCACGGCACCGACCGCGACCCGGACGCGGCTGGCCAGCCCGTCGTGCTCACCTTGCGCGACGTGAACCCCAACGGCGCCTCGATCCGCTTCCTCGTGGAGGGCGCCGACCTGCCGCCCGATGCCGGGGCTTACGAGCGGATCTGCATCCTGTTCGACGGCACGGACCAGGACGCGCTGCTGCGCGCCCGCGAGCAGTGGCGGCAGGCGAAGGAGGCGGGCCACGCCGTGGCCTACTGGCAGCAGGACGAATCCGGCCGCTGGAACAAGAAGGCGTGAGGATGTCGCCGATGCCCCGTCTCGCCGCCGCCGCCCTGGCGCTCGCGCTCGCCCTGCCCCAGCCGCTGGCCGCGCAGGAGAACCCGCACGGCGCACAGCCGGCGGAGCGCCAGCGCCCCGCGGAGGGCCGGCGGCTGCCGCCCGATTCGACGACGCAGCAGAGCGTGACGCTGCCCGATGGCCGGAAACTCGACTTCACCGCCACCGCGGGCAGCCTGCCGCTGGTCGACGAATCGGGAAAACTCCAGGCCGAGATCGGCTTCGTCGCCTACACGATGGCCCCGCAGGCGGGCGCCGCGCGCCCGGTCACCTTCGCGATCAACGGCGGACCCGGCGCGGCCTCGGCCTACCTGAACATCGGCGCGATCGGCCCGTGGCGGCTGCCGGTGGACGGCGACAGCATCAGCCCGTCGCAGACGGTCGCGCTGGTGCCGAACGACGGCACGTGGCTCGACCTCACCGACCTCGTGTTCATCGACCCCGTCGGCTCCGGCTACAGCCGCGCCGCGGACGGCGACGCCAAGAAGTACTGGGGCGTCGACGCCGACGCCTCGGTGCTGGCGGCGGCGATCGCCCGCTACCTGCGGGTCAACGGCCGCGAGGCCAGCCCGAAATTCTACGTCGGCGAGAGCTACGGCGGCTTCCGCGGCCCGCTCATCGCGGGCAAGCTCCAGGAGGAGATCGGCGTCGGGCTCTCGGGGATGGTGCTGCTCTCCCCCGTGCTCGATTTCGGCTGGCTCCAGGGGCCGCGCACCAACCCCTGGGGCTACGTGCTGCGCCTGCCCTCGCTGGCGGCCGGCGCCCTGGAGCGGACCGGGACCGTCCCGACCTCCGCCCTGCTCACGGATGCGGAGGGCTACGCCACCGGCCCCTACCTCGCCGACCTGCTCAAGGGACCGGGCGACACCGGGGCGGTGGCGCGGATGACCGAGCGCGTCGCGCCGCTGACCGGCCTCGATCCGGCCTACGTTCGGAGCCTCGGGGCGCGGCTGACCACCCACGGGGTCCAGCGCGAGATCGACCGGGCGGCGGGGCGCGTCGCCTCCGCCTACGACACCGGCATCACCGGCTGGGACCCGAACCCGGACGCGCCGTCCTCGAACTTCGACGACCCGCAGCTCACCGCGCTCCAGGCGCCGCTGACGAGCGCGATGCTCGACCTCTACGCCCGGGTCCTGAAATGGCCGGTGCCGAACCTGCGCTACGAGTTGCTGAATTCCGCGGTCAACCGCGCATGGTCCTGGGGCTCGGGCCGGCAGGCGCCGGAAGCGCTCTCCGCCCTCAAGGGCGCGCTGGCCCTCGACGGCAACCTGCGCGCCCTCGTCGTCCACGGCTTCACCGACCTCGTGACGCCCTACTTCGCCTCGAAGCTGCTGCTCGCCCAGGTGCCGCCCTACGGCGGCGGCCGGCTGAACCTCGCGGTCTATCCCGGGGGCCACATGTTCTACAGCCGGGCCAATTCCCGCGCCGCCTTCAAGCGGGACGTGTCGGCGCTGTACGAGGCGGCGCTGAAGGCTCGCGACGCGGGCGCGGCCAAGCCCGCCGGCGCGCCGGCCGAGGGCCTGCGGGAGCCGCGCTGACGGAATCGGGGGGCGCCGCGCGCCGCCTCCGTTGTGCCCGGGCGCGGCTGCGGCTACAACGAGTCCGTGACGGTGCCCCGGAGACGGGGTGAAAAGGGAATGCGGTGAGGGCTCCTCGGAGTTCGAACCCGCGGCTGCCCCCGCAACTGTGAGCGGCGAGCGCCCGCCAGCGCCACCGGAGCGATCCGGGAAGGCGGTGGGCGCGCCCGAGCCGCGAGCCAGGAAACCTGCCGTCACGACAGGCACCACGAACGCCGCCGGTGGGGCGGCCGGAGAGCACCATGACCAGCCAGTCCATCACGACCCCCGCCCTCGCGCCCGTCGCCGTCCGCTCCAGCGAGCGCCTGATCGCCGCCGCGCTCGCCGCCTTCCTCGGCCTCGGCCTCGTGTTCATGGCGGGCTTCTCGCCGGCCAGCGCCCTGCACAACGCGGCGCACGACTTCCGGCACACCCAGAACTTCCCCTGCCACTGACGCCCGCCCGAACGGGATGATCCTCCGGCTTCTGTCGGCGGCGCTGGCCGCCGGCTTCCTCGCGGCCGTCGTCACGACCGGCCTCGAACTCACCCTGACCTCGCCGCTGATCATCGCGGCCGAAGCCTACGAGACGCAGGGCACCCAGCGGGCGGCGCAGGCTTCGCCGGCCGGGCTGCCGATCGTGCCGGCCCATGACGTGCACGCCCGTGTGGTGCAAGCCCGTATCGTGCAGGTCCATGCCGGCCACGACCACGGTGCTCCCTCGGCCGCGCCTGCGTGGCAGCCCGGCGAGGGCCTGCCGCGCATGGCGTTCACCGGGCTCGCGACCCTCGTCGGCGCGGTGGGCTACGCCCTGCTGCTCGGCGCGGTGATGCTCGCCTGCGGCCGCACGCCGACGCCCGAGACGGGGCTGGCCTTCGCGGTGGCGGGCTTCGCCAGCGTCGCCCTCGCCCCGGGCCTCGGCCTGCCGCCGGAGCTTCCCGGCAGCGCCGCCGCGCCGCTGGCCGCCCGGCAGGCGTGGTGGGTGATGACCGCCGCGCCCACCGGCATGGGCTTGTACCTGATCGGCGTGCGCCGCTCGCTCATCGCCATCCTCGGCGGCCTCGTGCTGATCGTCGTGCCGCACGTGGCCGGCGCCCCCCAGCCGCCCGCGGAGACCTCGGAGCTGCCGGCGGCGCTGGCCGCGCAGTTCGCCGCCCGCTCGCTCGCGGTGAGCTTCGTGTTCTGGGCGCTGATCGGCCTCGGCCTCGGCTGGGCGTGGCAGGGCTTCTCCGCACGCGGCCGCGAGGCGGCCCGTGCCTGAGACCGTCCTCTACGTCTGCGCCACCTGCCGTCGCGAGGGCGACGATCCGGAGGGCCCGCGCGCCGGCGCCCGCCTGCTCGACGCCCTGCGCGCGCGGGCCGAGGGGGTGCGGGTCGAGCCGGTCGAGTGCCTGTCGGTGTGCAAGCGCCCCTGCACGGTGGCGGTGGCCTCCCCCGGCCGCTGGACCTACGTCTACGGCGACCTCGACCCGGCCGAGCAGGCCGGCGTCATCCTGGAGGGGCTCGCGGCCTACGCGGCGACCCCGGACGGCATCGTGCCGTGGAAGCAGCGCCCGGCCGCCTTCCGCAGCGGCGTGATCGCCCGCATCCCCCCGTTCCCGCCGCCGGTCGGCACCCGTGAGGCCGCGGAATGAGCATCGTCGAGAAGATCCCCTGCACCATCGTCACCGGCTTCCTCGGGGCCGGCAAGACGACGCTGGTGCGCCACGTGGTCGAGAACGCCCGCGGGCGCCGGCTCGCCATCCTCGTCAACGAGTTCGGCGATGTCGGCTTCGACAAGTCGTTCCTGGCCGCCTGCGGCGTCGAGGGCTGCACCGAGGACGCGATCGTCGAGCTGCCGAACGGCTGCATCTGCTGCACCGTGGCCGACGACTTCGTGCCGGCCCTGGAGACGCTGCTCGGCCGCGCCGACCCGCCCGAGCACATCCTGATCGAGACCTCCGGCCTCGCCCTCCCGAAGCCCCTGGTCCAGGCGTTCCAGTGGCCGGCGATCCGCTCGCGGGTGACGGTGGATGGCGTCGTCGCGGTGGTCGATGGCCCGGCGGTGGCGTCCGGCGCCTTCGCCGAGGACCCGGAGGCGCTCGCCGCCCAGCGCGCGGCGGACGCGGCGGTCGATCACGACAACCCGCTGGAGGAGGTGTTCGAGGACCAGCTCCTCTGCGCCGACCTCGTGGTGCTCAACAAGGCCGACCTCCTCGACGCCGACGCCCGCGCCCGGGTGCGCGCCGAGGTCGAGGGCCACCTGCCCCGCGCCGTGAAGTTGATCGAGACCGAGAACGGCCGCATCGACCCGCGCGCCCTGCTCGGGCTCGGCGCGGCCGCCGAGGACGACCTCGCCAACCGCCCCTCCCACCACGGCGAGGGCGAGGACCACGACCACAACGACTTCGAGACCGTGGCGCTCCCCGTGCGCGAGGCGGCGACCGCGGGCGACCTCGCCGCCCGGGTCGAGCGCGCCGCCGAGACGGCCGGCGTGCTGCGGATCAAGGGATTCGTGCCGGTGGAGGGCAAGCCGATGCGCCTCGTGGTGCAGGGCGTCGGCCGCCGCGTGACCCACCATTTCGACCGGCCCTGGCGCGCGGGCGAGGACCGCGACGGCCGCCTCGTGGTGATCGGCCTGAAGGGTTTCGACCGGGACGCCGTCGCCGCGGCGCTGGCGGGCTGAGTTCGGCGGAATAGGGTATGATCGCGCGGTTGGAGCGTCGCGGCGGATGCTGGACCGCAAGCCGGAACCGATGAGCGTGGCGGCGTTCTTCGCCTGGGCGGAGACGCAAGCGGAGCGCTACGAGCTGGTCGGCGGCGTGCCGGTCCGGATGATGGCCGGCGCGCGCAACGTCCACGACGACATCGTGGTCAACCTGCTCGCCCTGCTGCGCGGCGCGCTCCGCGGCAGCGGCTGCCGTCCGTTCACGGGCGACGGCAGCGTGGAGACCCTGCCCGGGCAGATCCGCCGGCCGGACGTGGGCGTCGATTGCGGCGCCCGCGACCCGGCGGCGATGCAGGCGGCCGAGCCGCGCCTCGTCGTCGAGGTGCTCTCGCCCACCACCCGGGACTTCGACGCCTTCGCCAAGCTCGCCGAGTACAAGACCGTGGCGAGCCTCACCCACATCCTGCTGGTGGAGCCGAACGCCGCCGAGATTCGCCTGTGGTCCCGCGGCGCGGACGGCGCGTGGGCGGAGGCGCGGGTCGCCGGCCTCGACGCCGCGGTGGCGCTGCCGGGGCTCGGCCTCAGCCTGCCGCTCGCCGAGATCTACGACGGCGTGAGCTTCCCGGCCCGGCCGCGACTGGTCGCCCACGACCCGGCGGACGATCCCGCCGCGAACGGCTGAGGAGGCGCCGATGCACCTCCTGCGCGTCGACACGGTCTCCCTCGACGAGGGCGAGGCGGCGGTCGACCTCGGCCAGGAGCCGGGGGAGATCGTGGTCCTGTCGTTCACCGACAGCGACCTCGCGGGCGTCGCGCGGGCGTACGCGGCCGAGCCCGGCCTGCCGACCCTGCGGCTCGCCAAGCTCGCCAAGCTCCGCCACCCGATGTCGGTCGATCTCTACGTCGAGCGGGTGGTGGCGCGCGCGAAGGCCGTGGTGATCCGCTGCCTCGGCGGGCTCGACTACTGGCGCTACGGGGTGGAGCGCTGCGCCGCCGCCGCCCGCGCCCACGGGGTCGCGCTGGCGGTGCTGCCGGGCGACGACCGGCCGGACCCACGGCTCGCCGCGCTCTCGACCGACCCCGAACTCGCCGCGCGCCTCGACGGCTACTTCCGCGCCGGCGGGCCGGACAACCTGCGCCGGATGCTGCGCTGCCTTGCCGCCCGGATCGGCTGGGGCGGCGCCGTGGAGGCGGCGCAACCCCTGCCCCGCGGCTTCGCGTGGTGCCCCGGATGCGGGACCCTGCCGCTCGACACCGCACTCGCCGCAGCCCGCACGCCGGTGCCGCTGGGTGGAGGCGAAACCCAGAAAAAACCCGTGGCGCTGATGATCGTCTACCGCTCGGCGGTGCTCGGCGGCGACACCGAGGTGTTCACTGCCCTGGAGGCCGCGCTGCGCGCCCGCGGCATCGGTGTGCTGACGCTCGCCGTGTCGAGCCTGAAGGAGCCCGAGGCCGCGGCCGTCGTCGCGGAGGCCATCGCGGCGCGGCGGCCGAATCTGGTCATCGCGGCAACCGCCTTCTCGGCGCGTGAGGACACGGCCTTCGCCCTCGACCGGGCGGATTGCCCGGTGCTCCAGGCCTTCACGGTGGGCGCGCCGCGCGCCGCGTGGGAGGCGTCCGCCCGCGGCCTCGGTGCGGCCGACCTCGCGATGCAGGTGGCACTCCCTGAGTTCGACGGGCGGCTCTCGGGCTTCCCGATCTCGTTCAAGGAGGAGGCGCCGGAGGCGGCGGGCTTCTCCGAGCGCCGGGCGGTGCCCTTCGCCCCCGGCATCGCCGCCCTGGCCGAGCGCGCCGCCGGCTGGCTGCGGCTCGCCGCGCGCGCGCCCGCCGAGCGCCGGGTCGCCGTCGTGCTGTCCGACTATCCCGCCCGCGGCGGCCGGGCCGGCTTCGCGGTGGGCCTCGACACCCCTGAGAGCGCCCGCGCGGTTTTTTGCGATCTCGCCGAAGCGGGCTACGCGGCCGACGCGCTGCCCGAGCCCGGCGCGCTGATGGCGGCGCTCACCGAGGGGCCGGCGGAGTTCACCGTCGCGCTGGCGGACTATACGGCATGGCTCGCCACTCTGCCGGAGGCCCCTCGCGCGGCGCTCGCGGACGCCTGGGGTGCGCCGGAGACCGACCCGATCTGCCGCGACGGAAAAGAATTCCGGTTCCGGCGGGTGGGCGGCGCCTGCGCGGTCTTCCTCCAGCCCGACCGCGGCCGCGACCCCGACCGCAAGGCCGGCTACCACGATCCCGACTGCGTCCCGACCCACGCCTACCTCGCCTTCCACCTCGGCCTCCGAGAGGCCTTCGATGCCTTGGTGCAGCTCGGCACCCACGGCACGGCGGAGTGGCTGCCGGGCAAGGCGGTCGCCCTGTCGCCGACCTGCTGGCCGGCGCTCTGCGTCGGCGCGCTGCCGGTCATCTACCCGTTCATCGTCGACGATCCGGGCGAGGCGGCGCCCCTCAAGCGGCGGCTCGGCGGGATCGCGCTCGGACACCTGACGCCGACGGTCGCGCGCGACGGGCTGCCGCCGGAGACGGCGCGGCTGCGCCAGCTCGTGGAGGAGTACGCCGAATCGACCGTCCTCGACCCGCGCCGGGCACGGCTCGTCGCCCGCGCCATCCTCGACGAGGCGGAGGCCGCCGGGCTGCTCGCCGGCGCCGGGATCGCCCCGGACACGCCCGTCGAGGACGCGCTGACGGCGCTGGACGCCCATCTGTGCGACCTCGGCGAGACCGCGTTCCGCGACGGGTTGCACGTCTTCGGGCGCGCGCCCGACGACGACCCCGAGGCGGTCCGGACGAGCGCGGCCGGCGAGCGCGCCGGGCTGCTCGCCGCCCTCGACGGCCGCTTCGTGGCCCCCGGTCCCGCCGGCTCGCCCTCGCGCGGGCGGACCGACGTGCTGCCCACCGGGCGCAACCTCGCGACCCTCGATCCCCGGGCGATCCCGAGCCGGGCGGCGGCGCTGCTCGGCGAGACCGCCGCCGCTTCGGTGGTGACGCGCTACCTCCAGGACGAGGGCGAGTACCCGGCCCGGATCGTCATGGACCTCTGGGCCTCCCCGACGCTCCGCACCGGCGGGGAGGACGTGGCCCACGCGCTCGCCCTGATGGGGGTGCGCCCGACCTGGGACAACGCCAGCACCCGCGTCACCGGCTTCGAGATCACCCCGCTCGCGACCCTCGGCCGGCCGCGGATCGACGTGACCTGCCGCGTCTCGGGCGCCTTCCGCGACACCTTCCCCGACACGCTGGCGCTCCTCGACCGGGCCGCCCGGGCCGTGGCCGAGCGCGACGAGGAGGATGCCGACAACCCGCTCGCCGCCGCCCGCCGCCGCGGCGAGGCGGGCACCCGCGTCTACGGCGCCGCCCCTGGCCGCTACGGCGCGGGGGCGGCAGCGACCGCCCTCGACGGGCCGTGGGAGGCGCGGGGCGATCTCGGGCGCGCCTACCTCGCGGCGAGCGGCTACGCCTACGGCGACCGCGAAGGGCCGGACGCCGCCTTCGCCATCCGGGTCGCGGCGGCCGACGCCTATCTCCACGCCTTCGACGCGGCCGAGCGCGACCTGTTCGACGGCGATGCCGCCGTCGACGCGATGGGCGGGTTCGCCGCCGCCGCCGCGCTCGAAGGCGGCGTGCCGACCCTCTACAGCCTCGACGTGTCGGTGCCCGAGCGGCCCAAGGCCCGCACCGCCCGCGAGGATGCGGCACGCCTGATCGGCGCCCGGCTCGCAAATCCGCGCTGGATCGCGGCGCAGCTCCGCCACGGCTACCGCGGCGCCCAGGAGCTGGCGCAGGGGCTCGACGCCGTGTTCGTGCTCGCTGCCGCGAGCGACGCCGTGACGGATGCCGGCTTCGAGCGGCTCTACGCCGCCTGGATCGCCGATCCCGAGACCTTCGACCGGCTGCGCGCGGCCAACCCCGCCGCGACCCGCGCGATCCTCGACCGGTTCGACGAGGCCCGCGCCCGCGGCCTGTGGCGCAGCCGCCGCAACGCGCTCCCGGCCGACGCACTGATGGCGGAGGCGGCCGAGTGAGCGCCGCCCGCCGCGCCCTGCCCGAGTCCCCCGCCCGCCGCGGCTGGTGCCCGGGCCTGTCCCGGCCGATGCCGACCGGCGACGGCCTGCTGGCGCGGGTCCACCCGCCGCTCGGGATCCTGACCCTGCCCCAGGCCCGCGCCGTGGCGGAGGGCGCGCGGCGCTTCGGCAACGGCCACATCGACCTCACCGCCCGGGCGAACCTCCAGATCCGCGGCGTCTCGGAGGCGACCCGCGGTCCCCTCGCCCGCCTGCTGGAGGCCGCCGGCCTCGGCGACGCCCGCGCCGACGGCGGCCCGCAGCGCCTGACGCTGACGGGCCCGCTCGCCGGCCGCGACCCGGCGGAGATCGTGGACGTGGCCGCCCTCGCCCGGGCGATCGAGGCTGCCGGGCGCGCCGTGCCGGGCCTGCCGGCCAAGACGCTGGTCGCGGTCGAGGGCCGCCCCGGCGCGCCGCTGCCCGACGCCGATTTTTTCGTGTTCGCGCTGGCTCCCGATCGCGTCGGCCTCGCGGTCTCTGGCACGGACGGCCTGCACGAGCTTGGGACTTGCGCGGCCGGGGATGCGCCCGGGGCTGTCGGCACCCTGCTCGCGGCGTTCGTCGCGAGCGGACGGCGTCGGGCGCGTGATCTCTCGGAAACCGAGCGCGCGACGCTGGTCACGCCAGTCTCCGACCTCAACGCACCATCCCCTCCCCCCTCTGCGGGGGAGGGTGGCCCCCGAAGGGGGTCGGGAGAGGGGAGCGCCGTGTCCGGAGAGGCCGCGACGGGCGCCACAATCTCCGGCGTCGCGCTGCCCCTCTCCCCCCCTGCTCCGCAGGGTACCCTCCCCCGCACAAGGGGGAGGGAGAGCGACGGCATCGGCGAAGCGTACCCGCTCGCCGGCATCTCGGCCGTGTCCCCCGGCCTCACAGCCCTCGCGCTCGACGCGCCCTTCGGCCGCTGCACCGCGGACGCCCTCGATCGCCTCGCCGACGTCGCGGCGACGCTCGGCGCGGCGGAGATCAGGCTCTCCCCCACCCGCGGCTTCGTACTGCTGACGGCAGATGCGGCGCGCGCCGCGTCCGTCCTCGCCGAACGCGCCGACGCCTTCGTCACCGCGCCGGACGATCCCCGCCGCGCGGTCGCCGCCTGCACCGGCGCCCCGGCCTGCGCCTCCGGCACCACGCCGACGCTGATCGACGCCGACCGGATCGCCAGGGAATTCCGACCGCTCGCGGCGCGAGGCCTGTCCGCCCACGTCTCCGGCTGCGCCAAAGGCTGCGCCCGGCCCGCTCCCGCCGACCTGACGCTGGTCGGCCGGGATGGGCGCTACGGGGTGTTGGTCGGCGGAGCGCCCGGCGACGCGCCCGGCTTCCACCTCCCTATCGAGGCGGCGCTGGAGCGGATAGGAAAGGCGGCTATCGTCGGGCTCGCCGCCGCCTTCGCGCCGGAGGCCGGGACCGTGGGGAGGGATCGGAGACCGGGATGAGCGCGAGCCAGAACGCCCTGCGCCAGAAGGGGTTGAGCGAGCCGACGCCGGAGACCTCGCGCTACGACTACGTCCGCGACGGCGGCGCGATCTACGCGCGCTCCTTCGCGATGATCCGCGCCGAGGCCGACCTCGCGCGCTGGTCGGGGGCGGCCGAGCGCGTGGTGGTGCGGATGATCCACGCCTGCGGCATGACCGACCTGCCGGGTGACGTCGAGATGGCGGAGGGCTTCGCCGAGGCCGGCGTCGCGGCGCTGAAGGCCGGCGCACCGGTGCTGTGCGACGTGCACATGGTCGCCGACGGCGTCACCCGCGCCCGGCTGCCCGCGAACAATTCGGTGATCTGCACCCTGCGCGACCCGCGCGTGCCCGATCTCGCCCGTCAACTGGACACGACCCGCTCGGCGGCGGCGATGGAGCTGTGGCGGGAGCACCTGCCGGGCAGCGTCGTCGCGGTCGGCAACGCGCCAACCGCCCTGTTCCGGCTGCTCGAACTCCTGGACGCCGGCGTCGCCCCCCCGGCCGCGGTGGTCGGCATCCCCGTGGGCTTCGTCGGCGCCGCGGAGTCGAAGGAGGCGCTGGCCCGCGACGGCCGGGTGCCGTTCGTCGTCGTGCACGGCCGCCGCGGCGGCAGCGCGATGGCGGCGGCCGCCGTCAACGCCCTGGCGAGCGAGATCGAGTGATGGACGGGCTGATGACCCTCGACCGGCCGGAGGAGGACGCCCCCGCCCACGCGGTCACCGGCACGCTCTACGGCGTCGGCATGGGACCGGGCGACCCGGACCTGCTCACGGTCAAGGCGCTGCGGGTCCTCCAGCGGGCACCGGTGCTGGTGCATTTCTGCAAGCGCGGCCGGCGCGGCAACGCCCGGACCATCGCCGACGCGATCCTGCGCGATCCCGCGCGCGAGATGGCCCTGGCCTACCCCTACACCACCGAGATCCACCCCGAGCACCCGGACTACGTGGCCGCGCTCGCCGCGTTCTACGACGACGCGGCCGGGCAGCTCGCCGACCACCTCGGCGCGGGGCGCGACGTGGCGATCCTGTCCGAGGGCGACCCGTTCTTCTATGGCTCGTTCATGCACCTGTGGCGCCGCCTCAAGGACCGCTTCCCCGTGGAGGTGGTGCCGGGGGTGACCGGCATGTCCGGCTGCTGGACCCGGGCCGGCACGCCGATCACCTGGGGCGACGACGTGCTCACCGTCTTGCCCGCCACCCTGCCGGAAGCCGTCCTGGCCGAGCGTCTGCGCGGCACCGACGCGGCGGTGGTGATGAAGCTCGGCCGCCACCTGCCGAAGGTCCGCGCCGCGCTCGCCGCGGCGGGGCTGCTGGCCCGTGCCGTTTACGTCGAGCGCGGCACCATGGCCGGCGAGCGGGTGATCCCCCTCGACCGCAAGCCCGACGACGAGGCCCCCTACTTCTCGATGGTGCTGGTGCCCGGCGAGGGCCGCAGGCCGTGAAGACCCCGCGATGACCGGCAGCCTCACCGTGGTCGGCCTCGGCCCCGGCGACGCGGGCCTGCTGACCGAGTCCGCCCGCCGCGCCCTCGACGCGGCGGAGGATCTCGTCGGCTACGTTCCCTACGTCGCCCGCGTGCCGGAGCGCCCCGGCCTCGTCCGCCACGCCAGCGACAACCGCGTCGAGATCGACCGTGCCCGGCACGCGCTGGAGCTGGCCGCCTCCGGCCGGCGCGTCGCGGTGGTGTCGGGGGGCGATCCCGGCGTGTTCGCGATGGCGGCCGCCGTGTTCGAGGCGGTGGAGCACGGCGAACCCGGCTGGCGCGACCTCACGATCACCGTCGAGCCCGGCATCACCGCGATGCTCGCCGCCGCCGCCCGGCTCGGAGCGCCGCTCGGGGGCGACTTCTGCGCCCTGTCGCTGTCGGACAACCTCAAGCCGTGGCCGGTGGTGACCGCGCGGCTGGAGGCGGTGCTGCGCGCGGATCTCGTGGTCGCGCTCTACAACCCGATCTCCTCGGCCCGACCCTGGCAGCTCGGTGCGGCGTTCGAGATCGCGGCAGGGATCCGCGCCCCCGAGACGCCGGTGATCTTCGCCCGCGCGGTGAGCCGCCCGGACGAGGCGATCCGCGTGACGACGCTCGCCGAGGCGAGCCACGCCCCGGCCGACATGGCGACCGTCGTCATCCTCGGCGCCTCGGGGACCCGGCTGATCCCGCGCGCGGGCAAGGCGCCCTACGTCTACACGCTGCGCAGCGTGGCGGCGGTATGAGCGCGGCGCGCCCCGCATCACCCCCTCCCCCCGCTGCGGGGGAGGGTGGCCCTCGCATGAGCGAGGGTTGGGAGAGGGGAGCACGGCCTCCGGACGTGGCTGCATCGGCACGGACACAGCCGTGTTCGGAGCCGGCGCTCCCCTCTCCCCCGCTGCTGCGCAGGGTACCCTCCCCCGCAGAGGGGGGAGGGAGAGCGGCGCGTGTCCCAATCTCAGATCCGCTCCGCCAGCAGCCACCGCAGCGCCGCGTCGGCATCCGCCACGCTTGCCACGTTCGGCTTGTCCGGCCGCCGGACCATCACCACCGGGAGCCCGAGCGCCCGCGCCGCCGCGATCTTGCCGTAGGTCGCCGCCCCGCCCGCGTTCTTGCTGACCACGATCTCGACCCCGTGCGCGCGCATCAGCGCGGCTTCGGCCGCCGCGTCGAAGGGCCCGCGCGCCTCGATCGCGGTGAGCCGCGGCACCGGCAGGGCCTCGCCCAGCGGCTCGACGGTGCGGGCGAGGTAGGCGTGCTGCGGCGCCGCCGCGAAGGACCCGGCTTCCTGCCGCCCGATCGTCAGAAAGATTCTTTTGGGACTTGGGCCGAGCGCGCCGACAGCCTCGGCGATGCTGTCGACCTCCGTCCACGCGTCGCCCGGCTCCCTCGTCCAGGCCGGGCGGCGGATCGCCAGCAGCGGCACCCCGACCCGCCCCGCCGCCGCGGCCGCGTTGGCCGAGATACGGGCGGCGAAGGGATGCGTCGCGTCGATCAGCCGGTCGATCGCTTCCGCGGCCAAGTAGCGGGCGAGCCCGTCGACGCCGCCGAAGCCGCCGACGCGTGTCGGCACCGGCTCGGGCTTGGGCGCCGCGGTCCGTCCGGCCAAGGACAGCGTCACGAGAAAATCCGGCCGGCCAGCGAGCGCCCGCACCAGCGCGCTCGCCTCCGTGGTGCCGCCGAGGATCAGGACGCGGGTCGGGCGGGAGGGCATGGCCGCCTTGTCCACGCCCGCTGAGCCCCTGTCGAGCCGCTGGCTGGCGATCGTCGGCATCGGCGAGGACGGACGGGCCGGGCTCTCGCCCGCCGCCGCTGCCGCCCTCGACGCGGCGCGGGTGGTCTACGGCGGCCGGCGCCATCTCGCGCTGGCCGCGCCGCTCGCCGCGGATGCCCGGCCCTGGCCGAGCCCGATCCACGCGGCCTACCCGGGGATCCTGGCCCGGCGGGGCGAGCCCACCTGCATCCTCGCCACCGGCGACCCGTTCCACTACGGCATCGGCGCCGAGATCGCCCGGCTGGTGCCGGCCGACGAGATCCGCGCCTTCCCCCAACCCTCCGCCTTCAGCCTCGCCTGCGCGCGGCTCGGCTGGCCGCTGGCCGAGTGCGGCCTCGTCACCCTGCACGGCCGGGCGCTGACCCGGATCGTCCCGCACCTGTGCGCGGGCGCCCGGCTCCTCGTGCTGTCCTGGGACGGCGAGACCCCGGCCCAACTCGCCGCCCTGCTGGTCGAGCGCGGCTTCGGCGCCTCGACCGTGACGGTGCTGGAGGCGATGGGCGGCCCGCGCGAGCGGCTCCGCACCGCGCGCGCAGAGGCGTTCGGCCTCGCCGGGATCGACCCGCTCAACACGGTGGCGCTGGCGGTCGCGGGCGACGGCGCCGGCCTGCCGCTCAGCCCCGGCCTGGACGACGGCCTGTTCGAGAACGACGGCCAGCTCACCAAGGCCGAGATCCGGGCACTCACCCTCATGGCCCTGCGCCCGCAGCCCGGCCAGCACCTGTGGGATGTCGGCGCGGGCGCCGGCTCGGTCTCGATCGAGTGGATGCTGCGCGACCCGTCGCTCCGCGCCACCGCGATCGAGGCGCGCGAGGCCCGCGCCGATCGCATCCTCCGCAACGCGCAGATCTTCGGCGTGCCCGACCTCGCTCTGGTGCGGGGCATGGCACCCGCGGCGCTCGCCGGCCTGACGGCGCCCGACGCGGTGTTCGTCGGCGGCGGCGTCTCCGAGCTGGGCCTTCTCGACGGGATCGCGGCCGCGCTGAAGACCGGCGGCCGCCTCGTCGCCAACGCCGTCACGCTGGAGGGCGAGGCGGCCCTGCTCGCCGCGTTCGCCGCCCGCGGCGGGACGCTCCGGCGCTACGCGGTCGCCCGGGCCGACCCGGTCGGCGGGATGCACGGCTGGCGCGCGGCGATGCCGGTGACCCAGTGGGCCTGGACCCGGCCGTGAGCGGTCTCGTCGCCGGCATCGGCTTCCGCCGCGGCACCGACGCCGCAGAGATCTTTGCGCTGATCGCGCGCGCGCTGGCCTCGGCGCAGGCGGGCCCGGAAGATCTGCGCGCGGTCGCCACCGCCGCGGACCGGGCGTGCGAGCCGGCGATCCGGGACGCCGCCGCCCGGTTCGGGCTCGCGCCCGTCGCGGTCGAGCCCGCCGCGCTCGCCGCCTGCGACGCCCGCGTGCCGACCCGCTCGGCCCGGATCGAGGCCCTGCGCGGCGTCGGGTCGCTCGCCGAGGCCGCGGCGCTCGCCGCCGCGGGCCCGGACAGCCATATCGTCCTCGCCCGCATCGCCAGTGCCGGCGCGACCTGCGCCCTGGCGGGGGGCGTCCCGCAATCCGGAGCCGAAGTCCCAAGAGAATGACGGTCCACTTCATCGGTGCCGGCCCCGGCGCCGCCGACCTGATCACCGTGCGCGGCCGCGACCGCATCGCGGCCTGCCCGGTCTGCCTCTACGCGGGCTCCCTCGTGGCCCCGGAGATCCTCGGCTGGTGCCCGCCCGGCGCACGGATCGTCGACACCGCGCCCCTCGACCTGGACGCCATCATGGGGGAAATCGAGGCCGCCCACGCCCGCGGGCAGGACGTGGCCCGGCTGCACTCGGGGGACCTGTCGATCTGGAGCGCGCTCGCCGAGCAGACCCGGCGCCTCGACCGGCTCGGCATCCCCTACACGGTCACCCCCGGCGTGCCCGCCTTCTCCGCCGCGGCCGCATTGCTGGGGCGGGAGCTGACGGTGCCGGGGCTGACGCAATCCGTCGTCCTCACCCGCACCTCGGGCCGCGCCAGCGCGATGCCCGAGCGCGAGACGCTCGCCGCCTTCGCCGCGACCGGGGCGACGCTCGCCGTCCACCTCTCGATCCATGTGGCCGAGCGGGTCGCCGCGGAGTTGATCCCCTTCTACGGCGCGGATTGCCCGGCGGCGGCCGTGTTCCGGGCGTCCTGGCCGGACGAGCGCGTGCTGACCGGCCGGCTCGCCGATCTGCCCGGCCTGGTGGCGGAAGCGGGGATCGAGCGCACCGCCCTGATCCTCGTCGGCCCGGCGCTCGATCCCGGCGCGTTCCGCGAGAGCGCGCTCTACGCCCCCGACTACGACCGGCGCTACCGGCCGGGCGGGTCGGTCGGCATCGTCGCGGACGAGCTTACGGGAGAGCGCCGATGAGCGCCCCCGGCCTCCTCGTCGCCGCGCCGCGTTCCAGCTCGGGCAAGACCACCGTGGCGCTCGCGCTGATGCGTGCCCTGCGCCGCCGCGGCCTGCGGGTGCGCGGCGCCAAGTGCGGGCCGGACTACATCGACCCCGCCTTCCACCGCGCCGCCACCGGCGCCCCGAGCTTCAACCTCGACAGTTTCGCGATGGCCCCGCCGCTCCTCGACGCCCTGGCGGGGGCGAGCGCGGCGCAGGCCGACCTCGTGGTCGCGGAAGGCTCGATGGGCCTGTTCGACGGGGTCCGCGCCGCCGAGAGCCGCACGGGGGCCAACGCCGATATCGCCGCCCGCTACGGCTGGCCGGTGGTGCTGGTGGTCGACGTGTCGGGGGCGGCGCAGTCGGCCGCCGCGGTCGCGCTGGGCTGCCGGCTTTACGACCCGCGGATCCGGATCGCCGGGGTGATCCTCAACAAGGTCGCGAGCGCTCGCCACCGCCGCCTCGTCGAGGCCGGGATGGAGCGCGCCGGCCTGCCGGTTCTCGGTGCACTGATGCGCGAGGCCGGCCTCGTCCTGCCGGAACGTCATCTCGGCCTCGTCCAGGCCGGCGAGACCGCCGATCTCGACGCCCGTCTCGACCGCCTCGCGGAGCTGGCCGAGGCCGGCATCGACCTCGACGCGGTGGTCGCGGTGGCCAGCGGCGCGGTGCCGGAAGCGGGCGGCGCCCTGCCCCGCCCGCCCGGCCAGCGGATCGCGGTCGCGCAGGACGCGGCCTTCAGCTTCCTCTACCCCCACCTGGAGGTGGGCTGGCGGGCCGCCGGCGCGGAGCTGGTGCCGTTCTCGCCGCTGGCGGACGAAGCGCCGCCGGACGACTGCGACGCCTGCTGGCTGCCGGGCGGATACCCGGAATTGCACGCCGGTCGCCTCGCCGCGGCGGGCAGGTTCCTCGGTGGGCTGCGCGCCTTCGCAGAGACCCGGCCGGTCCACGGCGAGTGCGGCGGCTACATGGTGCTCGGCCACAGCCTGGAGGACGCGGACGCGACCGTCCACGCCATGGCGGGCCTGCTGCCGGTCGCCACCTCCTACCGGAAGCGGCGGCTGCATCTCGGCTACCGGGTCGCGCACCTGTGCGCGGACGGGCTGCTCGGCGCACGCGACGGCCGCCTCGTCGGTCACGAGTTCCACTACGCGAGCGAGTGCTCCGAGCCGCCGCGCCTGGATCAGGCGCTGGCCCGGGTCACGGACGCGGAAGGCACCGATCTCGGCCTCGCCGGGCACAGGCTCGGCCGGGTGAGCGGCAGCTTCTTCCACCTGATCGCGGCGGACGGCTGATGCTTCCTCCGCTCGATCGAAGCGGAGGGCGCATCAGCCAGCCCGCGCGGGCTCACGAGAAGCCGCGCGCGACCGCGCCCGGCTTCTCATCCCCGGTCGTGATCCACCATCCGACGGGACGGCCTCCGGAGAGGCGCCTTCAGGCCGACGGGACGCTGTCCGAGACGGGCGCCGACGCAGTCTCGGACGCGGCCGCCCGAGCCTGGGCGAGGCGGGCCGCGCTGCGGACCAGGGCCAGCACGTCGCGCCGCATCTGCTCGTCCTCGATCTGCGCGTAGGCGCGCAGAAGCTCGATGGCGCCGTGCGCGTTCAAGAACCCGAACACGTCCTCGCGCGGACCGTCCGGGGTATCGTTCTCCTCGAAGAAGGCCGAGACCGGCACTTCGAGGAGTCGGGCGATCTCCCGCAGCCGGCCTGCGCCGACGCGGTTCTGGCCCTTCTCGTATTTCTGGACCTGCTGGAAGGTGACGCCGACCGCGTTGCCCAACGCGGTCTGACTCATGCCTCGCGCCTTGCGCAGTGCCGTGATCCGCAACCCGACGAGGCGATCCACGTCGGTGGTCTGTTTCGGCATCATTGGAGAGTATGTACCCTTTACATCGGGACGTCCGGCATCGCCGCGCGGATCCGGCGCCCTCTGATCGCCGTCGCTCCGCTTCGCCACCCGACCCTCGTTGCACGAACGTGCCGCCATCCGCGCATTCCGGCCCCTCCAACCGACCGCGCAACGACACGCCTACCGGAGGTAATTGGACACGAAGTCCTCAACCACCGCAAGCGGCACGATGGGGATTTTAGGTTAAGAAGCCGTAACCTGGAAACGTTGTTGCTGAAATGCCGACCGCCCTCACCCGTCCTGTCCGACCGGCGACTGACGAAGCCGCGGCAGAGAGCGCGGAGAAACAAGGACTTGCCGTGTTTGGGCTCGCCGGGAAACCGATTGCGGCAGTCCGGATATTGGCGCCGGGCGATCGCGGCGCGGCCGCCCTCGCCCCGGCCGCCGAACGGCCTAGATCCGTAGCGAATCCGGAGCCGCCGCGCGGCGCACTTGTGCCCAGGAGACCGCCATGTTCATCGCGATGAATCGCTTCAAGGTCGTCAAGGACGCGACCGCGGAGTTCGAGGCGGTCTGGCTCGGACGCGACAGTCATCTCGGCGAGATGGCGGGCTTCGTCGAGTTCCACCTGCTCCGCGGTCCCGAGAACGAGGACCACGTGCTCTACGCCTCGCACACGATCTGGCGCTCGCGGGCCGATTTCGAGGCGTGGACCCGCTCGGAGCAGTTCCGCAAGGCCCACGGCCGCGCCCCCTCGACCAAGCCGCTCTACCTCGGGCACCCGCAGTTCGAGGGCTTCGAGACCGTGCAGACCCTCGGCAAGGCCGCGCTCGCGAGCAGCGACGCCGCCTGACACCCTCTCGCGAGGCGGGGTCTTGCGAGGCGGGGTCTTGCGAGGCGGGCGATCACGTTCGCCCGTCCGCTCCGGATGTGACGGCGCCGGGCCGCACGCGGCCGGCCGAGTCGCCGAAGCGCGCATGCGCACGCACCCATCTAAGCATTAACCATACATTGTGGGAGGAAAGTCCCTCCCGTAGAGCCCAGCCCTCTAGGGAATGGGCATGGACTGCCCGTGCTCCGTCCCGGGCTCACCGCTTGCTCCGTCATCGGGGAGAGCCGCGTCCGAAGCGTGTTTCGTTCCAGACCGGCACACCCATCCGATCAAGACGGGACGTGGCGTATCAAATGTTCCACGAGCGGGTCCCCCAGGCGTACCAACCGCTGCCGACCTCGGCGGAGCGCAGGCGCAGCGTGTGGACGGCGCTGCTGCCGCGCCGCAGCCGCGGGCTCGCGCGCATCGCGCTCTCGGCCTCGGTGGCCCTGGCCGACGTGGCCGCCATCGTCGCGGTCGCGCTGCTGGTCGAGTTCGCCTACTTCCTGATGTTCGCCGACGCGCCCGTCTGGGTGACGGAGGTGCGCGGGCTGCACCTGGCCGGGCTGCTCAGCCTCGTCATCGTCGCCACCAACGCCCTGCGCGAGGAGTACGGCCTCGACGTCATCGCGGCGGGCAAGCCGAACCTCCAGCGCATGGTCTCGCTGTGGCTGGTCGCCTGGGCTGGCGTGCTCGTCGTCGGCTTCCTCACCAAGACGACGAACGACTACTCGCGCCTCGTCTCCGTGAGCGTGTTCCTCCTCGGCCTGCCGGCCCTGGCGCTGACCCGGGCCGCGGTGACGCGCCGCGTGCGCGAGGGCCTGAAGGCCGGTTCGGCCCCGGTCAGCCGCGTCCACCTCGTCGGCTACGAGGACGACATCGCCCGGTTCTACGCGGGCAACGAGGCCGCCGACCTCGGCCTGCGGGTGGTCGGGACGAGCTACCTGCGCCGCCCCGATCCCGGCGCCGACGCCGCCTCCCGCCACGAGCAATTGCAGGAGGATCTCGATCTCGCGGTGTCGGTGGTGCGCTTCCTGCGCCCGGACGACGTGTTCGTCCTCGTCCCCTGGGTGGAGACCGCCGAGGTCGAGCGCTGCATCGACGCCTTCCTGCGCGTGCCCGCCGCCCTGCACCTGCGCCCCGGCACGGTGCTCGACCGGTTCCCCGACATGCAGGTGGCCCGCGTCGGTCGGCTGTCCGGCATCAATATCGGCCGGCGCCCGCTGAACTTCGGCGAGGTCGTCATCAAGCGCGTCCTCGACCTGACGCTCGCCGCGATCGCGCTCCTCGCGCTCGCGCCGCTGCTGGCGGTGATCGCCCTGCTGATCAAGCTCGACAGCCCCGGCCCGGTGTTCTTCCGGCAGAAGCGCTACGGCTTCAACCAGCAGCCGTTCGGCGTCTTCAAGTTCCGCTCGATGAGGGCGGAGCAGAACGCCGTGTTCCGGCAGGCGACCCGCGGGGACAGCCGCATCACGAGGATCGGGGCGATCCTGCGCCGCACCAACCTCGACGAGCTGCCCCAGCTCCTCAACGTGGTGAAGGGGGAGATGTCGCTGGTCGGGCCGCGCCCGCACGCCCTGGCCCACGACCGCAGCTTCGAGCGGCGCATCGCCCTCTACGCCCGGCGCCACAACGTGAAGCCCGGCATCACCGGCTGGGCGCAGGTGAACGGCTTCCGCGGCGAGACGCAGACCGACGCCGCCATGCAGGGGCGCGTCGAGCACGACCTCCACTACATCGACAACTGGTCGATCTGGTTCGACATCCAGATCATGATCCAGACGGTGATCTCCCGCCGCGCCTACCGCAACGCCTTCTGACCACGCGGGCTCGCCACCGGGGCGGACCTCGCCACCGCGGCGGATTCCGGCTCAGCCCGCCCGCTCGCGCTCCAGGCAGGCTCCGCAATCGCCCTCGACCTCGAGGATGCTGTGGGACGGGCGGAAGCCCGCTCGCTCGAGCGTCCGCCCGAGGCCGCGCTCGACCTCGCGCGAACTCGTCTCGTCCACCCCGCCGCAGGTCCGGCAGATCAGGAACACCACGCCCTCGCCGGGCCCGTGCGCGTGGGCGCAGGGGATGAAGGCGTTGCGGCTGGCGATGCGGTGGACCAGCCCCTGCTCCATCAGGAAGTCGAGGGCCCGGTAGACCGAGACCGGGGCGACGCGCCGACCCGGCCGGCTCAGGCGCTCAGCCACGTCGTAGGCGCCCTGCGGCCGCTCGGCGGCCGCCACCGCCTCCAGCACCTCGCGGCGCAGGGGCGTGAACTGCAAGCCGCGCTCGCGGCACAGGGCCTCGCCCCGCGCGAGCACGGCGCCGGGATCGGCCCCGCAGGCGTGCGGGTCCGCGCCCGCGTCCGAGCCTGCATGACGGTGCATGGCCACTCCAACCCGATCGGCCGCCGGTTGTCCGGCGGGTTTGTTACAGTGTATCACCCCCGCCGGGGACCGCACCAGGGCCCCCGCAGGCGCCCCGCGCCGGGCGAGCCGCCCGAGACCCCGCTCTGACGAAGCTGCCCGTGCCACCGCACCCCCGTCACGCCGCCGTCGCCCCCCGGGCCTCGCTGTTCAGCGGCGGTGCCGGCCCGCGCCTCGCGCTCGCCGCCGGCCTCTCCGGACTGGTCTGGCTGGCGATCGCCTGGGCGCTGTCCGCGTGACGCCCCCGATCCGCCTCGTGGGCCTGACGCTGGGCTACGACCGGCACCCGGCCGTCCACCACATCGACGGCACGGTCCGGGCCGGCGACCTGCTGGCGCTCACCGGCCCGAACGGGGCGGGCAAGTCCACCCTGCTGAAGGCGCTGGCGGGGGAGATCCGTCCGCTCGACGGCCGGATCGAGCGGGCTGAACCGGTCGCCTACCTGCCCCAGGCCGACGAAATCGACCGGAGCTTCCCCCTCAGCGTTCTGGACCTGGCGGCGATGGGCCTGTGGCGCCGCCTCGGGCCCTGGCGCGGCCTCGGGCGCCACCGGGACGCGGTGATCGCCGCGCTCGGCGCGGTCGGGCTGTCGGGGTTCGAGGCGCGGCCGATCGGCACCCTGTCGGGCGGCCAGTTCCGCCGCGCCCTGTTCGCCCGGCTCATTCTCCAGGATTGCCGCCTGATCCTCCTCGACGAGCCGTTCACCGGCATCGACGCCCGCACCGTCGAGGACCTTCTCGCCCTGATTCGGGCCTGGCACGGCGAGGGGCGCACGGTGATCGCCGCCCTGCACGACCTCGCCCAGATCCGCGCCCACTTCCCGCAGACCCTGCTGCTGGCGCGCGAGCCCGTGGCCTGGGGCGCCACGGCGCGCGTGCTCACCCCGGAGCATCTCGGGCGCGCCCGGCGCCTGTCCGAGGCCTGGGACGAGGACGCGCCCGTCTGCGACGGCGCCCGGCACGCCGGGCGCGTCGGCCAGGGGGATGAGCGCGGCCACGGTCCGCGGGAGGACGCCGCGTGAGCGATCCGGTGACCGCGCTCGTCGGACCGTTCATCGAGTTCGGCTTCATGCGCCGGGCGCTCGCGGGCTGCCTCGCACTCTCGGTCTCGGCGCCGCCGGTCGGGGTGTTCCTGATGCTGCGGCGCATGAGCCTGATGAGCGACGCGATGAGCCACGCCATCCTGCCCGGCGCCGCGGTCGGCTTCCTGGTGGCCGGCCTGTCGCTGCCGGCGATGACGCTGGGCGGCCTCGTCGCCGGGCTCGCGGTGGCCGGGCTCGCGGGCGCCGTCACCCGCACCACAGCGCTGCGCGAGGACGCGAGTCTGGCCGCCTTCTACCTGATGTCCCTGGCCGGCGGCGTGATGCTGGTCTCGGCGCGCGGCTCGCAGATCGACCTGCTGCACTTCCTGTTCGGCTCGGTGCTCGCCCTCGACGACGCCGCCCTCACCCTCCTCGGCGGCATCGCGACGGTGACGCTCGCGGTCCTCGCGCTGATCTACCGGCCGCTGGTGATGGAGTGCGTCGACCCGCTGTTCCTGCGCACCGTGAGCCGGGCGGGCGGGCCGGCGCATTTCGCCTTCCTCGGGCTGGTGGTGATCAACCTCGTCGGCGGCTTCCAGGCGCTCGGGACCCTGCTGGCGGTGGGGCTGATGCTGCTGCCGGCGGTGGCGGCGCGGTTCTGGGCGCGCGACCTCGGCGGGCTCATCGCCGCCTCGGTGCTGATCGCGGTGCTGGCGAGCCTGTCGGGCCTCAGCCTGTCCTACCACCTCGACCTGCCGAGCGGCCCGGCGATCGTGCTCGCGGCCGGCGCGCTCTACCTCGCCTCGATGCTGGCCGGCCCCCAGGGTGGCCTGCTCCGCCGCCTCGTGCGCGGCCGCCACCTGGAGGCGTGACGCCGGTCGGGGTGTCGAGAGGGCGAGCCCTCTCGCGAGTCCAGGGCGGAGCCCTGCGGCGTGCCGGCAGTCAGTCCGCCCCGACCAGTGCGGCGAGGCCCTCGCGATACGTGGGATAGGCCAGCCGCACGCCGAGTTCCTCGCGGATCAGCCGGTTCCGCACGCGCTTGTTCTCGCCGTAGAAGCTGCGCGCCATCGGCGAGAGGTCGGCGGTCTCGAAGTCGACCGCGGGCGGCAGCGGCAGGCCGGCCAGCGCCGCGGCGTGCTCGGTCACGGTCTGGGGCGGGGCCGGCTCGTCGTCGGTGACGTTGTAGACCGCCCCCGGCCGCGGCCGGTCGAGGGAGGCCTTGAGCGTCGCGGCGATGTCGTCGACGTGGATGCGGTTGAACACCTGCCCCGCCTTGATGATCCGCTGGGATCGCCCCTCGCGCAGCTTGACGATCGGGTTGCGCCCCGGCCCGTAGATGCCCGACAGCCGGAACACCTGCACCGCCTTGCCGGTGCGCGCCCCGAGCGCGAGCCACGCCTCCTCCGCCTCCAGCCGGACCCGGGAGCGCGCGCTGCGCGGGGTGGCGGGCGTCGTCTCGTCGATCCACGCCCCGCCCTGGTCGCCGTAGACGCCGATGGTGGACAGGTAGCCGATCCAGCCGATCCGGCTCGCGGCGATCACCCCGGCGTAGGTCTTCAGGACGCCGTCGCCGTCTTCCGTGGGCGGCGCCGAGACGAGCAGCGCGTCGGTGTCGGCGAGGTCGGCGGCGATGCGGGAATCGTCCGCGTCCGGGCCGAAGGCGCGCATCGCGAAGCCAGTCTCGGCCGCGATCCGCTCCGCCTTGTCCGGCTCGGTGACGGTGGCGCGCACCTGCGCGAAGCGGGCGCGCTCCGTGTCCGCGAAGCGCCGCGCGGTGAAGCCGAGACCGAAGACGAAGAGATTCATGGTGGGCGGTGTCCCGGAGCCCGGCGGCCGCGTCAAGCCGGCGCTGTCAGGAGCCGCCCGCGCCCCCGTCCGACCCGCCCCCGTCCGACCCGCCTCCGTCGCCCACGCCGCCGCCGTCGCCGGAGCCGGTCTCGAACCCGCCCCCCATCGTGATCGGATCGCCGTCGAGCCACGCGAACAGCAGCGCGCACGCCGCGTGGCCGGCGAGCACGATGGCCGAGACTGCCACCCAGGCGAGGCTGACCAGCGCGTGGCCGCCGAACAGGCCCACGTAGGCGATCTGCGCGAGGACGAGCACGCCGACGTTGAGGCAGACGAGATAATGCACGAGCTGGCAGAGCGGCCGCTCCATCACCGCGTCGCCGGTCGTGCCGAACCCGAACCACATCGGCGCATCTCCCCGGCCGTGCCGCGGCGGGACGAGGGGCAACGGCGGGCGTCGCCGCAGGATCCCGGCCGCTCAGGCCGCCAGGGCGCGGTCCCACTCCGCGCGGACATGCGGATCGGCCTCTCCGGCCGCGTGGCGCGCGTGCAGGCCGCGCAGAACCTCGGCCCCGAGAAGCCGCCCGCAGGCCCACACCGCCATGCCGCGCACCAGCGGCGAGGCGTCGGCGAGTCGGTCGACCGCCGTGCCCGCGAGCCCCGGATCGCCCGAATTGCCCAGGGCGATCAGCACGTTGCGCAGGAAGCGGTCGCGGCCGGTGCGCTTCACCGGCGTGCCGGCGAACAGCGTCCGGAACGCCGCGTCGTCGAGGGCGGCGAGTTCGGCCAGCCGGGGCGCTGCGAGGTCGTCGCGGGCGGCCAGCCGCGCCTCGGCGGCGGTGCGAGCGAACTTGTTCCACGGGCAGACCGCGAGGCAGTCGTCGCAGCCGAACACCCGGTTGCCGATCGCCGCCCGGAATTCCTCCGGGATCGGGCCGGGGTGCTCGATCGTCAGGTACGAGATGCAGCGCCGGGCATCGAGCCGGTAGGGGGCCGGGAAGGCGTCGGTCGGGCAGATGTCGAGGCAGGCGCGGCACGAGCCGCAGCGGTCCCGGCCGGGCGCGTCCGGCTCGAAGTCGGCGCTGGTGTAGATCGCCCCGAGCAGCAGCCAGTTGCCGTGCGTGCGGGAGATCAGCACCGTGTGCTTGCCCTGCCAGCCGAGGCCCGCGGCCTCGGCGAGCGCCTTCTCCATCACCGGGGCGGTGTCGCAGAACACCTTCACGGGCTGGCCGCCCTTGGCGGAGAGGTAGCCGCCGAGTTCCTTCAGCTTGCCCTTCAACACGTCGTGATAGTCCCGGCGCCGGGCGTAGGCGGCGATGGCGCCGCGGTCGCGCCGGTCCAGCAGCGTCAGCGGATCCTCTTCGGGGCGGTAGCTCATGGCCAGCACGAGGACGCTGCGCACTCCCGGCCACAGGCCGGCCGGGCTGGCGCGCTGATCGGCCCGCTCGGCCATCCAGTCCATCGTGCCGTGGGCGCCCGCGGCGAGCCACGCGGAGAGCCGGCCGGGCAGCTCCGGCACCCGGTCGGGACGGGTGATCCGCATCCCGCAGAACCCGAGGTGCCGGGCCCGGGCCTCGACGAGGCGGCGCAGCTCGGCGCCGGCATAGGTCGGTCGAACGTTCAGAAATCCGAATCCGTCTAGAAGTCCGAGTCCGTCTAGAAATCCAGGTCCGCGTAGTGGGCGGCGGGCGCCATCCCCGCGACCCGGTCGGCGAGCAGGCTCCGGAACGCGGGGCGGGACTTCACCCGCGCGTACCAGTTGCGGGCCATCTCGTCCTCCTCCCAGGGCACGTCGCCGAGGTAGTCGACGCAGGACAGATGGGCGGCGGCGGCGAGATCGGCATAGGTCAGGGTGTCGCCCGCGATCCAGCGGCGCCGGGCGATCAGGTAGCCGATGTACTTCAGATGGTAGCGCACGTTGGTGCGCGCGGCGCGGATGGCGTTCATGTCGGGGGGGCCGCCGCCCTCGTGCGCGGACATGAAGCGCTTGGCGATCTTCTCGTTCACGAGGTAGCTCGTGACCTCGCCGTCGAACTTGACGAGGAACCAGTCGAGCAGGCGGCGGACTTCCACGCGCTCCACGGTGTCGTCCGGCAGCATGCGCCGCCCGGTGAGGCCGAGCCCCCGCGTCTCGTCGAGGTACTCGGCGATCACGCCCGCCCCCGGGATCACGAGGCCGGTCTGCTCCAGCAGCACCGGGGTCGTCCCGGCCGGGTTGATCAGCAGGAAGTCGTCGCGCCGCTCCCAGGGACGCTCCTCGAAGAACGTCGGCTCCATGCCCATCTCGGCGAGAACCAGCCGGATGAAGCGGGAATTGGCGCAGAAGGGGAAGTGGTAGAGGGTCGCCATCGAAGCCGCGTGGAGTCGGTCTGCCGGCGCGGGGCTTCCGCACGCGCCGTGCGCCCGGTCGGGGCAGGCACCGGCCGACGGTTATTACCCGTTCGTTGCCGCCCCCTTAACACGCGGCGCGGGAACCGGTAACCGCCCATCAACCCCGATCGACGATGGCTCGCCGGATCGGGATGATCGGCGGCGCGCGACCGTGCGCCGGACGCGGGGCTGAGAGAGAATGGATCCGACAAGCATCGGCAAGGCGGTCCTGCTCGCGCTCGTCGAGGGGGCGACCGAGTTCATCCCGGTCTCCTCCACCGGCCACCAGTTGCTGGTGGGCCACTTCATCGGCTTCCACTCGCCCAACAACACCTTCGAGGTGCTGATCCAGCTCGGCGCGATCCTGGCGATCCTGGTGGTCTATTTCCAGCGGCTCGTCGGCATCGCCAAGGCGCTGCCGCACAACCCGCAGGCGCGACGCTTCGTGCTCGGCGTGCTGGTGGCGTTCCTACCGGCGGCGATCATCGGCGGCATCTTCTCGAAGATGATCAAGGCCTACCTGTTCAACCCGTGGATCGTGTGCGCGACGCTGGTGGCGGGCGGGCTCGTGCTGCTCGTCATCGACGACACCGACCTCGACGTGAAGAAGACCGACGTCTACGACTTCACCCTGCCGATGGATCTCAAGATCGGCATCTTCCAGTGCCTCGCGATGATCCCCGGCGTGTCGCGCTCGGGCGCGACCATCGTCGGCGCGATGCTGATGGGCGCCGACAAGCGCTCGGCCACCGAGTTCTCGTTCTACCTCGCGATGCCGACCATGGCCGGGGCCTTCGCCAAGGACCTGCTCGACAATTACAAGAACCTCTCGGCCAACGACGCCGGGCTGATCGTCATCGGCTTCGTCGTGTCGTTCTTCGCGGCCCTGTTCGTGGTGCGCTTCCTGCTCGACTACGTCTCCCGCCACGGCTTCCGGCTGTTCGCGTGGTGGCGGATCATCGTCGGCGCGCTGGGCTTCGCCGGGCTCATCATCCTCGGGTAGGGCCGCATCCTCGGGTCGGCGCCCGCGGCACCGCTTGACCTTCCCACCGTTGGAACCCGCAAGGGTGCTCCCGGACCGGTGCACGGGAGGGGTGTGGGGATGCGGCGTTTCGTTTCGCTGATCGGGGCGGCACTGCTGCTGGGGAGCGCCGGAAGCGCGGCACCCCAGGCCGAGCCGGCGCATCGGCACGGACATCGGGCGGGTCACGCGGGCGGCCACGCGCACGGGGGCACGGCGCGGGGATCGGCCGCCGACACGCCCGCGACCCGGGACTACGAGGCGGCGCACGCGCAGATGATGCGCGGCATGGCGGTGCCCTATACCGGCGACCCGGACGTGGATTTCCGGATCCAGATGATCCCCCACCATCAGGGGGCGATCGACATGGCGCAGGTCGCCCTGCGGCACGCGCAGGATCCCTGGACCCGGCAACTGGCCGAATCCGTCATCGTGGAGCAGCAGCGCGAGATCGCCGAGATGCGGGCGTGGCTCGCGCGCCGGGGCATCGACGCCCCGGCCGGCGGGCAGCCGAGCCACGTCATGGGCGCCGACTCGTACCGGAGCCGGGGGTCGGAGGCCGGGACGCGCAGCGAGGCGGTGGGTCAGTCCTGGGCGCCCGGGCCGGGCGTGCGGTAGGGCGGCGGCTCCGCCGTCCGGGCGGGACGGCCCCCGCGGGCGATTGCGTCGGGCAGGTCGGCATGCGAGGCAGCGGCATGACCGCGGCGACCCAACCGCGGCCGGGACCGATGCCATGGAAGACAGACCGCTCGCCGACCTCTTCGAGCCCGCCGACCGCGCGCGCTGGCTCGGCCTCGTCGAGGGCGCGCTGAAGGGCGCCGATTTCGAGAAGACGCTGGTGTCGCGCACGAGCGACGGGCTGCGGATCGAGCCGCTCTACCCCGCCGCCGAGCCGGCCGTGCAGCCGGTGCGCGCCCCCGGGCCGTGGCGGATCGCCCAGCGCGTCGACCATCCGGATCCGGCCGCGGCCGGCGCGCAGGCGCTCACCGATCTCGAAGGCGGCGCGGACGCCCTGGTGCTCGCCTTCTCCGGGGCGCTCGGCGCCCGCGGCTACGGCCTCACCGCCCGGACCGTCGAGGATCTCGACGCGGCGCTCAAGGGTGTGATGCTGCCGCTCGTCGCCGTGCGGGTCGATGCGGGCGCGGGGGCGCTGGAGGCGGCGACGCTGATGCGGGATCTGGCCGCCCGCCGCGGTGAGGATCTGTCCGCCTACGAGCTCGACCTCGGCATCGACCCCGTGGGCACGCTCGCGGCCACCGGCAGCCTCGGCGCGGTGTGGGGCGAGATCGCCGAGCGGCTCGCCGCGGCGGTGTCCGAGCTGGAGGCGGCAGGCTTCCGCGGCCGGGCGTTGCTGGCCGACGGGCGGCCCTACCACGAGGCCGGCGCGGGCGAGGCGGCCGAACTCGGGGCGGTGCTCGCCACGGCGGTCGCCTACCTGCGGGCGCTGGAGGCGGCGGGCCACGATCTGGCGACCGCCCGCGACCGGATCTCGGTGCTGCTGGTGGCCGACGCCGACGAGTTCGTCACGGTGGCGAAGTTCCGCGCCATGCGCCGCCTCTGGGCGCGCGTGGAGCAGGCCTGCGGCCTCGATCCGAAGCCGCTGACGCTCCACGCCGAGACCGCGTGGCGGATGATGACCCGGCGCGACCCGTTCGTGAACATCCTGCGCGGCGGCATGGCGGCGGCGGCCGCCGGGATGGGCGGCGCCGACGCGGTCGCCGTGCTGCCCTACACGGCGGCGCTGGGCCTGCCCGACGCCTTCGCCCGGCGAGTGGCGCGCAACGCCCAGGTGATCCTGATCGAGGAATCCCACCTCGCCCGGGTCAGCGACCCCGCGGCCGGCGCGGGCGGCTTCGAGGCGCTGACGGCGGGGCTCGCCGAGGCCGCCTGGGAGGCGTTCCAGGCGATCGAGGCCGAGGGCGGCATCGTCGCCTCGCTCAGCGTCGGCAAGCTCCAGCGCCGGATCGAGACCGCCCGCGAGGTGCGGGCCAAGGCGGTGGCGACGCTGGCCGAGCCGCTGACCGGCGCGAGCGCCTTCCCCAACCTCGCCGAGCGGCCGGTGGCAGTGCTCGACGTGGCGCGAGTGACGGCGGGGCCGGCCTCGAATTTCGGCTCGGGCTCGGCGGTGGCCTGCGACGCCCTGCCCTCGCAGCGGCTCGCCGAACCGTTCGAGGCCCTGCGCGACGCCTCCGACGCGGCGCTCGCCAAGACCGGCCGGCGGCCGGCGGTGTTCCTGGCCAATCTCGGGCCGATCGCCGTCTTCAATGCGCGCGCGACCTTCGCGGCCAACGCCTTCGCCGCGGGGGGCATCGAGGCGCTGACGAACCAGGGCTTCTCCGATCCGCAGGCCCTGGCGGAAGCCTTCCGTGCCTCCGGGGCGACGCTCGCCTGCATCTGCTCGTCCGACAAGATCTACGCCGAGCAGGCGGTGGAGGCGGCGCGGGCGCTCAAGGCGGCGGGCGCGGAGACCGTCTACCTCGCCGGTCGGCCGGGAGACCTCGCCGATCCGCTGAAGGCGGCGGGCGTCCACGCCTTCCTCTACGCGGGCGGCGACCTCCTCGCCTTCCTCAACGAAGCCCTGCGCGCGGCCCTGCGCGCCCCGCCGCGGGCGGCCTGAGGCGGGCCCGCGCGGGAGCAACCCCGGCGCGAAGGCGCGCGGCTGTGAAAGCTCACAGGTGTGCTAGCGTGCCGGCTCCGGGCCGCCTCGCCCGGAAGATCGCCCCAGAGGTCGTCGCAACGCCATGATCCGCCCGCTGGCCCTCCTGGCCCTCGCCTCCTGCGCCGCGCCGGCCGACGCGTCGGAGCGGCGGGCGTCGGCCTCCGACCGGTTCGACGGCACGTGGACCGTCGTCATCCTCACCGAGGCGGGCACCTGCGACCGGGCGACCCGCTACCCGGTCCGGATCGAGGGCGGCCAAGCCCGGATCGTCGGCACCCCCGTCGCCATCGAGGGGCGCGTGACCGCGGACGGCGCGGTGGCCGGCTCGATCTCGAACGGTCTGGCGACCGCCCGGATCCTCGGCCGGCTCGCCCGGCGCGGCGTCGGCCGCGGAACCTGGATCGCCACCGGCGCCCTCGATTGCCGCGGCCGCTGGACCGCCGAGCGACGGGGCTGAGGGCCGGCCCGGATTTTGCCGCGGATCGTGCGATCATCCCCGCTCTTCAGCCCTCCTCCCGACGCAATCATGAGCGAGAGCTGAACGCGGTTCGGACACCCGACGAGGCCGTCGCCGCATGAAGACCCCGCTCCTCGCCACGCTCGCCGCGCTCGCCCTCGTCTCGACGGCGCAGGCGCGTCCGCACAAGCACCCGGCGAAGCCGGCCCCGAGCCCGGCCGAGACCGAGCGGGTGATGGCGCCGCTGCGAACTGCGGCGACCGACTGCTTCGCCGACACGGTGATGGCCAACCCGAAGGCCACCCGGCTCGCCCGCGCCGGGCGCTGGTACGAGGCCGCCGGGGTGACCGGCTTCCTCTGCCGGCCCGAGGTCGACGCCATGATCCAGACCCACGACCGGCTGTTCGGCGCCAAGACCGGCGCCCGCTACTTCAAGGGCGCCTACGCCCGCCATCTCGACAAGCAGCTCGCCGAGCGGCTCCAGCCGATGCTGGAGCGCAAGGCCGTGGCGAGCGCCGAGCCGCCGGCCGAGAAGGTCTCGAGCGAGGACGAGGCCCCCGGCAACTGACGGAACCGGGACGCGCGCCCCGCCTTCTCCGCCCGAGGAGACGGCGATGGGCTACGAGTTGCACTACTGGCCGATGATCCCGGGGCGCGGCGAGTTCGTCCGCCTCGCCCTGGAGGAGGCGGGCGCCCCCTACCGCGACGTGGCCCGCGAGGACGGCGACGACGGCGGCATCGCGCCGATGCTCGACCGCCTCTCGGATCCGGACGACCTGCGCCCGCCCTTCGCCCCGCCGTTCCTGCGCGACGGCGCCGTGATGATCGGCCAGACCGCGGCGATCCTGCTCTATCTCGGGCCCCGCCTCGGGCTCGTCGGCGACGTGGAGGCCGATCGGATCTGGACCCACCAGATCCAGCTCACGGTCGCCGACGCGGTGAACGAGGCCCACGACACCCACCACCCGGTCGGCGTCGGCCTGTACTACGCGGACCAGAAGCCCGAAGCCCTGCGCCGGGCGAAGGATTTTCGCGAGGCCCGCATCCCCAAGTTCCTCGGCTGGTTCGAGCGGATCCTGGCCGCGAACGGCGGCGCCCACCTCGTCGGTGCGGAGATCTCCTACGCGGACCTGTCGCTGTTCCAGCTCGTCGAGGGCCTGCGCTACGCGTTCCCAAGAGCGACGGCGCGAGCCCTGCGCGACGCGCCGCACGTCGCCGCCCTGCGGGAGGCGGTGTCGGAGCGGCCCCGGATCGCCGCCTATCTCGCGAGTTCGCGGCGGATCCCGTTCAACGAGGACGGGATCTTTCGCCGGTATCCCGAACTCGACGGCTGATCGCGCCTCACGCGGCTGCCGCCGGCGTGTCGCCCCGGCCCCGATACGACAGCGCCTCGGCCAAGTGCAGCCGCCGCACCGTGGCCTCGCCGTCGAGGTCGGCCAGCGTGCGGGCGACGCGCAGGGTGCGGTGGAAGCCGCGGGCGGAGAGGCGCATGCTCTCGGCCGCCTGCCGGATCAGCGCCGCCCCGTCCGCATCGGGACTCGCCACCTCCTCGATCAGCGTCGCCGGGCAGGTGGCGTTGGTGGTGGCGGCGGGCAGGTCGCGCGCGGCGTAGCGCGCGCTCTGCCGGGCGCGGGCCGCGGCGACCCGGGCGGCGGCCTCCCGCGAGCCCTCGGCGGGCGGCGGCAGGATCAGGTCGGCGGCGCTGACCGCCGGCACCTCGATCCGCAGGTCGATCCGGTCGAGCAGCGGGCCGGAGATCCGGGCCTGATACTGCGCCATGCAGCGCTCGTTCGGGCCGCGGCGGCAGGCGTAGCCCGGCTCCAGGCCCTGGCCGCAGCGGCACGGATTCATCGCCGCCACGAGCTGGAACCGCGCCGGGTAGGTGACCCGGTGGTTGGCGCGCGCGATCATCACCTCCCCGGTCTCCATCGGCTGGCGCAGGGAATCGAGCACCTGCGGATGGAACTCGGGCAACTCGTCGAGGAACAGCACGCCGCCGTGAGCGAGCGACACCTCCCCGGGCCGGGCGCCGAGGCCGCCGCCGACGAGCGCCGCCATGGAGGCGGAGTGGTGCGGCTGCCGGAACGGCCGGCGGTTCGACAGGGCGCCGCCCTTCAGTGCCCCTGCCACCGACTGGATCATCGAGATGTCGAGCAACTCGCGGGGCCCGAGCGGCGGCAGGATCGAGGGCAGCCGCGCGGCGAGCATCGACTTGCCGGCGCCGGGCGGCCCGTTCAACATGAGGTTGTGCCCGCCGGCCGCTGCGATCTCCAGGGCGCGCTTGGCGCCCTCCTGGCCCTTGATGTCGCGCAGGTCCGGGAGCGGGCCGGCCGCGCCCGCCACCGCCGGCTCCGGCCGGGCCATCACCTGGCTGCCCTTGAAGTGGTTGGCGAGCTGGATGAGCGAGCGCGGGGCCAGCACGTCGAGGTCGCCGCCGGCCCAGGCCGCCTCCGGCCCGGTCGCGGCGGGACAGATCAGACCGAGGCCGCGGGCGCCCGCGGCGATGGCGGCGGGCAGCACGCCGTTGACCGGGGTGATGGTGCCGTCGAGCGCCAGCTCGCCCAGGACGCAGTAGCCCCCGAGCGCGTCTTGCGGAATCGCCCCGATGGCGGCCATCACGCCGAGCGCGATCGGCAGGTCGTAGTGCGAGCCCTCCTTCGGCAGGTCGGCCGGGGCGAGGTTGACGGTGATGCGCTTGGCCGGCAGCGCCAGCCCCGAGGCGATCAGCGCGCCGCGCACCCGCTCGCGCGATTCGGCCACCGCCTTGTCGGGCAATCCGACCACGGTGAAGGTCACCGAGCCGGGGATGATCTGCACCTGCACGTCGACGGCGCGCGCCTCGATGCCCTCGAAGGCCACGGTGGCGACGCGGGTGACCATGGACGTGCCGTCTCCGGGCTCGATGCCCCGTGGCGGCCGGCCCACCTCAGGTGTGCGGCAAAATCGGGGCCGGCTCAAGCCGGGCCGTTCGCGTCCGCTGGAACCGTACCGGGATCACCGGGTTCAACCGCGACGAAAAACCGAACCGGAGACATCCATGCGCCGCCTCACGCCCCTCCTCGCCGCGGCCGCCCTCGCGATCGCCCTCGCGCCCGCCGCCCGCGCCGACCAGAAGCTGCCGCCGGAGCAGCAGGCCAAGGTCGAGGCGATGCTCCGCCAGGAGGGCTTCACCAAATGGGACGAGATCGAGCTGGACGACGGCATGATCGAGGTCGACGACGCGATCGACGCGGCCGGCAAGAAGTTCGATCTGAAGCTCGACCCGAACACCCTCGCCATCGTCAAGCGCAAGGCCGAGTAGCGGCCTCGCCCCGGCGGTCCGGCTTGCGTTCGCCGGGCCGTCCGGCCATATAGCCGGCGGGGGGTTGGCGGGGGACGTTTCACTCGCCAACCGGGTCAGGTCCGGAAGGAAGCAGCCCTAACGAGACCGAGCGGGTCTCTGTCCAGCCTCCCACCCTCTTCCGAGGCGCGACGACTCGACACCACGGCATGGACGCTTCGACCGGCACGCCTGACGACGAGCCGGGCCTGCCCGGGTTCGCGCCCCCCGCGAGCGCCCCGACGCCCTACCGGGTGCTGGCGCGCAAGTACCGCCCCACCAATTTCGACGACCTGATCGGCCAGGACGCGATGGTGCGCACGCTCGCCAACGCGTTCGCCGCCAAGCGCATCCCGCAGGCCTGGATGCTGACCGGCGTGCGCGGCGTCGGCAAGACGACCACCGCCCGCATCCTCGCCCGCGGCCTCAACTACGCCCGCGCCGGCGCCCCCGACATGGGCCCGACCGTCGTGATGCCGGAACTGGGCGTCCATTGCGGAGCGATCATGGAATCCCGGCACATGGACGTGCTGGAGATGGACGCGGCCTCGCACACCGGCATCGACGACGTCCGGGCGATCATCGACGGCATCCGCTACGGGCCGGTCTCGGCCCGCTACAAGGTCTACATCGTCGACGAGGTCCACATGCTCTCGGAGAAGGCGTTCAACGCCTTCCTGAAGACGCTGGAGGAGCCGCCGCCCCACGCCAAGTTCGTGTTCGCCACCACCGAGATCCGCAAGGTCCCGGTCACGATCCTGTCGCGCTGCCAGCGCTTCGACCTGCGCCGGGTCGAGGCGCCCACCCTGAGGGCCCACCTCGCCAAGGTCTGCGCCGCCGAGGGCGTGGCGGTGGAGGACGAGGCGCTGAACGCGATCGTGCGCGCCGCCGAGGGCTCGGTGCGCGATTCCCTGTCGCTGCTCGATCAGGCGATCGCCCACGGGGCCGGCGCGGTGACCGCGCAGGGCGTGCGCGACATGCTGGGGCTCGCCGACCGGGCCCGCGTCCTCGACCTGTTCGAGGCCGTGATGCGCGGCGCCGTGCCCGCCGCCTTCGCGGAGCTGCGGGCGCAGTACGATTCCGGCGCCGACCCCTCGGTGGTGCTGTCGGATCTCGCCGCCTTCACCCACCTCGTCACCCGCCTGAAGCTGGTGCCGGAGACCGCCGCCGATCCCTCCCTGAGCGAGACCGAGCGGACCCGCGGCGCGGAATTCGCGGGCAGGCTGTCGGTGCGGGCGCTGTCGCGGGCGTGGCAGATCCTGCTCAAGGCGATCCCCGAGGCGCAGGCCGCCCCCCGCCCGCTGGCGGCGGCCGAGATGGCGATCGTGCGGCTCGCCTACGCCGCCGACCTGCCGACCCCGGACGAGACCCTGCGCCGGCTGAAGGCGGAGGCCGCCGCGAGTGACGGCGAGGCGCCGCCGCCCGCGCGCCCCGCCCTGCCGCCGATCCCCGATCTGCGCGGCGGCTCGGCCGCGCTGGCCGCGGCGCCGCGCGTCGTCCCGGAGACGCGGCCGGCCCCGGTCGAGCGGCCGGTGATCGCCGAGCGGCCGGCGCCGGTCGCCGAGGCCGGGCCGCGGCTCGCCCGCTACGAGGACGTGGTGGCGCTCGCCGACGCGCGCCGCGCCATCCTCCTGAAGACCGCCCTGGAGCGCGACGTGCACCTCGTGCGGTTCGAGCCCGGCCGGATCGAGTTCCGGCTCGCGCCGGGCGGGCGGGCGAGCCTCGCCAACGATCTCGCCGCGGCGCTCAAGGAGTGGACCGGGGAGCGCTGGGCCGTCACCGTCTCGAAGGAGGCCGGCGCGCCGACGCTCGACGCCCGCGCCCGCGCCGCGGAGGAGACCCGCCGCGAGAACGCCGCCGCCGATCCGCTGGTGCGCGAGGCGCTGGCCCGCTTCCCCGGGGCCGAGATCGTCGACGTGCGCGAGACCGCCGCCGAGGCCCGGCCCACCGCCGAGCAGGAGATCCTGGGCGACGCCGACGCAGCCCGGGCTGACGAGGCCGAGGACGACGACCTGTAGAGCGCTCTCCGCCGAAGCGGATACCGGTTCGGCGCGAGAGAGCGCGTCAAAACGATGAGTCGAAGGGGCGCCGCCGTGGCGCCCGGCGAACCGCGTCACCAGATCAGCGACGAACCGAGACAGCGTGAGAAGGATCCCCGCATGCGCGACCTGATGGGCATCATGAAGCAGGCTCAGGCCATGCAGGAGAAGATGGCGGACATCCAGGCCGAGCTCGACACGGTCGAGGTCGACGGCGCCTCCGGCGGCGGCTCGGTGCGTGTGACGATGACCGCCAAGGGCCAGTTGAAGAGTGTCGGCATCGACCCGGCACTGATGGTCGCCGACGAGCGCGAGATCCTGGAGGACCTGATCGTCGCCGCGGTCAACGACGCGCGGGTCAAGGCCGAGCGGACGATGCAGGAGCGCATGGCGGAGCTGACCAAGGGCCTGCCGCTGCCGCCGGGGATGAAGCTGCCGTTCTAGGCAGATGCGCCCTCCCTCTCCCCTCTGCGGGAGAGCGACTGTCTGGGGTGTCAAGCGGGTTGGGGCAGAGCGGCACGGAGATCTCGGGCTTTTGCGTTGAGGCGCACGAGCAGCTTGTGGGCGAGGGCGACGCGGATGACCTTCTTGGGCTTGCCGGCTTGGCTCAACCGCTGATGGAAGGCTTGGAAGTCCGGTTCATGGCGGCGGACGATCTCGGCCACCACGAACAGGATGCCGCGCACGCTCGCGCGCCCGGCCCGGATCGGCCGCGGGCCGGTGCGGCGTCCGCTGTCGTTGGCCAGGGGGGCGAGGCCGGCGAGCTTGGCCGCCGCCTTGCCCGAGAGCGTGCCGATCTCGGGCATCTCGGCCATGAGCAGCGCCACCGTGCGGCCCGCCACGCCCTTGATCGTGCGGAACTCGGCCTCCAGCGCCGCCCAGAGCGGGTCGGCGGCGAGCGCTTCGGCGATCAGCGCCTCCAGGCGCCGGGTCTGCGCCGCGACCGCGGCCAGGATGGGCGCGAACGAGGCCAGGGCGTCCGGATCGGTGACGAGACGGGCTTGGTTGCTCTGGCTGACCTTGAGCGCGGTGAGCTGGCGCAGGCGGGTCACCAGGGCGGTCAGCCGGGCCTGCGCCGCCGAGGCGAGCGGGGTGGGCCGGACAGCCTTGACCTGCGCGTACCAAGCGATCAGCCCAGCATCGATCCGGTCGGTCTTCTCCAGCACGCCCATACCCTCGGCGAACCGGCGCACGGCGCGCGGGTTGAGCAGCGCGCAGGCGAGGCCCTCGCCCCAGAGCAGGCCGAACGCCAAGCGCTCGTAGCCGCCGGTGGCTTCCATGGCCACCACGTCGACCCGATGCGTCCGGCAGAAGGCGACGAGGTCGGCCAGACCCTCCGGCGTGTTGCGGCAGGTGTGTTCGGGCCCGTCCCGGCCCAGGCGGGCGACCAGGGTGTCGGCGCCGATGTCGACGCCACAGAGGATGCGTGTCACGGTGACCTGCCTTGTCCATGCGAGCGGCAATCGAGCGACTGTCCGGTCGTGCGTGACGAGGCGGCGTTCGGTCCCAAAGCTCTCCCACGGTTGTGGCCGGAGGGTGGGCGGGCGCCAAACGCCGCGCGCCGGGTGGGGTGGCCACCCCACCCGGCGCAGCCCCAATCTCAGCACATCACAGGGCCGCCTCCTAGATACAAGGGTGGC
>NZ_JAUYZI010000050.1 GCF_030700245.1 Methylobacterium amylolyticum
GGGCGTCGGCCTCGACACCGACGACGACGCCGGCGCCCGGGGTGAACTGGTAGTTGTAGCCGACCTGGCCGCCGCCGGAGAAGCCCTCACGGTTGCTGTTGGAGTAGACCAGCGTGGAGCCGAGCGGGTTGAGGGCACGGTAGGGGACGAGGCCGCCGGCCAGGGTCTGGCGGACGGGGTCGCCGGCGGTCTGGACGAAGCCGCGCGAGCCGCCGTTGCTGCTGGCGTCGAAGCCGTAGCCGGCGTTGATACCGAAGTAGGCACCGGTCCAGGTGAACACCGGCACCGGCGTGAACACCGGCGGCGGCGCGGCGCGGCGCGGAAGGTCGGCGGCCGAGGCGGCGGCGGTGAGGGCCGTGAAGGCGGCCAGCGAGGTCAGGAGTTTGGTCATGGTGTCAGGTCCGAAGTGCAAAGCGTGATTAAGCCTACCGGCACTCGGCCAAAACCGCTGTAGTTTTATGGACACACTATCAGAGCTCGACGAGCATCGACAGGGTGAAACGCAGGTGAACCGTCGGCTTGAGATTAATATTGCGTTCAGATCTATTGCGGAAGCGCGGTAACTCTGACGACGGACCTTGGTTCCTACGAGAAGGCATATTCGAGGGGTGGCGTGGTATGGACGCAACATGTCCGGCCTCCCCAGGGCGATAGCTTGGGAGAAATCCCCTCATCGTTCCCTGACCCCATGCCGATCCGGCGCGAGCACAGGTTCTTCTACCCGATCGACTGGCCGCAGCTCTCCGCCGTCATCCGGTTCGGCCGGGCACGGAGCCGGTGCGAGGGCTGCGCCCGGCCGCATGGGCGGCTCGTCCATCACCTCGGCGACGGGCGCTGGTGGGACGCGGATACCGGACGCTGGCGGGACGGCTGGGGAAGGCCGACACGCGTCGCCATCGGCACCGACGTGCTGGGCCGGGTCCGCACCACGCGGGTGTTCCTGGCCACCGCCCACCGCAACCACGACACCGCCGACAACGCCGACGCCAACCTCGCGGCGTGGTGCCAGCGCTGCCACATGGTCCACGACCGGCCCGAGCATCGGCGTCGGCGCTGGGCCACGCTGTTCCGCCGGAAGGCGCTGGGGGATCTATTCGGGGGACCCTACGCCTGAGAGGAGGCGCCGGTCGCATGCGAACGGGGCGACGGCGACTGGCGCGCTCGCATCCGGGAGCGATGAAACGCTCGACCGCCGCGATGACGCTGGGAAATATTCAACGTCGGCAGATCGGCCGGGATCCGGATGCGTGGTCGTGACCGTGTGCCCGCAGACCGATCAACGCTCGATCACCTCCACGATGCGGCGTGAGCGCGGCTCGACCAGCACCGGGTGATCGTTGACGATCGTGTAGGCGTATTCCGACAGTGCGAACTCGCGCGGCACGTCGTAGTAGACGATCCCTTCCGCCGGCAGCACGGTCCCGACCCGGACCGGGCCAGCCAGCGCGGCGGACGGCCGGCGCTCGCCCAGCGCGTAGATCCTGAACCGCTCCCGGCGATCGACTCCCAGGATGCTGTTGGCGGAGCCGACCACCGCACCGATCGCTCCCCCGACCACCGCACCGAGCGGGCCGGCGATCTCTTCGCCCCGCTCAGTCCCGTCGCGCGCCCCACGCGCCAGGCCCTGTGCGTGAGCGGACGCGGTGAGGCCCAGCATCGCCAGGAGCGCCAGCGTGGTCGTGATCCGCACGGTGTATCCTCCGGTTGGGGACGTGAAGGGTGCCGGCGCTAGGGCAGACCTAAGCAGCCGACCGATGAGCCGCAGATCGAACGGGCACCGCCCGCAACAGCCCCGCCTTATCGACGGCCAACGCGGCGGCGATTTCGGCCAGCGTCACGTCCTCGATCGCGGCGATGCCATCGTGGTCGGCCACGTCCGCTGCAACCAGAAACACCGCCTCGCGCTGGCCCGCGGACCGGCCAGCGATGGTCGCCACCCGCCGAAGGTTTTCCGAACGCCCCGCCCGCGTGCGTGCCCGCCCGATCGCCTCGTACAGCGCCTCTTGCAGCATCAAGGCGTCGTAGCCCCTGGCTACGATCGGGTTGGCGAGCACGCCCGCCAGCGCGGTCTCGAACTCCTCCCCCGCGACCTCGCCGTCGGCGACGATGACGTTGGCCGCGGCCGAGACGCCAGCCTGCATCAGCGCCTCGTCGCCGGCATAGGCCACAACCGTACGGGCGAAGTGCGCGAGGAAGTCGGGAATGAGGTTCATCTGAGTCTGCCCTGGGTCAAGTCGGCTCAGGCGGCGACGCGGGCACCGCCGAGGCTGATCCGCCGACGTCCGCTCGCGGCGTTGGTGCCGTGGCTCGGAGCTTCGTAGGGCCGGCGGGAGAGGTCGTGGAGCACGCCGCCGACGAAGCCGGCGACCCGGCGCAGGGCGGCATCCTCGCAGGTGACCGCGACCCTTACGCCGGCCTCATGGGTGTGGCTGCGCCCGTACAGCCAGACCGCGAGCCGCGCCCGCGTCGCCTCGGGAATGCCGTCGAGGGCGGCAGCCAGCTCCTCGCTCTCGGCGCGGGTGACGCGACCGAGAACGTCGAGCGGCACCGGGCAGTCGCTGGCGAAATCCGCCGCGGTGATCGAACGAACCTGGGTCATGACGCTTACTGCCGGTGCTCTGCTCACGCCGGTGTGAGCGGGGCAGGGTTAACAGAGCGTAGCCGCCGATGGTCGCCCCGCCGGATGCGAACAACCTCCGGGACCGGGTTCGCCGTTCAACCGTCCGCGTCGCGAGCAATCCCGGAGTCCACACCGTGGACCGGTTCTCCTGATGCCGGTCGTTGGTCCTCTCAACCCTCGCCGTCGCCGGCGAGACCGAGGCCGCGCAGCAGATCATCCAGCGGACCGTCGCCGCTCCTCGCGGCTGGCCGCGGACCCGTGGCCGCTGCAGGGAACTGCTCTGGGATGAGGACTGCCTGCTGCACACGGATCCCGCGCCGGGCCACCTTGCGCTGATGAACCGCGCCAGTAGGCTGCGATCGGGCAACCACCGTCATCTCGGCTGGCACGATCGGCGCCATCGTCATGCCGGGCGGCAACGGCACGGTCATGTGCGGCGTCAACGCCGCGGTATCGGGGCTCATCGGCCGCGTGCGCAGCCGCAGCACGCTCGGCGGGTCCACCCAGACCGTGACGGGGGCCGTTTCCGTCCGCGCTGCAATGGGCCCGGTACGACGGGTCTGGGCCTCGAAATTGCCCGGATGCAAGACGTGAGCGGCTGTCACCAAGCCGAACACGGCGGCGGCGGTGGTTGCGAGCGTTGAGCGAAAGTGTTCCATGATGGCAGAACAAACGCTCAAGCTCGCCGTTCCGCGGTGTTTTACCGGAACTGCCGACCGTGACTTAAATGCCGCGGTGCTGCTAGCAACTCGACACGTTAACCTTGTTGAATTTCGGGTGATAAATAGGGATCGTTCGCCTCACTGCCTCAGTTCGTCGACAACCGGACGGTATTGGCAGCCACATGCTCCCGTTAACGGGCGGGCACGCGCTTCGGTGAGCCGCCGGTCGTCAGCGTGCTGATCACCCTCGATCGCCACCGTCATCTTCGAGGCCGCCATCGACTGTGCCGCGCCCCAGGCCAGCCGCACCAGCCGCAGTCGACGACACGCTCTGCCTTTAAGGTGAGCAGGGTCTACGGGCGGAGGACGTTGGGCCCAGTTGGCTCCTGGCCACGACGCGGCGGATGCTGGGCATCCTGCACGCGCGATCGTCGGGGGTGGGCTGCCGAACCGATCCCAGACAGAAAAAAGGCCGCCCCGCGGTTGAGACGGAAGGCGGCCCGAAGTCTTGGGAGGAAACGCCCAGTGATGGGCCGCGGGAGAGCGACGCCATCGCCATCCCGCATCGCACAAAATAGGGTGCCGCCAACTCGCCAACCACCACCCTAGGGTTGAACCTCGGCGCATAGATGTCGCATCTCTAGCGGCTAGCCCCTCTTGTGATGCATATCTGCGCTCAGTGTGGAAGCAGCGCCCGCAACGCCCTTCGGACCAGCATCCAACGCAGGGTTTGACGACGAAGCGCGCGCAGGTCGGAAGCTGCTCGGCTTCTTCACGACGACAACCTGAGCACACGATGATCCGCGTCTTCGGCCAGCGCTTGGCACAGGTGTGGAACACCTACGGCGTGTCGATCCTGATTTTTCGTGCACTCGCGGGCCGGCACCGCGCGAGGTAGGTCGTGTTCCGGTCCGCCCTGCGGGACGCCGCTCTACGCGCTCCGCGCCCCGAGCCGCCTGCGGCGTCTCGGCCCTGCCGGGTGACGATCGGCTCGGGGGCCGGACCACCCTGCCGGGCGGCCGGCCACGGCCGGTCGCCGGGGCGACCGCTTTCCTGTGCGGGGCGGGGAGAGACGGCTCCGCCTTCCCTCCCCCACAAGCCGGCGGCCCGGGTCTCCCCATGCTTCGGCCGGCTGCGCCGGCCTGCCAGCACGGCCGGTGGTGCCGGCCGCCCTGCGGGTGGGCGATCCCCCTCCCGGGCCGCCGGCTTGCCCCCCTCCCTTCCGCTGCTCCGCGCGACCTCGGGGAGCAGGAGCAGGGCTCCCGCCCCCGGAACGAAGGGACAGACCCATGACCAAGCGCACCGCCCGCACCACCGCCGATACCCCCCGCGTCGATGTCTACGAGCGCATCACCGCGCAGATCGTCGCCGCGTTGGAGGAGGGAACCCGGCCCTGGATGAAGCCATGGGCCGGCGGCGGCGTCCCCGTCCGACCGCTCCGGCACAACGGCATCGCCTATCGGGGGATCAACACCGTCCTCCTCTGGATGGAAGCCACCGCCAAGGGCTACGCCTCCCCCTACTGGCTGACCTTCCGGCAGGCCGCCGAGTTGGGCGCGCACGTCCGCAAGGGCGAGAAATCCGCCCTCGTCGTCTACGCGGGCGCGATCGAGCGCACGGATCAGACCGAGGCGGGGGAAGCGGTCGAGCGGCGCATTCCCTTCCTGAAGGGCTACAGCGTCTTCTGCGCCGACCAGATCGAGGGCTTGCCCGCCCACTACCATCCGGCCTCCGCTCCCCGCGATCCGCTGCCCGAGAGCGCCCGCCTGCCCCAGGTCGAAGCCTTCTTCGCCAACACCGGCGCCGACATCCGCGAGGGCAAGCGCGGCGCCTACTACAGCCCGAGCGACGATCATATCGGGATGCCGCCCTTCTCCGCCTTCGTCTCGGCCGAGGCCCACGCGACCACCCTCGGACACGAATGCATCCACTGGACGCGCCACGAAACCCGGCTCAACCGCGATTTCGGCCGCAAGGCGTATGGCGATGAGGGCTACGCGCGTGAGGAGTTGGTCGCCGAACTCGGGAGCGTCTACCTCGCGGCCGACCTCGGCCTCGCCATCGAGCCGCGCGACGATCACGCCGCTTACATCGCGTCCTGGCTGAAGGTCTTGAAAGACGACAAGCGCGCGATCTTCCAGGCCGCATCCTATGCCGAGCGCGCCGTGAGCTTCCTACACGACTTGCAGCCCAAGCCGGACACCCCGGCCGTGGACAGCCCTGTCATGGACAGCATGGAGATCGCCGCGTAGGCGAAGGGGATTGCGGGCGAAAGCAGACGCGCCGTGCCAGCCGGCGCCGCCGGGGGGGATCGGCCACCCCGGCCCTGGCGGAGGCCTCGCCTGCAATGGAGTAATGCCGATGTGGTTCATACCACTGAGCATTACGCTTGATATGAAAAGGACCCGGACGGGCTGGCAAGTCTCTATCCGGGTCCAATTCATGTTCTAGCGAAACGGGGGGGCGGGGAAACCTGCCCTCCCACTCCACCACCGAATATAGCGCGTTTCCGCGCCCCTCGCCAGAGCGGGGCCAGACCCCAGCCGGTTGACGCGTCCGGCGCCGCATCGAGCGGCCCCGGACGCGGCGAGAGCCCATTCCCCTCTCGCGCTCTCCGCCCCGGCCGCACGGCGGCTCGGAAGCCGCGAACGCGGCCCCTTCCTCAGTCGGGTGGGGAGGGCAGGCGCCGCCTTCCATCCCCAACAAGCCGGCGGCCCGGGTCTCCCCATGCTTCGGCCGGCTGCGCCGGCCTGCCAGCACGGCCGGCGGTGCCGGCCGCCCCGCGGGTGAGCGATCCCCCCCTCCCGGACCGCCGGCTTGCCCCCCTCCCTTCCGCTGCTCCGCGCGACCTCGGGGAACAAGAGACGGGCTCCTGCCCCCGCAGGACACCCCGCCTTGCCGACAACCCCAGGAGCACACCATGGCCGAGCCCACCCCTCAGACCGTCGTCGCCCTCGATCGCCTCTCCCGCGACCCCCTCAACGTTCGCAACAGCTACCGCGCAGGCGGCGATGGCGCTGCAAGGCATCCCGACGTGGTGCGACCTCGGGGCCGAGCGGATGGCGCTCGTGCGGTTCCCGCCCCTCGTGCGCCGACTCGTCGTCTTCGCCGATCCCGACCCGCCTGGCCTGCGCGCCGCGGCGGCGACTCGGGCCGCGCATCCCGATTTTGACGTGGATATTCGTCCGCCCCCGGGGACGGACGACTACGCCGAACACTGTCGCAAACTCGGTCTAATCAACACTTCAGAATTTCAGAGTGGCAGATCTGAATGCAAAACTTTGCTTTGAGGTGTCTCGCCTAATTGGTGTGTCCATGGCAAGATGCAATCTGCGACACATATTACGTTACAATGATCGCGTAATGTCTTCGTTCCTTAGATTGTGACAACGAGGCCCATTTTAAGCAGTCTTAAGTAGAAATTTTGCTCGATAATCGTGGTGACAAGCCGGTGATATCGACTGCATCACCCCTGCACAGGGCAAACTCATGCGCAGACTTGTGCGCTCAGGTTCGCAGTCTAACCGACGATCTGACAACCGCAGATCGGTTGCTGGACAATCTCAAGGACGACTTGGAGCGTATCGGTCTGACCCTGCCCGTGACCCCAGGTTTAGTCCGTCTCCTTCACGTTATCGAATGTTGTATGACAGTCGTCGATGGTGCGTCGCACAGCAGCCTGATCGCGACCTGCATGGTCGAACTTCGACAGGCATTGAACGAGGCCATGGCCGAGATCTCCGCAGCATTGGCCGCAACCGCGCACTCCACGCCGACACACCACGCAGGATTTCTGGTCGTCGCGGGAGCTATTCTACCGCTTTAGTAGGCTCTTACAGTTTCGGCCTATTGTTTGGCGCGGCCGCAGGATTTCGGCCGCCGCAGTCCCGGTTGACTTTCCGCAGGCGCGTGAACGAGATGACGGTTGGCCGACTCCCCAGGGAGGTCCGGCCGATCGATGGAGTTCAGACCGCCGCCGCAGACCGACCCTTGAAAAGCAAACGGCCCCCTCTCCGCCAAGAGAAGGGGCCGGCGCTGATGTCAGAAACATCGGCTTGTGAAGGAACCTAAAGCACTCCTCACAAGCCACAGGACGCCCCCGGCGTCAAGTGAGAACCGCGTTTCTCGCATCGGCGAAGCTTTGCCTGTGGGTGACCCGCCCTACGCGGCGGGTCACGACGACCTGTCGCGGCCCGACCGGAAGGATCGGGTCCATGCACGACGCCCCCGGCCGCCTCGGCGAGGTGGCCCGACGACTCACCGCCCCGTTCGGGGCGCGACCGCTCACGCCCGCGCAGATCGCGGCCCAGCGCGCCGCCGATGCCCTCCCGGCCCGGGCGGTCGCCCGGAAATGGGCGGTGCTGCACGACCTCACCGCCGGCCGGGCCCGGCTCGGGCTGTCGGCCCAGAGCCTGACCGTGCTCGAAGCCCTGCTGACCTTCATCCCGGAGACGGTGCTGGCCCCGGAGGCGGCCACCGACCTGATCGTGTTCCCGTCGAACCGGAGCCTGAGCGCGCGCGCGCGCGGCCTGTCCGACGCCTCGCTGCGCCGTCATCTCGGCGCCCTGGTGGAGGCCGGTCTCGTGATCCGGCGCGACAGCCCCAACGGCAAGCGCTACGCTCGGCGCGGCCAGGGCGGGCAGATCACCCACGCCTACGGCTTCGACCTCGCGCCGCTGGTGGCGCGGGCGGACGAGTTCGCCGGGGTGGCGGAGGCGGCCCGCGCCGAGGCCCTGGCCCAGGCGGTCGCGCGCGAGCGGGCCAGCCTGCTCCGGCGCGACTGCGCCAAGCTGCTCGACGCGCTGGAGCGCGATGGCGACGCCGCCGCGGCGATCGAGCCCCTGCGCGCGCGCTACCGCGCCCTGCTCGCCGCCTGCCCCCGCCGGCCGGCACCGGCCGACATGGCCGCGCTCGGCGACGGCCTGGAAGCCCTCGCCCTGGCTGTGGGCGAAGCCCTCGCGGCCCGGCAGGAATCCAAGAATCCAAGCGCCAGTGCCGCTCAGGATGAGCGCCACATACAGAGTTCAAACCCAGACGCTCCTGATCGTGAAGTGGCAGGCGAGGAGGAGCAGAAGCCGCCCGCGGCGCCGGGCTCGGCCGAGGACCGCCCGGCGGCAGCCGGGTCTGCGATTCGTGCCACCTACCCGCTCGGGAGCGTGCTCGACGCCTGTCCGCAGGTGCAGGACTTCGCCCCCGGCGGGATCCGATCCTGGCGCGACCTGATCGAGACCGCCGGCCGGGTGCGGGCCATGCTCGGGATCAGCCCGACCGCCTGGGCCGCGGCGTGCGAGGCGATGGGCGAGGAGACCGCCGCCGTCACCGTGGCGGCGATCCTCGAACGCCACGAGCGGATCAACAGCCCCGGGGGCTACCTGCGCACGTTGACCGAGCGGAAACGCGCCGGGATCTACTCCCTCGGCCCAGTGCTCCAGGCCCTGCGCCGGGCGAGCCTCGCGAGCCTGTCCCCGGAGCGGAGGGGCGCATGACGGCCGGGGCGGACAGGGCCACGATCGCCGGCCTGGTGACGGGGGCCGAGGGCGGCCGGATCGCGGCGTTCCTGCGCGACGGGGCGACGGGATTCGCGCTCAACCCGTTCCCGGACACCACAGCCGGGGCGGCGCGTCACACCTGGGCGGGGCAGGCCTTCGAGTTTCCCCTGCTCGGGATCGAGGCGGCCGGCCTGTCCTGCCTGCTGCGCGCGCTGGCCGCCCTGCCCGCCTCGGAGCCACTGGCCCGGCACATCCTGAAATCCCCGGCGCACACCTGCACGGTGTTCCTGACGCTGGCCGGGGGCTTCGTCGGCGCGGTGCTGCACGGCAAGCCCGGCGTTCCGCTGCCGCCGGCTGGGCCGGAGCCGGCGGCCGGCGGAAGCCGGCCGCGGCGGGCATCACCGACCCGGCAACTCGATCTGTTCGCGGATCGAGCACGCGCTTGAGATGATTGCCCGCCGTCTGCCCCAGAAAATCAGACCAAAGGCTGCCGGTGTCATCCTGAATTAGCGACGAAGCCCATATATCGGTTCATATACGGGCGATGAAAGACGGTTCTGACCCCGCTCGCACCCTTCGTCGCATCGCGGACGCTCTCGGGCTGCCACCGGAGATATTCTTCGGTGATGACGATCGGCGGACCGATGTCCTGGCTGACTTGGCGGCGATGGCCGAGCTGCTGCGGCTGTGGAGCGCGCTCAGGAGCGACGTGGATCGCGCCAATCTGCTGGCGCAAATTCGAGACTTGGTGAGGCAGCGGGACAACTGACCCTTCGCAACCGCACAGCGTTGATCGCCTACCTGCGCGACCTGGAACCGCCACCGCGCCATCGAGACGAGGTGGTGCTGAAGCCGCCCGTACCGCACAAACGTCGTCGTTCAGGTCGTTCCCAGATCCACCGCGGGTCTCGACCCAACCTGAATCAACGTGCGGCGACGCGCGCCTGGATAGGTCGAGAGGTTCCGGGCAGAGCTTTCCGCGTCGACGCCCTCGATCGTGCCGATCCCTGACGCCCGGCTCCATAACGCTCCATCTCCGGACGCGATCCTCGTGACGAGCGAGACACCTGTGGACTTCAGCCGCGAACCCGACGCCCTCGACACACAGCCAAACCTGCCCGTGTCTGTTCATCGGCATCTCGGCGCTTTACTGGCGGCCGCCTACGCGGACGCGAACGCCGAAGTGAGCGCTGAGCAGCGCTTCGCCGACCTCCTGGCGAGCCTCGCAGTGGCGCTGGATGAGGCCGATCGGCGCGATGCGGCAGAGTTTCAGGCGGGGCTGCTCGCGATGACGGCAGCCTTGCGCCGCTTCGCGATCTCGCTGACCCACGATCCGGCTACGGCCGACGACCTCGTGCAGGAGACGCTCCTGAAGGGGTGGCGCAACAGGACCAGCTTCGCGAAAGGGACCAACATGGTGTCAAACGGCATTGGAATGGGGTTCTTCCGCAGGTTCGGTGCTGAGGGCTTTTCGAGGCGTTGATCCTCGGAGCGTTAGAGGGCCAGCACGATGGTGATTTCGAACCCGTCGCTGCCCTCGGTTCCGGACGGCGTGCATGTCGACGCGCTGGCGCTGGAGGTCGGCACGCTGACGATCACGGCCAGGACGACGGCACCGCGCGCGGTCTGCCCGCAGTGCGGGCAGGGGTCGGCGCGGGTGCACAGCGCGTACTGGCGAAGCCTGAAGGACCTGCCCTGGCAGGACCGCTCCGTCACGTGGCGGGTGAAGGTGCGCCGCTTCCGCTGCGGCCGGTGTCCGGGCCGCATCTTCGCCGAGCCGGTCCCGGGCCTGGCCCGCGCGAAGGCCCAACGCAGCGATCGCTTGGCCGCGGCGCAGACCGACATCGGCATGGCCCTGGGCGGCGAGGCCGGCGCCCGCCTGTCGCGGCGGCTGGCCATGCCGGTCAGCGGCGACACCGTCCTGCGGCTGGTCCGCCGCCGCGGGATCGGGTCGTCCCCTCCGCCGCGTGTGGTCGGGATCGACGACTGGGCGTGGCGGCGCGGCCGGCACTACGGCACGATCGTCTGCGATCTGGAGCGCGGCCGCGTCCTCGATCTCCTGCCCGGCCGCTCCTGCGCGCCGGTGCGGGCTTGGCTCGCCGCACATCCCGACATCGCCGTCGTCAGCCGGGACCGGGCCGGGCCTTATGCCGAGGCCGCGCGGCTCGGCGCGCCACAGGCGATCCAGGTTGCGGACCGTTGGCATCTTCTCGTCAACGCCTCCGAGGCGCTGCGCGGGGTCGTGGAGCGGCATCAACCCGAGATCCGGGAGGCCGCCCGCCGCGTCGCGTCCCAAAGCCCGGAACCCATCGTCGCTGCGGCTGATCCCACAGACCCACCTCCGGAAGAGGACGCTGGGCAGGGCGGCGGGCGGCGGCGGCAGCGCTGCGAGGCAGCCCTGCGCCTGCACGGCGAAGGCTTCTCGATCAAGGCGATCGCCCGCACGCTCGGTGCCTCTCGCAACGGTGTGCGGCGCTGGCTGCGCGTCGGCGCCTTCGTGCCCTATCGCCGGGCTCCCGCCCCGACCCAGCTCGATCCTCATCTGCCCTTCGTCGAGGCGCGCTGGCGGGACGGTCAGCACAATGCGGCAGCCCTGCATCGCGAGCTTCGCGCCGTCGGCTTCGCGGGCGGCTACGAGATCGTCCAGCGCTGGGCGAAGCGGCGGCGGTCAGGCACGGGACACGACCGGCCGGTGCGACCGCCCTCGGCCCGGATCCCCTCGACGCGCCGGATCGCGCGGTGGCTGACGTGCGATCCGGCCAAGCTCTCTGTCGATGACCTCCGCTTCGTCGAAGTGCTCTGCGATCTCGCACCCAGATTGCAGGCCGCAGCCGAGCAGGTGCGCGGCTTCGGCACGATCCTGCGCGCGGGTGATCCCGCCGCTTTGAAGCCCTGGCTGGATGCGGCCGCCGCGAGCGAGCTCGGCGGCTTCGTCGCCGGGCTGCAACAGGATGAGGCCGCCGTGCAGGCGGCCATCGCGGAGCCGTGGAGCAACGGGCCGGTCGAGGGACAGGTCAACCGCCTCAAGCTGATCAAACGCTCCATGTACGGCCGAGCCGGCTTCGATCTGCTTCGGCAGCGCGTCCTGCACGCCGCCTGAGGCGCCTGGTTCTCCTCCATCCAGAACACCACCCCAAACCCTCAGCACCGAACTTGCGGAAGAACCTGGAATGGGACCCCGGATCGGCGTCCAATCGGGACCCCATCGTGAGCGTGGCGTGACGCCCCTGGTCAGCCCGGCGGAGCGGGTCGGGGTAGCGCAGCCGGGCTGAGCAGGGATCCTGGAGGCGCGGGGTACGAGCCGACCTCAGGCGCGGTTCTTGAAGCGCCAGCTCTCGTTGCCGGTCTCGACGATCTCGCAGTGATGTGTGAGCCGGTCGAGCAACGCCGTGGTCATCTTGGCGTCGCCGGCAAACACGCTCGGCCACTCACCGAAGGCGAGGTTGGTGGTGACCACGATCGAGGTGGTCTCGTAGAGACGGCTGATCAGGTGGAACAGCAGCTGCCCGCCCGACTGCGCGAACGGCAGATAGCCGAGCTCGTCCAGCACCACGAGGTCGAGCCTGGCGAGATGGTCCGCGATGCGGCCCTGCCGGCCGGCACGCGCCTCGGCTTCGAGCCGATTGACGAGGTCGACCACGTTGTAGAACCGGGCTCGTGCCCCGTCCCGGATACAAGCCCGGGCGATGGCGATGGCCAGATGCGTCTTGCCCGTGCCGGTCCCGCCCACCAGCACGACGTTGCGCTGATGGACCAGGAACTCGCCGCCAGCGAGGTCGCGCACCAGGATCTCGTTGATCGGAGTGCCATCGAAGGCGAACTCGGCGATGTCCTTGGCCAGGGGCAGCTTGGCGATCGTCATCTGGTAGCGGATCGAGCGCGCCTGCTTCTCGCTGATCTCGGCCTGAAGCAGGTCGCCGACGATCTGCTGCGGCTCGTGGGTTCGCTTCACCGCGACCTTGATGATCTCGTCGTAGGCGGCCTTCATCCCGAACAACTTCAACTCGCCCATGGTGGCGAGGATGTGCTGACGTTCCATCACGAGGCTCTCCTCAGGCTGTCGTAGCGGGCGCAGTCGGCGACGGGCTCATGGCGGAGCCGCAGACCCTCGGGCGTCAGGAGGGTCACCGGTGCGATGGGCTCGCGCTGGCGAGCCAGGATGTTGAGGATGACGTCGGCCGAGTGCACGCCCTCGCGCAGCGCCTCGGCGCAGGCGGCCTCCACCGCGGGCAGGCCATCGCCGAGCACGGCGGTCAGGATCTCGACCATCTGCCGGTCACCGTCGGCAGAGCCGGCGAGCTTGCGCCGGACCCGGTCGAGGGCGGCGGGCAGGACCCAGTCCTTGAACGGTGCGCCGTTGCGCAGCGCGCCGGGCTTGCGAGCCAGCACGGGGACGTAGTGCCAGGGATCGAACACCGTCTGGTTGCGGCCGAAGACGCGGGCGTGCTCGGCGACGATGCGGCCGTCCTGCCGGATCTCGACGCGCTCGGCATAGGCTCGCACCTCAGCCGGACGGCCGATGGCTGAGGCGGCCACCGAGTAGCGGTTGTTGTCGAAGCGCACGAGGCAGGTCGAGGACACCGAGGCGGTGACGGCGTGGAAGCCGTCGAAGCGACCGGCATAGGGGACCAGCGCCGCTCGCTCGGCCTCGAAGGCCTGCCACACGGTCATATCCGACTGCTCGGGATGCGGGTGGGCCTTCGCGTAGGCGATCACCCCATCGAGCAGCAGGGCGTTCAGCTCGTCGTAGCTCTTCACCCGGACGCGCGGGGTGAACAGCCGCTCGCGCACCAGCCCGACCTGGTTCTCGACCTGCCCCTTCTCCCAGCCCGAGGCCGGGGTGCAGGCCACCGGCTCGACGAGGTAGTGCGAGCACATCTGCAGGAAGCGGCGATTGTAGGCGCGCTCGCGCCCGACGAAGATCGTCTCCACCGCGGTCTTCATGTTGTCGTAGATGCCGCGCTGGCAGGTGCCGCGGAAGAAGGCGAACGCCCGGTCGTGGGCGTCGAACACCATCTCCTGGCTCTCGCGCGGGTAGGCCCGCACGAACAACATGCGCGAGTGGCAGAGCCGGACGTGGGCGACCTTGACTGTCGTGGTCGTGCCGCCGATCAGTACGATCTCGTGGCTCCAGTCGAACTGGTAGGCCTCACCCGGGGCGAAGACGAGCGGCACGAAGGCGGGGGCCGTCACGGCGGTGCGCGTGCGCCTCCACCCCTTGGCGTAGCGGCGCACCGCGTCGTAGCCGCCCTCGTAGCCGAGCCCGCGCAGCGCCTCGAAGACACGGATCAGGGTCAGCCGCTCGCGGGGAGCCTTGCCGGCGTTGGCCAGAAGCATCCCGTCAAGTGCCTCCCGCCATGGCCCGAGTTTGGGCGCGGGCTGACTGGTGCGGGTGTAGCGGAAGGCGGTCGCCTCGGAGCGGATCACCTTCCGCACGACCTTGCGGGAGACCTTCAGCTCCCGGCAAATCTGCTTGATCGGCTTCTGCTGCACGAAAAAGGCGCGGCGGATCTTGGCGATCGTCTCCACGACAAACATCCCCCGCGCTCCTCCCGTTCGAACACGAGAGGCAGTCTGGATGAGTTGTCCTGGGGTCCCGTTTGGACGCCGATCACCCCAAAAACGGGGTCCTTATTCCACGCCTAAACACACAACATGGAGGCTTGGCTGTTTACGATCCTCCGCAACGTCTTCTACAGCGCCCACCGCAAGCAGGGCCGCGAGGTCTCCGACAGCGACGGCGCCCACGCCGAGCGGCTGACCAGCATCCCCGAGCAGAGCGGCCACCTCGACCTCCAGGACCTGCGCGCGGCCTTGGAGCATCTACCTGCATCACAGCGCGAGGCGCTGTTGCTCGTGACGGTCGAGGATCTGACTTACGAGGAGGCGGCAGCGGTGATGGGCTGCCAGATCGGCACGGTGAAGAGCCGGGTCTGGCGCGCCCGCGAGCAGCTCGCGCGGATGCTCGGCTACGACGGCGCCGAGGTCGGCAGCGATGGCGTCGTGCTGTCGGCGATGAGCGGCCAATCCTGATCGGTGCCGGATGCGGGCACGTCCTCCACCGCCTCCCGAGTTCTGGGAGATGATCGCCGAGCACGTCACGGCGAAGGTCGGACCGGCGCTCAGGCAGAACCGGTCTGCCCGTGAGCCGGTGATCGCCTACCTGCGCGACTTGGAAGCCCTGGTCCGGCGCGAGTGCGAGAGCCGAGCGGTGATCCAGGTGATCGCGTCGGGGCGGCGGATACTCGGGGATCGTCAAGAGGTTGGTTCCACGGGCGGGCCGTTCTCGCGAACCTGATCGCCCGCGAGGCTGATCGCAGGAGGGAACCGATGAGCGGCGACGAGCTATCCGAGCGTGAGCACGACGCACAGCGTAGGATGAAGGGCGCACACGTCGGCAGAGACGGTCTGCCGAGGCACGGGCGTGAGGCGGACGCGCACGCTGCGGGCGGCGGTGAGGCACCGGACGACGAAGCGCCGCCAATCCCAGCCGCGGATGCCACCGAGCCGAACCCGGACCAGATCGGCGAACGCTGAGAGCGTCGGACGCCCATGCGCAGGATATCGAGCAGAGCCTACAGCCTCGCTGTCGTGCCGAATGGCGCGAACCGAGGTTGCTACGACTGGATCGTTCGGAAGCCGGACGGGTCGGATCTGGCCCGCTCGCGCTACGCGTTCGCCACTCGGACAGGCGCACGCCTTGCCGGTGAGTGCTGGCTCGACATGATGGAGAGCGGCAGCTCACCGATGTGAACTGGGCTCAAACGATGGCCAGCCCCGGCATACCCGACCGCACCATCCCTACAGGATCCGATGCCCGGTGACCCGATCGGGCCGGGCACGGCCCTGTAAGCAACTACGATCGATGAACTACAATGCGACCGTGTCTCATCCGACCGTGGGCGCCTGCTGCGATCCCAGGTGGAGATACGCCGGATCGAAGTCGCAGAACGCCATCAGGCGTGCCACGTCGGGGATCGTCAACTGACGCCGCTCCAGCACGATCAGGTCGGCTTCGCGCAGTTGGCGGAGAGTGCGATTGACGTGCACGCTCGTCAGGGCGAACAGGTCGGCGAGGTCGTACTGCCGGAACGGCATGTCGTAACTCTTGTCATCCGCCAAGCTGACCGCCTGAAGGCGCAACAGCATCTCGCAGAAGAAGTGCGCCATCCGCTGCGGCGCTTCGCGGCGGCCGTTGTTGATCAGCCACTCGCGCAGCGTGCCCTCGTCCACCAGCGTCGCCCACCACAACGCTCGGGCGATGCGCGGGCGATGCGAGAGGTCTCGGATGGTAGCAGCAGGGATGTCCACGATCCTACACGGTGTGAGGGCGCCGATCGTGTGGTCCATCTCGCCGAGCAGGGCGATGTGCAGGTCGCAGAAGTCGCCGGGCAGCAGCACCGCAACGATCTGGCGCGCACCGTTGGCCAGGATCTTGTAGCGGCAGGCGATCCCATCGAGCACGAGGTGAACGTCGCTCGGCGTGTCACCCTGCGCGATGATGTCCCGCTTAGCTTCGACCTGCCGGGACGCGGTGCACAGCGCGTTCAGCACCGCCCTGTCCTCGACGGTCAGCGCCTCGGCTGCCTCCAGCTTGCGGATCAGCGGGTTCGACATCGCAACCCCCGTCATTGCGCCCTGAGGCGGTCAGCGCAGCAACCACAATCCGCTGTAGTTCAACGTAGCCGAGTAGACCGGGTGCCCGTCCTCATCGGTGACCAGCACAGTGAAGGTGCGCCGATCACCGTCCTAGGGGATCTCCTCACGAGCGATGTCGGGCAGGGCGCGCATGGCCTGCTGCCGCACCGCGTCGAGGTCGGCGCACTCGGTGCCGACATCGTCGCGCGTCGATCCGCTGTCGTGGATGTCGAAGAAATAGCGGGGCATGAGCGTGCTCCGTGGCAATGAGCCGGGAGCACGTGGGTCTCACATTCGCTGACGGCTCGGCACAGAGCCAGCGATACGTGCCTCGTAGTGAGAGCCGGACTGAGAGCACTCACATAAATCAGTGTTGAATGCGTCAGTTGCGCCTTTATCGCTGGCGACGCGGTTCATGCGGCTTCAAAGAACGGCCATTCTGGTACACCCTGAAATGATGGGCAGCTTCGTCATCCCGCTCGCTGCGGCAACCCTGTTCACCGTCGGCATCTACGGCATCGGCCGAGCCGAGAAGCACGCGGAGATGCTGACCCACATTCTGGTGCCGGTCGCGATGGCGTTGTTCATGCTGCTGATGATCGGCGGCCTGCAACGGGCGCAGGACGCGCAGCATACCCCGCCTGAGGCTCATCGGGCTCAGCCCGTCCGCGGTCATGGACCAGTTCCACGGTGACCGCACCTACCTGTGCTCGTCGAGTCTGAGGGTGGCGGCGTAGACGTGTTCGCCCGCGGCGTCACGCACACGGATTGTGGCGGCCCGATCGTCGGTGGGCGTGCAGTCGGCCATGATCTCTACCAGCGCGCGGACCGCGAGCCGGCGCGCCTCTTCCACATCCCTGCACGTCGTGCCTTCCACGTCGCGATGCGACAGAGCGAGATCGGCGGTATCGAAGAAGTACAGCGGCATGGGATCTCGCTGCGGATATAGGGCCGGGATGACCACCCATAGCCCACACGGCCTCCGCCCACACTCACGCAGATCAAAACACGGCAGTCGATGGATGTTGTAGATGATCGCGAGGCCAAAGGAGCCCAGTCTTCAACCTCGTCGGCGATAGGGGCCGATGGGAGGACTTACGGATAGCCTCCCATCGACCTCCGACGGATGGTTTACATCCGGTTCTTCATCATCATCCGGCGCTTCATCATCTTCTTCCGCATCATGCGCTTCTTCATCATCATCCGCTCGCTGCGGGTCATGCGCACCTGCGTGAAGCCGGGCTGACCAGCCTGGAAGCCGTGCGCGGTCATCGGCGCTGCCGAGGCCGGACCGGCGCTGAGGGCGAAACCACCGATCAATACGGCGGCGGCGAGCGTAAGGGTCATCTTCATACGGACATCTCCTGGCGAGGACGGATCTATCATCCGGATATCCCAGCAAGCCCGTATCTCTCGCCTAAGTTCCTACAAACAATCATTCTTTCCGATAATTTGCGTGCCAGAAAATGGGCAAAACTTATTGGTACGATCAGCGCGGCGTGGAAGTTTCACGACGCACTCAGATTTTGCTCACGAATTAAAAAAACTGCGCGAGCTGGCGATTTGTCTGCTTGGTTCTAACGTAGTTTATTTTCAAGCTTGAGAGCAGACCCACCCCATGCGGAGCGATGCCAGCACGGCGCCGCACCGGGAGGCGTCGATGCCAGCACACACCCATTCCGTATCCGAGACGGGTCCTGAAGACGCCGCGCGCCCGCGGCGCACCTTCCTGAGATCAGCGGCCTTGCTCGCCGCTTCGACCGCCTTCCTCGAACTGAACCTCGCCGAAGCGTTCGCCCAGCGCGGCGCCACGCTCGCGGGCGGTGTGGTCGATCTCGGCCAGGGCGACCTCGCGGTGCTGAACTACGCCTACGCCCTGGAGCAGCTCGAAGCCGCTTTCTACACGCAAGTGTTGCAGCGGCCCTACCGCGGGTTCAACGCCGCCGACGAGCAGAGCCTCACCGGCATCCAGAGCCACGAGGTCGCCCACCGCGAGTTCTTCCGCTCGGCGCTGGGTGGCAACGCCATCCCCGACCTGCAAGTCGACTTCGGACGGGTCAACTTCGCCAGCCGCCCGAGCGTGCTCGGCACCGCCCGCACCTTCGAGGATCTCGGGGTCGCCGCCTACAACGGCGCCGGCCAGCTTCTGCGCAACCCGGACTTCCTGGCCAAGGCCGGCTCGATCGTCTCGGTCGAGGCACGCCACGCCGCCACGATCCGCGACATGCTCAATCCGTATAGCGCGGCATTCGCCGGCAACGACGTCGTCGACGCCAATGGCCTCGACCGCGCGCTCGTGCCCTCGCAGGTGCTGCCCAAGGTGGTGCCGTTCGTCCTCACCCCCGTCAGCGCGAGCCAGTTGCCGTGATCGACCCGACCCCGCTCGCCCCCGTCATCGAGGACGCCGCCATGACCGCATCGATCACCGCAGGTACGCTCGACGCCCCCACCCTGATCGAGACCCTCGATCCCGACCTCGCCAGCCGGCTGACCTCGCGGCGGGGCCTGTTTACCCGCGCCGCCGGCACGCTCGGGGCACTCGCCAGCGCGCCGACCGTGCTCGCCGTCGCGTCCTCGGAGGCCTTCGCCCAAGGCCTACCTGGTCAGGTCGTGGACGTGCTGCGCTTCGCCCTGACGCTGGAGTATCTGGAGGCCGAGTTCTACCGCACCGCCCTCGCCACGCGCGGCCTGATCCCGGCCCGCTACCGGCCGGTGTTCGCGCAGCTCGCCCGGCACGAGACCGCGCACGTGCGGCTGCTTCAGGGTGCGCTCGGGCCGGCGGCGATCCCATCACCTGTCTTCGACTTCACCGGGCGGGGCAAGTACCCGGACGTGTTCGCCAACTTCGACACGTTCACGACGCTGTCGAGCACCTTCGAGGATCTCGGGGTGGCGGCCTACAAGGGGCAAGCGGGCAACCTGCAAGGTACGCCGCTGCTGACGACGGCGTTGCAGGTCCACTCGGTCGAGGCGCGGCACGCGGCGGAGGTGCGGCGGGTGCGCGGCTATGTCGGTTGGGACGGGGCGTTCGACGCACCGCTGACCAAGGCGCAGGTCCTAGCTGCGGCCGCGCCCTTCCTGGCTGGTGGCGTGTAAGGAACAGGTGCCCCAGCCGTTCCGGATCGGCGCCCGGACCATCTGCTGGGACCTGCTCAAGCTGGACGCCGCCTTCGACGAGCTGAGCGGCCTGGAGGAGGGCAACAGCTTCGCCGACTGGGGCAAGGAGCGGATCATGCCCCTATAGCAGTAGCAGAACGGCGTCGTGCCGAAGAGTTGCTCAGCGGCCCCGCCGTTCCCGATCCGCCTCGTCCGCCGCCACGGCCTCCACGGCGGCGATGGCATTCTCCAGTTCGGCGATCTGGCGGATGGTGCTGTGTGCGGGCAGGGCGTCGGTCTCGGCCGCTTCGAGGATGAGGTCGCGCTGGCGCGCCTTGAGGCGGTTCAGGAGGAGGTCGAGCTTGTCGGTCATCGGGCGGCGCTGTAGCCGGAGCGGTACAGGCTCGACAACCTGATCACCGCTCGCCCATGTCCAAGCCCGTCACGCTGACCCTCAACGTCCCGCACGCGCTCGGCGCTGCCGAACTGCGGCGGCGGCTCGACCTGCACACCGCCTGGGCCTTCGAGCAGTTCGTCAAGGAGCAGATCACGATCGAGACCGACGACTGGTTCGGCAAGCGCCGGGCGTTCTCGGCCAGCGGTCACGGCATGCGGGTGGGCACCGCGATCCAGGTCGGCGACGACGAGATGCACGTCGAGGTCATCGTGCCGGGGCTGGTCGCGAAGTTCTCCCCGGTGTTCGAGGTGATCGGGCGGCACTACGCCCGGCGGCTCCTGTCCGAGGAAGGTGCCGGGCTGAAGCTCAGGCCAGCCCGTCCTCGGCCGCCTTGTCGGGATCGTCGGGCCGGCGCTCAGCGTCCTTGACCACGTCCTTGCTCCCGGGCTCGCTGCCGGTGGTCGGGTCCGGAACGTTGACGTTGGGGATCGGCACCGTGGGCGGCACCACGCTCTCCCCCTGGGGCTTGTCGGCGTCGGCCATCATGGTGCCAGCCTCTATCGTCTGCGTAGGAAGAAGAACCACAGCAGGATGATCAGGGGGATCGGCACCCCGATCAACCAGAGCAAGCTACCTGTCAGCATGAGGTCTTACCACGTATCACGGTCGATGATGCTCGACGCCGACGCGACATTTTGGGTTGAAACCGCTCAGCGAGTCGTCCCGTTCCTCGGACGTCCGGTCGGCTCCCGATCGCTCGTGCGCGAGAGCCGCAACATGACCCGTGCCTTCGTATCGACCCTCGCTGCCTGCCTGACGGCGGCCGTCTTCAATCCGGCCGAGGCAGCCGGAAACAAGGTTCGAGTGCCAGATCAGTTCGACGGCTCATGGACGATCACGGCGGTTACGAAGGATGGTCCGTGCGCGGCCAGCACGAGCTATCGCGTGCAGATCAAGGGCGGCGACGCCTCGATCCCGGACCCGGAGGTCACTATCGATGGCGGCGTCTCGAAACGCGGCAGCGTGCAGGCGACCATCACCAAGGGGGCGAGCAGGGCACCGATCAACGGGAATCTCAGTCGCAAGGGAAGCGGGAGCGGGACGTGGCGCACCAGCGGCGGTCTGGTGGAGTGCAGCGGTAGCTGGAGTGCCAGACGGGCCGGATAGGAAACAGCAGACTGATACTCTTCACAGCATCGGCCAGTGGTGAGTCAGGCGTCGGTCTCAGGTAGATCTGGCCCGTCCTCCGCGGGCGTACCGTCATACCCTTCGAGCCAGGCGACCCGCTCGGGTGAGCCTGCCGGATACGGGCAGGCGTCCTTGGGTCTGACGATGGTCCGAGCGTGCGCGCCCTCCGCGATCAGCTCAAGGGAGGGCGGTTGGCGGGTGTCCATCGACCCGACCCTTCAGGCCGCTCGTTGCCGCTCGTGGCGCCAGAGGGCGACCGCCACCCGCCTCGCCTCGTAGCTCCGTCGCAGCGGCGTGCCGAGCCCGCCCTGCCCTTCCGGAGCGTACCCGTAGGTCAGCACCGCGTCCGGCCCGTAGGTCCGGCGCATCTCCTCCCGCCAGAGGCGATCTGCTGAGGTGAGGGCGGCCTCCGTAAGCGCCAAGCGGGTGGGATCTGACAGGGACATCGCAGCCTCCGCGCACATGTCGCTCAACGCGGCGACCGGACCGGAGGTCCGCCCCCACCCCACCCGGCGACGATGCCGATCGACACCCTCGACCTCGTGGCCGACCACCTCATCATTGCCCACTCACTGATCGAGGAAGGCGACGGGACGAACGCCATGCTGCTTGGCGTGCGGATGGCACTGCTGGAGGTCGGGCTCGCCCTGGCCGCTCGGACGCAGGAGGCGATCGCTGAATTGACCGATCATGAAGGATCGTCATCAGGCGGGAGGGCAACGGCGGCGTCTTCGAGGGTGTACTCCGAAGTGGACCAGCAGAAATCCACCCAACCCGGTCGTTCCCCCGGGATGTCCGCAAGGGGGTGGTACACCGGACGCTTCCGGTTTCGACCCAACCCAGCCGTCTGACTCGTGTCGAACGAAACCCGAAAGCGGTCGTCAACGCGGGACGCGGGATACCTTGATGCACGCTGCTCTGTACGGGGGCGCGTTCCGGGATGCTCAAGCGGGAATCACGAGTGTGCCCCCACCTTCATGCTGACACCCTCAGGTCCGTCGGATCCGAACCCGGAGCCTCCAATGGCGAGGCATGCAGGTTCGCGGGGGCCAGGACGCGCCAGTCGGCCCGGATGCGCCGTCCTTCCGCGATCCGTACCGTGAAGCCCCTCTCGTCGAAGAACTCCAGAAGCGGCATGGTCATGTTACGCCCGATGCCGGCCGTCTCGCGGAAGCGCCCGACCGTCAGCAGGCCGTCGGGATGTTCCCGCGCCACCACGTCCGCGATCCGCGCCAGTTCGGCGACCACGTCGGGCAGCGCGTAGTAGCTCTTCGAGATGCGCTGGAGCCATCCGAGGCGCCCGACCTTGTCGAGGAGGCGGCGGAGATCGTCCGGCTCGCGGCCCAGGCGGTCGGCGAGGACGGCGAGGCGGGGCTGATCCAGGCCAGCCTCCTCCAAGACGGCGCGAACGGCCTCGTAGACGACGGCGTCGGCCGGACGCAGGCGCGCCGTGTGGCCGGGCAGGTGCAGCAGCGGGCCGCGCCGCATGACCTGACCCGTCCGCACGAGGCCATCGAGGGCGGCCTTGAGGGCCGGACGCTCCCCGGCCTCGACCGCCGACGCGATCTCGTCGCGGGTCAGGCCGGGGTTGTCGGGCTGCGCCATGTGCGTCCGGGCGAGGTCGGACACCACCCCCGCGGCCAACGCCGCGACCCGCGCCCCCTTGAACGCGAGCCGCGGGCCATCCTCCGCGACGACCGCCCCCGCAGCCGCGACGAGTGCATCGAGGGCGGCCGGGGGCAAGTTGCGCAGGCGGGCGAGGTGGGTGAGGTCGACCCCGGGTCCGGATGTGGCGAGAAGTCCCCGGAGCGCGCGACCGTCATCCGCGGTGTCGAGGGCGGCGACGACCGCCCGGCGTTCCGGCGTCCAGGGGCCGCGGCGGGGGCCGTCCACGTCGATCACCCGACCGCCTCCGAGAGTGCGAGCGGCCGAGACGTCGCGCAGGATGAAGCGGTCCCCGGCGAGGGCGCCGACCTCGCGGTCGAGGGCGATCACCGCCCGGGCGGACGCGCCGGGCTCGACGGACCCGGCCCCGGGGAGCAGCAACCGTCCCGTCACCGCCGCCGCGCCAAGATGGAGATGCACCGGGGTCCGGTGGCGCAGGGGCAGAGCTTCATGCGGCAGCACGCGCACGGAGACGTCGAGGCGGGTCGCCGGCCCGTGCAGATCCGGCGCCAGGACCCACGTGCCCCGGCCCACGTCGTCGAGTGACAGGCGAGGACCGACCAGGTTCAGGGCGCAGCGCTCCCCGGCGCGCGCGGTCTCGGCCACCGCGTCGTGGACCCGCACGCCGCGCACCCGGACCTCGCGTGCCCCGGGCGAGACGAGGAGCCGGTCGCCCACGCGCACCGTGCCCGCATGCACCGCCCCGGTCACGACCACGCCGGCACCGGGCACGGTGAAGCGTCGGTCGACGGCAAGCCGAAAGCCGCGCTCCGCATCTGCTGGGACGGGGGAGCCGGCCGCGGCCTCCAGCAGGCGGGCGAGGTCGTCGATGCCCGCGCCTGTCAACGCCGAGCAGGCGACGACCGGCGCCGCCGCGAGCCCCGTTCCAGCGAGGAGGGCATGGATTTCCCCGGTCACCGCTGCAATACGGTCGGGATCGGCGCGGTCGGCCTTCGTCACCGCGACGACGCCGCGGTCGACGCCGAGAAGGTCGAGGATAGCGGCGTGCTCACGCGTCTGCGGCATCACCCCGTCGTCCGCGGCGACCACCAGGAGCGCGCAGGACACGCCGGTGGCGCCCGCGACCATTGTGCGCACCAGGCGCTCGTGGCCCGGCACATCGACGAAGCCGAGCGGGACCCGCAGGCGACCGTTCCTCGGTGCGTAGGCGAAGCCGAGGTCGAGGGTGATGCCCCTGGCCTTCTCCTCCGGGAGCCGGTCGGCGTCGACGCCCGTCAACGCCTTCACCAGGGCCGTCTTGCCGTGGTCGATGTGCCCGGCGGTCGCGACGATCATGCTGTCCCTCGACCGAGCGGCGTTGGAGGCGAAGGGCCGGCGCAGGTCACCCCGCGCCGGCATTCCCGTCAGCCCGGAGGCATCAACCCTTGATCCGGGTCTCGGCGAGTTCGGACATGCAGGTGTCGTAGGGTGTGAACGCCACCCGGTCCGACACCGCGAACAGGGTGAAGGGCGAGTACAGGAACAGGGCCTTGGCCTCGTCCTGCAGGTAGCGCTCCACCTCGCGCACCACCCCCTCGGTCTCGGTCTCCGGCGTATGCAAGAGCTTCTCGTAGAGGGCGTCGAACTTCGGATCTTCCGGACCCTGGCGCAGGGTCGCGTCACGCCCGAAGAACTCCCGGTGCACGCAGGCCACCGGATATTGCGGCGTCCAGTCGAAGTACCATTCGAGCTTGACGTCGAACTCCTCCGGCAGGTCGCCCCGGTCGCTGACGAAGCGGCAGCCCAGGCCGACCTTGGCGAGGCACTGGCCGATCGCCTCGACCACGCCCTTCCAGGCGGGGGACGAGACGATCACGATGTCCCGCCCACTCACCCCCGCCGCTTCGAGCACCGCCTTCGCGGCCTCGGGGTCGTGCGGGAACGGACTCATGCCAGGATCGGCGCCGTAGCGGCCGGGCTGGATGAAGGCCGGAATCACCGTGCCGTAGCCGTGCGCGCCGTGATCGAGCACGAACTGCCGGTCGATGGCGAGGTTGAGGGCCCGCCGGGCCTCGGCGTGCCGCCAGGGCGAGTCCGGACGGGTCTCGTTGAAGACGCCCGTCAGGATCGTCTTCGCGGTCTTCGTCTGGATCTTGCCGTGCTCGCTGGCCGGGAAGGCGTGCGCCTCCTCCGGCGTCAGGTCGAACACCACGTCGACGCGGCCGTCACCGGCCGCCACCGACCGGATGCCCTCGGCCTTGCCGATCACGTTGTCGTAGACGATCCGGACCGTCGGCCTGCGGGCCGGGTTCCAGTACGTCGGGTTGGGCTCCATGACCACGCGGTCGGAGCGGCTATCGATGAGCGAGACGCCCTCGGTGAGCACGAACGGGCCAGTCCCCCACGGACCAGGCGCGTCGATGACTCACCAATGACCTTCGGCCGACCCCGTCTTCGGATCGACGAAACCCCACTCGTTCCAGAAGCGTGTCGACGGCAGGTGCATGCCGCGCAGCTTCATCAGCGCCGCCGAGTCCCCGCCGGGGAAGCGCATGCGGATGGTGCGGTCGTCCACCGCTTCGCAGGTCACGTCCCGGGCGAAGTTCAGGAAGGCGCCCGGCGGGTGCGGATTGGTCCATTCCTGGACCTTGTCGAAGCCGAGCTTGAACATCGCCGCGTTGAACGGCTCGCCGTCCTGATAGACGGCGTCCCGCATCGTGAGTTCGAGGGTTTCGCCGTCGAGCCAGCGCCAGCTCTCGGCGAGGCTCGGCTGGCCGATGCCGTCGTGATCGACGCGGTTGGCCTCCTCCATCGTGTTCCAGGTGATGGAGAGCCAGTTCACCGGCGACGGATCGACCACCGTCACCGTGTTGTGGGACCCCCAGGGCTGTCCGCCCCCCGGGTCCCCGGTCGCTTGCGCGTCCATGTCTCCTCCTCGTGTTCGACCCGCATGGCGTGCGGGCACCGTCCGGCCCTTCGCGAGCCGACAGGTTGGAGGGCGCGTGCGCAGGCCCTCGATCGGTCCGCCAGGGTCGTCAGCCACGCCGGCCTCGAACCCTCGCGGTTTCAGTTCGCCCCCGCGGGGAGCCTCATCCGCACGCCTGCGCGCGGTGCATCCTCAACCCGTCGCGTCACCACGGGCCGTGCCCGTCGCGGCGACGCGGTCGGCGAGATCCCTCAGTTCCTGGCGCAGGTCGGCGAGGTCGCGGTCGCCGAGGCCGGTGCGGCAGACCACGGCCTGCTGCGCCGTGGCGACCCGCTCCTCCAGCAGCCGGCCCGCCTCCGTCAGGGCGACGAGGACGACGCGCCGGTCCGAGGCGCGGGCCCGGGTGACGAAGCCCGCCGCCTCCAGCCGGTCGACCAGGGGCGTGATCGCGCTGGACGTGAGTTGCAGACGGGCGGCCAGGTCGTGCACCGCCGTCACGCCGTCCTGCCAGAGCGCCAGCATCACGAGGTACTGCGGATAGGTCAGCCCGACTTCGCCCAAGAGCGGTCGATAGGCGCGCACGACCGAGTTCGTCGCGGCGTAGAGGGCGAAGCAGAGCTGGTCGTCCAGCCGTAGCCCGCGTTGCCCAGTCGATGTCGCCACTGACCGCCCTCCGTTCAGACGTTAATCATTCACGCGTGAACGACGTTGTCAACGGTCTGTATCCTGTGCACGGGGACACGCGTCCGACGGGCCTGCTTTTCCTGCTCTGAAAGCGTCCGCACTCGCGAGGGATCGGTCGAAAGCAGACGGCCCCCTTTCCACCCCTTGCGGACCTGTCGATCTTGGCCATGCAGATTGCTGCGACCTCAGAAGGGCGCGCTCCTGAAGCCGGCCACCATCTCGCTGAACGACGACGCAAAGCGGATCGCGTAGACCCAATCCTCGCCTTCAGCATCCTCCAAGGTCGGGCGCCCCTCTCCACCTGACACCTCGTGGTCGAGAAAGAACACCTCACCGCACCGATCCGGGCGCAGGACGAGAGCGATGTCGTTCCCTCCGCCATCGGTCATGATCGAGAGCAGGCCCTCGGGAATGTCGCAGTCGGACGCCGTTCGGTGGCGCTCCTCCAGCGAGCAGTCCTCGTCAGCGCAAAGACCCGCCACGCACCCGACGCGCTCCGTCCCGATCTCCTCACCGGCTAGGGAGAACACGACCGGCTTGCGCAGGCGCCCGCCGCGGGTCAGGGCGAGGAAGGCGCGGTAGTCGTCGGGCAGCCGGGCGCCGATCAGGGCCTCGAACGCCTCGATCTCGGCCGAGGTTGGCGCCGGACCGCCTTCTCCGTCAATGATCGCGGCGAGTTCGTTCGGTGTCATATCTGAACCTCGATTGGGCCGGCGAAGCGGCGTCCCTCACCGATATACCGGCTGCGTCCCCTTTCGGACGCACCCGGAGCAGCCGCTCCCGGTGCGTCCGAAAGGGGATCGTTCAGCGGACGCCAGCCGGCCCACTCGCGGACCCTCGATCCGCAGAGGCAACTCGCGTCTCACTCGATTGGTACGATAAAAGATGCAGTGACCGGGCCTCATACGTTACAGTCCGGCCCATGACGCACGTGCTGATCGGCTACGCCCGCTGCTCCACCGACAAGCAGGACCTCGCCGCACAGCGCCACGCCCTGCTCCAGCTCGGAGTGGCCGCCGAGCGCATCTACACCGACAAGGGCTTCACCGGGACGAACCGAGCCCGCCCCGGCCTCGACCAGGCGCTGGCGGCGGTGCGGGGTGGCGACACCCTGGTGGTGCCCAAGCTCGACCGGCTCGCCCGCTCCGTGCCGGACGCGCGCGCGATCGGCGACGCGCTCGCCGCCCGGGGGGTGAAGCTCCAGCTCGGCGCCAGCGTGCACGACCCGGCCGACCCGATGGGCAAGCTGTTCTTCAACATCCTGGCGACGTTTGCCGAGTTCGAGGCGGACCTGATCCGGCTGCGCACGCGCGAGGGCATGGCGGTGGCGCGCGCCAAGGGCAAGCTGCGCGGCAAGAAGCCGAAGCTGTCCGACCGCCAGCAGAAGGAGCTGCGCCGGATGTACGACACCGGGGAGTACGCGATCAGCGACCTGGCCGAGCTGTTCGGGATCTCACGGCCGACGGTCTACCGGACCCTCGGACGCCAGCCCGCCACACCCGCCGTCGCAGCAGCCTGACCTGACCAGTGCCTTTGCCACTATGGGCGGTCGTTTGAAGGACTGCGGCTCGGCGCACCCTACCCGCTAGGCCACTGCCTATAGGTTGGCGCGAAAGTAATCTCCTGCTAACCACTGGCGTCGAGCTTGAGCACGTGGCCACGGACTGACGCAGTTACGTCATGACGTAAGCACGCAATGAGGCAATGATGCACGTCGTGGTAGTGGCGAGCCAGAAGGGTGGCGCAGGAAAGACATCGCTCATGCGAAGCCTCGCTGTGGCGACGCATCAGGCCGGCTACGCAACCGCGCTCCTCGACACGGATCCGCAGGGGTCACTCACGTCTTGGTGGAACCGGCGCGAGGACCAGCAGCCGGCGCTTGTGCGGATTGAGGTCGCGGACTTCGCTGCGGGCGCTGAGCGGCTCGCCGAGGCCGGGATCGAGTTCCTGTACGTTGATACGCCACCGTCGGTTCGGCCGGAGCTGCGCACGCTGCTTGGGTATGCGAGCCTCGCTGTGGTGCCCGTGCGCCCCTCCCCCGACGATCTCGACGCGGTCGGCGACACGCTAGCCCTGATTGAGGATGCCGGGTGCCCCTTCGTCTTCGTGCTGACGCAGGCCAAGCCACGGACCCGTCTCCAGATGCAGGCGGTGATGGCCTTGGCGAAGCACGGTAAGCTCGCCCCAACAGTTATCCATGACCGAACAGATTTCCCGACGGCGGCGATTTCGGGACGGGCTGTGACGGAGATCGAAGCCGAGACCGCTTCAGCCCGCGAGGTAAAGGAAGTGCTTGAGTACGTCATGACGCAGTTGCGTAAGGAAGCCAGCAAGGCACAGGTGGGGCGGTAGCGATGGCTGGGAAGCAAACACCCTCTCTCGATGGGCTGATCCAGACAAAGGGCGCGCCGCGGCCGTCCGACGTGCCCCAGCGGGGTGAGGCGACGGCTACGCTGCCTCCGACACCTCCGGCTGCAAGCGTACCAACCCCGACGTTGCGCCCCACGTCCGATGCCGAGCCTCGCACGAAGTCGCTCACGCTCCGCTTGTCCGAGGCCCGGTATCAACGGCTCCGGCGGTTCGCGTTTGACCGTGACGCAAGCCACCAGGAGGTGATCGAGGCTGCGCTGATCGCCTACTTGGAGCGAGAAGGTGGCTAACCGTGTGCGGTGCCTGAATGTGTACGTGACTACGTCAGTGCGTAAGCACGCAGGTGCGGACGGACGTGCCTGCGTGCTTGCTCGGGACACGGCCCTGGCATTGCTGGCGATAACGGTCATTCTCGAAGACCGCACGATGTGAGAACCGGAGCCTCGGACGATCCCGCAGCGGCCCGCTCAGCATCCGGCGAGTTGGATTTCCCGTAGGACGAGGCCAGTTGACGTCAGCCAGATACGGCTTGTCCGGATCCGGCAGGCGCGGTGGTCAGACGGACGTTCAGGGCCTTCATCACCCGCATGGCGGTGTCCAAGCTCGGGTTTCCCTCCGGCGAGAGCGCCCGATACAGGCTCTCGCGGGACAGACCTGCCTCGCGGGCGATCTGCGTCATGCCGCGGGTTCGGGCCACGACGCCGAGGGCATGGCTGAAGAGAGCCGCGTCCCCTTCCTCGACGGCTGCGGCAAGGTATTCCGCCACGGCTTCGTCCGTGTCGAGGAACTCCGCGGAGTCGTATGGCCTCGTCTCCGTCATGCGTCCTCTCCTCACACCGTCGCCGCCAGCGCCCTGGCCCGTTCGATGTCCCGGCTCTGGCTGCCCTTGTCCCCACCGCACAGCAGAATAATCACCGTCTCGCCGCGTTGGACGAAATACACCCGGTACCCGGGTCCGTAGTCGATCCGCAACTCACTCACGCCGGAGCCTACGGGCTTCACGTCCCCGGGATTCCCGAGCGCCAAGCGGTCGACGCGGGCGGCGATCCGGGCTTTCGCCCGCGCGTCGCGAAGACCGCTCACCCATCCTGCGAACGCGTCGGTGCGGCGGATGACGAGCATGTCATGGTGTAGTCCATAGGCTACGACCGAGCAAGATCCGGCGAGGCTACAACCATCCCGGTTCGCCGGAGTGCCCCGAGGAGGCTCGGGGTCGAGGCGCCGCCGCGCCCGGATCCAGTTCTGGTGGGACGCCTCGCGCCGCACTGGGTTCTATAGGCTGGCTCAGAGCCATAACCCAGCGCAGGATCCCGATGCGCGCCTGCCCATGAAGCGTCGGCCGGGTTGTCGCGTGAGGGTCGGCGCGTGGAGGATCTGGACACCGCACCGCGCCGGCCCAGGCCCCGGGATGTTCGGCAGATCGCGGGCGTTGCCCATCCCCACGCCCATCGCGGCGGTTGAGCGTGCCTCAGGGTGGCGCGTCCTCCTCAGGCATACGGCCCATCGAACAGATCTCCCAGCGCCCTGCGCCGGAACAGGGTCGCCCAGCGCCGGCGCCGGTGCTCCGGGCGGTCGTAAACCATGTGGCAGCGCTGGCACCACGCCGCGAGGTTGGCGTCCGCATTGTCGGCGGTGTCGTGGTTGCGGGGGGCCGTGGCCAGGAACACCCGCGTCGTCCGGACCAGGCCGAGCGCGTCGGTGCCGACGGCGAGGCGGGTCGGCCTCCCCCGTCCGTCGCGCCAGCGCCCGGCGTCCCCGTCCCACCAGCGTCCGTCGCCGGGGTGGTGGACGAGGCGCCCGTGCGGCCGTCCGCAGCCCTCGCACCGGCCCCGCGCCCGGCCGAACCGGATGACGGCGGAGAGCTGCGGCCAGTCGATCGGGTAGAAGAACCTGTGCTCGCGCCGGATCGGCATGGACCGCCCCTGCGCCCGCCGTGGTGAAGAAAGCGTAGCCTTAGGGCGCCGGACCCGCACGGACACCCCCGCCCGCATGCCGACAGCGCGGCGCTGTCGCCGCCTCCTCCGCGCGTGGCCGCCTGACTCACGGCCGCGTGGGCCCCTATCGCTGGCCCGGGGCAGGGGCAGGGACGCCATGACGGGATCGAGCACAGCCACCGGAGCGGCCCGGGGGGACAGCCCATCGGCTCGCCTGTCGCGGTTCTGGGCGGCCCGGCCAGCCCGCATCCTCCCGACGCCACGGCTCGCCCCACTGGTCCCGGTCCCGGACCCGCTGCCACCGCGGGGGCTCACCGCCGCCGAGCTGATCGCGATGGCGCGGGCCGCGCGGAAGTCGTGAGCGCCTGCCGCACCGGCGCGGCAGGCGGTGCCGTCGGCCGGCCGGTACGCTCCTCTCGGCCGTCATCACCATGGCCTCGATGGAGGGGCGGCGGGCTGGAACGCGCCATCGGTCCCGCCGGTTGGCGGCGGATCCAGCGATCGACGGAGGCAGGATGCCGATCAGGGCGCTCAACGACCGCAACAAGCTGACGAGCGATTTCAACGAAGCCAACGACGCCTTCATCGACGAGGTGCTGAGCGCGCTGCGGGCGGACCGGATGCCGCTCGATCTGGCGCGCGCCTATCTCGCGCATCCGATCGCGATGATGCACGCGGACGGCGCGCAGGCGGTGGCGGACTACTTCGACCGCATGCTGGCGCAACGGCCCGACATCGACTGGACGCCGGGGGACTGAGGCCGCGTCCGGCGGGCCCGGTCCACGATGCCGGAGAGCGGGCTGGGAGACCGTTTCGGCATCGGCTGATCGACCCCGGCAGAGGTGATCGGGGATGCCAGATGCCGAAGGGCAGCGTGTAGCTACGGAAATGGCTTGCGCCTTTCCCTTGCCGTAGTTACAACAATTCTATGACGGCGATGGTCTGGGATGAGGTGAAGCGTGCCCGGAACCTCCTCCCGGAGCCGGAGGGGCACGGCCTCGACTTCGCCGATGCCCGCGACCGGTTCGAGTGGGAGACGGCGGTGATCCTGCCGAGCCGTGCAAGTCGCACCGGCACCCCGCGGTTCAAGGCGATCGGCTTCCTCGACGGCACGCTCGTGGCGCTCGTGTTCTCGCCACTCGGGACCGAAGCCGTCTCCGCCATCAGCCTGCGGCCCGCCAGCCGCAGCGAAAGGAGGCTCTATGACGAAGCGTAAGGCTCCGCCGATCAGCGACGCCGAGGAGGCGCGCGTGCAGGCGATGATCGCCCGCGACCCCGACAACCCCGACGTGACGCCGGAGGAGGCTGCGCAGGCCCGGCCGGCGTCCGAGGCGCTGGACCCGGAGCTGTTCGCCCGGCTCACCCGCCGCGGCCGGCCGAAGTCGGAGGCGAGCAAGGTGCTCGTGACGCTGCGGCTGCCGCCCACCGTCGTCGCGGGTTACCGCGCCACCGGGCCCGGCTGGCAGGTGCGGATGGGCGAGGTCCTGTCCGCCGGGCTCGAACCCGAAAGCGCGACTGCGGAGGCCGAGCGCGCCGGCGTCCCCGGAGAGGGAGGCCCGGAGCTCGCCGGCCCGCGGGGGCGCGGGACCCATCCTGCCACCAGATCACGGCCGACCCGCAAGTCCGCCTGACGGTCTACCGAGCGTGGTCGAAGCCGCCGCTCCGCACGGATGGACGCGCCTGCTCGCGGTCAATCGGGGAGGGGGATGGGCGTCGACGTGACCGCGCCCATGGTCGCCCCGGCGCGCGAGAACGCCGAGCTGCGCGAGCAACTCGCGGCCGCCCAGGACATGCCGATGGAGACGGCGCTCGACGCCGGAAACCTGCACGCCCTGATCGAGGCGGTGCAGGTCGAGCGCGGGTCGCACACGCGGGCTGAAGCGATCACATGCCCAGCCACGCGCGCCGGTATCGGGCGCGGACGACGGGCTGACGGGCCGAGCCGGCCTCCACCGTCATCGTCATGGCGAGCACGCCGTCCTCACCCAGCCGGAAGCGGATCGTGAACGGTCGCCCCGCGACCCAGGCCGCGACGCGCTCGTCCTGCCAGCAGCCATACCCGCTGGCCGGGCCGCCGGTGTCCAGGGCCGGCAGGTCCGCGCACCAGCCGCTTTTTGGCGACGTCGACGACGCCTCCCAGCGTCTCCCGGAATGCGATGGTGCAGGCCGGACAGGGGCCGGCGTTCGAGGCGACCTGTTCCCAGACGCCCAGGAGATCCGCCATCTCGGTCGCGTCGGCGGGCGGACTCGTGGCCGACGCCAGGGCGATCGTGATGACGAGCACCCGGCCGGCGATCCGCCGCCCCGGTCGCGTGACCGTACGATCCTGCGGCGACGCCCGGAGACGGACTGCCATGGCTCGCCCCATCCCTCTTGTGACCCGGTCGATCCGACGCGCTTCGCGAAACGGGATCCCCGAGCCCGAGGCTATGCGTGGATCCCCCCTCAGGCGGCGGCGTCCCCCGCCCGTTCGGCTTCGACGGCGCCCGTACCTCTCACCGGAGCTTCCGTGCGCGCGGTTCCCGCCGGAGGGCCGATGAGATCGGCGAACAGGGCCTTGTCGGCGTCTCGGGTGAGGAAGCCCGGCAGCTCGCGGCGGAGCCAGTCGGCGAGGCGCTGGGTGAAGGCGGGATCGTGCCCGGCTTCGAGGCGCTGAAGGACGAGGGCGCCGAGCAGGACCTTGCGGCGGGTGTCGCGGGCGCGATCCTGCTTGTCGAGGCGAGCCAGGAGGGTCTTCTTCCGCACGTCGAGCTGCGCGATGCGCTCCGCGATCGTCCGTCGCGCCATGGCCGTCTCCCTGGATGAGGCAAGCCCGTCATACTGACTTCGTCGCTTACGGCCAAGCTCGTTGATCAATGCGTGACTGAGTTCCTCGGACCGCCTGCCCGCTCTGCAACGCTCAGCCCCACCATACTCGCACAAGTAGTCCTGCGGGCGGACACCGGAGCATCGGCTGGAGCGAAGCGGAAGGGGATGTGAAGGGCGCAAATACGGGTCGCTGGGCGACCCCTTTGCTGCTAAGCTCGGCCATTCGCGGAGCCGTCCCCGTTGGCGATCTACCACTGCCAGATGTCGGTCGTCGGCCGGTCCTCGGGCCGTTCGGCCGTGGCGGCGGCGGCCTACCGCAGCGCCGAGCGGCTGGAGAACGCCAGCGATGGCCTTGTGCACGACTACACCCGCAAGGCGGGCGTGATCCACACAGAGATCGTGCTGCCCGCGGGCGTCGATGCGGCCTGGGCGCTCGACCGCTCGGCGCTGTGGAACGCGGCGGAGGCGGCGGAGAAACGCGGCGACGCCCGGGTGGCGCGGGAATTCGTCGTGGCGCTGCCGCACGAGCTGAGCGCCGAGGCGCGCACGGCGCTGACGCGGGCGTTCGCGCAGGAGCTGGCCGATCGCACCGGCGCGGCGGTGGACTTCGCGGTGCACGAACCGCACCGCGACGGCGACGATCGCAACCATCACGCCCACCTCTTGACCACCACCCGGGCGGTCACGGCGGACGGGCTCGGCGCGAAGACCGCGCTGGAGCTGGCCAACAAGCAGTTGCAGCCGCGCGGTCTGCCGACGACGCAGGCGCAGCTCGTCGGGATCCGGCAGGCGTGGGAGGGCCTGGCGAACGCGCATCTCGCCATGGAGGGGCATGACCTGCGGATCGACCACCGCAGCCACGCGGAGCGCGGCCTGGAGATCGCGCCGACGCAGCACATGGGGGTGGCGGCGACCGCCGTGCAGCGGCGCGGCGGCGCGGTCGAGCGGACGCGGCTCGATCCGGCGGCGGCGGAGCACAACGCGGCGGTGATCCGCGCGCAGCCGGAGCAGGTGCTGGCGATCATCACGGCGGAGAAGAGCGTGTTCGACCGGCGGGACATCGCCCGGGCGCTGCACCGCTGTCTCGACGACGACGCGCAGGGGTTCCAGAACGCGCTGGCGGCGGTGACCGCCTCGCCCGAGCTGGTGACGCTGCAAGCCGAGCGCACCGACCCGGCGACGGGCGCGGTGCAGCCGGCGCGGTACGCGACGCGGGAGATGATCGCGATCGAGGCCGGCATGGCGGAGGCGGCCGAGCGGCTGCACGCGGGGCGGGATCACGGGATCAAGCGGCGGCACGTCGCGCGCGCGATGGCGCGGCAGGACGCGGCGATCCGGGCGAGCACGGGCGAGGCCGGGGCCGGGCTGTCGGTGGAGCAGCGGCGGGCGATCGGGCACGTGACCGGGCCGGAGGGGATCGCGGCGGTGGTGGGGTTCGCCGGGGCCGGCAAGAGCACGATGCTGGCGGCGGCGCGGGAGGCTTGGGAGGCTCAGGGCTACCGGGTGCACGGGGCAGCGCTGTCGGGCAAGGCGGCGGAGGGGCTGGAGGAGTCGTCCGGCATCGCGAGCCGCACCCTGGCGTCGTGGTCGCGGGGTTGGGATGACGGCCACGGTCGGCTCGGGCGCGGCGACGTGCTGGTGATCGACGAGGCCGGGATGGTCGGCTCGCGCCAGCTCGCGCGGTTCGTGGGCGAGGCGGAGCGGGCGGGGGCGAAGCTGGTGCTGGTGGGGGACCACGAGCAGCTCCAGGCGATCGGGGCGGGGGCGCCGTTCCGGGCGGTGGCGGAGCGGGTCGGGCACGCGGAACTCAGCGATATCCGCCGGCAGCGGGAGGACTGGCAGCGCGCGGCGTCGGTGGCGTTCGCGACGCACCGGACGGGCGAGGGGCTGGCGGCGTACAGCGAGCACGGCGCGATCCAGATCGAGGCGGGCCGGGAGGCGGCGCGGGGGGCGATCGTGCGGGACTACCTCGCCGACCGGGCGGCACGACCGGAGGGGACGCGGGTGGCGATGGCGCACCGGCGGGCGGACGTGCGGGCGCTGAACGCCGAGATCCGATCCGCGCTCCAGGCGCGGGGCGCCCTGGCGCGGTGCGAGGAAGCCGGGGAGCGGAGCTACCGGACCAACGACGGGGAGCGGGCGTTCGCGCCCGGGGACCGGATCGTGTTCCTGGAGAACAGCCGGGCGCTCGGGGTGAAGAACGGGATGCTGGGGGTGGTGGAGCGGGCCGAGGACGGCCGGCTGACCGCCCGGCTCGACGGGGCGGCCGGGACGGGGCGGCGCGCCGGGTGAGCGTGCCGGTGGCGGAGTATCAGGCGTTCGACCACGGCTACGCGACGACGATCCACAAGACGCAGGGTGCGACGGTGGACCGAAGCTTCGTGCTGGCGTCTGCGACGATGGACCGGCACCTGGCCTACGTGGCGATGACCCGGCACCGGGACGCGGCGCGGCTGTACGCGGCGGCGGACGAGTTCGCCGGGCGGGAGGCGGGGCGGCTGGTGGCGCACGGGCGTGCCCCCTACGCGCACGATCCGACGAACCGGGCGAGCTACTTCGTGACGCTGGAGGACGCGGCGGGGGAGCGTCGCACGACCTGGGGCGCGGACCTGGAGCGGGCGATGGCCGCGGCGGCGCCGGCGCTCGGGGCGACGATCGGGCTGGAGCGCACCGGCTCGGCGGCGGTGCGGCCGGCGGACGACACGGAGCGGGCGCGCCAGGGCTGGCGGGTGCGGGACGCGGCCGAGCTGGCCGGGGCCGGGCTGGCGGCGCAGCTGTCGCGCTCGGGGGCGAAGGAGACGACCCTGGACTATCCCGGCGCGGGGGAAGCGGCGGCGGAGGCGTTCGCGGCGCGGCGCGGGATCGCGGAGGCGTTCGGGATCCGCAGCGCGATCACGGTGCCGCGCCAGCCCGAGCGGGCCGAGGAGGCGGTCGCGCGGACGCGGCCGGCGGATCGCGCCGCGGCGGCACCCGCGCCGGAGACGGACTGGGACGCGGCGAGCGCGGCCGAGTGCCCCCGGCGGAGCCTGTTCGACGGGCTGAAGCTGGGGCGGCGTCCACCCGCGTCACGCCCGCAGGCGGAGCCCGCGGCGCCCGGACAGGAGCCGGCACCGCGAACGCGGGGGATGTTCGACGGGTTGCGGCTCGGCGTCGGCCCGCGGGTCGCCGCGGCCGCCCGGCCGGATCCGAGCGAGGTCCCGTCGCCGGAGGACCGGCCAACGGACCGGCTGGAGCCGCTGTCGGCGTTCGAGGCGGCGCTGGACCGGTACGCGCGGGCGCACAGCGCGGCCGAGCGGCACGCGGCGGCCGGGCTGCCGCGGCTGGAGGGGCACGCGCGGGCGGTGGCGGAAGCGGGGCAGGCGCTGGACGCGGCGCGGCCGGGCGCGCACGCGCTGGTGCGCTCGAGCCTGGAGCACGACCCGGAGACGGCGCGGGCGATGCGGGAGCGGAGCGGGCGCGACCGGCTCGGGCCGCTGGTGGCGGGCCTGGAGCGCGAGCGCGCGGCGCTGGCGGACCCGGCGGTGCGGGCGGACCGGTTCCTGGCGCGCTGGCAGGACCTGGAGGCGCAGCGCGCGGCCCTGCCGGGCGCGGAGCACGCGGAGGCGCGCGGCGCGGTCGAGGGGCGGATGCGGGCATTGCAGCGGGGTGTGGGGGTGGACCCGGAGATGATCGCGGTCCTGCGCGAGCGGGCGGCCGAGCAGGAGCGTGCTGCGGCGCAGGAGCGGGCGGTGGTCGAGGCGCGCGTGCGTGCGGAGGCGCTGGCCCGCGAGCGGGAGCGGGTCGTCCAGCGCAGCCGCGGCCAGGATCTGGGCCTGGAGATGTGAGGAGCCGGGCATGGAGCGGGGACGAGGCGGGAGCGTCGAGGGCGTGCGGGACGGCCGTGTGGGGCCGGGGCCGTCCGAGGCGGAGGCGGGCGACCCGGCGGCGGCGTTCGAGGCGCTTCGGGCGACGGTGGAGGGTCAGGGGGTCGGGCTGGGGCGGGAGATGGCGGCGATCCGCCGGGGCGTGGAGGGGGCGCTGACCCGGTTTGAGGAGCAGGGCACGCCGGTGGACTACAGCCCCGATCTCGGGCGGATCGTGCAGGCGCTGGGCCTGGTGGAGGATCGTCTGGCGGCGGTGGAGCGGTCGCCGATGCTGCGGCAGGGCCCGGAGCACTACGCCCGCGTGCTGGCGAACGGCGGCGAGTCGCTGGTGCGGGCGGCGGCGCAGGGGCTGGAGCGGCAGACCCGGGATCTGGGTCGGGTCGAGCGCCAGCTCGCGGAACGGATCGCCGGGGCGCGGGAGCGGCGACGTCAGGATCGGTGGCTGACCGGTGTCGGCGGGGCGGCGTTCCTGGCGGGGGTTCTAGCGGGGGTTCTGGCGGTGCTGGTGCTGCCGCGCGGGCTGCCGGACGGGGTGGGCCTGAGCGTGGCGGCGACGGTGCTGGGTGCGGATCGGTGGGATGCGGGGGCGGCGCTGATGCGGGCGGGGAGCGCGCCGGGCTGGCAGGGTCTGGTCGAGGCGCACCGGCTGGTGCAGGCGAACCGCGAGGCGTTGGCGGGGTGCCGGGCGGCGGCGGCGAAGGCCGGCACGGAGCAGCGCTGCACGGTGGTCGTGCCGGTGCCGACGCCGTAGGAGCGGGCGCCTCGGCGCAGCGGCGCGGGAAGCCGGTTCCGGACCCGCTCCCTCGGGTGGGTGTCGTGAATTGACAGGCGCTCTCCGCGTGGCGCGATAGATCGCGGGGCGTGCCGGGCAGAGGTAGATCCGCACGCGATGCGAGGCGCGATGGCGACCCGGAGCGAGCAACCGCGTGGATCGGTCCCGGGCAGGGCGCGCAGGTCCGCGGCCGCACCGTCGACGCGGCCGCCGCCCACCCGCGCGACCGAAACGCCGCCCGTCTCACCCGAGCCGCCGGCCCCGCGCCCGTCGCCGGCCGGCCCGACCCCGTCCGCAGGGGAGGCCGCCCCCGAGCCGGCCGCGGTCGACCCCACCGCCGCACCGCCGCGGAGCGAGCCCGCGCGGCCGTTCCGGCCCTGGACGCGGGCGCGCGGCCCGATCCGGGCCCGGGGCGGCGACGTGGAGCGGGCCCGCCGGGTCAACGACCTCTTGGTCGCGCCGATCGGCGTGCTCCCGACCGCGGAGGGCGACGTGGTGCGGCCGTTCCGGCTCGGCCTGGGCGCCGAGATCGCGGCCCGCCGCAAGCCCGAGGTGCCGGCCACCGCCCTGAAGCGGGCCATCCACGACTACGCGCGGAGCTTCCTGTACGTCTTCGCCGCGGCGCAGCCCGGCTCGATGCGCCATGACCTCGCCGGCACGCCGGTCGAGCCGGTGAGCGAGACCGATCGCCACGACGCGCAGCGCGACAGCCAAAGCCGCATCGCGCGGGCCAGGCTGCGCCGGGCCGAGCGAGAGGCCGAGGCTTCCCGGGAGGCCACGTCTCCCATCGACGCGGATCCGGATGGGACCGGCGCATCGTGCGGGCTCGCGTCTCCCGATCCGGCCGAGGGGCCGAACGGCGTGATGGACGCGGAACGATCGACGAGGCCGTGCGTGTAGGAGGCCCGCGCGCGAGGTCCGAGGCGGATCGGACAGGGGCCGCTCCCCGGGGCGGGAATTCGACCCGACCGGGTCTCGCGCGTGGTATCGCCCCTGCTCCAGCAAATCCGCTCTCGTGCAGGAGATCTTCATGACCGCGAACGACGTATCACCAG
>NZ_JAUYZI010000051.1 GCF_030700245.1 Methylobacterium amylolyticum
TGCGCCGAGCGGTCGAGGATCGACACGATCACGCAGGTCGCGAGCGCCAGCGGCAGCGTGATCAGGGTCGGCGGGTCGAGCGGGAAGATCGGCTGGGCGAAGCCCAGCACCTTCAGCCAGACCGGCGGCCCGAGGATAGTCAAGACCAGCGCGCTGACGAGCCCGACGCTGCCGCCGACCACGGCGCCGCGGGTGGTAAAGTCCTTCCAGTACATGGCCAGGATCAGCACCGGGAAGTTCGAGCTTGCGCTGATCGAGAAGGCCAGCCCGACCATGTAGGCGATGTTCTGTTTCTCGAAGGCGATGCCGAGCAGCACCGCCGCGATGCCGACACCGAGGGTGGCGTACTTGGCAACCCTGACCTCGTCGGCGTCACTCGCCGAGCCGCGCTTGAGCACGTTGGCGTAGAGGTCGTGCGAGACCGCCGAGGAGGCCGCGAGCGTCAGCCCCGACACCACGGCCAGGATGGTGGCGAAGCCGATGGCGGAGTTCAGCCCGAGCAGGACGTTGCCACCGAGCGCGTGCGAGAGGTGGATCGCCACCATGTTGCCGCCGCCAATCGGGGCGCCGTTGGCCCCGAGATAGGCGGGCGTCGAGCCGACGATCGCAAGCCCGCCGAAGCCGATGACGAAGATCAGCGAGAAGAAGTAGGCGACGATCGTGCAACCCCAGAAGGTCGAGGTGCGGGCTGCACGCGCGTCCGGCACGGTGAACACCCGCATCAAGAGATGCGGCAGCCCCGCCGCCCCGACGAACAGCGCGAGCGCGAGCGACACCGTCGACCAGGGTGAGGCGGCAAAGGTCGATGGTTGCAGGATGGCGCTATGCTTGGCGTGGACCTCGACCGCCTGGGCGATGATGCGCTCGTAGCTGAAGCCGAAATGGGCCAGCACGAGCAGCGCCGTGAAGGTGGCCGCGCACAGGAGCAGGATTGCCTTGATGATCTGCACCCAGGTCGTTGCCACCATGCCGCCGAACATCACGTAGCAGATCATCAGGGCGCCAACGCCGAGCACCGCGTATAGATAAGGCAGACCGAACAGGAGCTGAATCAGCTGACCCGCGCCGACGAGCTGCGCGATCAGGTAGAAGGCCACGATCGAGAGCGAGGACAGCGCGGCCAGGGTCCGCACCGGACGCGGCGCCAGCCGGAACGCGATAACATCTGAGAAGGTATATTTGCCGAGCCGGCGCAGTTGGTCGGCGAAGAAGAAGACGATCAGCGGATAGCCCAGCGTGTAGCCGACCGCATAGACGAGGCCGTCGAACCCAGTACCGAAAATGAGGCCGGACAGGCCTAAGAACGCCCCGGCCGAGATCAGGTCGCCCGCGAGCGCGAACCCGTTCTGCGTACTCGAGATCTGGCCACTCGCGGCGTAGTAGTCGGCGGCCGAGCGCGTTCGGCCCGCCGCCCAGTAGGTTATGGCGAGCGTGAGCGCGACGAAGAAGACGAAAAAGGTGATTGCCGTGACGTTGAACCCGGCCGCGGGTGGGGCGACGGGCGTCTGGGCCAAAGCCGCACCACCGCCGCCGCTGAGGAGCCACACGAAGGTCGCCAGGAGGCGGGTCATCGCTTGTCCTCCGCCGCGTTCGCAATCAGCACGTGCAGGCCCGTGCATAGGACGGAGGTCCAGATCAGACCGATCGCATAGAGGAACCACAGGCTTACCGTGCCGCCCGCGATAACCGGGCTCGCCAGTAGGCCCGGCGCGAATGCGGCAAGCCCCATGAAAAGAAAGAACAGGAACCCGAGAAAGGTGAGCAAAACCACGCCCGCTTGGTAGGGGTTCACCCGCACGGCACGCGCTCCCAACTTGATTCTTGGGAGCCTAGCCGCCGGTGTGCGCCCAGTCCATCCGGATCCCGAAGAGATCGACAGCAACCGATGCCGACACTTCGGTCAATGCGATACAAGATTCGTCAGCCGATGAGTGCGCCGCGCGTTGCCAGCCCTCTCGTAGGCCCGTAAGCCCGAGTATCCCGCTCGCCTCGTGAGGTGCTCATGTACCGTCTGATCAGCGCGACCCCGAGCCCCTACGCCCGCAAGGTGCGAATCCAGCTCGCTGAGAAGTGCATCCCATTCGAGCTGATTACGGAAGTGCCGTGGAACCGCGACACCGAGACGCCGAAGTACAATCCGCTTGAGAAGCTGCCGGTGCTGATCTGCGACGACGGCGAGAGCGTCTACGAGTCCCGTTTCATCAACGAGTGGGTGGAGTTTAAGCACCCGACGCCTGCGCTGATGCCGAAGGATCCGGATGCTGTCCTTCTCACCAAACGCTTCGAGATCTTGGCCGACGGCATCTGCGACGCCTGCGTGCTGGTCTTCTGGGAACGCGCGCGGGCCGAGACCGCGCAGAGCCGGGAATGGACCGCGCGTCAGCTCCGCAAAGCGGCGGGCGGCCTGCGCGAGATCTCCCGAATGCTCGGCGACCACGAGTACTGCGTCGGGGACCGTCTGACGCTCGCCGACATCGCGGTTGGCAGCTGCATCGGCTGGCTCAACGTGCGCATGCCGGAGAACACGTGGCGCGAGGACCATCCGAACCTCGCCGCTCTGCAGGATCGGCTCGAGTCGAGGCCCTCTTTCCAGGCCACGGTGCCGTATGCGCAGGTCATCAGCGATCCGGTGGTTTGATCTTTCGACCGACGGGAGATCCGCTGAGGATATTGGGCGACGTTGTCTAAACAATTGTGTTGACTTGACCATGCTGGAACGCTCGACGGATTGTATATGCCGCAGGAGCGCCGTAGTTGAGGCTTCTCTTCATGATCTATCTTTGTCGTGTGCGGCAAAGATAGATCATTAATTATTAATCTATAGCATTGTTTTGCGGAAAGATGCATCCCGCGACAAATATTTATTTTTGTGCCTGACAAATCAGCACTAAGATATAATAAAATTCTAAATTTTAATTGCCGTGATGAATCGAATTAGTTTTGATCACTTGATTCGATGGCGGAATGATGCTCCTGATCGAGGATCCAGGCATGGAACCTGCGGATCTTGACCGATCCCATGTCCCGCTCGCGATAGCAGAGGAAGTGCAGGTCCCTGTAGATGCTCCTGAGGCTGCCGTCGCCAAAGCGGACGAGTTGCCCGGCGGCCAACTCGTCGCGCGCGAACCGCAGGCTCTCTAAGGCCACGCCGAGCCCCTGGACGGCGGCGGAGATGATCAGCGAGCCGCGATCGAAGGCTGGCCCCGCCTGCGTCGTCGGCGCGGGCAATCCGTTCAGCGTGAACCAGTCCGCCCAGCGCACCGGGCTGAAGGACGAGTCCAACCACGTAAGGCGCTTGATCGCACCCGCCTCGATCGCCGTCGCACTCCGCGCAAGTTCCGGCGTGCACAGAGCCGCGATCTCCTCGGGCCCGAGGGACTCCACACGCAACCCGGACCCGCCCGGCGGCCGGCCGTAGGCGATCAGCACGTCGATCTCGGCGTGCCGACCCAGATCGAGCGGCTCGGCGCCGGACGAGACGCGGATGCCGATGCCGGGATTGGCATCGACGAAGCTCGGCAGGCGCGGGCTGAGCCACTTGGCGGCGAAGCTAGGGGTGCAGTGCACGGCAAGCGATGGGGCGGGCGACGGCTTCAGCTCGGCGCACGCCGCCTCGATCGCGTCGAAGGCGCCTGACAGCCCCGAGAGTAGCCGCTCGCCATCCGCAGTCAGGGTTGCCTGCCGGTTCGCGCGCCGGAACAGGGCGCGCCCGAAATGTTGCTCCAGGGCGCGGACCTGATGGCTGACGGCCGACGGGGTCAGGTGCAGCTCCTCGCTCGCCCGCGCGAAGCTACCAAGGCGGGCGGCGGCCTCGAAGGCGCGAAGGGAGGGGAAGCTTGGGATCCGGCGCATGCGCGATCCGTGAATGCCATTCACCGATCCGTGAAATCTCGTCGTTTGTCAAACGGACCCCGCGCGATGCAAGGGTGGATCATCAACGCGACAAGGCCGACGGGATTGGGCGGCTACTTCCTGGCCGCGCGGCTCGCGATCGGCAGCCACCTCGCGCCGACGATGCCCGAGCGCCTCGTCGACCGATGACCCTTTCTGACTCTTCAAACCGAGAGAAGATGAACCATGCTCGATGACGATCATCACGGCCACAGCGACGTCGCCATCGACCTGCCCAATGACTCGGCCGGCCGCAAGCGCACCTCGATCTACCAGCCCGAGCAGGCCGGTCTGATCTTCCCCGAGATCCCGACCTTCAAGAACCACGCTGAGGAACGCGAGTATCGCAAGCAGCACCTCGTGGCCGCCTGCCGGGCCTTCGCGATGCACGGCTTCGACTACGGCTTCGCCGGGCACCTGACGGTTCGGGATCCCGAGCACCCGGAGCTGTACTGGACCAACCCGATGTGCGTGCACTTCTCGCAGGTGCGCATGTCGAACCTGATCCTCGCCGACCACGATGGCCGGGTGGTCGAGGGCAAGTACGCGATCAACCGGGCCGGTTTCGTCCTGCACGGTGCCGTGCACGAGGAGTTCCCGGAGGTGATGGCGATGTGCCATGCTCACACCACCTACGGCACCGCTTGGTGCACCACAGGCCGCGAGCTCGACATGATCTCGCAGGACGCGGCGGCATTCTACAAGAGCCACGCGGTGATCGGCGCCTCCGCGGGCGCGGTCGCAGTCGAGAAGAACAGTGGCCTCTCGGTCGCCCAGCAGATCGGGCGCAACCGCGGCGTGCTGCACCAGAATCACGGTCTGCTGACCTGCTCGCACCACAGCATCGACGACGCGGCGTTCTGGTTCATCGCGCTCGAGCGGGCCTGCCAGCAGCAGCTCCTTGTCGAGGCCACTGGGATCAAGCCGCAGACGGTGTCCGAGAAGACAGCCCGCTACAGCCGCGAGCACGTCGGCAGCGACTATATCGGCTGGCTGCACTTCCAGACGTTGTACAGCCACATCGCCGCGACCCAGCCCGATATGTTTGCATAGGGAGTGCTACCGAAGCGAACGGTCGGTTCGGCAAACGACGCTTCGGCATGACTGTCGGCGGGATAGTCCCCGATCGCAGATGTGGTAGGGGTCGGTCGTTGTGTTGATATGGTTCGACCCCAATGACATCGATCCTTGCATTGGAGGTCAACGTGATCGCATCGAGCCGACCAGCGTGTGCGTCACATGGCGGTCGAACGCTGGAGACGTACCGCGATGACTTGATCTGGCCGTAAGCGAAATGGCCGCTTTGAAGGAACTGGGACTAGGAACCGGACATCAAGCTGTTGGCTGTTTTGAACCGCCCCTTCGAATCCAATCATCTCGACCTCGGCTGCAGCCATGTAGTGAGATGCGTGCCTCGGTATCGCGCGCCTGAGCTCTTAAGGGGGTCCCTTGATCGAGCAACCTGCCCGGTGAGGACGAGCGTGTCCTCCCCTCGTTGTACCGCTCCTCGTGCCGCGAGCGTGTACCGCCATCATGCCAACAGCCGTTCGCCCCTCCGGCCTAACCCGAGCCGCGCTGCTCGCCACCGTACTCTGCGGCCTCGCCTCCGCCGCGGACGCCCACCCTCACGTGTGGGTCGCGGCGCGCAGCAAGATCGTGTTCGACCACGACCACAAGCTCTCCGCCATCCGACAGACCTGGACCTTCGACCCGGAATACTCCGCCTTCGCCGTCCTCGGGCTCGACTCCCACCGCGACCACAAGCCGGACGCTGACAGGCTGGCCGAGCTGGCGCGCATCAACCTCGCCTCCCTCGCGGAGTGGAATTGGTTCACCGCGCTGAAGGTGAACGGTGCCAAGGCGGTCTTTGCACCGCCTGTCGAACCGAACCAGACCTACGCGGACGGTCGCCTGACCCTGAGCTTCCTGCTGCCGCTGAAGGCACCGGTGGCGGTCAAGGTGATGGTGTTGGAGACCGACGACCCCAGCTTCTTCGTGGCCTTCAACCTCGCCGACGGTCCGGACGCCGTCCGCCTGATAGACGCGCCCCCGAGCTGCGCCCCCAGGATGTCCGCGTAGCCGTCGTTGTAGAGGAATATGCGGCTCGGTCCCCACATGACGCACATGGGGTGCAGCGATGCGAGCATCAGGTCGACCGTGGTGCGCAGGACCGCCGGCCACGCTTCGCGCCCGCCCAAACGGGTGGATGCCCAATCGTGGCGGCGGAAAAGGTCCGCCATCCGAAGTGAGCCGGTCCGCCCGCCAAGCGTGCCGAGCCTGGCGTGCAGGGTCATGTCTCGTCTCGCCAAACACCCTATTCGGCGAGCCCCCCGCCAGCGTCGTAGTCTAGACGCTACCGGGAGCGGCAGGAAGGTAGACACACTGACCTCTTCGTGAAGGCCCCCCGACACACGAGAGAAAGCTGGGTTGACCGGAGGCAGCGTGATCAGCCGGGCGCTGCCAAAGGAGGGTTGTGCTTCCGGCATCGCCTCGCTCGTGCAGGCGTGGCGCCAGGCCACTGGGCGCGGCGCCCTTCGCGACCCCATATTTAGGATACGAGTGAAACGACTATCGAGGAGTTGCGATGAGAACCGAAAGGGCCGTGCTGGCCGGTGGGTGCTTCTGGGGCATGCAGGACCTGATCCGGCGCCAGGAGGGCGTGGTCTCGACCCGCGTCGGCTACACCGGCGGCGACGTGCCGAACGCGACCTACCGAAACCACGGAACCCATGCGGAGGCCATCGAGATCGTCTACGACCCGGCCCGGACGAGTTTCAGGCGCATGCTGGAGTTCTTCTTCCAGATCCACGACCCGACGACGCCGAACCGGCAGGGCAACGACCGGGGCCTGAGCTACCGCTCCGCCATCTTCTACGCCGATGACGACCAACGCCGCGTGGCGGAAGAGACCATCGCCGATGTCGACACCTCCGGTCTCTGGCCGGGCAGGGTCATGACGGAGGTAGCCCCGGCCGGGCCGTTCTGGGAGGCCGAGCCGGAGCATCAGGATTACCTGGAGCGTATCCCCAATGGGTACACCTGCCACTTCATCAGGCCGAACTGGGTGCTGCCCTCGCGCGCTCACGCGACGCAGGACGCGTAAGCCCGCCCGGGCCGGGACGCCGGAATGGCCGGCGTCTCAGGTTCCCATGGTCATCACGGAACCACCGTCGACCAGCAGGTACTCGCCGGTGATGAAGCTGGCGCGTTCGGAGCAGAGGAACGTCACGGCCGCCGCGACTTCCTCCACCTTGCCACGGCGCTTGGCGACGATGCCGGGACGCTCCTCGTCGAGCGTCAGCTTGATCGCCTCGTCGAAGGAGATGCCCTTCTCCTTCGATTTCTTCTCCATCTGAGCGTCGGTCATCGGCGTGGCGATGAAGGCCGGGCCGACCGCGTTCACGAGCACGCCGTCCGGGCCGTAGGCCTTCGACAGTCCCTTCGCGAGGTTCAGGACGCCGGCTTTCGCGGCCGCGTATGGCAGTTCCTCGATGTAGGGCTGCACCGCGTCCTCCGAGGAGAACAGCACGACCCGGCCCCAACCCGCCTTGCGCATGTGCGGGATGAAGGCCCTGGTCGCGCGCACGCCGGCCATGAGGTTGGTCTGGATCGCCTCGATCCAGTCCTCGTCCGTGAGTTCGAGGAAGTCGCCGGACGCGCCGGTGATGCCTGCGGCGGAGACCAGGATGGTGGGCTTGTCGTCGAAAGCCATGTTGGCGAAGGCGGCGAGCACCTCGATGCCCTTGGCCGTGCTCAGGTCCGCCTCCACGGCACGGACCTGGCCCAGGGACGACAGCTCCGCGGCGGTGGCCTGCAACTCGGGGCCTTCCTTATCGGTTAGGACGACGTGGACGCCCTCGCGCAGAAGATGCTCGGCGGTCGAGCGACCCATGCCCGACTTGGCCCCTGTGACGACGGCCACCCGTCCGCTGATGCCGAGATCCATCTGTACCGCTCCGCCATCGTTCGAGGGGACCGCCTCGGGTCACGACGAGAGCGGCGGTTGAGAAGTCCGCCTCGCGACGGGAGTTCCTTGCTCGCCCGTCATCGGCCCCCGGTGATGCAAGCTCGTCATTTGCGAGCTTCGTATAGGCCGCCACCTTCACCCGCCCCGGCGGCGGCACGAGCGACCGGCGTGAGCCTGGACGGCCGGGGTCTCAGAACCGAGCGTCTCCCCCTCCGACGAAGGGAACCTCCCCAGCCCTCCACAATTGCCGCCTCGGCATAACGGAGCAAAGCATGGCCACGAGCAGCACCCCGCGTACCCACCAGACCCGCAACGACACCAATTCAAACGCCAAGAGGGTGTCCATCGAGGCCCTGAACGCACGGTTGGCCGACGGCATCGACCTCGCGCTCGCGATCAAGCAGGCCCACTGGAACCTCAAGGGCCCGCAGTTCATCGGCATCCACCTGATGCTGGACGGTTTCCGCGCCGAGATCAGCGACCTCAACGACAAGGTGGCCGAGCGGGCGGTGCAGCTCGGCGGCACGGCCCTGGGGACGGCGCAGGTCGTGGCGGGGTCGTCCAAGCTGCCCGCCTACCCGACGGGCATCTACGCCATCGCCGACCATATCGCCGCGCTGATCGACAGCTACGCCGCCTACGCCAACGCCGTGCGCGAGAACATCGACGAGACGGACGAGGCGGGCGACCCCGGTACGGCCGACCTGTTCACCGAGGTCTCCCGCGCCGTCGACAAGCAGCTTTGGTTCCTCGAAGCCCACGTCCAGGAGCCGACGGGCCAGATGCGCGACGGCGACGCTCGCAACTGAGGAACGCCCCACCCCTCCGTTTCCGATCCAACGGAGGGGCGGTCAGGAGCGAGGAAGCTCCATCGTCATGTCGGCCGAGGCTGCTCGGCCGAAATCAGGCACACCGACGGCGATAGGGCGCGCTGCCGACCGGCGGCGGATCTCCCCTAGCTGAGCTTCGGCTGCCCGTTCGAGGCCGAGGCGCCGCCGTCCACCGGCAGGTTCACCCCGGTGACGAAGCGTGCGTCCTCGCTCGCCAGGAAGGCGATGACCCCGCTGATGTCGTCTGGCTGTGCGCCGCGACCCATCGGGATGCGTTCGTTGAACTTGGCCACGAGCTCGGGCTGGTCCTGCATGCCGGCGGTGAACGGCGTGTAGACCAGCGTCGGGTTGACCGCGTTCACCCGGACGCCGTGGGCCGCCTCGTCCATCGCAACCGCGCGGGTGAAGTTCGTCACCGCACCCTTGGCGGCGCAGTAGAAGCTGTGGTTCCAGTCGCCGCCGAGCCCCGACACGGACGAGACGTTGACGATGCATCCGCGGCTCTCGCGCAGGTGCGGCACGGCAAACCGCGTCATGTAGAAGACGCCGTACAGGTCGGTCTCGATGATCGTCGAGAAGTCCCCGATCTCGCCTTCGTCGACACGACCGAGGTGGTCCTTTCCGGCATTGTTGACGAGGATGTCGAGGCGGCCGAAGCGCTCGATTGCGGCCGCGACGACTTCCCGGCACCGGTCGGCGTTCGAGAGGTCGGCGACCTGGGCGAGCGTCCTGTCCGCCCCGATCCCGGCGGCGACCCGGTCGAGGCCCTCGCCGTTCATGTCGGCGAGGACGAGGTTCGCCCCCTCCTCGCCGAAGCGGCGTGCGGCGGCCTCGCCGATGCCGGACGCGGCACCCGTGACCAGGACGACCTTGTTCGAGAAACGTGACATCGCGATTCCTGAATTTGGACGCCGGGCAACCCGCCCGACGCCGTGATGAAGGGCGGCCTCAGGCGCTGCGAGCCTGGTCCGGATGGCGGCCCTCGGCGAACTCCTCGACGATCTTGGCGCAAAAGGCCGGCAGGTCCTTCGGGTTGCGGCTGGTGACAAGGCCCTTGTCGACCACCACCTCCTCATCGACCCATTCCCCGCCCGCGTTGCGGATGTCGGTCTTCACCGTCGGGAACGAGGTCAGCTTGCGCCCCTTCACGACGTCGGCTTCCACCAGCGTCCAGGGCCCGTGGCAGATGACGCCGACCGGCTTGGCCTGTTGGAAGAAGTCCCGCACGAACTTGACCACGGCCTCGCTGCCCCGGAGCTTGTCGGCCCCCACGCTGCCGCCGGGGATGACGAGACCGTCAAAGTCGGAAGCCGACACGTCGTCGATGGCCTTGTCGACCAGGTACCTGCCGGCGGGGTCGAGGTCGTTGTTAACCGTCTCGGCCTCGCCCGCCTCAAGCCCGATCACCGTGACGGTCGCGCCGGCCGCGAGCAGCGCCTCGCGGGGCTTCGTGAACTCAGGCTCCTCCGTCCCCCGGGGGGCGATCAGGATAGCGATGGTCTTGCCCTGAAGGGTCATGGGTCATTCCTCTCTGCGTGATGTGGGAAGGGATGGGCTCAGGCCGGGATGCTCTCGGGCGAGGCGGTGTTCTCGGCGGTCACGCCGTTCTCCCGGTGGCGGAAGTCGCTCAGCGCCCGGTAGACCTGGAGCCGCGCCCGCATGATCGAACCGAGCGGCCGGTGCGCCGCGAGGCTGTGCGCGGGGCGGAAGGTCATCACCTCGTCGAAGTAGCGGACCCGCTCGGGGGAATAGGCGTCCTGCCGGGGTAGGCGGAGCGTCGCCACCGTGCGGTACGGGCTGATCGCGACCGGCCAGTCGACCGAGGCATCCTCGATGGGCTGGCGCTCGGCATCCGCCCAGAGCTGCGCCTTGAGCTCGAACACCACGTCGTCGTCCCGGAAGAACGCGACCGTGGCATGCCGGAAGCCATCCTCGTCCACGTGCGGGTCGAGGCGCCATTCGGCGAGGTCCCGCTGGGCCTGCGTCGCGGGCACCGCCCCGAGCTTGGCGACGTAGTCGCCGAAGCGCATCGGGGCCTGGCTGAAGTAGCTGTCGGCGAGCGGATGGCTGTAGGGATGGCCGAAGAAGTCCGCCATGGCGCTCTCGGTGCCGAAGGCGTGGAGCACCTTGTTGAGGGTGCGGGCGCCGGCCGAGACCGCGCTCTTCACGCCCTCCAGCATGCCGGTCGACTTGCCGATCACCGTGCCGTCCCTCAAGAAGCCCGCCGCCGTGCCCGACGGGAAGGTCGTGCCGGTGGCGAGCACGAAGTCCTGGGTGTCGACATCGTGCCCGGGGAGCTTATCGCCGGGCACGCCGAACACCTTGATCGACATGCCCCGGTGGGTCGATACCCGGTCGCCCAGGGTCTCGCCGGGCCCCTGCGCGAAGCGCACGGCGACGGGGTGCGTGCCAGGCTTGGCGAACAGGCCTTGCGCGAGTTCCGGGGGCAGGTTCTCCGAAACGACCAGCTCCCCGACGACGCAAGCCGAACTCTTGGCGTGGCTCGCGCGGACCGCGTGGTGCTCGCGCTTCTCGACCGTTTGCGACTGCTGGGTCATCCCCTGGATGATGCCGTCGATGGTCTCCTGTTCATCCGGCGCGGGCCGCTCGATGTCGGGAGCGTAGCGAAGGCTGGACATGGCGGTCTCTCCGTTGCGGCCCGGCCGCGGGAAGAGCCGAACGCATGACGTTCCTGGCCCGACCTCAGGCCGTGGGACTGCAAGTCCGCGAGGATGCCCCCCACGGCTGGCAACCCGGCAACGCGACATTCCCGATATCGTTCACGGGCGATTGAGTGGCCCGCAATCCGGAACGTCGCCCGTTCCGCCCGGTTCTGTCCGGAGCCGAACGAAGGAGGCCCGACCTTGCACGCACCTGTCCGCTACAGCCCCGACGTCGAGAACGTGATGCCTGACGAGGGCGAGACCATCGCCGGGCTGAACGAGACCTTCGACACGATCCTTGAGAGGGTCGCGAAGGACTCCGGGCACGCGGTGCGCTCGGTGCACGCCAAGGCTCACGGCATCCTGGAAGGGACCCTGACTGTGGAAGCGGGCCTTCCGCCCGAGCTCGCCCAGGGCCTGTTCGCGACGCCTGGCGAGCACAAGGTCTTCATGCGCCTGTCCACCAATGCGGGCGACATCCTGCCGGACGCCGTCTCGCTGCCGCGTGGCCTGGCCTTGAAGGTCCTCGACGTGCCGGGCGAACGCCTGCCGGACGCCGAGGGCACGACCCAGAACTTCATCATGGTCAACGGGCCCGTCTTCCAGGCCCCGAACGCGAGAATGTTCCTGGGCAGCCTGAAGCTGCTCGCTGGCACCACGGACCGGGCCGAGGGACTGAAGGTCTTCGCCTCGACGGTGCTGAGAGGGGTCAACAAGGCGCTGCAGGCGGTCGGGGTCGAGAGCCCGACCATCGGCTCGCTCGGCGGCGCGCCGAACGTCGACCCGCTCGGCGAGACCTATTACAGCGTCACGCCGTTCCGGTACGGCGACTACATCGCCAAGTTCTCCATCGTACCGGTTTCGCCGGGCTTGACCGACCTGACCGGCAACGAGATTGACGCTTCCGGTCGCCCGAACGCCATCCGCGAGACGGTGCGGTCCGAGATGCGTGGCGTCGAGGGCGTGTGGGAGTTCCAGGTGCAGCTCTGCCGCGACCTCGAACGCCAGCCGGTCGAGGATCCCACGGTGGAATGGAAGGAAGACGAGGCACCCTTCCGTAAGGTCGCGACGATCCGGGTCCACCCACAGGACAGTTGGGAGCCCGGGCGTGTCGACGCCGTCGACGAACGCATGCGGTTCAGCGTCTGGACCGGGCTGGAAGCCCACAGGCCGCTGGGCAACATCAACCGCGCTCGCAACGCGCCCTACAAGCACTCCGCGGAATTCCGGCAGCGGTTCAACGGCTGCCCGATCCACGAGCCCACGGGGCGTTGAGCTCGCCCTGAGGAGCATGCAGGAAGGCGCCTGGGGCAAGTCGCTCTTCGTCAACCTTCCCGGATGCCATTGTCGATCCGCGCCAGGAGGTCGAACGAACTCGATGGAAGCGAACAAGGACTTGGTCCGCCATTACTTCATGGCATTCAGGGACCGCGACGCGGCGTGGTGGGAACGCTTCATCGCCCCCGATTTCATCCGCCACGACCCCGGCCTCGACTTCGAGGTCCGGGGGCCGGCGGGCGTCGCCAGGCTCGGCGAGGTGCTGCACGGGGCCTTCTCGGACATCGAGATGCACGTCGCCGAGGTCATCGCGGAGGGCGACAGCGTGCTGGCGCGGCTGCGCTTCACCGGCCGCCACACCGGCGATTTCCAGGGCAAGGCGGCCACGGGCAACACGGTCGACATCGCCGTCATGGATTACTTCCGGGTCTCGGACGGGCGGCTTGCCGAGCACTGGGCGCTCATGGACAACCTGACCCTGCTCAAGCAGATCGGCGCCGTCGAGACCTAATGCGCCGCCGCCTACGATGATAATGTCAAACTCGCTTGCCATTAGGCTGTACGTGAGGCCGACGATTGGGTGCCACAAGCACCAAGGCTCGCGGGGAGCGGCATCGTTCGAGGTGGCTCAGCGCTACTTGGACTTTGTCGGCTGAGCTGCAGTGTCCGCTTCGGAGAAGGCACCGGAGTTGGCTGAATGGCCGAGATAGGCGCACTGCCGAACGGCCGGTTTCGCGCCCGGTGGCGATTCAGCACGGCGTCATCTGACCGAAAACGGCACGACTGGTCTTGGGTAGATGACCCACCGAATCAGACATCCAGGCACGGATCATCATATGCGAGCAGGCAGCGCATCGATGGCGATCGAATGTTATATTTAAGTGAAAATTCCCTATAACATCGGTTTGAATGCTGCAATTTTTGTATAAGATCTTCTTAATTTTGTGCCGGTTAAGCGTAGCGAGTGGCAGGAGGATTGTGCCGAGTCTGTGCGAAGATGGTGAGGGCGGCTGAGCCGTCATCTGCGACTTGGACGAGAGGGACCGTGCAGAGCTGAGTTATGCCCTAATCTGCATCGTGCCAATGACCTTCGCCACGAATCAGTCGTCAGGCAGCCCGATCCATCAAATCCTATGGCGACCCACCTCCACGGGGTGATCAGGTCCAGCACTCCCCAGCTCGAACAAGAGATTCGCCCGCCAAGTTAATTTTCAAGCGGCGCGTTGGCCGAGATAGGCGGCCTTGATTGCTTCGTTCTTGCCGAGGGCAGCGGCGCAACCGCTCGTGACGATGCGACCGGTCTCAAGCACGTAACCGCGATCCGCGATGGAAAGGGCCATGTTCGCATTCTGCTCGACGAGCAGCACCGTCGTGCCGCGGCGGCGGATCTCGACGATGATATCGAATACGCGCTGGATGATCAGCGGCGCGAGGCCAAGCGAAGGTTCGTCGAGGATGAGGAGCTTAGGCTTCGCCATGAGGCCGCGGGCGACAGCCACCATCTGGAGCTGGCCGCCTGAAAGTTTCCAGGCGAGCGTATCCCTGAAGGACGCGATCTCGGGAAAGAGCGCCGACACCTCATCGGCCTCCGCCTCGCGCGCGTGGCGCGACAGGTTCGGTCGATTCGCGGCGCCGAGCAGGACGTTCTCCCGGGCGGTCAAGCCCGAAAAGATGCGCCGGCCCTCCGGGACGTGAGCGATGCCGGCGCGCACGATCATCTCAGGGCTCAGGCCGACGAGGCTGCGGCCCTCGAAGGCCACATCGCCCGCATCCGGCCGCATCAGACCCGAGATGGTCCGCAACGTCGTGGTCTTCCCGGCGCCGTTGGCACCAAGCAGAGCCACGATCTCGCCAGCCTCGACGACGAGCGAGACATCGGACAGGGCTTCGACGCGCCCGTGCGAAACGCGGAGGTGGCTGAGCTTAAGCAGCGGCACGGACGTGCGCCTCCCCGAGATAGGCAGTGACGACAGCGGGATCGCGCAAGACTTCGGCTGGCGTGCCGTCCGAGATGCGCTGCCCGAAGTTCAGGACGGTGATCTGGTCGGCCACCGCCTCGACCAACGGCATGTCGTGCTCGATGATCAGGATCGTGAGCCCGAGGCCTTTGAGGCGGCGCAACAGCTCGACGAGCTGGCCCTTCTCCGTAGTGTTGAGGCCGGCTGCCGGCTCGTCGAGGAGGAGCAGCGCCGGGTCGGCCGCGAGCGCGCGGGCTATCTCGACCTTGCGCTGGTGGCCGTAGGGCAGATCGCCGACGAGCGCGTCGGCGCGGTCGAGGAGGCCGACGAAGTCCAGCGCAGACAGGGCCCGCGCCTCGACGCCGCCCCCCTCTGCGGAGAGATCGTTGCCGGGTCGCTGGGCGCCGACCATCACGTTGTCAAGGCACGTCATCGAGCGGAACAGCCGGATGTTCTGGAAGGTGCGCGCCAAGCCGCGACCGGAGAGCACGTGCGGCGCCCGCGCCGTAGCATCCCGCCCACCGAAGCGGATCCGACCGCCGCTCGGCCGGTAGAGGCCGCTCAGCACGTTGACGAAGGTGGTCTTGCCCGAGCCGTTTGGACCGATCAGCGCGTGGATGGTGTTACGGCGGACTTCGAGGTCGACGCTGTCGAGGGCCTTCAGGCCGCCGAAGGTCTTGGCGAGGTTCCGGACCTCGAGCACCACGTCACCGGGGTCGCCCGCCTCGCGGCGCAGACGCAGCGGTCCTGCGGTACGGGGCTGCGGGCCGCGTCGCACGAGCCGGTCGCCGAAGAGCACTACCCAGCCCCAGATGCCGTCGGGCATGAAGATCATGATCAGCACGACGGCCGCGCCGTAGACGGCGAGATAGACCTCCTTGAGGAAGCGCAGGACCTCCGGCAGCACGATCAGGAGCGAAGCGCCGACCAGCGTGCCCAGCGCCGACTTCACGCCGCCCAGCAAAGCCATCGTCAGAAAAACAATGGATTCGGCGAGGCTGAACTGGTCGGGGCTGATGTAGGCGAAGCCGCTTGCAAACAGCGCGCCGCCGATGCCGCCAAGCGTCGCGCAGAGCGCGAAAGCGATCACCTTCACCCGCACCGTGTCGATGCCGTTGACGGAGGCAGCGAGTTCGTTGTCGCGTAGGGCCTCCATCGCGCGGCCGAGCGCGGTGCGCCGCAGCCACGACACGGAGGCGACGGCCAGCGTCAGGCAGACGAGGCTGAAGGCGAGGTAGTGGCGCGTGTCAGAGAGTGCGTGGCCGAACAGTTCCGGCCGCGGGATGCCCGGGACTCCGTCGGGGCCGTGGGTGACCTCGGCCCAGTTGGTCAGGACGAGGGTGAAGATCTGCTGAAAGGTGATCGTCACCATCGCGAGATAGTGGCCGCCGAGCCTGACCGAGGTAAGGCCAAGAGCGACGCCGGCGGCGGCAGAGACCGCCACCGCCATGAGGAAGGCGGTCCAGAACGACAGACCGAGATCGGCGGTGCCGAGCGCCACCGCGTAGGCACCGAGCCCGAAAAAGCTCGCCTGTGCGAGCGTGATCTGGCCGGCGTAGCCGAGCACGATAGTCAGGCCGAGCACGGCGATGGCGCAGGTCGCCGCCTGCATCGCGATGCCGGTGGCGTAGCCGCCCAGCGGCTGCGCCAGCGCGAGGCCGGCGAGCGCGAGGCCGGCGGCGAGGATCGGGACCTCGACGGGGATGGCGCGGCGTGGGCGGGGCTGGATCGTGCGCATCGCCGTCACGCCTTCTCGGCGATCTTCTCGCCGAAGATGCCCTGGGGGAGCACCATCAGAAAGGCGAACAGGACCAGGAAGGCGAAGGCATCCTTGTAGGGCACCGAGATGTAGGCTGCGCCCAGGTTCTCGATGATTCCGAGGCCGAGGCCGCCCAGGATCGCACCGCGGATGTCGCCGAAGCCACCGATGATCGTCGCCGCGAAGGCCTTCAACGCGATCGCGGTGCCCATGCCGATCGAGAAGTACATGATCGGGCCGACGAGGATCCCAGCGACACCGCCGAGAACCGCGGAGTAGACGAAGGTCAACATGATCATCCAGCGGACGGGGATACCGATCAGGCTGGCGGTCTCCTTGTCCTGTGCCGTCGCCTGGATTTTCTTGCCAAGATAAGTTTTCTCGAAGAACAGGTACTGCAGCAGTACCAGTGCCGCACTCACGACAATGATGACGAGGTACTGCGGGTCGAGAAACACGCCCCCCACCTGGAAGCCGCGCAGCGGCAGGAGTGGCGGCAGGTTCGCCGGTTGCGGGCCGTAGGCCGCCAAGACCGTATTCTGGACGAAGATCGAGGCACCGAGCGTACTGATCAGCACCGGCAGATAAGACCGATTGCGCAGGGGATAATAGACCGCGAGATTGAACAGCCCCCCGAACACCGCCATTCCGGCGAGTGCGACCAGGATCCCCGCCCAGTACGGCATGCCGGCGTGGAACAGGCAGATCACCAGCAGGAACGCGCCCACCATCGGGAAGTCGCCCTGGGCGAAGTTCACCACGTTGGTCGTGCGGTAGATCAGCACGAGACCGAGGGCGACGAGGGCGTAGATGCTCCCCATCCCGATCCCGGCGACGATGAGTTGCGGCAGGGCGCTCATGGTGGCAGCTCCGGGTTCAGGACGCGACTACTTCGCTTCGACGCGCTTGACGAAGGTCGGGGTGCCGTCCCGATTCTGGACGATGTTGTAGCTGTGCAACCCATCGCCGTCGGCGTCGAAGTCGTAGGTGCCCTCCGCACCCTTGAAGCCCCTAGTCTCGAGCAGCGCCTTGCGCATCGCCTGTGGGTCGGTGCTGTTCGCGGCCTTGATCGCCTGGGCGAGCACGGTCACCGCGTCGTAGGCCCAGCTCGCGAAGAAGTCGGGTACGGCGCCGTAGGCGGCCTTGTAGGCACCGGCGAAGGCGGTGGCCTCGGGGCTGGCCTCGACGGCGTAGTCGCTCAACCCGTAGGTACCGTAGAGGTCGGCGCCCGCAAGCTTCATCGCAGTCGCTGAGACGATCGAGGCCGAACCGATCCAGGGCAACTCGACGCCGAATTGCTTGAGTTGCTTCGCCAGGATCGCCTGGTCTGTGTCGGCGGTGGCGAAGCTTACCATGATGTCAGCACCCGAGTTCTTCACCGCCAGCACGATCGGCGTGAAGTCCTGCGTCGCCGTCGTGAAGCCCTGCACGGTGGTGGGCGTGATGCCGCGCCCCCTTAGGGCCGTGACGAGCAGGTTCGCGCTGCTGGTGCCGAAGGCGTCGGTCGCGTGGACGATCGCCCAATGCTTTCGCTGGAGCACGTCGGTTCCGAACTCGACGATGGCGCCGGCCGAGATCTCGTCGTTCGGGCGAAAGCGGAACAGCCACGGGTTCTTGAGGCGGGTCAGTTTCGGGTCGGTGCCTCCGAAGGCGACCGGCTTGGCGGTACGGGCGATGGCGGGGGCGATCGCGTGGACCTGAGTGCTGCGGATCGGCGCCAGGAAGGCGACGACCCTCGAATCATTGGCCAAACGGTTGAAAGCGTTGACCGCTCCGGGGTTGGTGGTCTGATCGTCCTCGATCGCGAGTTCGACCGCACGGCCCAGCAAGCCGCCGGCCTTGTTGATCTGCTCGACCGCGAGGCGTGCCCCGTTCATCTGGTAGCGGCCGGTCTCGGCTGCGCCTCCAGTGAGCGGAGCGATCATACCGAGCTTGATCACGTCCGCGGCGAGGGCGGATCCGGCCACCGCCGCCGCGCCGAGCGCGAGCCCAGCCAAACCGCCCAACAAGCGACGCATCCTGCCCTCCCTCGTCGGCCGGCGCTTCGACTGAGCGCTCGCGCCGGATGATGGTTCGAACTGGACCTACAGAGACGACATGTCAACCAATATTGTCGGCAATTTGCTGTTGCGTTCAAGCAATGATCCGCTTATTGCCGTATCAGACGACAACGGGGAGAGCGATGGAAACGTCACGGGCCCTGCTGATCGGCGGCCGCTGGCAGGCTGCCGCCGACGGCGCCGCCTACGAGGTGGTCAACCCCGCCACCGAGGAGGTGATCGGGTCGGCAGCGCAGGCTGGCGCCCCGGACGTAAAGGCGGCGATCGCCGCCGCCGAGGTGGGCCTCGCGTCCTGGCGGCGCACTAATCCCTGGGTTCGCTCACGCGTGATCCGCCGGATCAGCCAGATCGTTGAGGAGCGGCGCGAGGAGATCGCCCGCCTCGTGACAATCGAGGTCGGCAAGCCGATCGAGCAGTCCCGGGGCGAGGTCCAAGCGACCTGGGAGCTCTTCGACTGGTTCGCCGACGAGACGCGGCGCATCTACGGCCAAGTCATTGAGCCACGCGGGACGTCGGGGCACCAGACGGTGACCTTCGAGCCGGTCGGCATCGTCGCCGCCTTCACGGCCTGGAACTTTCCGGTGCTGCTGATGTCCCGCAAGATCGCGCCGGCTCTGGCTGCGGGCTGCTCGATCATCTGCCGGCCGGCGGAGGAGGCGCCCGGCGCCGTGCTCGCGATCGCCCGGTGCTGCCTCGACGCCGGCGTGCCGCCGGGCGTGGTCAATGTGCTGACCGGCCTGCCCAACGCGATAACCCCCGCGATCATGGCTTCGCCCAAGGTGCGCAAGGTCACCTTCACCGGCTCGATCCCGGTAGGGCAGATGCTAATGCGCCAGGCGGCCGACACGGTGAAGCGCGTCACGATGGAGCTCGGCGGCCACGCGCCGGTGATCGTCCACGACGACGTTGACGTAACCGCGGCCGCGCACCTGTCGGCGGTGGCCAAGTTCCGCAACGCCGGCCAGGTCTGCGCATCGCCGACCCGGTTTTACGTGCACGAGAGCCGGGTGGAAGCGTTCGCGGCCGCCTTCTCTGCGCGCGCCGCCGCGCTCAAAGTCGGGGACGGGCTCGACCCAGCGAACGACGTCGGTCCCCTCACCACCCGCCGCCGCCGCGAGGCCGTCGAGGCGATGGTCGAGGACGCGGTTGCCGCGGGCGGCAAGCTCGCCGTCGGCGGCCGGCGGCCGGCCCAGCCGAACCGCGGGTGGTTCTACGAGCCGACGGCGGTCGTCGGTGCGCCCGAGGGTGCGCGCCTGATGACCGAGGAGCCATTCGGTCCCGTGGCCGCGATCAGCGGCTTCTCCCGCGTCGAAGAGGCGCTGGAGCGGGCCAACGGCCTCGAGTTTGGGTTGGCAGCCTACGTCTTCACGAACTCTCTCAAGCGCGCCCACGAGACCTCTGAGGCGCTCCAGGCGGGCGTCGTCTGCGTCAATACCTACGTCGCGGCCCTAGCTGAGACGCCGTTCGGCGGCACCAAGCAGAGCGGCTTCGGACGTGAGGGCGGCGCGCTCGGCATCCGCGACTACCTCGACGCCAAGTTCACCAATATGGCGTTCCTGCAATGACCGGGCTCGTCCTCCCCGCCCAATTCATGCTCAGTCAATCTTCGATGATGCCATCACATGGCCGTCGAGGAGGGAATTGAGCATGTCCGGTAGCGCCCTGGATGGGAGAACGCGGGTCGACGGGGTCTCACCCCTCGATCGCGCAGGGGAACTCTCCCTCGTCGCCGCGATCTCGGGGCGGCTCGAAAGCATGATCATCGCCGGAGAGATCGAGGCCGGCGGCAAGCTCAACGAGTTCGCCCTGGCGCAGCGCCTTCAGGTCAGCCGCAGCGCGCTACGGGAGGCGGTACGACTCCTGGAGCAACTTGGCCTAGTCACGATCCTGCCGAACCGCGGCGTGTTCGTGCGCCGCGTCAGCCTGAAGGAGGCGCTGGACCTATTCGACGTCCGTTCCGGCCTCGCCTACACCGCCGGCCGCCTCGCCGCGGCGCGCGGCAGCGACGAGCAGGTCTCCGCCCTGCGCGGGCTGCACGAGGAGATGGTCGTCGCTTGGGAGCGGCGCGAGATCGATCGCTACTACGACCTTAACCTACGCTTCCACGCCGATGTTATGGCGATGACGGGCAACGACCGGCTCGCCGCGCTCTACGCGATGATGTCGAACCAACTGCACCTCTTCCGGCGCCGCAACCTCGGCAATCTCGCCCAGCTCGAACTCTCGCTGCAGGAGCATGCGCGGATCCTCGAAGGTATTGAGACGCGCGACACCGCCAAGACCAGTCGCGCCTTCGAGCGTCATGTCATGATCGGCAAGCAGCGCATGCTCGACACCCTCCCAATGCGTCACGACGCCTGACCGCGATGAGGAGCCCGGACCGATCGATGATGACTATACAGAACCACGCCAAGGCCCGCCTTCTCGCGGGCGACCTGTCGCTCGGAATGGGCATCCGCCAAGCGCGTACGGTCGACATCGGACGCATCGCGAAGGCTTGCGGTTACGACTGGTTGTTCATCGACATGGAGCACAATTCCATGAGCCTCGACACGGCGGCCCAGCTCTGCGTGGCGACCGCGGATGCAGGCATCACGCCGTTGATCCGGGTGCCGGGCCACGAGCAGTTCCACGCCTCGCGCCTGCTCGACTCGGGCGCGCTCGGCATCGTCGTGCCGCACGTGAACGACCGCGCCGAGGCGGAGCGTATGGTAGCGAACTGCCTATTCCCGCCGGCGGGCCGACGCTCTGTGCCAGGCTCGCTGCCCCAGGTCGACTTCCGGCCGATGCCGGTCTGCGATCTTATCCGGGTCGTCAACGACTCCATGCTGCTCGTCGCGATGATCGAGACGCCCGCCGGCATCGAGAACTTGGACGAGATCGCCGCGGTCGCGGGCATCGACGTGCTGCTGATGGGCGGCAACGATCTGGCCGCCGAACTCGGCATACCGGGCGAGTTCAGCCATCCGCGGATGCAGGACGCCTTCCGGCGCATCGCCGCCGCTTGCCGCCGGCACGGCAAGTTCCCCGGCGTCGGCGGCATCTACGACCACGCGATCATGCAGGGCTACGTCGAGGCCGGCGCCCGTTTCATCCTCAGCGGCTCGGACCTTGCCTTCCTGATGGCCGGGGCCAACGCGCGGTCGTCGTTCCTTCGCGGGCTGCCGACCGGCCTCGCGGCGGCCGCCGGGCGAGCCTGACGATGTCGGCCGCCGCGGACAGCGTAGTGACAATCGAGCGCGAGGCCGCGGTCGCGTTCGTGCGGCTCGCGGCGCCGCCGCTCAACCTTCTGACCCAGGCCCTGCGGCGCGCGCTCACCGATGCGGTCGCCGCCGCGGAAGCGGACCCGTCGGTGCGGGCGCTGGTCGTGGCGGGGGCGGAGAACTTCTGCGCCGGTGCCGACCTGAAGGAGTTCGGCGCGCGCGTCGACCCCGCGGTCGCGGACGCGCACGGCCGCAACGGCCACGCCATGACGCTGCGCCTCGTCGGCTGCGACAAGCCCATCGTCGCGGCGATCGAGGGGGCTTGCCTCGGCGGCGGGTTCGAGATCGCGCTCGCCTGCGATCTCAGGATCGCGGCGCACGACGCGCGGCTCGGCCTTCCCGAGATCGGTCGCGGCGTCTTCCCGGGCACCGGCGGCCTTCCGCTGCTGGAGCGCCTCGTCGGGCCGGCCCGGACCAAGCGGATCGCGCTCGGTGGCGAGGTTTTCGCCGCTGCCTCGCCGGAGGCCGACGGCATCGTCGACCTGCGCGTCGAGCCCGGACAGGCGCTCGCCCGCGCCCTCGAGGTCGCGAGGGCCTTCTCCGCCCGCCCCGCGGGTTCGGTCGGGGCGATCAAGCGGCTCGTCGACGGCGACTTTCGCACGCGGCTCGCCGAACGCTTGGAGGTCGAACGGGCGGAGTACGTCGCCGCCTTCAGGCGCGCCGACGCGCGGGAGGGCTGGCGGGCCTTCCTCGAGAAGCGGCCGCCTGCCTGGGCGCATCACTGACACACGAGACCAGAGAGCTCGAAGAGCCATGACCCACGCCATCGGACCGGCCCACCGGGACGACCTCGCCCCCTACCTTGATGCCGATCAGTTCGCGTTCCGCGACAACGTGCATAAATTCCTCGGCCGCCACGCGACGCCGGACTACATCCGCACCGCCGACGAGGAGAAACGCTTTCCCGAGGAGGTAATCCGCGGCATGGCCGACCAGGGCTACTTCGCGGTGACTCTGCCGGAAGAGTACGGCGGCATCGGTGGCTACCTCGATATGGTCGCGATGCTTGAGGTGATCGGCTACCACAGCGTCGGCCTGTCACGGTACTGGAACCTCAACGTCAACATGGTCGGCGGCGCGATCGCGCGCTTCGCCTCAGCCGAGATCAAGGCCGAGCTGCTGCCGCGGCTCGCCGAAGGCCGGATCTTCTTCGCCTTCGCGCTGTCTGAGAACGGAGCCGGCTCCGACGCCGCGAGCCTGCGCATGACGGCCCGGGCGGATGGGGGCGACTTCGTCCTCAACGGCACGAAGATGTGGATCACGGGCGCGCTCCAGGCCGACTACATCCTGACCGCCTGCCGCACCGATCCGGACGCGAAGGCCCACGACGGCATCACGCTCGTCCTCGTCCCCCGCGACGCGCCAGGCGTGTCGATCTCTCCCATCGACATGCTGGGTGGCCACGCCATCCGCACCTGCGAGGTCCATTTCGAGGACGTGCGCGTGCCGCAGCACCGGATCGTCGGCGGGCTGCACAAGGGCTGGCGCCAGCTCACGACGGTGCTGGCTAAAGAGCGCATCGCGCTCGGCGCCATGTGCGCCGGCGCGGCCCAGGCCGCCTGCGACCTCGCCCGGACCTACGCGGTCGAGCGCAAGCAGTTCGGCCGCTCGGTGACCGAGTTCCAGGCCGTGTCCCACAAGCTCGTCGACATGCAGACCGCGGTCGATGCGGGCCGGCTCCTGGTTTACCGGGCGGCGCGGCTGCTCACCGAGGACAAGCCCTGCGGCGCCCAGTCCTCGCAGGCCAAGTACTTCATGTCGGACGCTTACGTGAGCGTGGCGACCGATGGGCTCCAGGTCATGGGCGCCAACGGCTACTGCACTGAGTATGCCATGGAGCGCCACTACCGCGAGGCGAAGCTCTTCCAGATCTTTGGCGGCACGAACGAGATCCAGCGCAACATCGTCGCCCGCGAGATCCTGCGCTGAGGCGCGGCGACCACAGCCGGCGACACGATCGATGAGGAAGGTTCACGACATGGCGGAAGCGAAGCTGCCACTCGAGGTTATCAGGGTGCGCACCGACGTCGTGGTGGTCGGCGGCGGGGGCGCGGCGTCGCGCGCTGCGCTGTCCGCCCGCCAGGCCGGCGCCGAGGTGCACCTCGTCGCCAAGGCCCCACTCAAGACCGGCGGCAGCACAGTCCACGGCGCGAGCGAGATCATGAGCATGGGCGCCGCCGGCTACGGCGACCGACGCGACTCGGCCGAGATTCACTTCGAGGACACGATGCGGGCGGGTCGAGGCTTCATCGACCCGAAGCTCGTGCGCGTTCTCGCGGAGGACGCGACCGCCCGCATCCGCGACCTCGTCGACCTCGGCGTGCCCTTCGACCGCCTCGCCGCGCCGAACGAGGAACAGTCGACCGACTACAAGCTGATCCGCTCGGATTTCGGCACCTACGGGCGCGCCATGGGCGTGTCGGGCAAGACCGGCCTCGCCTTCGTCGACGCGATCGGGAACGAACTCGTGCGCCTCGGCGTTCAGGTCGACGCGCCCGTGATGCTCGTCGACATCGTGCGCGACGACGCCGGCGAGGTCGCGGGCGTCATCGGGTACGATCCCGGGCGGCAGGCGCTGATCCACTACGAGGCGGCGGCCGTCGTGCTCGGCACCGGCGGCATCCACGGCGCCTACGAGGCTCAGGTCTCAACTGCCGAAATGACCGGCGACGGCCAGGCGATCTGCCTGCGCCACGGTGCGGAGCTGGTGAACCTCGAATTCCACCAGTTCGGTCCCGCGTTGATCCACCCGTACGTGCAGCTGTTCTCGAAGTCCTGCTTCGTGTTGCACCCGCGCATCACCAACGAGCTGGGCGAGGAGTTCCTGGCCCGGTACCTGCCGCCCGGCGTCACCGTCGAGGAGGTCTACGAGGAGAAGGTCTTCCCCTTCACCACGACCAACGTCTCGCGATACCTCGACGTCGCGATCGCGGCCGAGATCAACGCCGGGCGGGGCTCGCCGCACGGCGGCGTCTACTTCTCCTTCGCCCACGTGCCGGAGGAGCGCATCGACGCCGTCATTCCGAACACCGCACGCTGGATGCGCGAGCGCGGCCTCGACGTGCGGACGGACCAGTTCGAGGTCGGCATCGCCTTTCAGTGCATGAACGGCGGCGTGCGCATGGTGAACGAGGACGCCGAGAGCACGATCCCCGGCCTCTTCGTCGTCGGTGAGCTCGCCGGCGGCGTCCGCGGGCCCGACCGACCGGGCGGCAACTCGCTCGCCGAGGGGCAGGTCTTTGGCCATCGGGCTGGAACCGCGGCGGCTCGGCGCGCGCGCGCGCGACGGCCAGGCCCGCCGGCGACGCTGGCGGCTTCCCTGGCCTTCCTCGCCGGCAAGCTCTCCGCGAGCAACCGGACGATCGACCTCGACGCGGTCGAGGCCGCGATCCGCCGGGCGATGCAGCGTTACTGCCTCGTCGAGAAGGACGAGGCCGGCCTTGGCGAGGCCCTGAAGGCGATCCGCGGCGCCAAGGCGGAGCTCGAGGAGGCCCCGCTCACCGTCGAGACGCTGCTGCGCGGCCTCGGCCTGCGCAACATGGCTGGAGCGAGCGAGGCGGTGCTGCGCGCGTGCCAGGAGCGGCGTGAGACCCGCAGCGGCCACTACCGCACGGACCACCGCAAGACCGACGACGCCAACTATCTCGGCTGCTTCCTATGGCGGCAAGAGAACGGCGAGTTGCGCGCCTCGCGGCAGGCCCACTGAACGAACCCGAAGACCGAGAACGCGTCGAGTGAGTCCACGATGAGCCCCACCCAGCCTCTGTCGGGTTACCGCATTCTCGACCTCACCGTGATGACGGCCGGGCCGGTCGGCACCATGATGATGGGCGACCTCGGCGCCGACGTCATCAAAGTCGAGGAGATCCGCGACGGCGAATTGTCCCGCAACATGGGCACGGTGTTCGCGGCCGGCGAGAGCTCGATGTTCCTCTCGCAGAATCGCAACAAGCGCAGCATTCGCCTCGACCTCAAGCAGCCCGCCGGCCGCGACGCTTTCCTCGAGATGGCCCGCTCGGTCGACGTCGTCACCGAGAACTTCCGACCCGGGACCGTCGACAGGCTCGGCATCGGTTACGAGGCGGTCCGCGCAGTCAATCCGGACATCGTCTACGCCAGCGTCTCGGCGTTCGGGCAGACCGGCCCCTACGCCCACCTGCCCGCCAACGACCCGGTCGTGCAGGCGCTCTCGGGGGTGATGGCGATGACCGGCGAGGCCGATGGTGCGCCGGTCCGCATCGGCACGCCCTATCCGGATTTCGGCGCCGCCGCGCTCCTGGCTTTCAGCGTCTCGGCCGCGCTCCTCCACCGCGAGCGCACGGGTGAGGGCCAGCGCATCGAGATGTCGCTCCTGGCCGGAACGATTTTCAGTTCGATTCCCCGCGACGGCGAGACCCTGCGCACGGGGGCCGCGCCGCCGCGGCTCGGCAGCGCACACCCGACTTTCGTCCCCTACCGCAACTACCGGGGCGGCGACGGCGCCTTCTTCTTCCTGGCCTGCTTCACGGAGAAATTCTGGGGCGCGCTGTGCAGATGTGTCGATCGCCCCGACCTAGCGATCGATGAGCGCTTCGCGAGCAACGTCGCGCGCTGTGCCAACCGCACCGCCCTCGACACCGAACTCGAGGCGATCTTCGCCTCGCGTCCGACCTCTGAGTGGCTCGAGATGCTCGGCAAGGCCAACGTGCCGGCAGCCCCCATCCAGGACCTCCACCAGACCCTGCGCCACGACCCGCAGGTCCGGCACAACGGCATGGTGGTCGAGCTCGAGCACCCGACCGCCGGCCCGGTCGAGATGCTGGCGCTGCCGGTCGATTTCCGCGGCACGCCCGCCCAGTACCGCCGCGCCGCGCCGCGGCTCGGCGAGCACACCGAGGAAATCCTAGCGGAGTTCGGCTTCGACCGCGGGCGGATCGAGGGCCTGCGCCGCGACGGCGTCGTCGCCGGGCTCGCCGACGCGACGAAGCCGGCCAAGCCCGTCGACCTGTAGGCAGCGATGTTGTTCGATTACATCATCATCGGGGCTGGGTCGGCGGGTTGCGTCCTCGCCAACCGGCTGAGCGAGGATCCCGGGACGCAGGTGCTCCTGGTCGAAGCGGGCGGGCGCGATACCCACCCCCTGATCCACGTCCCGGCAGGGTTCCTACGGCTCCTCGACCACCCCCGCACCAGCTGGCAGTTCCGCACGGCGCCCGATGCCGAGACCGGCGGTCGCGAGATCCTGTTCCCGCGTGGAAAAGGGCTCGGCGGTTCGAGCTCGATCAACGGGCTTCTCTACGTGCGCGGGCAGCCGCAGGACTACGACCACTGGGCGCAGCTCGGGAACCGCGGCTGGTCGTGGGACGAGGTGCTGCCCTATTTCCGCCGGTCGGAGAGCTGGCAGGGCGAGGGCGTGTCGCGCGGTCGGGACGGGCCGCTCACCGTCTCGCCGCTCGCCGAGACGCCGGAACTCTGCGCCGCGATCGTCGCCGCGGGCCGCGAGGTCGGCCTGCCCTTCGCGGCCGACATGAACGACGGAGCTGACCAGAAGATCGCCTATTATCAGCAGACGCGGCGCGGCCGCTTTCGCGCCAGCGCCGCGCGTTCCTATCTGAGTCCGGCCCGGCGCCGCCCGAACCTGCGCATCATCGTCGGCGCGCAGGTGGACCGGATCCTCATTGAGGGTGGTCGAGCGGTTGGGATCTCATTCTCCCGCGCCGGACGCACGGAGGAGGCTCGCGCCGGACGCGAGGTCATCCTCGCCGCCGGGGTGATCGGCTCCCCGAAGATCCTGATGCTGTCGGGCGTCGGCGCGCCGGACTGCCTCTCCGAGCACGGCATCCCCGTTGTGCACGCGTTGCCGGGCGTCGGCGAGAATCTGCAAGACCATTATGTCGTGCGCGTCACCTACCGCATGCGGGGCGCATCGACGCTGAACGAACGTGCCCGCGGCCTGCCTCTCCTGCGCGAGATGGTGAAGTACGCACTCTCAGGGTCCGGCGTGCTCACCTACAGCGCAGCGCTCCTCGGCGCTTTCGTACGCACGCAGGAGACCTCGGCGACGCCAGACGTGCAGTACGTGATCGCGCCGGGCAGCTTCAAGCAGGGTCGGCTCGGCGAACTCGACGACTTCCCCGGCATGACCTGCGGGTGTTGGCAGATGCGCCCCAACAGCCGCGGTTCCGTCCGCCTGCGCTCGGCGGATCCCGCCGCGGCCCCGCTCATCCAGCCGCGCTATCTCTCCGACCCGCTCGACCGACGGATCGTCGTCGATGGCCTGAGGTTCGCCCGGGCCCTGTGCGGGGCGCGGGCACTGGCGCCGTACCGCGACGCCGAGATGGTGCCGGGCGACGGCGTGCAGACCGACGACGCGTTGCTCGCCTACGCGCGCCAGAACGGCTCGACGGTTTATCACGCCGCCGGGACCTGCCGCATGGGCGCCGATCCCAGCGCAGTGGTGGATACGAACCTGCGGGTGCACGGACTGGCGGCCCTGCGGATCGTGGACGCCTCGGTGATGCCGGCGATCACGTCGACAAACACCAACGCCACCACTATCATGATCGCCGAGAAGGCTGCCGACATGATCAGAGGGCGCGCAGTGCCACTGTCATAGGCGTCGTGAGACCAGTCCTCGCGTGGGATCGCTGTGACAGAAGCGACTTCCTCGACCGAGCAGCGATCGATCACTCCGTGACGCTGGGCGTTGATGGCGATGTCTGACCGGTCAGGTCGGCACGCCAGCATCTAGCAGTTATGACAATTTGCACTGGAAAGCTGATCTGACATGCCAAAGTCCCGATGGACGATGATCTTCCTGTGCTTTGTTGCACTTGCTATTAGCGCCATCGATCGTGTCAACCTTGCGGTCGCCGCCCCGTCGATCAAGAACTCACTCGGGCTTGGAGACGGCGACATGGGTTTGTTGCTCGGTGCCTTCTTCTGGACTTACGCCCTGCTCCAGATCCCGGCCGGGCGCCTAATTGATGGCATCGGCGCACGAGCGGGGCTCGCCATCGCGGTCGGCGGCTGGTCCCTGTTCACGATCTTGACCGGTGCCATGCGAAGCGTGCCGACGCTGCTTGCATGTCGGCTAGGGTTGGGTGCCGGAGAGGCTGCCGTCTACCCCGGCGGCGCCAAAGTCATCTATGCGTGGTTCCCGCGAACCGAGCGCGGCCTCGCCTCGGGCCTCTTCGACGCCGGACCCCGGGTTGGCCTCGCGATCGGACTGCCGTTGGTGTCGTCGATCGTTGCTGCCTGGGGATGGGAAGCCTCGTTCTACGTCACGGGCCTGATCGGCTTGGTCTGGCTCGCAGCTTGGCTCTTGCTCTATCGCGATCCCGAACACCATCGCTCTGTCTCCATCGAGCAGCTTCGCCACTTGCAGGCATCCCGCTCGGTGGCACGAGACCCAGTCTTGGAGCAAGAACAGGCAATTCCCTGGTTGATCTTGTTGCGACATCGCACGATCTGGGGAATGATGATCGGTCTGTTTTGCTACAATTTCTCGAATTATTTCTTCATCACATGGTTTCCGACTTATCTCATGCAGGCGAAAGGCTTGTCGCTTGCGCAGCTTGGCACCCTCGGCACGTTGCCGGCGCTGATGTCCATCCCCGGCAGTCTGTTTGGCGGATGGATGTCGGACTGGCTTCTCAGATGCGGATGGTCCCTCACGGTCGCCCGCAAAACTTGCTTGGTGGGAGGTCTCCTCACGGCTTCGGTCATCACGCTCGCGGGTCTCACGGAAAGCGTCGCCTTGGCCCTAGTCTTCCTGTCAATATCTTATGCCGGGTTGTCCGTGACGGCAGCCACGGCTTGGACGCTGCCCGCCGACGTGGCTCCATCGGGTGGCCAAGTCGCGACGATCGGTGGCCTTCAAAATTTCGCTTCAAACCTCGCTGGGATCGCAACGACGGCCTTCACCGGTCTCATGCTCAGCGTATCAGGAGGGTCGTTCGCCGTACCGCTCATGGCAGCTGGTGTGATCTGCCTGTTAGGCGCTTCGGCCTACGTGTTCTTGGTCGGAGTTATCGAACCACTTCGGCTCGATCAAGCTCCGCACCGTCGAGCTGCACCGCCCGGCTAACGGGATGACGGGTTGCACGATGGTGGTGGAAGCCGCCAGCGCCCTGACGCCGTTGCGCGCGGCGTGAGCGCCCGGCAGGGACCCCTGGACACCCCGACCACCGCCTCATCGCCGACTGACAATTTATACGCGCGCTTAATTGAAAGTCCGCTTCTGATCACCAATGGCGACGGCCTGAACGACTGTGATGGGCGCGAAGCGGAACGTCGGCTTTGCTCGCTGGACGATGTTCCCAGCTCCGAGCAACTCCGCCGGCCGATGCCCCTGATCGTGCCTGTCGGCTTCCCTACAAGCATCAATTTCCTTCCCTGCTTCCACGTGTAGGGAAATCGACCCCAAGCCATTGTCCGTGCGAGACAAGCTGAGTGAGCGCTGTTTGGAGGCATCACTTTTCCGAAGCATTTCCCTGTATTTTCCGCGTCGACAGGGAAAATGCGACCGGAGACGGGTTCGCTCGTGACTGCCCGCACCACCAGGGTTTCCTGGTGAAAATCAGTTCGTGACGGCCCGGCGCGGTCTCGCCACTTCGCCCGCGGCTTAGCGCCGACCGGCGGCGTCTGCCGCAGTCAAACACCGCCTTCTTCGACCATGCTCGGACCCGATACCGGCAGCCTTTCTCGCCGTTGGGACCTCGGTTTTCCGGCGTACGGGCTCCCGCGTGGCCGGAGACCGGTTTGCTCCCGCGGCGGAGACGCATGTTCGCCGTATCGGCGCGTGAACGCGCCGACGCCCGCCTCGTTGAGGGCGCGCGCCCAGGCGTCGGGGCCGGCGCTGATGCCGCCCGAGCTGTGGACGAAGATCACGACGGGCACCTTGGGCGGAGCGCCGACCGGTAGCTCGACCGGACTGGCCCCGGCGTTAACGCTCCATCGTGGAACGCTCGGGCCGAGGGGCCGACCACGTCCCATCCAGCAGCGCCTCGACCCCGACTGCTGGAACGACCACCGAATGCCCCGTATGACGGGGGCATGGACGCCGACGTGATCGTGCTGGGGGCCGGCATCGTTGGGGTCTCGATCGCCCTCCACCTGCCAGAAGCGCGGCTTCCGCACGCTGCTCGTTGACCGCGGCGCGCCGGGGGGCGGGACCTCCTACGGCAACGCCGGGCTGATCCAGCGCGAGGCCGTGGTGCTCTACGCCTTCCCGCGCGACCTCCCGACCCTGCTGCGCCTCGCGCGCAACCGCGCCCCCGAGGCACGCTACGACCCACGCTTCCTTCCGCGGATCGCCCCGTTCCTGGCGCGGTACTGGTGGCACTCGCGGGTCGACCGCCACGCGGCCATCGCGCGGCGCTACGCCCCCCTCATCACCCACGCGCTCGACGCCCATCGCGCGCTCGCCGCCGAGGCCGGCGCGAGCGACCGCATCCGCGCGGGCGGCTGGGTGCTCGCCTTCCGCACCCCGGCCGCACGCGCGGCGGCTCTAGCCGATGCGGAGGCGGTGCGCCGGGCGTACGGCGTCGGCTTCGAGGATCTCGACGCCGCAGCACTCGGCGCGCGCGAGCCGCATCTCGCCGCCGACAGGCTCGAGGGCGGCATCCTCCGGCCGGACGCCGCCTCCGTCGATGACCCGCAGGGCCTGACGCGCGCCTACCTCGATCACTTCCTCTCCCTCGGCGGCCGTTTCGCCCGCGGCGACGCGGCGACTCTTGTCCCCTCGGGCGACGCGTGGCGGGTGCTTACGGACGGCGGAGAGGTGGGCGCGCCGCGGGCCGTCCTGGCGCTCGGGCCTTGGGCGGATACGGTGACGCGGCGTCTTGGGTATCGCCTGCCGCTGGCGGTCAAGCGCGGCTACCATCGGCACTACCGGCTCCTGGGCAACGCGGGCCTCGCCCTGCCCGTGCTCGACGCCGAGCGCGGGGTGATGCTGGCGCCGATGCGCATGGGCCTGCGCTGACGTTGCAGCCTTGGATTGGTCCCAAGGTGACGGGCAACCCTCGCTTCCGTCAATCCGAGCCGCTTAGGTTGTCGAGCCAGGTACCTTGGTGAGGTTCTCCCTTCGGACTTCCCGAGCTCCGCAGTTTCAGCGGCCAAAGCGCGCACCAACGGCCTCGTACGCTTTTGGCTGCTAGCTGCAGGGCGGCTAACATCCTCGGACCACGGGGCCCTGCCGATCAGTCCCGCGTGCCGCTTCGACCTGCAATTCGAGTTCATGGGCTTCGGCGATGCCGACGCTGACCAGACGCCCGAGTGCGCGGTCGATGTCGGCGCGCAATGGATGCGCAGGCCCGAGCAAGCCCGGTTCCTGGACGATCGCCGCTTCGAACCATCGGACGACCTTCCGTCCGATTCCCCGATCGATCCATAGTCCAGGCGCTTGTGTCCGGTTGAACCAAGCCTCCGTTGCGTCGAGCAGAAAGTCGAGATGGCGCGCGCGGGGTGCGACCAGAAGCAGATTCATCGTGCAGACCGCGACGAAGGCCGTCGGACCCCCGGGCAACAACGGTCGCATCGTCCGCAGGAGTGGATCGACGCGATCGACCCGAAGTGCTGGCAGATAGCTGTCTGTCCCGTTGAACGGATTGTAGGTGTTCAGCAGCGTCTTCGCGATGATGCCGCCGCTTTCCATGTCGATCCGAGAGCTGGCAGGATCGCCGGCGTATCTCCATCGACGCAGGGTCGTCACTCGTTCGGCCACGCGGGCCCGCAACTCGACGGGTCGTCGGGCCGGTCGTTGCGCATCATTGAAATAGAGCGCGTCGGCTGCGTGGAGCACGGTCCGAGCGATCTCGCAGAACGGCTCGTCCGGCAGGTTCGTCACGAGTTCCAGGTAGGTTTCAAACGATGCATCGTCGGCGTCGAGCAGCCGCTCGGTGAACAGGGCGTAGAAGTGCAGGTCCCACTCGTGTGGCTCGCGACCGATCTCGACATCGGCCGGTAGGCCCAGCCCGTTCATCCGGTTCGTCCAGTCGAGATACGCCTCAACTACCTCTTGGCTCCAGCCGATCGACCCCTGCGGCGCGGCTTGGACAATCCCAAGCCATCGCGCGGCCGCTGCGCTGTCAACATGGATGATCGAGGACGGACGCTCCGTTTCGCTCGCCTCGTCATCCTCGAGTTCTTCCGGCGAGACCAGCGCGGAATGCGCGAAGCGCGAGCCGAGCCGCAGATGCGGGCGTTCATCGGGCCAGATCCTCCATGAGGGTTCGGCCCCGCCATCCATCCACCCGATTTCGGCTGCAACCGCGGAGTCGACCGCTTCGGCGCGCTCCGCCTCGAAGCGGGCGTGCTCGGCCTCGTCGTCGTCGTAGCTCCTCCATCGCCAAGCCATGTTAGCGAAAGCAGCGCGCATCGCCGCCTTCAATAGGATGGGCTCGATCTCGAGAATCCGAGCGACCGCAATCGAGAATGATAGTGCAGCGCTCCGATTTCTACGGGCTGCGAGCCGGATCAAATCGTTCCGGTCCGTCTCATTCCGCCTCCGCAGCCACAGATGGATGAGGGCAAGGATGGCGATCGCTGGCCGATTTAACTGCAGCGTATCCCCCGATCCGCGGCCACGATCGGATCGTTCTTTGAGTGTGATGGCGAGGACGCGGCGGATCCACGCCTCTTCGGCAGCAAGCAAGGTGTCGTCACCGTCCCGAGCGGCCAGCAATGCCGTCGTGACGAGCCGCGTCGATCGCGACTTGAGGGTGTCGGTATCGCTATCGTCGGGAACGCCGCCGGCCGCGTACGCGACCGCATCGCGCGCCGTTGCTGCGGTGGCGTGTTCACCTCTGCCATCGACCGCGAGGCTGATCCGCGCCTCGAGTTCGGTCCTACGCAAATCCTTGACCCGGCGTTTCTCCATCGCCTCGAAATGCGCGGCCTCGTCCGGCGGCGGTCGATAGGTCAGATTTCCGTCTTCGCCATCGATCCAGTTCGAGCGTTGCAGCAGATTGTCGGCGACCCGCCCAATCAATCGTGCATCGACCCAGTTCGAGTAGGATTGAATCGGTTCGAGCTTTGTGACCGCAGCGGCGAGCTGTTCGCGAAGGCGATCCGCCACCGGATCGTCGTCCACGTAGAATCGAACCACGTCGAACAAGCATACGTGCCGGGAAGGGCGATTTCTCAGGTCGGCAAGCCTGACCTTGCCATTCGGCTCCCTTCCGACGAAGAGCCGTTCCGTCCCCGATCCGAGCAGATCATGGTCCCGGCGCATGCGGTCCGTTGCCAGAAGCTTTGGATCCGCGAGGAACGGCGCGAGCGCATCGCGCGCAGCATCGAAATGCGACACCAGCACGTCGACGGCGACCAGAAGATACGCCGCGCAGCTGCCCTCGGGACCGAGAATGTCGGCGAGCACGTCGTCGACCGGGACGCCCTCGTCGAGCCTGCGCTGGCTCCATGCCTCCAACGCCTTGAGCCCCGAGGCCGCCGAATACTCGCGGCATTGATCCCGCGACCAAAGATAGCTGTACGCTTGGGGGAAGAGGCGTGGGCCCTCGCCGAAGTCGAGGGTGAAGCCCCCGTCTGCCGGCACGTGTTCGTCGGTATCGAATGCGATCGCTTCCGCGACCAGCGTCCGGATTAGTCTCAGGCCTTCGGCGGGCGCGGCGTCGAGCAGATCGAGGAAAGGCGGCTGCGCCGGTGAAGCCGGCAAATAGTTGCTGTCTGCGAAGGTGAAGGCGCGTTCCAACGCGCGCCCACGGTAGCGCGGCTGCTCGCGGTTCTGAAGCAGGCTCGCCAACACGAGGTCCGCGAGTTCGGCTGGAGCCACCGGCGCGATCACACGCGAAAACAGTCGGATCTCATCGACTTTGTTGCTGTTCCGCTCGGTAGCGATCTCACTGAGATAGGCCTTGAGCTCTTCGGGTGCGCAATCACAGAGAAGCATTGCGTTTAGGCGAAGCTGCTCGATCGTGCTGCTCCGGGCCTCGCTCGCCGCCCGACCCAGGCCCGCATGGCTGGGGATCGTCACCTCGGCGTCGCGGACGTCGAGCTGCCGCAGCCAGCCGAACAGCATGACGGCGGTTTGACGGGCAAAAAAATGCGCATACTGGAGCAGATGAAGCTGTATCGCGACGAGCTCGGCCACCGGCCCGATCGCCGGCACCGGGATCTCGGCGGCATGCGCCAGCACCCAGCGGATAAGGACGAGCGCCGACCCCGAGACGTCGATCCGATAGGAGCGTGGTAGATCGACCTTGGCCCCGTCGGGCATCGTCATCAGGTCGGCCGTCACCTTGGTCTCGACCGCCCCGATCGTCGTACTCAACTCGATCGGGAGAGCCGCGCCGTCGGCGAGCAGTCCGGCGGTGCACTTTTCGAGCAGTTCGTATCCGGCCTCCGATCGCGACAGGGCGAGGATTGCCTGCCGTCGCCAGGACCCGTGCGCGTCGGGAACGGAGAGCTGCTCGAGCAGCCGGACCCATCCGGTGTGATCAGCACCCGTTTCGAGGAGCAGACGGGCGGCGAGCTCAATGCCGCGGGCAACGCGCGACGACACCGGGCAGCTCAAGTCCAGAACCGCAATACGCCGGGGGTCTTCGGCGATGTAGTTTTCGATGGCCCAGTCGCGCAGCACGTCGTGATGGAAATCGAGCTGGTCGCGGTGCAATTCCCTCAGAGTCGACGCATCGATCAGATGCGCGCGCGCCGACGAGTCCTCAGCAAGTTCGAGCCCGGCACTGCCCTTCAGGGCGCTGTCGGCGAGCGCCGCCATAAGCCGCTGGGCGGCGCGCACGTCGGCTGGAGAGGCGCCGTCCGCGCTTTTCCACCAGAAACCGGCCATGGCGGCCTCGGTTCGGATGCCGGTAGCGCTACTGACCTTCAGCAGCCGCGACAGCCGGTAGAGATTTCGGGCGAGGCCGGCGGCGGGATGCTTCGGGTCGAGCAGCGAGCGGAGTTCCGGCGCCTGATCGACCAGGATCGAGACCTCATCCTCCGACAGCGGCCCGACTTCCACTGGGCACGCGCCACCCAAGGCGGCCACGATCTGATCGTCGAGCCAGGGCTCGACGTCGCCGGCCGTGCGTGTGGTCGCAACGATTTTGAAGCCGGGGACCTCGGCCGCCGCTCGCAAAAGTTCGGCGATGGTGCGCTGGCTTCCGCCGTCGTCGAACATGTCGATGCCGTCGATGAACAGCATCGAGCCGCCGCTCGCCGCGAGATCCGTCAGGAAATCGCTCGCCGATCCCGGAATGCCCAGGGCGTTCGAAAACGGCAGCCATCCGCCCGGCGTCGTCGCATTGCGGTCGAGGACGATGATCGATGCCTGCCGCCCGACGCGCTCGGCGTGATGGCGGAGAACCCACGATTTTCCGACGCCGCTCATTCCGCGGATCTCGATGAACCGATGCGTTTCAGCCGCATCGTCGACCGCGGCCACGGCCTCCAGCCGAGGCAGGGTGACTCCCGCTACGCTCGTGCCGATATGGGCGAGCGTATTCCGTGTGAGTTCGGCAAGCCTGGCGCGTGCCGGGCCATATTCGCGGGCGCCGGCCAGGCGGAATCCGCCGTCGGCCAAATTCGCCAGGAGAGCCGCCCGATCGATTTCGCCACCGGTCGTGCCGGTCTTGATTGACAGGTCGATTAACCGGCTCCAGAGCGCCTCGGCACGGCCGACGTCCTCGTCAGCCAATGCCACCCGTGCGAGCGCCTGCCCGTAGCTTCGAGTGACTGGCGTCGTCGCTTCGAAATCGAATTCGAGGATCAGCATCCGCCGCAACAGCCGCCAGATCGCGTCGTCTTTATCGGCAACACCGCCCGCGGTCAGATGCGACCGCGTCGTTTCGACGAAGTCGCGCATGTCCTTGTTGGCGACGCCCTTGGAGCCGAGCCGATCGAAGAACGCAGTACCGCTGTCCGCCGCCCGCGCCCATTTAAGAACATCCTGGTAGGCGCCCGAAATCTTGCGGCTGGTCCGCTCTGTCGCAATGGCGAGGAGGTGCCGATCCTCCGGCACCGGGCCGACCACGCTCACTGCGATCTGGGACGCCACATCCTTATAGACCGTGTCCCTGGGCGAGAACGTGATGTCACGCTTCGACTGGATTTCGAGGATGGCGTCGCCGGCTGTCCCCGCGCCCCGAACGATCAGGTCGTCTAGGGTGTGTGGACTGTTGGGGTTCACGTTCAGCGGGAGGCGTGATTCAAGGCTGTCTTTTGGAGGACAGCCTTGAGCGTTCAGGATCGCTTGGTTCTCAGCGACGCGCAGTGGGAGCGGATGGCACCGCTGATCATCGGACGTCCCGATCAGCGCGGCTCGACCGGGCGCGACAACCGGATGTTCGTCGAAGGCGTGCTGTGGATCGTGCGCACCGGCGCGCCCTGGCGTGATCTGCCCGCTGCGTTCGGTGAGTGGAACAGCGTGTTCCGCCGCTTCAGCCGCTGGAGCCAGAAGGGCGTGTGGTGGCGCATCTTCGCGGCGCTGTCGGATGATCCCGATTTCGAGTACCTGATCGTGGATTCCACCATCGTGCGCGCCCACCAACATGCGGCGGGCGCGAAAAAAGGGGGTCTGGCGATCAGCCCGCGTCCGAGCCGGCCCCCGATCAGGCGCTCGGCCGCT
>NZ_JAUYZI010000052.1 GCF_030700245.1 Methylobacterium amylolyticum
GCCACCCTTGTATCTAGGAGGCGGCCCTGTGATGTGCTGAGATTGGGGCTGCGCCGGGTGGGGTGGCCACCCCACCCGGCGCGCGGCGTTTGGCGCCCGCCCACCCTCCGGCCACAACCGTGGGAGAGCTTTGGGACCGAACGCCGCCTCGTCACGCACGACCGGACAGTCGCTCGATTGCCGCTCGCATGGACAAGGCAGGTCACCGTGACACGCATCCTCTGTGGCGTCGACATCGGCGCCGACACCCTGGTCGCCCGCCTGGGCCGGGACGGGCCCGAACACACCTGCCGCAACACGCCGGAGGGTCTGGCCGACCTCGTCGCCTTCTGCCGGACGCATCGGGTCGACGTGGTGGCCATGGAAGCCACCGGCGGCTACGAGCGCTTGGCGTTCGGCCTGCTCTGGGGCGAGGGCCTCGCCTGCGCGCTGCTCAACCCGCGCGCCGTGCGCCGGTTCGCCGAGGGTATGGGCGTGCTGGAGAAGACCGACCGGATCGATGCTGGGCTGATCGCTTGGTACGCGCAGGTCAAGGCTGTCCGGCCCACCCCGCTCGCCTCGGCGGCGCAGGCCCGGCTGACCGCCCTGGTGACCCGCCTGCGCCAGCTCACCGCGCTCAAGGTCAGCCAGAGCAACCAAGCCCGTCTCGTCACCGATCCGGACGCCCTGGCCTCGTTCGCGCCCATCCTGGCCGCGGTCGCGGCGCAGACCCGGCGCCTGGAGGCGCTGATCGCCGAAGCGCTCGCCGCCGACCCGCTCTGGGCGGCGCTGGAGGCCGAGTTCCGCACGATCAAGGGCGTGGCGGGCCGCACGGTGGCGCTGCTCATGGCCGAGATGCCCGAGATCGGCACGCTCTCGGGCAAGGCGGCGGCCAAGCTCGCCGGCCTCGCCCCCCTGGCCAACGACAGCGGACGCCGCACCGGCCCGCGGCCGATCCGGGCCGGGCGCGCGAGCGTGCGCGGCATCCTGTTCGTGGTGGCCGAGATCGTCCGCCGCCATGAACCGGACTTCCAAGCCTTCCATCAGCGGTTGAGCCAAGCCGGCAAGCCCAAGAAGGTCATCCGCGTCGCCCTCGCCCACAAGCTGCTCGTGCGCCTCAACGCAAAAGCCCGAGATCTCCGTGCCGCTCTGCCCCAACCCGCTTGACACCCCAGACAGTCGCTCTCCCGCAGAGGGAAGAGGGGGAAGACGGCGGCGCGCGTCGTAGCGGTTACCGCCCCATCAGCGCGTCCACGTGCGCGCCCACCGACTTGCCGAGCCCCTCCAGGCTGTAGCCGCCCTCCAGCACCGAGACGATCCGCCCGCCCGCGCAGCGGTCCGCCAGCTCCATCAGCCGGCGCGTCGCCCAGCCGAAATCTTCGGCCTCCAGGCGGAGATTGGCCAGCGGGTCGAGGCGGTGCCCGTCGAAACCCGCCGAGATCAGGATCACGTCCGGCCGGAACGCTTCGAGCCGCGTCAGGATGCCGGCCTCGAACGCCTCGCGGAAGGTCGCGCCGTCGTCGCCCGCCCGCAGCGGCACGTTGACGATCGTGTTCTTCTCGCCCCGCTCGGAGGCCGCGCCGGTGCCGGGAAACAGCGGCATCTCGTGCGTCGAGGCGTAGAGCACCGCGCCGTCGTCCCAGAAGATGTCCTGGCTGCCGTTGCCGTGGTGCACGTCCCAGTCGACCAGGGCCACCCGCTCGGCCCCGTGGCGGCTGCGCGCGTAGCGGGCGCCGATGGCGGCGTGGTTGAACAGGCAGAAGCCCATCGCCCGCTCGCGCTCGGCGTGGTGGCCGGGGGGGCGCATGGCGACGAAGGCGTTGCGGCACTCGCCCGCGATCACCGCGTCGAGGGCGTGGGTCACGCCGCCGACCGCGCGCAGCGCCGCCTCCAGGCTGCCGGCCGACAGCACCGTGTCGGAATCGATCCCGACCATGCCGCGCGCCGGCACCGCCGCCGCCACCGCCTCGACGAAGGCGCGCGGGTGGGCGAGCGTGGCGGTCTCCGGCTCGGCCCGGGGGGCGGCGGCGCGCACGAGGCAGGCGAAGCGCTCGTCCTCCAGCGCCCGCTCCACCGCCCGCATCCGCGCCGGCCGCTCCGGATGTCCGTCCGGAACCTCGTGGTCGAAGCTCGCGGGGTGACTCACGTACAGCGTCGTCACAGGCGCTCTCCCGGGTGCGGTCCTGTCGCGTGGGAGCCACAGAAGCCGGCAATGTGCCACGGGCGCAACGCGCGGACTACGGCGGGGTGCCCGGCGAGCGTATGGTTATCGAAGTCTTTGCACGGCCGCCCGCAGGGTGGGGCACGACGATCGAGGACCCGCCGATGCGCCTCAGCCCCGCCCCCACCGTGATCCCGGCCCTCGCCGCCGCGCTGCTGCTCGCGGGCTGCACCTTCAAGGGCGTGCCGGACCCCGCCCTGTCGGCGCGGGACGCGGAGTACATGGCGCTGGTGCCCCAGGCGGAGTTCGACCCGCACTTCGCCCGCTACGAGATCGACGACCCGACACGGGCTGCACCGGGGACGATCGTCGTGGAGACCAGGGAGCGGCAGCTCTACCTCGTCCTGCCGGGCGGCAAGGCGATGCGCTACGGGGTCTCGGTCGGCGACGAGGCCTACGGCTGGACCGGTTCCGCCACGATCGACCGGAAGGCCGAGTGGCCGGCCTGGAACCCGCCCGCCGAGATGATCAAGCGCTGGCCGCACGTCCACGCCATGCAGGGCGGCCCGGCCAACCCCCTCGGCGCCCGGGCGCTCTACTTGTCCGACAAGGGGCGCGACACGCTCTACCGGATCCACGGCACCAACGAGCCGGAGAAGATCGGCCAGGCGGTCTCGTCGGGCTGCATCCGCATGCGCAACATCGACGTGGTCGACCTCTACAACCGCGTGCCGGTCGGTGCCACGGTCATCGTCCGGTAACGCTGGCGATCAACGTCCCAATAAGCCTGCTCGCTCGGCCTACGTTTACCTGAACATCGGTTCAGACCTTGCCGTTAACCTCCGGCTGGGAGGTGTCTCCGTAATGTGAATACACACAGGGACAAACACCGACCGCAGAACAGGTCGGGGAGGCAGGGGATCATGACCACCATTTCCGTCGCTCAGTTCTGCAACCACGCCGTCTCGGCCGGCACGATCAGCGCCGACGACCTGATCGTCCTGAAGCGCGAGGTGATCCCGGACGGGATCGCCAGCCGCGAGGAGGCCGACCTCCTGATCGCCCTGGAGCGGGCGGTGATCGGCTCGGACGCCTTCGCCGAGTTCCTCATCGCCAGCGTCGTCGACTATGCCGTGTGGGTCGAGCGTGCCACCGGCTACATCGACCGCGACGCGGCCGCGTGGCTCCAGGCCTCGCTCAGCGGCCGCACCGGCCCGAGCCCGGTCGGCGCCCGGATCGCCATGGAGATCGTCCGCGAGGCGCAGGGGTCGGCCGAATCGCTGACCGCCTTCGCCCTGGAGGCGAACCGCTGGATCCGCGAGGTCCCGGCGAAGGATCGGGTCACGTTCGCGCTCGCCGCCTGAGGTCCATACCAAGGCGCAGCTTCCGTCGGCGGCGCATCTGCTCTATCGGGACCGATAAGCCGGTGCGGAATCCGGCGATCTCGAAGCAGTGCGGCCCGCGATGTTCGACAAGATCCTGATTGCCAACCGGGGTGAGATCGCCTGCCGGGTCATCAAGACCGCGCGGCGGATGGGCATCAAGACGGTGGCGGTCTATTCCGACGCCGACCGCGACGCGGTGCACGTGGCGATGGCCGACGAGGCCGTGCATATCGGCCCGGCGGCCGCGGCCCAGTCCTACCTCGTCATCGACAAGATCGTGGATGCCTGCCGACAGACCGGCGCGCAGGCGGTGCACCCGGGCTACGGCTTCCTGTCCGAGCGCGAGGCCTTCCCCAAGGCGCTCGAGGCCGCCGGCATCGTGTTCATCGGCCCCAACCCGCAAGCCATCGCCGCGATGGGCGACAAGATCGAGTCGAAGAAGGCGGCGGCCGCGGCGCAAGTCTCGACCGTGCCGGGCTTCCTCGGGGTGATCGAGAGCCCCGAGCACGCGGTCAAGATCGCCGACGAGATCGGCTACCCCGTGATGATCAAGGCGTCCGCGGGCGGCGGCGGCAAGGGCATGCGCATCGCCCACTCGGCCGACGAGGTCGCGGAAGGCTTCGCCCGCGCGAAATCCGAGGCGTCGTCGTCCTTCGGCGACGACCGGGTGTTCGTGGAGAAGTTCATCACCGACCCGCGCCACATCGAGATCCAGGTGATCGGCGACAAGCACGGCAACGTGATCTACCTGGGCGAGCGCGAGTGCTCGATCCAGCGCCGCAATCAGAAGGTGATCGAGGAGGCGCCCTCGCCGCTGCTCGACGAGGCGACGCGCCGCAAGATGGGCGAGCAGGCGGTCGCGCTCGCCAAGGCGGTGAACTACGATTCGGCCGGCACGGTCGAGTTCGTCGCCGGCCAGGACAAGTCGTTCTACTTCCTGGAGATGAACACCCGGCTCCAGGTGGAGCACCCGGTGACCGAGATGATCACCGGCCTCGACCTCGTCGAGCTGATGATCCGGGTCGCCGCGGGCGAAAAGCTTCCCCTTGGTCAACCCGACGTGAAGCTCGACGGCTGGGCGGTGGAGAGCCGGGTCTACGCCGAGGACCCGACCCGCAACTTCCTGCCCTCGATCGGCCGGCTCACCACGTACCAGCCGCCGGAGGAGGGCCGCCAGGGCCACGCGATCGTGCGCAACGACACCGGCGTCGAGGAGGGCGGCGAGATCGCCATCCACTACGACCCGATGATCGCCAAGCTCGTGACCTGGGCGCCGACGCGTCTGGAGGCGATCGAGGCCCAGGCCGAGGCGCTCGACGCCTTCGCCATCGACGGCATCCGCCACAACATCCCGTTCCTGTCGGCGCTGATGGCGCATCCGCGCTGGCGCGAGGGCCGGCTGTCCACCGGCTTCATCGCCGAGGAGTTCACCGGCGGCTTCAGCGCGCCGGAGCCCGAGGGCGAGGTCGCCCGGCGGATGATGGCCGCGGCCGCCGCGATCGACCACAAGCTCAACCAGCGCAAGCGCGGCATCTCCGGCCAGATGCGGGCGCCCGGCCTGTTCGCGTTCGAGCGCGACCGGGTGGTGATCCTCGCCGGCCGGCCCTACCCGGTGGCCGTCGAGACCGAGGGGGACGGCGTGACCGTCACCGAGGCGGATGGCGGCGCCCTGCACGTGGAGAGCGCGTGGCGGCCGGGCGAGCCGGTCTGGATCGGCACGATCGACGGGCACCGCCTCGCGATCCAGGTGCGCGGCCTGCTCAACGGCGTGTTCCTCCAGCACGCGGGCGCGGCCGCCGAGGCGCGGGTCTACACCCGCCGCGAGGCCGAGCTCGCCGCCCTGATGCCGGTGAAGGAGCAGGCGGGCTCGGGCAAGCAGGTGCTCTGCCCGATGCCCGGCCTCGTCAAGCAGATCCTCGTGGCCGAGGGCCAGGAGGTGAAGAACGGCGAGCCGATCGCCGTGGTCGAGGCGATGAAGATGGAGAACGTGCTGCGCGCCGAGCGCGACGCCACCGTCTCGAAGATCCACGCCAAGGAAGGCGACAGCCTCGCCGTCGACGCGGTGATCCTCGAATTCGCCTGACGGGCGGGCGGTGAGCGCGGTGGCCTACGTGGTGATCGGCTTCGTCACGCCGACGACGGCTCTGAGCTTCGGGGTCGCGAGCGCGCCGCCTCTCCAATGGACGACGGTGCTGTTCGTCCTGCTCTGGCTTTGCGCCGGCGTCAGCATACATTGGATCGCGAGACGGGTGCTTCGGAGCCTGCGACCGTGAGTACGGGCGAGATCTTCGTCATCTTCGTGATTCCGGCCGTCGGCGTGATCCTCGCCTACGCCGCGATGCGCGCCAACGAGTGGTCGGTGAAGCGCGCCCGCGAACGCGGCGAGTGAGGCCGACGCCCAGTCGCAAGAATGCCCCTGTACTTCGCCTACGGCGCCAACATGGACGCCGCCGCGATGGCCCTGCGCTGCCCCGTGTCGCGGCTCGTCGGGCGGGGGCGGCTCCCGCGGCACCGCTTCATCGTCATGCGCGAGGGCTACGCCTCGGTGGTGCGCGACCCCGCCCGGACCGTGCACGGGGTACTGTGGGACCTCGCCCGCGACGACATCCCGGCGCTCGACCGGTACGAGGGGGTGGCGGGCGGCCTCTACGCGAAGGCGAGCCTGCCGGTGACCACGGCGGCGGGCGTGCGGCGGGCGCTGATCTATATCGGCCGCACCACGGCCCCCGGCCGGCCGCGGCCCGGCTACCTCGACGCGGTGGCGGCGGCGGCCGAGGCGGCGCAACTGCCCCCGGCCTATCTGCGCGAGATCCGGGGCTGGAGCCGCGGGGCGCCGCCGTGACCCGGCCGGAACCGCGGCCGGCCCGCCGCCTTACCGAGGATCCCGCCGCGCGGGACGAGGGGAGGGACGGTATGACGGCGAGCGACGCGACGGCCGAGACACGCACCGTGGCGGCGACGATCACCGGGCGCGTCCAGGGGGTGTCGTACCGGATGTGGGCCCGGGAGACGGCGGAGCGCCTCGGCCTGTCGGGCAGCGTGCGCAACCGGGACGACGGCGCCGTCGAGGCGGTGTTCAGCGGCCCCGCCGCCGCCGTCGAGCGGATGATCGGCCTGTGCCGGTCCGGGCCGGCCGGTGCCCGGGTGGCGGACGTCGCGGTGACGGAGGGGGTGCCGCCGCCGCGGCCCGGCTTCGCGATCCTGCGGGGCTGAGGCGCGTCCGGGCGCCTTCAGTCGCGGCCGCCCGCTTGCTATGGGCGCCGCTTCGCGGGAATCGCCGGAGACCATGATCGACCTGTCCACCGCGGGCGCCGCCTTCTCGCCCGTCGATCTCGGGGCGCTCGCCTACTTCATCGCCGCCTGGGTCGGGTACGGCCTGTCGGTCGGCCGCCTGCGCGGGCGGATGGTGTCGCTGACCCAGATCATGAACCGCCACCGGGCGAACTGGGCGCGGCAGGTGATCGGCCGCGACAACCGGGTGGTGGACACGCAGATCAACGCCTCCCTCCAGAACGGCACCGCCTTCTTCGCCTCGACCTCGCTGATCGCGCTGGGCTCGGTGCTGACCCTGTCGCGCTCGGGCGACGACGTGCTGAACATGTTCGCGACGCTGCCGTTCGGCACGGTCGCCAACCGGGTGACCTGGGAGCTGAAGGTCGCCGGGCTCGCGGTGGTGTTCGTCTACGCCTTCTTCAAGTTCGCCTGGGCCTACCGGCTGTTCAACTACGCCGCCATCCTGCTCGGCGCGGTGCCGTCGAGGGGCACGGCCTCGGAGGCCGAGATGACCCGGGCGGTGCGCCGGGTCGCGGTGATGAACGTCGCCGCGGGCGGCCACTTCGCGCGGGGCCAGCGGGCGTTCTTCTTCGCGCTCGCCTATCTCGGCTGGTTCGTGAGCCCCTATATCCTGTTCGTCTCGACGACCGGGGTGGTGGCGGTGATGTGGCGGCGCCAGTTCGCCTCCGGCATCCGCACGGCGCTGCTGGGACTGGGGGAGGGGCCGGACGAGGGCCCGCTCGCCGCGATCGAGGAGGATGGGGAATGAGCGCGGCGCAGGACGCGGAGATCACGGCGACGATGCTGCGGCTCGTGGCCGAGCGCGGCGCGGACAAGACGGTCTGCCCCTCCGAGGTCGCCCGGGCGCTCGGCGGCCCGCACCCGGACGGCTGGGGGCCGCTGATGCAGCCGGTGCGGCGGGTGGCGGTGCGACTCGCGCACGCGGGCGAGATCGCCATCCTGCGCAAGGGGCGCCCGGTCGATCCGGACGACTTCCGCGGGATCTACCGGCTGGCGCTGCCCGCCGGCGGATCGGCCGGCATGGGTGCCTCGGACGGCGCCTCGGGGCCCGGCAGCCAGTCCGGGGTGTAGCCGGCGAGCCGGTAGGCGATCAGGCCGACCCACTCCTTCACCGCGAGGTCGAGCTGGAGCAGCCCGTCCGAGCTGAAGCCGTGCAGCCGGGTCACGTCGCGCCAGCCGCGGGTGCCGTAATCGACGGGAAACGCGTCGACGGTGAAGCCCGCCTCCCGGAAGCAGCCCATCGCCCGCGGCATGTGCCAGGCCGAGGTGACGAGCAGCCAGCGCTCCCCGGGCTTGGGCTTGACCAGGGCGGCCGAGAACGCCGCGTTCTCGTGGGTGTTGCGCGAGCGGTTCTCCAGGATCAGCCGGGAGCGGGGCAGGCCGAGCACGTCGGCGTGGCGGCTGACGATGTCGGCCTCGGAGACGCCGCCGCCGACGAAGCCGCTGCCTCCCGAGAACACGAGCCGCGCCCCCGGGAACCGGCGGGCGAGGTCGGCGAAGTAGATCGGCCGCTCCCCCGCCTCGTTGACGATCACCTGATCGCGCGCCTCCGACAGGCCGGATTCGATGCCGCCGCCGAGCACGACGATCCCGGCGGGCGCCGGCCCGTCGGCCGGATATTGCGGGAAGCGCTGCTCCAGCGGCAGCAGCACCATCTCCGAGAGCGGCGACAGGCCGCCCACCGCGAGGCCCACGGCGCCGAACCCGGCGAGCCCGAGGCCGGTCCGGCGCAGCCGGGTCGCGGCCGCGAGCCCGACCCCGGCGAGCGTGCAGAAGATCAGGAAGTTCGAGGGGGTGATCAGGAAGTAGATCACCTTGGAGAGGACGAAGAACACCGGCGCCTCGGGCTCGATCGGATTCCGGGCCGGCGGAGACCGGCCGCGCGCGCGCCCGGCTCAGCGGGTCTCGGCCTCGAACCGGGCGCGGGCGTCGGTGTCCGGCGGCAGCAGCCCGTCGAGGCGGCCGCCCCGCTCCACCTCCCGCTGGAGCCACAGGTCGAGGCGCTGCTGCTCGACCGCTTCCAGGGCGACCTGCTCGGCCAGCTCGGCCGGCACCGCCACCACGCCCGCGGGCGCGCACACGACGATGTCGCCCGGGTGGATCGCCGCGCCGCGCACGGCCACCGGCTCCCCCGTCGCGGCGAGCACGAGGCCGCCCTCGGCGGTCGCGGCCGCGCTCCAGGCCGGCAGGGCGACGTCCTCCGACAGGCCCGCATCGGTGACGAGCGCGAGCGCCCCGCGGCTGGAGAGCCGCGCCGCCAGGATCGCGGCGAAGGGCAGCGGCACCCCGGAGCCCCCGGCATCGATCACCACCACGGCGCCCGCCGGCACCGCCTCGATCGCGCCCGCGAGGTCGCCCGCGCCCTCGCCGCGGGCCGGCACCATCCGCAGGGTGTGCGCCGGCCCCACCGCCGTCGCGCTGCCCGAGTTGGCCGCGAGGCCGCGGGGGCTGAAGGCGCGCAGGCCCGCCCGCGTCAGCGCGCGGGCGAGGCTCGCCGGGGTGACGGCCGCGAGCGCGTCGCGCAGGGTGGGGTCGATCGACATCGTGGGCTCCGGGGCCGCGTCGGGCCCGTCTGTGTCAGGCCGGGGGGAGGTGGATCGCGCGCGGGCGCGGACAAGGCGTCAGGCGATCGGCTCCGCCAGCGCCTGCCGCGCCCCGGGCCGCGCCGCCAGCCGCTCGTACCAGCGCCGCAGCGCCGGGCGCTCGATCCGGGCGGTCGGCAGGTTCAGCCAGCGGTGGGCGGCGCAGGCGAGCGCGATGTCGGCGATGCCGAAGGCCCCGCCCACCGCGAAGTCCCGGCCTTCGAGATGCGCGTCGAGGATCGTGGCCATCGCCTCGCCCTTGGCGATCGAGGCCTCGACCAGCGCCCGATCCGGCTCCTTCGTCCGGAAGAGCTGCCAGAACGCGTCGCGCATGGCCGGGGTGAAGCTCGTGGCCTGCCAGTCCAGCCACTGCTCGACATGGGCGCGCGCGCGCGCTTCCTCCGGCAGTGCCAGGGCCGGGGAGAGGACGGCGCAGTAGCGCAGGATCGCGTTCGATTCCCACAGGACGAACCCGTCCTCCTCCAGCGTCGGCACCAGCCCGTTCGGGTTCATGGCCCGGTAGGCGGGGTCGTTCACGACCCCGTGCGCGCCCCCGGCCTCGACGCGCTCGTAGGGCAATCCGGCCTCGTCGAGGCCCCAGACCGCCTTCTGCACGTTCACCGAGGTGAGCCGGCCCCAGAGCTTTCTCATGGTGTTCGCATCCTCCGCGCCCTCTCTACCAGATCACCGCAGCGACGAGGGCTGACGGGAGACCCCTGGGTCCGACGCTATTCCTCCGGCGGATAGCGGTGCTCGCCCCCCTCCGGGTCGGTCACCCGCAGCCCGTCGTCGCCCTGCCGCAGGTAGCCCGGCCCGACCGGCACCTTGCCGTACCCGCCGGGGATGTCGAGGACGTAGGTCGGCTGCGCGAGGCCGGAGAGGCGGCCGCGCAGGGCCCGCATCAGCGCCTGCCCCTCGACGAGATCCGTGCGCAGGTGGCCGGTGCCCGGCGCGAGGTCGCCGTGGTGCAGGTAGTAGGGCTTGATCCGGTTCTCGACGAAGGCGCGCATCAGCGCCTCCAGCGTCCCGGGGTCGTCGTTGACGCCCCGCAGCAGCACCGTTTGGCTGACCATCGGCACGCCGGCATCAACGAGCCGGGCGCAGGCGGCCCGGGCGGCGGGGCCGAATTCCCGCGGGTGGTTGGCGTGCAGCGCCACGAACACCGCCCCCCCGAATCGCTTCAGACCGGCGACCAGCGCCCCGGTGACCAGAGCCGGCCTCACCACCGGCACGCGGGTGTGGACCCGCAGCACCCGCACGTGCGGGATCGCGGCGAGCCGTTCGGCGATCAGCCCGAGCCGCCGGGGCGACAGGGCGAACGGGTCGCCCCCGGTCAGCACCACCTCCCAGATCTCTTTCGTATCCGCGATGTAGCCGAGCGCGGCATCCAGCTCCGCGTCGGTGAGCGTGCCGAGCCCGTCCGGGCCGACCATCTCGCGGCGGAAGCAGAACCGGCAGTAGACCGGGCAGACGTGCAGCGGCTTCAGGAGCACCCGGTCGGGGTAGCGGTGGACGATGCCCGGCACCGGCGCGTGCGCGGCGTCGCCGATCGGGTCGGCCCGCTCCTCGGGCGCGCTCGCGACCTCCTCGGCCCGCGGCACGAACTGGCGGGCGATCGGGTCGGCGGGGTCGTCCGGCTCGATCAGCTCGGCCATGTCCGGGGTGATCGCCACGGCGTAGCGGGCGAGCACGGCGCGCAGGGACTCCGCGGCGTCCGCCGGCAGCAGGCCGGCGGCGGCGAGATCCTCGGGGCTGCGCAGGGTCCGGTTCACGGTGCCGTCCCCGCCACCGGTGTCCAGAGCACGTCGTCGATCCGCGGGGCGCCGCAGGCCAGCATCACCAGCCGGTCGAAGCCGAGCGCGATCCCCGACGCCTCGGGCATCTGGCCGAGCGCGTCCAGGAAATCCTCGTCGATCGGGTAGGTCTCGCCGTAGACGCGCTGCTTGACCGCCATCTCGGCGGTGAAGCGGGCCCGCTGCTCGTCCGGGTCGGTCAGCTCGCCGAAGGCGTTGGCGAGCTCGACCCCGCAGGCGTAGAGCTCGAACCGCTCGGCGACCCGCGGATCCGCCGGCGACGGCCGGGCGAGCGCCGCCTCGCTCACGGGGTACTCGCACAGGATCGTCGGCCGGCCGATCCCGAGGCCCGGCTCGATCCGGGCCACCAGCACCCGCGAGAACAGGTCGGCCCAGGTGTCGTCGTCGGCCACCCGCAGGCCGGCCCCCGCCACCGCGGCAGCGAGGCCATCGCGGTCGGTCGAACCGTCCGGGGTAACCGTCGCCAGCAGGTCGATGCCGGCATGGCGCGAGAAGGCCTCGGCCAGCGTCAGCCGCTCGGGCTCGGCGAAGGGGTCGGCCTCCCGGCCCCGGTGGGCGAGGTGCCGGACGCCCGCCGTCTCGGCCGCGAGCGCCAGCAGGTCGGCGCAGTCCCGCATCAGCGCGCCGTAGGGCTCCCGGGCCCGATACCATTCCAGCATCGTGAATTCGGGGTGGTGCAGCGGGCCGCGCTCGCGATTGCGGAACACCCGCGCCACGCTGAACGGCCGCGCCTCGCCGGCGGCCAGCAGCTTCTTGCAGGCGAATTCCGGGGAGGTGTGCAGGTAGAGGGCCGTGCGCGCCCCGCTCGCCCCGACCGCCTCGGTGGCGAAGGCGGACAGGTGCGCCTCGTTGCCGGGCGAGACCTGGAGGCAGGCGGCCTCGACCTCGACGAAGTCGCGCGCGGCGAACCACGCCCGCAGGGCCGCCAGCATCCGGTTGCGCAGGATCAGCCGCGGCCGCCGGTCGGCGTGGCGGGCGGGCGACCACCAGGGGGAGGGCGGGTCAGTCGCGGGCAAGGATCGCACGGGCGGAGGATCGATCGAGGGGCATGCGGTGGGGCCCGCGCCCGGCCGCTGGCAACGGGCCGGCAGATGGGCTAGGGCGGGACCCGAGATGCGGCCCTGAGCGCTTGGCGCCCGCCGCCCCGCCTTGTCAATGCAGGACCATTCCCCGTGAAGGTGATCGCCTCAACCCTCCGCAAGGGCAACGTCGTCGAGCGGGACGGCAAGCTCTACGTGATCCTGTTCGCGGAGAACATCCACCCCGGCAAGGGCACCCCGGTGACGCAGCTCGACATGCGCCGGATCACCGACGGCGTGAAGGTCTCCGAGCGCTACCGCACCACCGAGCAGGTCGAGCGCGCCTTCGTCGAGGACCGGGAGCACACCTTCCTCTACAACGACGGCGAGGGGTTCCACTTCATGAACCCCGAGAACTACGAGCAGATCGCGGTCCCGGAGGACGTGGTCGGCGACGCCGCCCCCTACCTCCAGGAGGGCATGGCGGTGATGCTCTCGGTCCACAACGGCACGCCGCTGACGATCGAGCTGCCCCAGCGCGTGACCCTCGAAGTCGCCGAGACCGAGCCGGTGCTGAAGGGCCAGACCGCCTCGTCCTCCTACAAGCCCGCGGTGCTGTCGAACGGCGTGCGCACCTCGGTGCCGCCCCACATCGCCGCCGGCACCCGGGTCGTGGTGATGACCGCCGACGGCTCCTACGTCGAGCGCGCGAAGGACTGATCTTTTTCCACTTGGCTGCGGCATCGCGGCGAGGGAGGGGCCCCGAGGCGCCGCGCCGTCACGGCGGCGGCGCCCCGCCCTCGGCGGCCGCGTAGCAGGCCCGCGACAGCGCCTGCGCCCGGGCCCGCTCGGGCAGGGTGAAGGGCCGGCCGTCGTCCCGGAACAGGTCCTCGCGGACGAGCGCCTGACTGGTGCAGCGGGCGGCGATCCGGCAGGTCTCGGGCGGGCCGCCGGTGCGGGTGCAGATCGCGAGATAGTCCGCCCGGAACGCCTTCAGCCCGGCGCGCGGGTGCGGGCCGGTGATCTGCGCGAGGCCGAACAGCAGGCCGAGCAGCACCGGCTGGTGGACGAGGTAGAGCGCGAGGCTGTGCCGGCCCGCGAAGACCGCGGCGCGGCCGGTCCGCCCCCGCGGGGCCCACGCCCCGAGCCGCGAGCGGTGCAGGTGCGGCAGCCCGAGGCGGCCCAGCGCGATCCCGGCGAGCACCACCCCGAACCACGGGAACAGCGGCACGTAGTCGTTGGTCTGCACCGGCCGCGCCCCGAGGCCGAGGAAGGCCAGGACGGGGGCGTCGAACAGCGCTCCGTGCACGACGAGCGGCGCGGCGAGCACGGCGGCCGCCGCCAGGATCACCGCGGGCACCGGCAGGAACAGGAACGGCAGCCCGATGAGGCTCGCCGCCGCGATGCAGTGCAGCACCCCGAAGAACACGTAGGTGCCGGGGAAGGCGATCCACGTCCCCAGCGTCACGAGGCCCGCGGCGGCCGCGATCCGCGCGAGCCGCAGCAGGGTCGGCGGCCAGCGCACCCCGCGCCCGTTCATCAGCACCAGCCCGACCCCGACGAGCAGGAGGAACGTGCCGGCGATGCCCTCCGCCGCCCGGTGGCCCAGCGGCGTGACGGCGAGGTTCTCCGGGGTCAGCCGCAGGTGCCCGAGGTCCCACAGGGTGTGGTAGGCGGCCATCGCCAGCAGCGCGGCGGCCCGGGCCGCGTCGACGACGGGCAGGCGCGGCAGCGGCGGCGGCGGCGCCTCCGGATCCGGGATGGCGCGCGGCGGCGCGGGGGCGTGCGGGGGAACGTCCATGGCGCCTCAAACCACGGCGCCGGCGCTCGCGCCACCGCGCGCGCGACCTTCGGATCCTCTCGAAAACGTGAAGGTTGCGGGCCGCCCCCGCGACCGCCGTCTCGACGGGCACCGGTTCCGAAAATCGCGCGCCAAATCTTGCGTTTGCGCGGATCGCGGGTTTCCGCGCACGGCCGGGCGACTGTTGCGGTCGTGCCGCCCGCCCCGAGATTGCATCGCCCGCGGGCGATGCTGCCGGGCAAATGGGCTTCCAGGGAGTCAGGACTTCGTTAATCTTCTCTCGGACGTGCGTGGTGTGATTCGAGTGGGTTGGTTCGGCGATGTCTGACGAACGCGGATCCGGGCCCGAGATCCCCGAGGCGAGCGCCGACGCGCGTGGTGGGCAGCGCGCCGAGGAGCCGCTGCACCTCGTCGAGATCGCCGGCCGCATCAAGTGGTTCGACGTGGCCAAGGGCTTCGGCTTCATCGTGCCCGACGACGGCACGCCGGACGTGCTGCTCCACGTCACCTGCCTGCGCCGGGACGGGTTCCAGGCGGCGAGCGAGGGCGCCCGGATCGTCGTCGAGGCGGTGGAGCGCCCCCGCGGCTGGCAGGCGTTCCGGGTGGTCTCCCTCGACCAGTCCTCGGCGCTCCACCCCTCCGAATTGCCGATGCCGCGCACCCACGTGACGGTGACGCCGACCAGCGGCCTGGAGACGGCGGTGGTGAAGTGGTTCAACCGCCTGCGCGGCTTCGGCTTCCTCACCCGCGGCGACGGCACGCCCGACATCTTCGTGCACATGGAGACCCTGCGCCGCTACGGCATCGCCGAGCTGAAGCCCGGCGAGGCGGTGCTGGTCCGCTACGGCGACGGCTCGAAGGGCGTGATGGCCGCCGAGGTCCGGCTGATCGACGGCGCGCTGCCGGTCTCGCACTGACCCGGGCCCCGCACTGACCCAAATCTCGCCCTGTACCGACCCCGCACTGACACCGGCCCCGCACCGCACCGACGCTCCGCCTACGCGGCCCGGGCCGGCGCGCTATGTGCCGTCGGGCCGGGGCGCCTGCCCCGAAGATCCGCGCGAGGCTTGATCCGTGAAACCCGTGTCCCGCCTCCTCCTGGCGCTCGCCTGCGCCGGCCTCGCCCCCGGGCTCGGCCCCGCGGCGCCCGCATCGGCGCAGACGGCGGTCCGTCCCGCGCAGGTGCCGACCGAGCCGCTGACGATCCGCTCCGGCAACGGCGCCCACCGCTTCGACGTGGAGGTGATGCGCGACGATGCCGGCCGCTCCCGCGGCCTGATGTTCCGCCGCCACATGGCCCCCGACCACGGCATGCTGTTCGACTTCGAGCGCGACGCCCCGGTCACCATGTGGATGAAGAACACCTACCTGCCCCTCGACATGGTGTTCATCCGCCCCGACGGCACGGTGAGCCGGGTCGCCGCCGACACCGAGCCGCTCTCGACCGCGATCATCCCCTCGGGCGGCCCGGTGCTCGCCGTGCTGGAGCTCAACGCCGGCACCGCCGCGCGCCTCGGGATCCAGGCCGGCGACCGGGTCGAGCACCCGATGTTCCGCAAGCGCTGACGGCGGGCGTCACGACCGCGAACGCAACACGAACGTCATCTTGACCGCACCCCCGATTCGGGCCAGTGTTCCGGAAACGTTCCGGATGCGCCGGACCGGGGGAGGTTCCCGATGAGCGACGCGACGACGGTCGAGCTGTTCCGCAACGCGGAGTGGTCGGTCCAGCCCGACGGGCTGGAGCACAGCGGCACCGGCTACTTCATCGACCGGGCGGTGCTGGCGGCCCGCCGCGCCGAGCGGCTGTGGGACTGGCCGCTCCAGATGGCCGAGAAGCGCTGGTGCCGCCCGAGCCTGTTCCGCGAGGCGTTCCTGGCCGCCCTCGACCGGTTCGGGATCGAGCGCGACGCTGACCTCACCCGCTCGTTCGCCCTTGGCTACGGCATCCGCGCGGTCGACGGGCCCGTCACCGAGGGCTTCGCCCCGCTGGCCGACCTGCTCTGCCCCCGCGAGGCCGCCGTTCCGGCCCCCGTCCCCCGGCCGGCGCGGGCGCTCGCCGCCGCGGGGGCCTGACGCCCTCGGCGCCCGACGCGGCGGCTCGATTGACCCGGGTGAGGCCTGCCGGTTAGCCCTGTTCCGACCGTGGACGACCGAGGGGGAGCGCCGTGGACGACGCCTTTATCAGCCGTGACAGCCTGACCGTGCCGCCGCTCTCGCGCCGCGGCTTCGTGATGACCAGCCTGATGAGCGGGCTGACGCTCGCCACCACCCGGGTCGAGGCGCAGGCGATCCGCACCGACGCGGCGGGCATCGAGGCGGGCGAGGTGAAGGTGCCGGCCGCCGACGGGCCGATGCCGGCCTACCGGGCCGTGCCGGAGGGCGCCGGCCCGTTCCCGGTGGTGCTGGTGGTCGAGGAGATCTTCGGCGTCCACGACTACATCAAGGACATCTGCCGGCGGCTGGCCAAGGCCGGCTACTGCGCGGTCGCGCCCGAACTCTACGCCCGGCAGGGCGACCTCTCGACGATGACCGACGCGCAGACGATCGTCCGCGAGGTGATCTCGAAGACTCCGGACGCGCAGTGGATCGCCGACCTCGACGCCGCGGCCGCCTGGGCGGTCTCGGCCGCCAAGGGCGACGGGGCGCGGCTCGCGGTGATGGGCTGGTGCCGGGGCGGGCGGGCCGCGTGGCTCTACGACGCCCACCGGCATGACCTGAAGGCGGCGGTGGCGTGGTACGGCCAGCTCGGCGGCGAGCGCACCCCCATCCAGCCCCGCACCGCGGGCGACGTGGTGACCGAGATCAACGCGCCGCTGCTCGCCCTCTACGGCGGCGCCGACGCGGGCATCCCGGTCGCGATGGTCGAGGAGGCCCGCGACCGCGCCAAGGCGGCCGGCAAGAGCGTCGAGCTGGTGATCTATCCCGAGGCGCCGCACGGCTTCCACGCGGACTACAGGCCGAGCTACCGTAAGGCCGCCGCGGAGGACGGCTGGAACCGGGCGCTGGCCTTTCTCAAAGCCCACGGCGTCTGATCTTCCCGGGGTGCTGTGCCCCGCGGGACACGGCCTCAACTTAAGGATTGTGCAACACTCGCAGGAGCATCCGGGCGTGCGCGGATCCGGCCGGGCGCGACGTTTAGGGCGTTGAACCGATCGCTGCGCCCGCCCGTTCAGCCCGAGTGGAAGTGTCCCGGCCCATGAGCGACGCGGTACAGCCCGGACAGAAGCCCGTGATCCTCGTCGTGGAAGACCAGCCCGACGAGCGCTTCCTGGCTGCGACCCTGCTGGAGGATACCGGCTTCACGGTGATCGAGGCCGAGACCGCCGACCGCGCGCTCGCCATCTTGAACGACCGGGGCGACGAGGTCAGCGTCGTGTTCTCCGACGTGCGCACGCCCGGTCCGATCGGCGGGTTCGAACTCGCGCGCATCATCGGCGTGACCTGGCCGCGGGTGCGCGTGCTGCTCACCTCCGGCGACGCGGGCGACCAGCCGAGCGACCTGCGGGTGTCGGCGACCTTCATTCCCAAGCCCTGGCGGGCGGAGGACATCCTGGCCTGGGTCGAGCAGGCGGCGGGCCGGCCGGGCGGCGACGGGCCGGCGATGATCGGCCCCGGCGGCAAGCTGGTCCCGCAGACGTGATGGCGAGGCCCGGAAACGGGCCGGGCGCGGCGCGTTGACGCGGGTCCGGGCGCTGGCGCGCCGGATCCCGCCGCTCGAACCGCTCCGCACGCCGCCATGAAGATCGTCGCCGACAACCTCGCCGATTCGCACCGGCGCCCCGGAGCGGCCGGGACGCCGGATAACGCTCTGGTCGACGCGATCGGCGACGCCCTGCGCGCCCGCTACGGCGACGAGGCGGCCGACCTGCCGGACGTGCTCCTCGCCCTGGCGTGCCAGCTCGACGGCCCGGCGTCCCCGGACGGCGAGACCGACTGAACGGCGAGACCGACTGAACGGCGATCCGGCTCAGCGGTCGGCCTTCTCGCCGGAGGTGGTCAGCTCGACGTAGCGCCGCGTCGTCGGCCCGATCAGCTCGCGCACCGCCTGCGCCATCGCCTGCTCCTCCCGCAGCGATTGCTGGAACGCGGTCGCGTGCGCCTGCTGCCCGGCCGCCTCGCCGATGGTCAGCAGCGATTCGTAGGCGGCGATCTCGAAGTTCTCGAAGGCGTGGTTGGCATAAGCGTTCTTCAGGATCTCGTCCTGCGCCGGGGTGTGGCCGAGCGCCATCATGTTGCCGACGAAGCCGAGGAACCCCTCCTTGATCACGGACGGGCTGTCGCCGAGGCCCTGGAGCGCCTCCTCCAGCCGGTCGCGCTGGCCGTGCGTCTCCTGGATGTGGCGGCGCAGGGCCTGCTCCATCTCCGGGTAGCGTTGCAGCCGCTCCACCTGCCGCTCCATGATCTGGAGCGCCTGCATCTCCAGGGCGTGGGTGTTCTTGAGGGCGGTGACGTAGATGTCGCGCGTGTCCACGGGGTTCTCCTCGTCGGATGGGTCGGGCGCAGGCGCGCGGGGCGAGCCTGCCGGTCTGCCAGAAAACCCCCCCGGCGCACCGCCAAGTTCCCCGTGAGCGCCCTGCCGAGGTCCGCCTCGGCGGGGAGCCTTGAGGCCCGTGCCGGATCCTCCCGTGCGCGGGATGGCGGTCGCATCGCCAAGGGCGCCGAATCTGCTATGGAACGGCCTCCGGCGCCGGTCCGGTCAGCCTTCTCACGTCGAGCCCGTCATGCGTCTCCCAGCCCTCCGCGGCCCGCGCCCCGCGAGCCTCGCCTCAGGGGCGCTCACCGTGGGGATGCTGATCCTCGGCGCGCTGAGCCTAAGCACGCTCGCGGCCCGGGCCGCGACGCCGCCGGTGCAGCCCGCCGACGGGCCCGGCGGGGCGGGCGACCGCAAGGCCACGATCGTCAAGCGGGCGCTCGGGCGCCCGAGCGCGCTGACCTACGCCTTCTACGCCTCCGGCCCCGCACCCGCCTCCGGCCGGCCGACGGTGGTGTTCCTGCACGGCTGGGGGGCCACCAACCCGCAGAGCTACGGCGCCTGGATCGATCATCTCGTCCGGCAGGGATGGCTGGTGCTGTTCCCGCGCTTCCAGGAACCGAACCGGACCCGGCCCGCCGACGCGCCGAAGATCGCCGACGACCTCGTCAAGGCGGCGCTCGCCGAGCTGGCGGGGGATTCCGAGGCCCGGCCCGACCGGACCCGCTTCGCGCTGATCGGCCACCTCGCGGGCGCGCCGCTCGCCCTGGACATGGCCGCGGGCGCGAAGGCCCAGGACCTGCCGGTGCCGAAGCTCGTCTTCGCGGCCGTGCCCGGCGGCATCGCCAGCGGGCCGAAATCGCGCGGCATCCCGCTCGCCGATCTCGGCACGATCGACCCGGGCACCCTGCTCGTGGCGATGGTCGGCGACAAGGAGTCCCGCGCGGCCGACGCCGCCGCCAAGCGGCTCCTGCGCGAGGCCGGCGCGGTGCCCACCGACCGCAAGCTGTTCGTGCGGGCGCTGTCGGACGATCACGGCTTCCCCGCGCTCACCGCGACGCTCGCCGCGCCGGCCGGGGTCGACGCGGCCTACGACGGCGGCGCGATCAAGCCCCCGGCCGAGCCGAAGGACGCGCCCAAGCCGCCGCCGTTCCGCTGGTCGGCCGACATGTCGCTCTCGGGCGAGCAGCAGACGCTGGTCTCGCAGATCAACGCCGCCCGGGTCGACGCCACCGACTATCTCGGGTTCTGGAAGACCTTCGACCTCGCCGCCGCCGCCGCGTTCGCCGGCGCCGACGCGGCCTCCCTGAAGAACAACCCCCGCCTCGCCGACATGGAGCGGTGGAGCGACGGCTGGCCGGTCAAGCGCCTGTCGGTCGAGGTGCCTCGGGCCGCACCCGCCGCCCAGAACGCCCCGCCGACGCCGGCCCGGCGCTGATCGGGGCGCATGGGGAACGGATCGTCCGACACCCGGGAGGCGCGGCCGCTGGACCCTGGCGCGTAGATTGCTAAGCTTCCCCCGCCACACGCGGAACGGGAAGCCATGCCCGAATTCGTCGCCACCCTGCTCGCCGCCGCCGCCTTCTGCCTCGCGCTGATCGCCCTGAACGCGCTGACCCGCCTGCTGATCCAGTCGCACCTCGCCCCGCCGGATCTCGGCGAGAGCGGCTTCCTCCAGATCGGCACGGCCCTGGTCGCCGCCCGCGTCGCCTACCGGCGGGCGCCGCAGCGCCGCCCGGGCTGAGGGCGCGCGCTGGCCGGCCCGGTCGTCCAACAGTGCTCCGAACTCGGATGAACGTGACACATCCGCAGCGTGTTTGTCGCCGGTTCTGACACGCACGCCGTCATCCCGGGGCGCCGGAGGCGAGCCCGGGATCCAGAAACGCCGACGACAGCCATGCCCGGCACGCCCTGTGGTTCTGGATTCCGGGCTCCGCTGCGCGGCCCCGGAATGACGGTGGTGGTGGATCGCAGCCGAGGTGACCCGGCGTTAACCCGAGTTCGGAGCCCTGGGTCGTCCAACGGGCCGGTTGCCATGCCATCTTGGCGTGGGCACCGTTCGATACCGTTGTACAGTGTGGGCGCGGATCGCGCCTCTGCCCCCGCCATCGATACCCGTGGCGGCCTCGCGCGCCTGAAGGGTTCGGATCTCCGGATCCGGATCACGGAATCGAAGCGCACCTTCGCCTCCCGCTCGGTTGAGGCCGGTGGGGAAGCGCAGTGGACGGCCATATCGGCCACCCTTATCCTGCGGCTACCTCGCTCAGGTCTGGGGTGGAAGATGGCCACGGCACAGCGACGGACGACGGGCTCGAGCACGCGGCGCGTGCTCGTCAGCAACGCGGTGGCGAACATGGTTTCGTCGCTACACCCGTCCAGCAAGACGGAGGCGGCCGCCGCGCTGGCGGCGATCAAGGCGAGCGTGCTCGACCCCGCACGAGCGGAGAGGATCGTCGGCGTCGACAACGCCTTCGTTGCGCGGGCAGGCGACCTGCGCGTCGTCTTCAAGAGCGAGGGCGATTCCGTGGTCATCACCTCGATCGTCGCGCACGGCTGATGGCGAGGCGGCATTTCGACGGACATACGTTCTGTCTGGCGGATGCCGAAGCTGAACTGGCCGAATTCAAGACGCTCCTCGACACCAATGCCGATCTCGCCGAGCGCTCTCAGGTGCTCGCCAGCTTCAAGCGGTGGTCCAATCTCTGCGCGATGATGGGACAGTACAACGCCCGCCTCGGTATCGGCGACCTGATCAGGCGCGAGTTTCGAATCCTCCCTCACTTTCGGACCGATCTGACCGTCCGGCGCGCTGGCACCGACAACATCTGCCTGATCGAGTTCGAGGGGGCATCCGACCGCCACATCTTCGAGGATGGCGAGCGCGGGATCGATACTTGGTCGCGCGCCTTCGAGAAGGGATTCAGCCAGATCGTCGATTGGACTTGGGCGCTGGATCACTACCGCAGGACCGGCGATTATGTGGACGCCTTCGGCGGTGAGCGGCCCAATATCGTGGGCGTCCTCGTCATCGGACGCTCGACCTCGCTGTCGACGACGGTCCGCAGAGACCGCTGGGAGTGGCGGCGGAACAAGGTGAAGGCCGACAGCTTCACGCTGACCCTCGTGACGTTCGACGAGCTCTACCGCGACTTCGAGACCTGGCTCGGCCTCAGGAAGATGGATCACGCGGCATCCTGACCGGGGCTGCCGACCGGCTCGCCCTTTCCGTGCCGTTTCCGGTTACCGCTGCGCCGTCGGCGCGAGCGACGGCGAACCCGCCTTCGCCCGCGTGCCGTCCGGATCACCGCAGAAAATCGCCGAAGGCGCGCGGCCCGTTGCCGACCGGGATCTCCGACACCGTCTTGAGCGTGCGCGCGTCGATCACCGTCAGCGCGTTGTCGCCCCAGTCGGCGACGTAGAGGCGGCCGGTCTCGGGGTCGGCGGCGATGCCCTCGGGGTGGTCGCCGACCTCGATCTCGGCCAGCGGCTTCAGGGTGGCGAGGTCGAAGGCCGTGACGCTGTTGGCGTACTGGTTGGTGACGAAGCCGCGGCCCGCCGCCAGGGCGACGACGTAGGGCCGCCGCCCGGTCGGCACCCGGCCGATCTCGCGGGCGGTCGTCAGGTCGATCACCGACACGTCGTCGCCCGTGACGTTGGCGGTGTAGGCGCGGCCCGCGGCGGGATCGAGCGTGATGCCGAACGGGTGCTGGCCGACCGGGATCACCGCGGTCTCGCGCCGGGCCCGCGCGTCCACCACCGAGACCGTGTCGGCCTCGCGGTTGGCGACGTAGAGGGTGGCGCCGTCCGGGCTCACGGCGATGCCCGACGGCGAGGCGCCGACCGCGATCTCCCCATCCAGGGCCAGCGCGCCGTCGCGCTCGACCAGCACGAACAGGCGCGTCCCGTACCAGTCGGCCACGTAGACCGTGCCGCCGCGCGGGTCGGCGGCGATGCCGAGCGGGCCGCCGGGCAGCGGCACCTCGGCGGTGACGCGGCCGGCGTCGAGGTCGATCACCGCGAGCCCGTGCCCCTCCGGCCGGGTGACGTAGGCGCGCCTGCGATCCGGCGACAGGGCGATCCCCGCGGGCGCGCCGTCGACGGGGATGCGCCGGGCGACCGTGCGGGTCGCGAGGTCCACCACCTCGACGGCGTTGCCGAGCTGAACGGTGACCACCGCCTCCCGCGCCGGCTCGGCGCGGGCGCTCGCGACCGGCAGGAGGCTGGCGGCCAGCAGGAGGCTGGCGGCCAGCAGGAGGCCGGCGGCGCGCGCCGCCGGACCCCGCGCGCGGATCACGAGCCTTTCTCGACCTTGGCCTTCAGGTTCTCCAGGCTCTGCTTCATCCAGGCCTTGACGGCCTTCTCGGAATTCTCGTCGTTCAGCTCGGCCGGCGGGTCGTTGTTCATATAGCCGCGGTAGAACGCCGCCTTCCACTCGACCTTCGACTTGGCGTCGCCCTGCGGCTCGACCGTGATCGTGCCGGAATAGTCGTTGGCCGGCAGGTCCTTCACGTCGACTTTGTCGATGTAGAACATGAACAGGCGGTCGTCCGGCTTGTACTTGCCGCCGGTCTGCACCATCGTGTTGCCGCTCTTGAGCGTCAGGGTGCGCTTGGACTTGGCCGGGTCGTCCCCTTGCGTCTCGGTCTTGGTGACGCCCTGCATCCAGCCGGCGTCCTTCCAGTCGGCGGCGACCTTGAAGACCTTGTCGGCCGGCGCGTTGATCTCGATCGACTCCGCGGTCTTGCGCCGGGTCGGCCCGTGGGCCTGGGCCGTGACGGCCACCAGAGCGGCCATCGCCGCCGTGGCCAGGGTGATTTTCTTCATCTTCTGTCCTCTCCTGCCGCGCTCAGCGGTCCTCCCGGCCGAAGATCCGGGCCTCGGGCCCGAGAGCCGCGGCGACCTTGTCCTCGATCCAGCCCCAGGCCTCGCGCTCGCGCGGACCGGCGGTCTTGGCGACCGCGATGGCGAGGTAGGCCATCTCCGTCAACACCTTCGCGGGCTCCAGCATGTGGAGCCGCGTGGACAGGATCGCCGCCTCCAGCACCGCGCCTTGCGCGCGGTTGTAGCCGATGAACGGCGCGTGCGCGGCCACGTGCCGCGTCCGGCCGCGGAAGCGCGGGCGGGTTGCGTCTTCTTCCACCGCGGCGACCTCGTACTCGGCGTGGCCGAAGCTGTCGGCGAGCCGCCGTCCGGGGATCGCGTCGCAGGGCAGCGTCGGCCAGTCGCGCCGGCCGGTAACGGCGCCCGCGATCACCCGCACGTCGCGGGGGCTCGACGCGGCGAAGTAGGGGCTGGCTTCGAGATTGCGGATCGTCGGCGAGGGCCGGAACGGGGCGAGCACGGTGGCGTCGTCCTCGGCGATCAGCCCGAAGGGCACGAGGTGCAATTCGCCCTCCGGCGACAGCGTCGTGACGATCGTCTCCAGGATCAGCGGCATTTTCTCTACGACTCGTCCGACGGCACCAGCCGCCCGCACACGATCTTTTTTGACTTCGGCGGCGGCTCGGCGGGTGCCTCGGCGCGTACCTCGGGCTCCGAGAGTGTCTCCGGCGGCGCGGCGTCCGCCTCCGGCCGCGTCAGCCGGGCATCGCGGGTGCCGGGCGGCGGCGCGTCGGGGCCGGAATGCCGGGTGTGGCCGGCCTTCTTGAAGGCCGTGGCGTCCTCGACCTCCGCGTCGGCGGAGGCGCCCCAGTCGAGGGGCTCGTCCTGCACGTAGCGCTTGCCGAGCCGCCACGCGGTCTCGGCCTTGGCGAGTTCGGCGCCGAGGTAGAAAGCGTGGGCGCCGTCGCTCGCGACATCCAGCTCCGGGAAGAAGGCCATCGCGTCGGTCCCGACCCGGTGGATGTCGCGGTTGTAGACGTGGATCCCGTCCGCGGCGACCGCGATCCGGAAGTTCGGGTCGCGCACCTCGGCCGCCGCCTGCGCCACCTCCTCCGGGCTCTGCACGTAGGGCCGCTTGTCGTGGAGACCCAGCAAGGCCCGGCCGTAGCCCTTGGGCAGGGCCGCGTCCTCGCGGGCGGCGTACATCACGCGGCGCGCCGCGTCGTGCTCCTCGATCGTGCGGCGGGTGTGGTTCGAGACCTGCACGATCAGCACGCTGCGGATCGCCAGCTCCGAGCACATCCCCACCAGCAGCGCGGTAACGCCGAGGCTGTCGGCCTCGGTCAACTCGGTGAGGTTGCCGGTGCCCATCATCATCTCGATGTCGGGCCAGCGGGCGCGGGTGTCGCGGTAGCGCGCGATCGAATCGACCAGCCCGTGGTGGATCGGCTCCAGGATCGGGTCGGCCAGGAACGGCCGGCCGGCGTCGCGCATCCGCGCGATCGCCCGGTCGAGGGAGGGCAGGTCGTCCGGGCGCATCGGCACCAGCACCGGCACGGCGTCGGTCTCGAAGGCGAGGTCCAGGGTCTCCTCGTTGAGGCTCAGGAGATAGTCGGCCCCGGCCCGCGCGCCCCGGGTCAGCTCGTCGATCGAGAAGGAATCGACGCTCACCGTGAGCCCCGCGCCCTTCAGCGCGGCCACCGCCTCCTCCAGATGCGGGAACGGCGTGTCGGGCAGGCCGCCGAGGTCGATCACGTCGGCGCCGCGGCGGGCGAGGTCGCGCCCCTTCGCCAGGATCTCCGCGACCGTCATCTTCGAGGCGTCGACGATCTCGGAGAAGATTTTTATGTCCTGCCGGGACAGGTCGAGCTTGCGCCCCGCGAGCCCGAGCCAGGCCGGCAGGTCGACGATCTCGTCGGGGCCGCGCTCGACCGGCAGCCCGAAATGATTGGCGAGCGCCTCCGGGTTAGCCCGGCAGCGGCCGGGCAGGACGATCCGCGTCGCCCCCTCGGGGATCTCGACCCGGCGGCGGATGATCTCCTCGGTCATCAGCGCCGCGACCTTCACCCCCGCGTCGGCGATGCTCCACCGGAACCGGTCCGCCGGCAGGCCGGCCAGCGTCTTCTCCAGCCGCGCCCGGGCGAGCCGGCCGGTGACGAAGACGATGTGCTCAGGGATGCTCACGCCGCCGCCCGCCGGACGACCGGCACCGGGCCGCCCGGGCCCCACACGGCGATGTCGCCGGCGAAGCGGGCGGCGAAGGCGGGGAAGGCCGCGTCCACGAGGCCGGCGCGGGCGAGCCCGGCGGGGTCGAGGCCGGGCGCGGCATCCGTGGATTTCACCAGCACGCAGGTCCGGGCGCCGATCCGCGCGGCGAGCCACACGGCGAGGCTGTCCGAGGTGACGGCCCAGGATTCCGCGATGTCCGGGTGGCCGGGGCGGAGCAGGACCGGGTCCCACACGGCAGCCGCCGCGCTCCCTCCCCCCTCTGCGGGGGGACGGGAGGCGTCGGCCCTGGGCGCGACCGTCACCGTGAGCCGCGGCTCGAGACCACAAAAAAGATCCGCCATCCGGCCCATCGCGTCGAGGGCCCGGCGGTGCGCCTCGGCGTCCGAAAACCCCTCCGCCACCTGGGCCGCCCGCACCGCGTCGGCGAAGGCGCCGCCGCCCGGCACGATCACGCACGGCCCGTGCGCGCCGTCGGCGAGTGCGGTCAGCAGGGCGCGCAGCCGGTCCGGATCCGCCGCGAGGCTGCCGCCGATCTTGACGACCGCCGTCACGCCGCGTCCCGCGCGCCGGGCCGCAGGGCCCGGGCGGCCTCGGCGACCCGCAGCGGGTCGATGCCGTTGCGCCGGTCGAGGTCGCGGCACAGGCCGCCGCGGAAGCCGAGATAGTCGGGGCGGTGCGCCGTCAGGGCCGGGATGTCGGAGACCCGCAGGGAGCCGGCGAGCCCGCTCATCAGCCCGTGCGCCCGGCAGGCGGCGGTGAAGGTGCCGAGGCGGTGCGGCTCGGCGAGGTCGGTCAGCCGCACCCCGGCCTTGCCCGCGGTGTCGATCATCGCGCCCCGGAACCCCGCGGCGGCGAGGACGCCGACCAGCTCCGGGCCCGGCTCGTCCTCGGCGAACAGCACGGCGATGAGGCGCCCGGGCGCCGCCGCCGCCGCGCGGGCGAGCGCCGCCGCGTCCCCCCAGAGGCCGGGAAGAAGCCCGACCTTGACCCAGTCGACGCCGGTGGCGGCCATCGCCGCGATACCCCGGGGCCCGTCCGCCACGGCGCTCGTCCGCGCCCCGCCTTCCGCGCGAATCCGGGCGACGATCTCGCGAACGCGCGCCGCGTCGAGAGCGCCGAGCGCGCCGCGATCCGGATCCTTGGCGTCGATCAGGTCGGCGCCCGCGAGCCGCGCAGCCTCCGCCTCGGCCGGATCGCGCACGCTGACGAGGAGGCGCGCGAGCGGGGCATCGAGCGGGGGATGGAGCAGACCGGAATCGGGGAACGCGGACACGGGGTTGCGCACTCGGTGTGACGATCGGAGGCGATCAGGACTTGCCGGGCAGCGGCTCGGCCAGCAAGCGGTTCTTGACCACCCAACGCATCGCGTGCGCCCAGGTGTCGTCGGTGTCGGCGCGGATCGTCACCTGCCCACCGCGCACCACCTTGCCGCTGCCGGCCTCGGCGATCACGACGCTGAGGTTGAAGATCTGATTCGCGCCGCGCTCCACATAGCCGGTCACGGCGAGGTTCGCACCCAGGCCCTTGGCGATGTCGTTCGCGCAGCCGTTGCACTTGTAGAGCGGGCCCTCCTTGTCGATCTGCGCCGCCGCCGGGGCGGTGTCGACGAGGGTGAGGCCGCCCTTGTCCTTGAGGCTGGTGCGCAGTTCCTCGGTGACGAGGGCGAGCTTCTTCGCGTCCGCGGGCCGGGTGCGGCTGCCGTAGCTCGCGGCCGGATCGAACATCTCGACGGGGAACACCGCCGCCGTCTCGGCCGCGGCGGCCGGGCCGGCGAGCGCGCTGAGCGCCAGCAGGACCAGGGCCGGCAGGACCAGGGCGGCGCGGCCGGGATGGGATGGGGCGCGGGCGTGCATGGCGATCCTTCCAGCGTTCCTCCCCGGCCTCGGGGCCGGGCTCTCGCGCGCATAGGTCGTGCGGCAGGACATATTGGCAATGGACGGGGCCATCGCCCCGCCCCACGTGGGGCCTGGCGACCGGGCCGGGCGTTGCACCCGGGGCGCAAGCTGTGAGAAGCCGCGCGCATGCACGATCCTGCACGAGATGCCGTCGCCGCGCGCCTGGTGGAGCGGCCAGGACGCCCCCGGTTCCGCGGCGCGCTCGCCCTCGGCCTCCTCCTCGCCCTGGTCGGGCCCGGCCGCGCGCAGGAGCCCGCGGCCCCGCCGCCCGAGACGCCCAAGCCCGCCGAGACCCAGATCGGCCTGATCTACCGGCCGCAGCCGGCGCCGTCCTCCTACGACGCCGAGGCGCCGCCGGAGGACGAGGGGCTGGCCGGCGCCAAGATGGCGATCGCCGACAACAACACCACCGGCCGCTTCACCAAGCAGAGCTACGTCCTCGACGCGCGGGCGCTCGGCGAGGGCAGCCCCGGCGCGGTCGAGGCGGCCAAGGACCTCGTGGGCAAGGGGGTGCGCTACCTCGTCCTGGCGCTGCCCGCCGACGAGGTGCTGGCGGTGGCCGACGCGGTGAAGGGCTCGGGCGCGGCGGTGTTCAACGCCGGCGCCCCCGACGACCGCCTGCGCGGGGCCGATTGCCGCGCCAACGTCTACCACGTGCTGCCCTCGCGGGCGATGCTGACCGATGCCCTGTCGCAGTACCTCGCGGTGATGCGCTGGCGGAAGATCTTTCTGATCGTCGGCCCGACCGACGCCGACAAGGCCTACGCCGACGCCGTGCGGAACTCGGCGAAGAAATTCGCCCTGAAGATCACAGCCGAGAAGCCCTGGACCTTCGGGCCGCTGGCCAAGGCGCGGGGCGACACGCCGACCCGGGCGGAGGCGATGGTGTTCACCCGGGGCGTCGACTACGACATGGCGGTGGTGGCCGACGAGGAGGGCGACTGGGGCGATTACGTGCCCTACCGCACCGTCGACCCGCGGCCGGTGGGCGGCACCCAGGCGCTGACCCCGACCACGTGGTCGCCCGTGCTGGAGACCTGGGGCGCGGCGCAGGCGCAGAACCGCTTCCGCCGCCTCGCGGGCCGGCTGATGCGCCCGCTCGACTATCAGGTCTGGATGGCGGTCCGCACGGTCGGCGACGCGGCCACCGCCAAGAAGACCTCGGACCCGGCCGTCCTCGTCCCCTACCTGACCGACCCGGCCTTCGGCCTCCCGGCCTACAAGGGCGTCTCGCTCAGCTTCCGCCCCTGGGACCACCAGATGCGCCAGCCGGTGATCGTGGTGCAGCCCAAGGCCCTGGTCTCGGTGGCGCCGGAGCAGGGCTTCCTGCACCAGCGCACCCCGCTCGACACGCTCGGCGTCGACCAGCCGGAGACGACGTGCAGGTTCAAGTGAGGCTGCGGCGATCGGCAGGCGGTCACGGCCTCGCAACGCGCGGGCGACGCACTACAATCGGCGCCGGGAAGCGTCCCGCGGGAACGCCGGGACAAGGGCGCCCACGGGGCCGCCAGGGAGGGGAACGGATGAGCCGCCGGGTCGAGGCAGGTTGGGTTGCGGTCGCCGTCGCGGCCTGGATCGCGGGCGGCGGCGAGGCCGCGGCGTTCACCGCCTACGTCACCAACGAGAAGGGCAACTCGGTCAGCGTCATCGACACCGACACGCTGGCCGTGACCGCGACCTGGAAGGTCGGCCGGCGCCCGCGCGGGGTCACCGTCTCGAAGGACGGCAAGGAGCTGTTCGTCTGCGCCAGCGACGACGACCGCATCGACGTGGTCGACACCGCCACCGGCAAGGTGGTCCGCTCGCTGCGCTCGGGCCCCGACCCGGAGCAGTTCATCCTCGACCCCTCCGGCAACCCGCTTTACGTCGCCAACGAGGACGACAGCCAGGTCACGATCATCGACATCGAGAAGAACAAGGTCCTGGCCGAGGTGCCCGTGGGCGTCGAGCCGGAGGGCATGGGCCTCTCCCCGGACGGGAAGATCCTGGTCAACACGTCCGAGACCACCAACATGGCGCACTTCATCGACACCAAGACCTTCCAGGTGATCGACAACGTGCTGGTGGATGCGCGCCCCCGGTTCGCCGAGTTCTCCGGCGACGGCAAGGTCCTGTGGGTCTCGGCGGAGGTCGGCGGCACGGTCAGCGTCATCGACGTGGCGAGCCGTCGGGTGATCAAGAAGATCACCTTCAAGATCCCGGGGGTGAACGACGAGGCGATCCAGCCGGTCGGCGTGCGCCTGACCAAGGACGGATCGAAGGCGTTCATCGCCCTGGGGCCGGCCAACCGTGTGGCGGTGGTCGATGCCAAGACCTACGCGGTGGAGAAGTACCTGCCGGTGGGCCAGCGCGTCTGGCAGCTCGCCTTCACGCCGGACCAGAAGTACCTGTTCACCACCAACGGCACCTCGAACGACGTCTCGGTCGTCGACGTGGCCGCCGAGAAGGTGATCAAGAGCATCCCGGTCGGCCTGCTGCCCTGGGGCGTGGCGATCTCCTCGAAATAGTCTGTCGGACCCGTCCGAGGACGCGCGCCGGTCACGGCGGCGGAAGAGTGGAAAGCGGCATGACACGATTCCCGACCGGTGCAGCCCTCGGCCTCGCCGCCCTCGTCGCGGCGGGGCCGGCGCTCGCCCTCGACCTGACGAAGAAGCGCGAGAACCTGCCCGATCTCGTCCTCGGCAACGATCAGGGCAACGACTTCGCGGTCGAGAACAAGGACATCACCCTCGAATCGGGCAAGGCCTACCGGCTGCGGATCGTCGCCAAGGGCGGGCAGGAGTACAAGTTCTACGCGCCCGAGTTCTTCCGCTACATCTGGCTCAACCAGATCGTCATCGAGCACAAGGAGATCCACGGCGGCGGCCCGCCCGACCACCTGGAGTTCGACGAGCCCGGCGAGATCGCGGTGGAGTTCGTGGCGATCAAGCCCGGCACCTACACCTGGGCGGCCCGCGGCCTGGAGGCCAAGGGCATGACCGGCACCCTGACGGTGAAGTGATGGGCGCCTGTTTCAGCCACACCGCTCTCCCTCCCCCCTCTGCGGGGGAGGGTCCCCTGCGCAGCAGGGGGGGAGGGGGGCAGCGCGACGCTGGAGGAGGTGGCGCCCGTCGCGCGCTGTCCGGACACGGCGCTCCCCTCTCCCGACCCGCTTCGCAGGCCACCCTCCCCCGCTCGACGTTGGGCTTGCCCGACTTCGGCAGGAGGCGCGCAGATCTCGGGCAAGCCCGAGATCTGTCGGGGGGGAGGGGGATCGCGGCGGCACTCGCGACCGTTCTGATCGCGACGCCCGCGCTGGCCGCCGACGACGCCTCGTCCTGCGCCGAGGGGATCACGATGATCCGCGACGCGCTGGCCTCGAACCCGCCGGAATCCGCGATTCCCAAACTCAACAAGAGCCTGCGGGTGGCCGAGCGCGAGCAGCGCGAGGGCGAGTTCGACGAGTGCCTCGACGCGGTCGCCGACGCCCGCAAGGCGCTCGGCCGATGAGCGGCGCGGCCCCCGCCCTGGAGGTCGCGGGCGTCGGCCACCGGTTCGGGGCGCGCGCCGCGCTGGCCGACGTGTCGATGCGCGTCGAGCGCGGGCGCTTCGCGGCGCTGCTCGGCCCGAACGGGGCGGGCAAGACCACGCTGTTCTCGGTGATCACCCGCCTCTACGACAACCGGCAGGGCCGGGTGGCGATCTTCGGCCATCCCCTCGACCGCGAGCCCTCCCGGGCGCTGGCGCGCCTCGGCGTGGTGTTCCAGGCGCGCACCCTGGACACCGACCTGACCGTCGAGCAGAACCTCCTGTACCACGCCAATCTCCACGGCATCGCCCGCGGCGCGGCGCGCGTCCGGATCGCCGAACTGCTCGACCGGGTCGGGCTCAGTGACCGGCGGGGCGACAAGGTCCGCACCCTGTCGGGCGGCCAGTCCCGGCGCATCGAGATCGCCCGCTCGCTGGTCCACCGCCCCGAGCTGCTGCTCCTCGACGAGCCGACGGTCGGCCTCGACCTCGAATCGCGGGCCGACATCGTCGCCATCGTCCGGGCGCTGGTGCGCGACGAGGGCCTGTCGGTGCTGTGGGCGACCCACATCTTCGAGGAGATCGATCCCGCCGACGATGCGGTGGTCCTGCACCGCGGACAGGTCGTCGCGAGTGGCCGGGCGGGGGACCTCGCGCGGCCGGGCGAGACGCTGGCCGACGCCTTCCGCCGCCTCGTGGCCGACCCGGGGAGGGCGGCCGCGTGAGTTCGAGCCGGACCGTCGAGGCCGCCGCGCGGCCGGAGACCCGCCACCGCCTCGGCCGCCTCGACGCGGTCGGCTACCTGATCTGCCTCGGCGGCATCGTCCGCCGGGAGCTGCTGCGCTTCTTCAACCAGAAGGAGCGGTTCTTCTCGGCGCTGGTGCGGCCGCTGGTCTGGCTGTTCATCTTCGCCGCGGGCTTCCGCAACACGCTCGGCGTGTCGATCGAGCCGCCCTACCAGACCTACGTGCTCTACGAGGTCTACGTGGTGCCGGGCCTCGCGGTGATGATCCAGCTCTTCAACGGCATGCAGTCGTCGCTGTCGATGGTCTACGACCGCGAGGTCGGGTCGATGAAGGTGTTGCTGACCTCGCCCTACCCGCGCTGGACGCTGCTGCTCGCCAAGCTGATCGCGGGCGTCTCGGTGTCGATCGTCCAGGCCTACGCCTTCCTGGCGGTGGCGTATTTCTGGGAGAGCGACATCCCGGCCCTCGGCTACCTCGCCGCGCTGCCGGCCTTCCTCGCGTCGGGGCTGATGCTCGGGGCGATCGGCCTGTTCCTGTCCTCGCTGGTGCGGCAACTGGAGAACTTCGCCAGCGTGATGAACTTCGTGATCTTCCCGATGTTCTTCGCCTCCTCGGCGCTCTACCCGCTGTGGCGGATCCGGGAATCGTCGGAGACGCTGTACTGGATCTGCGAGCTGAACCCGTTCAGCCACGCGGTGCAGCTCGTCCGCTTCGCCCTCTACCTGCAATTCGAGCCGCTCGCTTGCGCGGTCGTCGTCGGCACCGCGCTCGCCTTCTTCGGGATGGCGGTGGTCGCCTACGATCCCGGGCGCGGCCTGATGGCCCGGCGCGGCGGCCCGGCCGGAGAGACACCGTGATGCACACCATGACCCGCACGCTTCCCCTCGCCCTCGCCGTCCCCCTCGCGCTGGGGGCGGCTCCGGCCCTCGCCCAGCCGAAGGCCGACCCGGACTGGCCCTGCGTCCAGCGCAGGGTCGCCCACCTGAGCCCCGGCCAGTTCTGGACTGGGCCGGACGTCGCCGCGGCCGCCGACTGGGGCGACGACCCGCTCGCCGCGCCGCTCGCCCAGAAGATCGCCTCCCGGCGCACCGACCTGTCCGAGGTCGACGGGCTGCTCGACGCCTACGTGGCCAAGCTCGGCGCCGACAAGGCGGCCCGGGACAAGGGGCTGACCCGCGTCTACGCGGGGGTGTTCGAGGTGCTCAACGGCGAGCGCGACAAGGTGATGAGCGGCATCGCCCGCTACGCGCAGGGCCAGCGCCGCATGGCCGAGCGCATCCGCGAGGAGGCCGACAAGATCAGCCAGACCAAGGACGCGCCGAGCGCCACCGACGCCTCGGAACTGCCCAAGGACCAGTCGGACCAGGAGAGCCGATTCGCCTGGGACCGGCGCATCTTCCAGGAGCGCAGCCAGTCGCTGACCTACGTCTGCGAGGTGCCGCAACTCCTGGAGCAGCGGCTCGGCGAGATCGCCCGGAAGATCCAGGCGCGCCTGTGAGGCATTGCCGAATCATCCCGACCGGATTTGCTTGAACGTCCTCAACTCTTTGGAAATGCTGAAAAAACTGTGACGCGTTCGCCACGCGAACCCCGATAGCGCGGTGGCGGCGCCGATTGCGGCGCGAAAGTGTCCGCCCTGCGATTGCGGCCCCCGGACCGACCCGACACACAGATCTCAAGTCCGTCGAGAAACGGACGTCGACGGGTCAAGAATAAAGAGGGGTTTGGGGATGTCGTTACGGGCGCTCAAGGGCAGCCTCGTCGCGTCGGCGTCGGTCCTGGCCGGATCGATGATCGCGCAGCCCGCGCAAGCACAGCAATCGGTGCGGCTGGACGAGATCAGCGTCGTCGCGACCTCGCCGGTCGGCGCCGGGGGCGGGATCACCAGCCGGGCGGCGAACTTCGACGGCGTGGTGCAGGCCGGGCCGGTCCTGCCCGGGCCGGTGGTGCGGCCGCGCCTGCGCGGCTCGGAGCAGCCGCTCTGGAAGATCCCGAGCACGGTCGAGACCGTCACCGCGGAGCAGATCGCGGTCGACACCGCCACGAACAGCCCGGTCTTCACCCTGGCGCGCGTGACGCCGGGCCTGAACGTCTCGGACTCGCAGGGCAACTTCAACCGGACCGACGTGACGTATCGCGGCTTCACCGCCTCGCCGGTGCAGGGCGTGCCGCAGGGGCTGGCCGTCTACCAGAACGGCGTGCGCATCAACGAGGCGTTCGGCGACATCGTCAACTTCGACCTGATCCCGCCGCAGGCGATCCAGCGCATCGACGTGGTCACCGGCAACCCGGTCTTCGGCCTGAACGCGCTCGGCGGCGCGATCAACATCCAGATGAAGAACGGCTTCACGTGGCAGGGCACCGAGATCACCGCCTACGGCGGCTCGGACGGCCGGGTCGCGGGCTACCTCGAGTACGGCAAGGTCAGCGGCCCCTGGAGCCTGTACTTCACCGGCGACGGCTTCAACGACCGCGGCTGGCGCTACGAGAGCCCGAGCACGATCGGCCGCGTCTACGGCGACATCGGCTACCGCACCCCCGACGCCGAGTTCCACCTGATCGGCCTGGCCGCCCGCAGCTTCTTCGGGGCCGCCGCCGCGACTCCGGTCGACTTCACCCGCTACGACAACCGGGCGATCTTCACCTACCCGCAGACCACCACCACCGAGGTCGGCACGCTCCAGCTCACCGGCCGGGTCGATCTCTCCCCGACCTGGGATCTGGCCGGCAACGCCTATTACCGGCGCTTCAGCCAGACCTACGTGGACGGCAACGACGGCAACTTCGAGAATTGCAGCACCCGCTCCAGCTTCCGCGGCTCGCTGTGCTTCGAGGATGACGGCTTCAGCCCGGGCGCCGGCCAGTCGCAGCTCGCCTTCCGCAACCAGTTCCTGATCCTCGACCGGCTCAACCAGAGCACGCCGTTCCGCGCGAACGTCCCCTACGGCACGCTGGACACCACCAAGACCGAAGCCGAGGGCTACGGCGGCTCGCTCCAGGCGGCCAACCGCGACCGGATCCTCGGCTTCGGCAACACCTTCGTGGTCGGCGGCAGCATCGACTCGGCCTATTACGGCTTCAAGTCGTCCTCGACGCTGGGCGTGATCAACCCGAACCTCCAGATCACCACCAACCCGATCAACCCCTATTACGGGGTGGTGCCGGGGCTCGGCGGCCAGCAGATCCGCACCGCCGGCGCGCTCGGCATCGCCCCGAGCTCGGTCAGCGGCTCGAACCTGTACATGGGCCTCTACGCCCTCGACACCCTGGACGTGACCGACGCCCTGTCGCTCACCGCGGGCGCGCGCCTGAACTTCGCGCGGATCGAGACCGAGGATCTGACCGGGTTCTCGCCGGACGTGACCGGCCGCCACTACTACAACAAGATCAACCCGGTCGCCGGCCTGACCTACCGCTTCACCCCGGCCCTGTCGCTCTACGGCAGCTACTCGGAGTCGAACCGCGCGCCGACCCCGCTCGAGCTCGCCTGCGCCAACCCCGACCGGCCCTGCCTGCTGCCGAACTCGCTGGTGGCGGACCCGCCGCTCAAGCAGGTCACCGCGCAGACCTACGAGGCGGGCTTCCGCGGCACGATGCCGGACTTCTACGACGGCGGCCTCGTCACCTGGAAGGCCGGCGTGTTCCGCACGGATCTGGCCAACGACATCATCCAGCTCGCCACCCCCGGCAACGCCGCGCGCGGCTACTTCGTGAACGTCCCGGCCACCCAGCGCCAGGGCCTCGAAGTCGGCGCCGAGTACAGCGCCGACTGGCTGCGGGTCTACGCCAACTACGCGCTGATCGACGCCACCTTCCAGTTCAACGGCACCCTGTCCTCGCCCAACAACCCGCTCGCCAACGACGGGGCGATCGAGGTCCGCCGCGGCAACCAAGTGCCGCTGGTGCCCAACCACCAGATCAAGGCCGGCTTCGACGTCTACGTCACGCCGCAATGGCGGTTCGGCCTGAACGTGGCGGCCTTCTCCTCGTCCTACTTCCGGGGCGACGAGTCGAACATCAACCGCAAGCTGCCGGCCTACTATTCCGTGAACCTCACCACGAGCTATCAGGTCACGAAGAACCTGCAGGTGTTCGGCTTCGTCACCAACCTGACCAACAACCGCTACGCCACCTTCGGCACCTTCGCCGAGACCGGGCCGGTGGCCGGCAACCTGCGGATCAACGACCCGCGCACCACGACGCTGGCCCAGCCTCTGTCGATCTACGGGGGCATCAAGTACGCCTTCGGCGCCGACCCGGTGCCGATGTCGGCGGAGCCGATCATCCGCAAGTACTGATCGCAGCCGGGACCGATCGCAGCAGCACCGGGGTTCGGGAGCCGCGCGCCGCAAGGCGCGCGGCTCCTTCCGCGTCGGCCGCGCCGCCGGTCCCGGACGGCGGCCAGACGATTTCCCTTGACTTTTTTCCTTTTACATGCTCATTGTCCTTCACCTGCCGCCCGGCGCCGAGGGAGCGATCCCAGGGGCGTCCAGCAGGGATCCGCGCTGGACTGAGCGCGGGTTTGGGCGGCGGGGCGGTGCCCGCGGGGTCAGGCTTCAGTCGGCCGGCCACCCGGGCGGC
>NZ_JAUYZI010000053.1 GCF_030700245.1 Methylobacterium amylolyticum
GCCACCCTTGTATCTAGGAGGCGGCCCTGTGATGTGCTGAGATTGGGGCTGCGCCGGGTGGGGTGGCCACCCCACCCGGCGCGCGGCGTTTGGCGCCCGCCCACCCTCCGGCCACAACCGTGGGAGAGCTTTGGGACCGAACGCCGCCTCGTCACGCACGACCGGACAGTCGCTCGATTGCCGCTCGCATGGACAAGGCAGGTCACCGTGACACGCATCCTCTGTGGCGTCGACATCGGCGCCGACACCCTGGTCGCCCGCCTGGGCCGGGACGGGCCCGAACACACCTGCCGCAACACGCCGGAGGGTCTGGCCGACCTCGTCGCCTTCTGCCGGACGCATCGGGTCGACGTGGTGGCCATGGAAGCCACCGGCGGCTACGAGCGCTTGGCGTTCGGCCTGCTCTGGGGCGAGGGCCTCGCCTGCGCGCTGCTCAACCCGCGCGCCGTGCGCCGGTTCGCCGAGGGTATGGGCGTGCTGGAGAAGACCGACCGGATCGATGCTGGGCTGATCGCTTGGTACGCGCAGGTCAAGGCTGTCCGGCCCACCCCGCTCGCCTCGGCGGCGCAGGCCCGGCTGACCGCCCTGGTGACCCGCCTGCGCCAGCTCACCGCGCTCAAGGTCAGCCAGAGCAACCAAGCCCGTCTCGTCACCGATCCGGACGCCCTGGCCTCGTTCGCGCCCATCCTGGCCGCGGTCGCGGCGCAGACCCGGCGCCTGGAGGCGCTGATCGCCGAAGCGCTCGCCGCCGACCCGCTCTGGGCGGCGCTGGAGGCCGAGTTCCGCACGATCAAGGGCGTGGCGGGCCGCACGGTGGCGCTGCTCATGGCCGAGATGCCCGAGATCGGCACGCTCTCGGGCAAGGCGGCGGCCAAGCTCGCCGGCCTCGCCCCCCTGGCCAACGACAGCGGACGCCGCACCGGCCCGCGGCCGATCCGGGCCGGGCGCGCGAGCGTGCGCGGCATCCTGTTCGTGGTGGCCGAGATCGTCCGCCGCCATGAACCGGACTTCCAAGCCTTCCATCAGCGGTTGAGCCAAGCCGGCAAGCCCAAGAAGGTCATCCGCGTCGCCCTCGCCCACAAGCTGCTCGTGCGCCTCAACGCAAAAGCCCGAGATCTCCGTGCCGCTCTGCCCCAACCCGCTTGACACCCCAGACAGTCGCTCTCCCGCAGAGGGGAGAGGGACAGCGCGCCAGAAACTGATCCCGCAGCCGGCGGCCGATCCCGGACGAAAGAATCACTCGGCGAAGTCGGGCTCGTGGCGGGCCAGCACGCGCTTCACGCTCGCCAGATGCAGGCGGGCGCTCTCCGGGTCGCCCTCCCGCATCTGCGCGGCCGCCGTGCGGGCGATCTCCGGGTCGACCGGGATCAGGCGGCGGCCGGTGGAGAGCGCCTTCACCTGCACCTCGGCGGCGCGCTCCAGGTAGTACAGGTCGTCCCAGGCCTCGGCGACGGTCGGGCCGGTGACGATCACCCCGTGGTTGCGCAGGAACACCACGTCGGCGTCGCCGAGGGTGGCGGCGATGCGGTCGCCCTCGGCGGCGTCGAGGGCGAGGCCGTTATAGGCGTCGTCCACCGCCGTGCGGCCGTAGAACTTCAGCGCGGTCTGGCCGGCGAAGGCGAGCGGCTCGCCCTCGGTCATGCTCAGCGCCGTGGCGTAGGGCATGTGGGTGTGGAACGCCGCCCGGGCCCGGGGCAGGCGGGCGTGCAGGCGGGCGTGGATGAAGAAGGCGGTGGCCTCCGGCTGCCCCTCGCCCGCGACCACCCGCCCGTGGAAGTCGCAGACCAGCAGCCGCGAGGCGGTGATCTCGCGGAACGCCAGCCCGTAGGGGTTGACGAGGAACAGGTCGTCGCGCCCCGGCACCAGGGCGGAGAAGTGGTTGCAGATCCCCTCCTCCAGCCCGAGCCGCGCGGCCATGCGGAAGCAGGCGGCGAGGTCGGCCCGGGCCGCCTGGAGCGCGTCGGGGTCGATCGGCGCGCGGGCTTCGGGGGCGCCGTCCTCGACGAGGCGCAGTTCGTGGGCCATGCGGGAATCCCCTGTCGGAATGCGGGTCGGCGCCGAGGTTAGAGCCAGCCGGCCCGCGCGAACAGGTCCGGCAGACCGGCGAGGTCCGGCAGCGTCGCGTCCGGGATCGGGATCGGCCTGCTGCCGGGGGACGCGGTCCTGGCCGGGCATCGCGCGCTGGGGCCGGACGCGGGATTGCCCGACCCGCCCGCCACGGAACTCGCGTTGGTCGGGACGGAGCGCCGCCCGGCCCGGACGGTCGCGCTGCTGGCGGATCACCTGGCGGCGCGGGTCGGGGCGCTGCTCGGCGCGTGAGGCCCGCCCCTGCCGGTGCTCAGGGCCGGCCGGTCTCGCGCAGCCGCTTGAGGATCGCCTCCGGCGAGGCATAGGCCTCCTGGCGGGCCGCGCTCCAGTAGCGCAGGGCGTCGAGCGGGATCGGCTCGCCGGTCACCGCGCAGCGCACGAAGGTGCCTGGCTTCACCACGCGCATGGTGCCGTCGCCGTAGGCCACCACCGCCTCGCCGCCCCCGCGCTCGTATCGGCCCAGCACATCCGCCTCCGTCGTCGTCCCTGCGCGCCTTCTACACCGTCCGGCCGCCCGCTTGCAGCCCGTCATGCCGGATCCGCTGAACCTTTCAAGATGGCGGATCCGGGTCTCGCTCGATCGCCGCGCGGGCCCGGCCGATACGCGCCCCGCTCCAGGCGGGCGGAGAGCGTGTCAGCCGGCAAGCATCGACGGCGTGCGGTCGGCCGACAGGATCGCCCGGGCCTGCGCGGCGTCGACGTGCATGCGCTCCACCAGGGCCTCGGCGCTGGAAAAGCGAGCCTCGCCGCGGATGAAGCCCGAGAACTCCACCGCCAGATCCTGCCCGTAGAGGTCGCCGGCGAAGTCGAACAGGTTCACTTCGAGGAGCGGCGCGCCGTCGTCGAAGGTCGGGCGGCGGCCGTAGCTCGCCACGCCGTCGCACAGTCCACCGTCGCGCAGTCCACCGTCGCGCAGCGTGCCGTCGGCGAGGCGCGCGCGCACCGCGTAGATGCCGTGGGCCAGCCCGCAATCGGCGAGCCGCAGGTTGGCCGTCGGGAAGCCGAGCACCCGGCCGCGCTTGTCGCCGTGGCGCACCGGGGCGCGCACGAACCAGCGGTAGCCCAGCAGCGCGTTCGCCCGCGCCACGTCGCCGGCCGACAGCGCGGCCCGGATGGCGCTGGACGAGACCGGCTCGGCCTCGCCCGCCAGCGCCACCGGCGGCACGATCCGGCAGGTGAGGCCCGCCTCGCGGCAGAGTTCGGCCAGGATCTCGGGCGTGCCCTCGCGCCCGCGCCCGAAATGGAAGTCGTGGCCGATGACGGCACCGGACAGCCCGAGGCCTTCCCGGAGGAGGTCGAGCACGAAGCCGCGGGCGCCGGTCGCCGCGAGCGCGGCGTCGAACCGGCGCACGATCAGCCCGTCGAGGCCGAGCCGCGCGAACACGGTCTCCTTCTCGGCCGGGCCGGTGAGCCGGAACATCGGCGCCGCGGGCGCGAAGAAGCTGCGCGGATGCGGCTCGAAGGTCAGCACCGCGGCCGGACGGCCCGCCTCCGCCGCCTGCGCGCGCACCGCCTCGACCAGGACCCGGTGGCCGCGATGGACGCCGTCGAAATTGCCGATCGCCGCCACGGCCCCGGCGAGGGACGCGGGCACCGGCTCGTCCATGCCGCAGATCTGGAAGGGCCGCGCGGCCGTCTCGTCGCCTGGGGCCATCGGTGGAGGTGCTCGGTGGGTCGGGATGTCGGTCGATGCCGGCCGGCGCGCTGCGGCCGGCCCGGAGCGCCCGGGACGGGGTCCGACGCGCCGGGACCCTGCCGAAACCGGCCGGGAGGGTCAAGGCGGGCGGATCGACGCCGCGGACGGGGTCCGGGCCGATTAACCGGTTCGCAAGCGGCGCCCGATAGGTTTGCGGCGTGCGGCCCGGCGTGGCGGGGAGCGCTGAGCAGAATTGAGCAGCCGCCCGGACCCTGGAGTCCAGCGGAATTACCGGAGCAATGGGGTCATGGGTCTCGAGCTGAGCATGCCGATCCTCGTCGTGGACGACTACCAGACGATGGTCCGCATCATACGCAACCTCCTCAAGCAGCTCGGCTTCGAGGAGGTGGACGACGCCTCCGACGGCACCGCCGCGCTCGCCCGCCTCAAGGCCCGCAAGTACGGCCTCGTGATCTCGGACTGGAACATGGAGCCGATGACCGGCTACGAGCTGCTGCGGCACGTGCGGGCCGACGAGACCCTGCGCACCACGCCGTTCATCATGGTCACCGCCGAGTCGAAGACCGAGAACGTCATCGCCGCCAAGAAGGCCGGGGTGAACAACTACATCGTCAAGCCGTTCAACGCCGCCACGCTGAAGGCGAAGATCGAGGCCGTCTGCGGCAGTTGAGGCGCACCGACAGGGTTCGGGGTTCGGGGTTCGGCGCGGGCGCGCGCGCCGGACCGACACGAGGGGGGACGTGACCCGACCCCGGACGGCCGGTCCGAGAACCGGTCGACCGTTCGCGACGAAGGCCGCCGGTTCGGTGCAGGCCGGCATGGCTCCCGCTTCGGATGCGTGCCCCGCCCGCGGGCCGCCCGCGGCGCAAGGCGAAGATCCTGATCCAGGAGGAGATCGTGCCCACAGCCGTCAGACGCCAGGCCGCCCCGCGGTTTCGCGAGCCCGTCCCCACGGCGCTCGTGGCGGAACTCATCGAGATCGCCGACTACATCACCCACATGCGCGAGGCGATCGCGGCGCTGCGCCCGAACGAGATGAGCCGCGCCCGCATCCCCATGGCGCACGAGGAGCTGGGCAGCGTCGTCGCCGCCACCGCGGGGGCCACCAACACGATCATGGAGGCCGCCGAGGCGATGCTCGGCCTGCCCGACGGCCCGGGTTACCGCGCCGGCGTGGAGGCGCGGATCAACACCATCTTCGAGGCCTGCGCCTTCCAGGACATCACCGGCCAGCGCATCGCCAAGGTGGTGGAGGCGCTGCAACTGTTCGAGGGGCGGCTCGGCCGGTTCGTCGGCGCGGTCAAGGCCCGGGACGCGGCCGACATCGACCCGGCCGAGCAGGCCCGCCGCGACCGGGCGCAGGACCTGCTCCTCAACGGGCCGCAGGCGGTGACCGAGACCCCGTCCCAGGACGACATCGACGCGCTGTTCGCCTGATCGCCGTCCGGAGCCGGCGTCGGCTCGCGACGGCGTCCGGACCATCGACGCCGGGGTGCGGCGGGCCTACATCACGCCCGTCGTCCCCGAAGCCATGTGGGCAAGAGAATGGTCGCGCGGCTGTGGTCCGAACTGACCGCGGCGGACCTGTCCGGGGGCGCCGCGGCGCGCTCGGTCGCGGTGCTGCCGGTGGCCGCGATCGAGCAGCACGGCCCGCACCTGCCGCTCGGCACCGACACGCTGATCGCCGAGGGCTATCTCGACCGGGTGCGGGGCCTCGTGCCCGCCGATCTCGACGTGCTGCTGCTGCCGGTCCAGGCGGTCGGCAAGTCGGACGAGCACGACGCCTTCCCCGGGACGCTGACGCTCACCGCCGTCACGGCGCTCGCCGCCTGGACCGAGATCGGCGCCGGGGTGGCCCGGGCGGGCTGCGGGCGGCTGGTGATCGTGACGAGCCACGGCGGCAACAGCGCCCTCATCGACCTCGTGGCGGGGGAACTGCGGGGACGCCACGGCCTCGTGGCGGTGACGACCTCGTGGAGCCGCCTCGGCATCCCGGACGGGCTGTTCCCGGCGGACGAGGTCGCCCACGGCATCCACGCGGGCGGGATCGAGACGGCGCTGATGCTCGCCCTGCGGCCCGACCTCGTGCGGACGGACCGGATCGCCGACTTCCCTTCCCGCAGCCGCGCGATGGCCCGCGACTTCACCCACCTGCGCGCCGGGCGCCCGGCGGCCTTCGCGTGGAAGGCCGGGGACCTCCACCCCTCCGGCGCGATGGGCGACGCGCGGCTCGGCACGGCGGGGGCGGGGCACGCCCTGCTGGACCACGGGGCGCAGGCCTTCGTCGCGCTGCTGCACGACGTCGCGCGCTTCGAACTCGGCGCCCCGTAACCGGCGCCCCGTAACCGGCGGACCGGGGCCGGCGAAGAGCCGCCAGGCACCGCACCGCGCGGCATCCCCGGAGACGCATCCGCATGACCCTCACCCTGGCCCTCGGCGCCGCGGAGACGCGCTCCCTGGTGGCCGGGACGCGTGCCGCGCTACAGGTTGCAACCGTGGGGAGACGGATCGACGGGGCCGGGATGGCGCTCGAAGGGGAACTGGCGGCCCTGATGGCGGCGGCGCAGGGGGGCGACGCGGCCGCCTACCGGGCGCTGCTGAAGGCGTGCCTGCCGGTGGCGGCGGCCGCGGCCCGGGCGCAGGGCCTGCGCGGCGAGGCGGTGGACGACGCGGTGCAGGACACGCTGATGACCGTGCACCGGGCGCGGGCGACCTACGACCCGGCGCGGCCGTTCCTGCCGTGGCTGCGCGCCATCGCCCGCCGCCGGGCGATCGACCGCCTGCGCCGCGACGGCCGCCGCCCGCGGGAGGTGCACGACCCGCTCGCCTACGAGGGGGAGGTCGATCCCGGCCCCCTCCCCGGCGCCGGCCTCGATGCGCGCGAGCGCGGCGCGGCGCTCGCGCGCGCGGTCGCCGCCCTCCCGGAAGGGCAGCGGCAGGCCGTGGAGCATCTCGGCCTGCGGGAACTCTCCCTCGACGAGACCGCCCGGCTCACCGGCCGCAGCAAGGGCGCGCTCAAGGTCAACCTGCACCGGGCGCTCAAGGCCCTGCGCGCCAGCCTGACGCGGGGAGAGGATCGATGAGCGATCTCGGCCGTCACGACGGGCTCGTAGAGGATCTCGCCAGCCATCTCGATCCGGTGCGGCCGCTGCCCGCGCCGGGCTCGCGCGCCGCCCTGTGGCTCGCCGCCGCCGTGCTCCTCGGGCTGGCGCTCGCCACGCGCTACAGCGCGGCGGGCCTCGCCGTGCGGATGGCGGTGCCGGACATGGCGCTGGCGGCGCTGGGCGCCGTCCTGACCGCGGTGAGCGCCGCCTACGCGGCCTTCGCCACCAGCGTGCCGGGCCGCTCGGCCGCCTGGGCGCTGCTGCCGCTGCCGGCCGCCGCCCTGTGGATCGGCGCGAGCGGCCTGGGCTGCCTGCGCGACTGGCTGGTGCCCGGGGCGCCGCTCGCCGATGCGGGGGAGATGCGGGGCTGCTTCGGGTTCCTCGTGGGCGTGTCGGCGCCGCTCTCGGCGATCCTCGTGCTGATGCTGCGCCGGGCCTGCCCGCTGCGGCCGAACCTGACCGCGGCGCTGGCCGGCCTCGCGGCGGCCGCCGCCGCCGCGGCCCTGCTGGTGCCCTTCCACCCGCACGATACCACGGTGAGCGACCTCGTCGTCCATGCCGGCGTCGTCGCCGGGGTGATCGGGCTCAACGCCCTGGCCGGCGGCCGCGTGCTCGCGGGGCGTCCCGGGTAGCGCGGCCGGCGGCGGCCCGAGCACGCGGGCGCCTCGGCCGGGACGGCGCACGCGCGATCCGCGATCCGCGCGGCGGCGCGGGGGCTGGGCACGACCCGTCACGAACTGCCGATCGGTCCGGTCAGGACAGGTTCAGGTGGGTCAGGCCGTCGTCGAGAGAGGCCTCGCAACGCGAACCGGGACCCCCATCCGGCTCCCGTGCAACGCAACGCGCCATCGCCGCGGCGGACGATTCAGGAGACAGACGAGATATGTCCGTGACCTCGGGACCTGATCACCACATGGCCACCTGCCGCTGCGGCCACGTTCGCCTGCGCGCGAGCGGCCGGCCGCTCGTGACCTCGGCCTGCCATTGCACGGGTTGCCGCCGCATGACCGGAGGACCTTACTCGCTCGGGGCGATCTACGCCGCGAACGCTGTCGTGGTCGAGGCGGGCGAGACCCGAGCGATCGGTGCCGATCACGGTGCCGGCCATCAAGGCTGCCCGCGTTGCGCCAGTTGGGTCTTCAGCCGGCCGCGCGAAGTCGACGACATCGTCGTGGTTCGCTCGCCCCTGTTCGAAGATGCCGCGGCCTTCCCGCCCTTCATGGAGACCTGCACGTCCGACAAGCTCCCGTTCGTGGACTTCACAGCCCCGCATCGCTTCGCGCGATTTCCGGATCCGACCGAGTTCCCCGCCCTCATCGCGGCCTATGCGGCGTGGGATCAGGTCGAGGTCTGACGACATCGGCGCCGCAGCCGCGCCAGTCTGCCGACGCGGCTCAGGCGTAGCGACGGCTCCCGGCGCCGACCATCCCGGTCGATGCGGGGGCTCTGGCTCCGGATGGGAGCCGTGCCGCGCTCTCGCCCCCACCGACACCGCTGCTTGCGCGGACCGCCCTAATCGTCGTCCTCCGGCTGCAGCCCCGGCCAGTCGACGATCCGGTCGGGATACTCCTCCTCCAGAAATTCCTCCTCGTTGCCGGACAGCCGCCCGCGCACCGAGATGCCGGCCTCGTGCACGCTCGACGCCCGCCCCGAGACCAGCGGGTGCCAGGGGTAGAGCGCCTCGCCGTCGCGCAGCAGGCGGTAGGCGCAGGTCGGCGGCAGCCAGGGGATCGTCCGCACCGCCTCGGGGGTCAGGCGGACGCAGTCCGGCACGCGGGTCTGCCGGCGGGCGTAGTCCCGGCAGCGGCAGCCCATCCCGTCGAGCAGGGTGCAGCCGATGTCGGTGTGGTGCACCTCGCCCGTCTCCTCGTCCTCCAGCTTGATCAGGCAGCAGCGGCCGCAGCCGTCGCACAGGCTCTCCCATTCCTCGGGCGACATCGCGTCGAGGGTCTTGGTCCGCCAGAACGGCTCGGCCGCCCCGCGGCGTCCGGCCGGAGGTTTGGGCATGGGAGGGCTTGCGCGCGTGGGATCGTCCGTCCCTGTGCCCGAGGGGGGCGCCCGGGGCAAGGGCGCCCGGGGTGAGGGCGTCTAAGGCGAGGGCGTCCGGGGCATCGCGTGCGCCGCGCCGCCGCCGCAATCGCCGCGTCAAGGATAACGCCGGGTTTTTAGGCCCCGACCCGGCCGCGGCGCGTCGTCCGGGCGCCCGTCCACGGGGCCGGCGCCTCGCCGTCCGCGCCCGGGCCTGCTATGAGACGCGGGGAGCCGCGGCCCATCCCGTCCCCGCCGCGAGGGCGCCCGAAGACCGGATCCGACGACCGTGCGCCTCCCCAGCCTCTCCGCGATCCGAACCCGCATCGAGCGCGCCGCGCTCGCCTTCGACGCGTGGGTGAATTCCGGCCTCTACGACGGCGGCCGGTCGACCGGCGAGGTCTACGAGCGCTTCCAGCGCTTCATGAGCCGCTTCGCGGTGCGCGGCTGGAAGCGCGCCGCGCTCGACGTGGCGAGCGAGGGCGTCACCCTCGGCACCGGCGGCGCCGTGCTGATGCTGGCGCTGGCCCAGCCGGCCTTCAACCTCACCAGCGACAACTGGCTCAAGCAGCAGGATCTCGCCGTCACCTTCCTCGACCGCTACGGCACCGAGGTCGGGCGCCGCGGCATCAAGCACGACGACTCCCTGAGCCTCGACCAGTTTCCCGACATCATGATCAAGGCGCTGATCTCCACGGAGGACCGGCGCTTCTACGAGCACTGGGGCATCGACCCGATCGGCACCGCCCGCGCGCTGGTCAACAACTCGCGCGGCGGCGGCAACACCCAGGGCGGCTCGTCGATCACCCAGCAGCTCGCCAAGAACCTGTTCCTCACCAACGAGCGCTCGCTCGAACGCAAGGTCAACGAGGCCTTCCTCGCGCTGTGGCTCGAGAGCCACCTGACCAAGAACGAGATCCTGAAGCTCTACCTCGACCGCGCCTACATGGGCGGCGGCACCTTCGGGGCGGTGGCGGCGGCCGACTACTATTTCGGCAAGCCGCTCAAGGACATCAGCCTCGCGGAGGCGGCGATGCTCGCGGGCCTGTTCAAGGCGCCGACGAAGTACGCGCCCCACGTCAACCTGCCGGCTGCCCGCGCCCGCGCGGCGGACGTGCTGCACAACATGGTCGAGGCGGGCTTCGTCACCGAGGGGCAGATCCAGACCGCCCTGCGCAATCCGGCGACCCCCGTCACCCGCACCCGCGACATCACCGCCGACTACTACCTCGACTGGGCGTTCGGCGAGATCAAGGGGATGGCCGATGCCGGCCGCTTCCGGGGCGACCGCGTCCTGACGGTGAAGACGCCGCTGGATCTGGCCATCCAGAAGCGGGCCGACGACACGGTCGCCGACATCCTGCGCAAATCCGGCGACGCCTACGACGTCGACGAGGCGGCGATGGTGATCCTCGATCCCGACGGGGCGCTGCGCGCCATGGTCGGCGGGGCGGATTACGGCGAGAGCCAGTTCAACCGCGCCACCGACGCCCTGCGCCAGCCGGGCTCGTCGTTCAAGCCCTACGTCTACGCCGCGGCCCTCGCCTCGGGCCAGTACAAGCCGGACACGGCGGTGGTGGATTCCCCGGTCTGCATCGGCAACTGGTGCCCGCAGAATTACGGCCGGTCCTACTCGGGCCGCCAGCCGATGTGGCTCGCGGTGGCCAAGTCGGTCAACACCATCCCGATCAAGATCTCGATCGCGCTCGGCAAGGCGATGGGCATCTCCCACGAGGCCAGGGCCGCCAAGGCGGGCCGGGCGAAGATCACCGAGATGGCCCACAAGATGGGCATCACCTCGAACCTGATCGACACCGTCTCGATGCCGATCGGCTCGGACGAGGTGACGGTGATCGACCAGGCGGCGGCCTACGCGGTGTTCGCCAACGGCGGCTTCCGGGCCAAGCCCTACGCGGCGATGGAGGTGAAGAACTCGGCGGGCGAGGTGATCTACCGCCACGCCGACGAGGCGCCGGAGCGGGTGCTCTCGCCGCAGGTCGTGGCGGACATGAACTTCATGCTCAACAAGGTGGTCGAGGAGGGCACCGGCAAGCGGGCGCAGCTCGAAGGCATCAAGGTCGCCGGCAAGTCCGGCACCACGAACGCCTACCGCGACGCGTGGTTCGTGGCCTATACCGGCAACTACGTCGCCGCCGTCTGGTACGGCAACGACGACCACACCTCCACCAACAAGCTGACCGGCGGCTCGCTGCCCGCCCAGACCTGGCACGACGTGATGGAGCCGGCCCACCGCGGCATCGAGATCAAGGGCCTGCCCGGCCTGAAGGAGGGTCCGCGCGCCGCCGCGCAGCAGGCCGCCGGCGGCACCACGGCGCCGACCGACCCGAACGCCAGCGCCTACGGCAAGCTGTCGCGGCGCTCCTTCGAGGTGATCGGCGGCCTCAACGGTCTGTTCCGGACGATCGAGCGGCCGCCCGCGGACGGGGCCGCCGTCAAGCCTGCCGGGCGTCCGGGCGACCGCGCCTCGGCGGCCGCGGCCGCGCGCGAGGTCGCCGAGGGCGCCCGCGCCGTCGGCGGCCGGATGAGCGTTCCGTGAGCGGTCGGCCAACCGGTATCGGCATGAGTGATCGACCATGAGGCTCGCCATCCCCGGGCCGGCCGCGCGCGGCGCGGGCGGCGACGAAACGGGGCCCTCGGCCGCCGCCCGCGCCGCGCACCTCGGCGGCCGGACGGCCCGGTTCGCCGCGCGGCTCGGGCGCAAGAGTTCGGTCGCCGGCCTCGCGCTCTACGCGCTCGGTCTGGGTGCCGTCCTCGGCCTCGCCTCCGCCGACTGGGCGACCAGCGGCGGCTACCCGTTCGGCGGCGTCCAGATCGGCGCCTGGACCGCGTGGCCGCGGGCCGGCGCGGCCAACGCCGATCCCTACACCCGGGCCGTCAACGCCCGCCGGGGCGAGGTGCCGCTGGCGGTCGGCGAGGGCCTGCTGCTCACCGCCGCGGCCGACGATGCCGGCCGGACGCTCGACGCCGCCTGCACCTACCGGATCGGCGGCGCGATGCCCTCGGCCCGGGCCTGGACCCTGACGGTGGCCGGGCGCGGCGCCCGGGATCCGGACCGCCCGATCGTGCGCGAGGGCTTCACCTCCACGGAGATCCTGCGCGAGCCCGACGGGCGCTTCGCGGTCCTGCTCTCGCCCGAGGTCCAGACCGGCAACTGGCTGCCGAGCCCGCGGGCGAGCGGGCCGCTGCGCCTCGCGATCCGCCTCTACGACACGCCGGCCGCGGCGAGCGTCGGCGCGCTCGACCGGGCCGCGGTGCCGTCCATCACCCCGATCGGGTGCGCGTCGTGAGGCTGCGCTTCGCCTACGCCACCCTGGTCGGGCTGGTCGTCGCCGGCATCGTGCACATCGCCGCGGTGCTCGCGATCCCCGTGCTCTCCGACGCGGACGCGGCCTCGCGGGCGCGCGCCAGCGAGTCCCTGGAGCATCCGCAGACGGTCTACACGGTCGCGACCGGCGACGACCCCTCCCCGCCGGAGGCGTGGCTGCCGATCCCGGATCCGGCGGTCGCGGTCGGCGTCTGCGCCTACGACCTCGCCGACGGCCCGATGCGGGTCTCGGCCCGCACCGGCCCGCTGGCGCTGTCGCTCGCCGCCCACGGCCGGCGCGGCGCCTTCTACGCCGTGACCGATCAGGCGGCCGTGCGCGGCGCCCTCGACCTCGTGATCCTCACCCGCGCCCAGTACGACGAGGCGCTGGCCGAGGACGACGAGAACGAGCCCAGCCGCGACGTGCGCATCGTCGCCCCCGAGGGCCGCGGCTTCGTGGTGGTGCGGGTGCTCGCCGGCCTCCCGAGCCAGCGGCCGGCCGCCAACGCCGCCGTCCAGGCCGTGTCCTGCACCACCGACAGCCCCGCCGACGAGCCCCCCGCCAAGGGCGCCAAGCGCTAAGCAGGTTCGCGTCGGCACGCCCCACGGTACACGACGCGGCGAGCCGAGGGGCGTTTCCGACCCTCGACCTCATCCTGAGGTGCCCGCGCGAGCAGGCCTCGAAGGAGACCACCAGGGATCGCGCGGCTGGCTGGAGGGCTCCTTCGAGGCCCCTTGCCGAGGCGATGGGCACCTCAGGATGAGGGGGGTTGGTTGGATCGGCCGACGTAAACTCCAATCTGTCGTGTACCGTGGGCACGCCAACGCGAACCTGCTTAGAGCGCTCGCCGCCGAACTGGATGCCGGTCCGGCGAAAGAGAGAGCGTCGAAACAAGAGCTTAGAGCTGCGGACGATCGCGACGCGCACGGTCCACGACGGTGCGTGCAAGTTGACGCATCCGACCCTGTTCCTCATCCTGAGGTGCCCGCGAGAGCGGGCCTCGAAGGAGGGCTCCAGGGATCGCGGCGCCCTCTGGAGGGCTCCTTCGAGGCCCCTTGCCACGGCAAGGGGCGCCTCAGGATGAGGGGGTCTGACAACGTTTCCGGGTGAAACGTTCGGTGATCCTGGCCTGCGCCGTCATCGCGAGCCGCAGGCGATGCGACCCAGGGCAGCGCGCGTTCTCCGAAGGTGGCGCCGCTGGGTTGCTTCGCTCCGCTCGCAAAGACGGAGAGGGTCGATCCCGAACCCTTCGGCCGGAAGCCGTATGATGGGATCCGCGGGGCTGCACCCCGGACTGCCGTCTACTCTCGCGCAATGCGGTCGGGAACGGCTCCAGCCGCGTCAATACTTCACGACGAGCGGCGCGCTCGCGGCGGCCACCGGCGGCGGCCCGGGAACGAGGCCGCAGCGGGCCGCGGCGTCCTCCGGCAGCAGCGGGTCGAGCAGCGCGCGGCGGGCGGTCAGCATCGCCACCGCGCGCTCGGCCATGACCGCGTCGTTCCCCGGCGCCTCGGCGAACAGGTGCTCCAGGGCGTAACGGTAGCGCTCCAGGCGCAGGCCGGCCTCCAGCCGGACCCAGGCGATGAGGCACCGGTTCTCGGCGACCCGCATCGCCGCCTGGCGGATGTCCCAGTCGTCGAGGGTCCGGGCGTAGGGCAGGCTCTGGAGGCGCCGGGCGTCCGCTTCGAGGACGCGCGAGGCCAGGGCGACGAAGAGGGGGATCAGCCGCGCGTCGGCCACCGCGTCGTCCGCGAGCCGCCGGTAGCGGGACACCGTCGACCGGAACGGCTCGCCCATCAAGTCGGCGTGGTAGGCGGGGATCGCGTCGGGGCGCCAGGACGGCGGCAGCACCCGCGCGCGGGTGAGGTTGGCGAGCACGTCGGTGAACGCGACCCACGTGAAGGCCGGCATCAGGAAGCGCCACGCGCGGTTGCGCAGGGTCTCCTCGTCGTCGGTGAACGGCGAGGCCGAGGCCGGACCGCCGCGCTCGCGGGCGGCCAGGGTGCCGGTCGCGTCGATCAGGGCGTTCCAGGCGCTCGCCTTCGGGCGGCCGAAATCGCCTTCCTGCGCGCAGGCCGCGAGCCAGATCAGGGCGAGCCCGGCCGGCAGGGTCCGCAGGGCGGTGCGGAAGGGACTGGGACCGACAGGGCTTGAGCCGAGAGGGCTTGGGCCGATAGGGCCCGGGCGGGGCTGGGCTGGCATGGGCCTCGGCCGGCGGAGGGTTGGCCGGAGCGCGTCAGGAGGCGCGGCGCTCGTAGCGCACGCCCAGGAACAGCAGGATCTCGCCGCGGGCCTCCCCGGCGCGCGGTGCGCGGCGGGGGCGGCGCGCGCCGGGGGCGGGGAACGGCACGAGGACGCCGCGGGGTCGCTCCCGCTGGGCGTCCCGCCTCGGCTCGGTGGCGTCCCGCGCGGGGCGGGTGTCGGGTTGCGGCATGCGGTTCACGGTCGGGCTCCTGTCGGCTGTCCGGGCGCTCGCGCCCGGGCCCTGCGGAGGGCGTCGGCAAGGGCGGTGAGGCGAGAATCAGCACGGCGTGGTTAACTGACCCTTACCGGCGCCGCCGCGGACCGCGCCGCGTCTGGCCCGGCGCTTGCAAGGCCGTCTCGCCCATGGCGGGCGTTTCCTCCCTTGACTTGGCCCTGCCCGATGACGGGCGGGGCCTTTTTCCGTGCGGGGGCTCCGCCGGTTCCGGGCGCGGCCGTGCCGAGGACCCGCGTGTGCACCGCCGGTCAGACCGGCTCGCGGTGCGGAACTGCTGTGGCGCGGTTGCGCTTGCCTAGCGGCTGGGCGGCCCGATATGCGGAGCCTGAGCCCGGAGGGCATCGCCCGCGACCCGACAGCCGAGGACACCGCTGAATGCGACTGGTTCCGCAACCACTCCTGCGCCGCCGCACCCTCGCCGCGGCGGGCGTGGCCCTGGCTCTCACCGCCGGCCCGGCCTCGGCCCAGCGTGAGGATCAGGGGCTGCAATTGGGCTGCGCCGACGACTACTTCCGCTTGTGCATCGGCGTCGATCCGAGCAGCCCCGACGCCGACCGCTGCATGATGCGCAACCGCAGCAAGCTGTCGCCCAAGTGCCGCGCCGCGATCGGCGACTACGACCGGCGCACCGGCAGCAAGTCGCTTCCGAACGAGTGAGGATGTCCCCCCGCGAGCCCCGGACGGAGCGGCCCCGATGAGCCTGACCGTCGCCGTGCAGATGGACCCGATCCAGAACATCCGGATCGCGGGCGACACGACCTTCGCCCTGCTGCTGGAGGCCCAGCGGCGGGGCCACAGCCTGCTCTACTACACCCCCGATCGGCTCTCCCTCCAGGGGCGGCGGGTGACGGCGCGCGTCGAGGCGCTGACGGTGCAGGATGTCGAGGGGTCGCACTTCACCCTGTCGGGGCCCGAGCGGATCGACCTCGCCGGGGCCGACGTGGTGCTGATGCGCCAGGACCCGCCGTTCGACATGGCCTACATCACCGCCACGCACATGCTGGAGCGGATCCACCCGAAGACGCTGGTGGTCAACGACCCCTTCGAGGTGCGCAACGCCCCGGAGAAGCTGTTCGTCCTCGACTTCCCCGAGTTGATGCCGCCGACCCTGATCAGCCGCGACAAGGCGGAGATCGAGGCGTTTCGCCTGGAGCACGGCACGGTGGCGATGAAGCCCCTGCACGGCCACGGCGGCGCGGCGGTGTTCCGGGTCTCGGAGAAGGACCCGAATTTCGGCTCGATGTTCGACCTGTTCGCCGCGACCTTCCGGGAGCCCTGGGTGGTGCAGCGCTACCTCGAACGCGTCACGGAGGGCGACAAGCGCATCATCCTCGTCGACGGCGCGGCGATGGGCGCGGTCAACCGGGTGCCGGCGGCCGGCGACATCCGCTCGAACATGGTCCGCGGCGGCGCCGCCTCGGCCTCCGAGCTGACCGAGCGCGAGCGCGAGATCTGCGCGACGATCGGCCCGGAACTCGCGCGCCGCGGCCTGATCCTGGTCGGCATCGACGTGATCGACGGGCACCTGACCGAGATCAACGTCACCTCCCCCACCGGCATCCGGGCGATCCGCCGGCTCGGCGGCCCGGACCTCGCGGTGACGGTCTGGGACGCGATCGAGGCGCGCGTCGCGGCCGGCAAGGGCGTCTGAGGCGGCCGCGAAGTCGGGGTTTCCAAAGGGCGAGCCCTTTGGCGGGTTTTCAGGGTGGAGCCCTGAAGAGCGCGGGGCTCCGCCCCCGCACCCCGCGAGAGGGCTCGCCCTCTCGACACCCGGTACGGGCGCGCGGTCAGGTTTCGCCCCTGGGCGTGGCGTTGAGTTCCGCCCAGTCGAATTCCTCCTCCAGCAGGTAGTAGGCGTCGTCGCCGATCCGCCCCCGCCGCCGCAGGTCCAGCACCGCGTCGCGGGCGGCGGCGATGGCGCGCCGGCGGGCGGCGTCGGTGGGGAGCGTCTCCGGGGCCCTGCCCTCGTCGTGGGCTTCCGCCTCCGCGAGCGCGGCGCGGAACTCGGCCCGCAGCGCGTCGGCCTGCGGCTCGTCCGCGCCCGCCGCGAGGCTGTCGAGGGCGGCCTGATAGGCGGCGGCGCGGGCGCGGCCCGCCTCGCGGCCGACGGGATCGTCGTCCGGCAGCCTGAGCCGGTTCAGGAGCGGGCTGAGCGTCAGGCCCTGCACCACCAGCGTGCCGAGCACCACGCAGAAGGCGGTGAACACCACGAGGTCGCGGTGCGGGAACTCCCCGGGCAGGGCGAGGGCCGCGGCGACGGTGACGATGCCGCGCATCCCGGCCCAGCCGACCGCGGTCCCCGCCCCGAGGCGCGCGCGGATCCCGGCCTCGCTCAGGCCGAAGTTGTGCGTGGCGGTGGTCGGCAGGACCCAGGCGAAGCGCACGAGGGTCACGGTGGCGTAGGTCGCGGCGGCGAGCAGCACCGCCTGCCACTGGTCCGCCCCCGACAGGCGCCCGAGGATCGGGTCGATCTGGATGCCGATCAGCACGAAGGCCAGCACATTGAGCACGAACACCGTCGTGTCCCAGACCGCGTAGGAGATCACCCGCGCCCGCGGCGGCGTCACCCCGGGCGCGTGCCGCGCCACCGTCATCGCGTAGGTCACGACCACCAGCACCCCCGACATCTCCAGCCGCTCGGCGGCGAGCCACAGGCCGAAGGCGGCGACGAACTGGAGCACGATCGCGCTCGCCGGATCCCGCACCCGCCGCATCAGCGCCACCGAGAGCAGGCCGAGGGCGGGACCGGCCGCGAGGCTCGCCACCACCCCGAGGAGGAACGTCGGCGCCACCTCGCTCGCCGAGAAGCCGCCGGCCATCGCCGCGCCGACGGCGAGCCGGTAGATCAGCAGCGAGGCGGCGTCGTTGAGCAGGCTCTCGGCGCGCAGGATCGTGGCGAGCCGGTGCGGCATCGGTGCGTGCCGCAGCACGGCGAGCGCCGCCACCGCGTCGGGGGGCGCGACCACCGCGCCGAGCGCGACGCAGGCGGCGAGCGGCATGTCCGGCACCACGAGGCGCGCCACCGTCGCCACCGCCAGCGTCGTCGCCGCCACCGCGCCCACCGCGAGGCCGAGCACCGGGCGCCAGTTCGCCCGCATGTCGCGCACCGAGGCGTCGTAGCCCGCGTCGAGCAGCACCGGGGCCAGGAACAGGGCCAGGGCGAATTGCGGGTCGAGCCGCAGGTCCGGGACGCCCGGCACGAAGGCGAGGCCGATGCCGCCCAGCGCCAGGAGGGCCGGGTACGGCGCGCCCACGCGGCGCGCGAGCGCCGACAACAGCACGGCGCCGAACAGGACGCCCACCACCCACTCGAAGATCAACATCGTGCCGACATAGGGCGGCGTGCGCGGGCGCACGGACCCGTGCCGGCAACGCGGGCAGGTTGTAGGGTGCCTGCGTCGAAACGCGCGGAGGTATCGGGCGGTGGCGCAAACCCATGCGGAGGTCGGCCGGCGGGTCGCCGACGGCCTCACCCGGCGCATCGCCGGACACGTGCTGGGCTGGCTGCGGCCGCAGGCCGCCATCGCCGCCGGCCGCACCCGCGACGGCGTGCGCCGGGCCGAACTCGACGGGCTGGGCTTCGCCTTCCGGGCGCGGGTCTTCGCCATCGCCGTGGTCTCGGCGTGGCTGCTCGTCTCGGTCGCGTGGCCGCGCAACCTCTACTACCTCGCGATCGCCGCGGGCTTCTTCCTGCTCGGCTACCTCCCCTACCGCCTGCGGCGGCACCGGCTCGCCGGGCCGATCAAGCTCGCCTTCGTCGTCCTCGACGTCGCCCTGATGACCGCCGCGATCCTCATGCCGCCGCCCTTCGGCCTCAGCGCCGACTGGCCGGTTCAGATGCGGCTGCGCGGGCAGGAATTCCTCTACATCGTGCTGCTGCTCGCCGAATCGGCGCTGACCTACTCGCCGCTGATGGTGCTGTGGACCGGCGCCGTGATCGCCGCGGTGTGGTCGCTCGGCGTCCACACGATCTACATGCTGCCCGACACGCTGCGCTTCTCCGACGCGGCCGCGCGGTCGGGCGACGGGTCGATGATGCGGATGTTCCTCAACCCGACCTTCGTCGGGCTGACGCCGTGGACCACGCAGGTGATCGCCACCGCGCTGTTCGCGGTGATCGTCGCGCTCGCCGTGTGGCGCGGCCGCCAGACGCTGCTGGCCCAGTGCCGGGCGGAGGTGGTCCGCGCCGACCTCGCCCGCTACGTCTCGCCGGACGTGGCCGACGCGCTCGCCGCCAAGGTCAACCACGGCGCGGCGCATGACGGCTTCGGGCCGCCGGCGACCCGGACCGTCGCGGTGCTGTTCGCCGACATCGTCGGCTTCACGGCGCTCGCCGAGACCCTGCCGCCGGAACGGACCTTCGCCCTGCTGCGCGATGTCCACCAGCGGGGCTGCGGAGCGGTGTTCCGCCACGGCGGCACCCTCGACAAGTATCTCGGCGACGGCTTCATGGCGACGTTCGGGGCGCTCGGCGACGAGCCCGACGCCGCCGCCCGGGCGCTGGCCTGCGCCTTCGCCCTCCAGGACGAGGCCGCCCGCTGGAACGCGGCGCGGGCCCGTGCCGGGGAGGCGCCGCTGCGCCTGTCCGTCGGGCTGCATTGCGGTCCGGTGGTGGTGGGCGACCTCGGGGCGGAGCGGCGGGTGGAGTTCACGGTGGTCGGCGACGTGGTCAACGTCGCGAGCCGCCTGGAGCACGCGACCCGGGAGGTCGGCGCCGGCATCCTCGTCTCGGACGCCTGCCTCGCCGCGGCCGGCGGCGAGCCGCCGGGCCGGCCATTCACGGGCCGCCGGGAGATCGCGCTGCGCGGGCGGGCCCGGCCGATCCTCGCGCACGCGGCGTGATTTCGGATTGCGCGGCAGTGATTGCCGTCATGCCCCCGGCGACGTGCCATGCCCCGTGCGAGCCTGGCACGTCGATCCGCGCAACGGGATTGCAAATGCGGTTCTGATCAAGCGTATCGATATAAAAATCGTTTTCAATCATATTACGAACATGTGACAAAACTACTTATTTAGACACATCCTCTCGACAAATTGCCCTCTACCTGATCGGATGGCGCGTCAGAGATGACAACGTGGACGGTCAAGCGGCAATAGTATCGATGTTCTTATTAAATGAAGTCCAATCCCTTTTAATTTTCTTGTTTTCGAATCTGCCGGGTTGCAAATGATAGATCCAGTCTTTCCTAAAGAACAAAATGGGCTCTTTCTCCTGTCCAGGTCTTGTTATGCGATAATAATTGTATCTCTCAGCAGGAGGTGCCTTGCTTATGTTCTCGATTGAAATTGCCAAAACGTGCGAGTTGTTTACGATGTGTACGGAAAAAGGACTGATTTTTCTTGGCAGGGCCGCTGCACGATATGCTTTGAACAAAAGTTTCGATATGGCAAGTGGACCATACTGGTCTATGCCTGACCAGATCAACCATAGGCGGAACGCGCGGTCTTCATAATCGTATGCCCAGAGAAGGCCCTCCGGATTGAGGCCTAGCTTTCCAAGCGCCTCATAGTACGCGCGACCTGCTTCAAGTTGGTCTAAAGAAAGTTCTGGCGTATCCATGGCGCCGCTCCATCTTCATCTGAGAACACAGCGTCAAACAACGAAATCGCAACGGCCCGAGTCATCCTCAGGCTGTACATATCGTCCCGCCACCATTGAAGAACAACAGCCCATGCTGGTGCGATGGGATGCATCTCATCGATCGTCATTCCCAGAACGCGCGCCAAATCCGCGATCTTGTGGGTGTAAAGTTCTCTACGGCTCGCCCGCGATGGCCAAGCGTTCAATCGCTCCCGGCGCATGATCGCCGCCTTCAGCGTGCATTCGAGCGAAAAGCCGGCTTGGCTCCAAGCCGCGCTCGCGGTCGTATCGTCTGCGAGGGCTTGGCGGGCGAGCGCGCGGTACAGGTCCGCTAACTCTAACCACTCGTCGACGCTATCGGCTGTTGGAAAGGACAAGGCTGCCAAGCCTGCCAGCGCGAACTTCGGCCGTCAATGGCGGGCCGATGACGGATTGTCGATGGAGCATCGAGGCGGCCCTTCCGAACCATCCGTCCTCTCACTGCCGGATGAAGCCCACAGGATCCGGCTGCGGGGATTGGATCCTTCGTGACAGAGTTTGCGGAGGAAGACTTCTCCGAGGTTGAGACCGTTGCTAAGCCGCCCCGAGCACGCGGCTTGCGAGACCGTCCCCATGCCCGAGACCCCCGTCTTCACCGACAGCGCGGTGGCCGCGCCCCATCACCTCGCGGCCCAGGCCGGGCAGACGGTGCTGGCGCAGGGTGGCAACGCCATCGAGGCGATGGTCGCGATGGCCGCCTCGATCGCCGTGGTCTACCCGCACATGAACAGCGTCGGTGGCGACGGCTTCTGGCTGGTGCGCGAGCGCGGCGGGCGGGTGCGCGGCATCGAGGCCTGCGGGCCGGCCGGGCGGCTCGCCACCATCGCCCGCTACCGGGAGACGGGCTACGACGCGATCCCCGCCCGCGGCCCCGAGGCGATGGTGACGGTGGCCGGCGCGGTCGGCGGCTGGGAGCTGGCGCTGGCCCTGTCGCGGGCGCTCGGCGGGCGCCTGCCCCTCGACGCGCTGCTCGGCGTCGCGATCGCGCAGGCGCGCGACGGCGTGCCGGTCTCGGCGAGCGAGACGCGCTATCGCCCGCAGCCCGGCGACCCACTGCACGCGCAGCCGAATTTCGCCGCGACCTTCCTGAAGGACGGCGCGCCCTACGCGGCGGGCGAGATCCGCCGGTTGCCCGCGCTCGCGGCCACCCTCGAACAGCTCGCCCATGCCGGCCTCGCCGACTTCTACCGCGGCGATGTCGGCCACGAGATCGCCGCCGACTTGGAGCGCCTCGGTGCCCCCGTCACGCGGGCCGACCTCGACGCCTACCGGCCGGCCGAGCGGGCACCGCTGTCCCTGCGGCGGCGGGACGCGACGCTCTACAACTTCCCGCCCCCGACCCAGGGGCTCGCGGCGCTGCTGATCCTCGGGATGTTCGACCGGCTGAACGTGGCGCGGCCCGAGACCCCGGCGCACTATCACGGGCTGATCGAGGCGACGAAGCGCGCCTTCGCGATCCGCGACCGGGTGGTGACCGACTTTGACCGCCTGCGCCACGACCCCGCGGCCTTCCTCACCCCCGAGCGGCTGGCCGCCGAGACGGCGCGGATCGATGCCGGCCGCGCCGCCACGATCCCGATCGTCTCCCACACCGGCGACACCGTGTGGATGGGGGCGATCGACCGCGACGGGCTCGCGGTCTCCTACATCCAGTCTGTGTACTGGGAGTACGGCTCCGGCGTGGTGCTGCCGCGGACCGGGATCGCGTGGCTCAACCGCGGCGTCTCGTTCTCCCTCGATCCGGCCTCGGTCAATCCGCTGCAGCCCGGCCGCCGCCCGTTCCACACGCTGATCCCGGCGCTCGCCGCCTTCGACGACGGCCGGGTGATGGCCTACGGCTCGATGGGCGGCGACGGCCAGCCGCAGTTCCAGGCCCAGATCTTCTGCCGCTACGCCGATTACGGGATGTCGGTCGCGGACGCCGTCGACGCGCCGCGCCTGCTCTACGGCCGCACCTGGGGGGCGCCCTCGCTCAGCGTGAAGGTCGAGGACCGCTTCGATCCCGCCTGCCTCGACGCGCTGGACCGCCTCGGCCACGCGATCGAGCCCGTGGGCGTGCCCTACAGCGACACCCTCGGCCACGCCGGCATGCTGGTGCGCCGCCCCCGCGACGGGCGGATCGAGGCCGTGCACGACCCGCGCTCCGACGGCAACGCGCTCGGGCTGTGACGGGCCGCGGGGGCGTGTCACAGGGCGCGCGCCTCAGGAGATCGCCCGCGACGCCGCCGACGCGTCGCCGGTATCACCCGGCCCCTCCGCCTCGGGGCCCTGGAACCGCGCCGGCAGGGTCAGGGTGAAGGTCGTCCCCAGCGCCTCGCGGCTCTCCACGGCGACCGCGCCGCCGAGCATCTCGGCGAAGGCGCGGGTGATCGACAGGCCCAGCCCGGTGCCGCCGAAGCGCCGGGTGGTCGAGGCGTCGGCCTGGGTGAAGCGCTCGAACAGCCGACCGATCTGCTCCGGGCTCATGCCGATGCCGGTATCCGCCACCGTGAAGCGGAGCGTGTCGCCGTCGCGCCGGGCCGTCAGGGTGATGCGGCCGTCCTCGGTGAACTTGGCGGCGTTGCTGAGCAGGTTGATCAGGCACTGCCGCAGCTTGGTCACGTCGGTGTGGGCGCCGCCGAGATCGGCGGCGAGCGCCAGGCGCAGGGCGTTGCCCTTCTGCGCGACCAGCCCCTCGACGGTGGCCGCCACCTCGCGCACCACCTCGGCCACGTCGAAATCCTCGGCGAAGATCTCGACCCGGTCGGCCTCGATCTTCGAGATGTCGAGCACGTCGTTGATCAGGCCGAGCAGGTGGCGGGCGTTGGCCTCGATCTTCTTCATGTCGGCGATCAGCGCCGCCTCGCCCAGATCCTCCAGCTCCTCCTGCACCATCTCGGAATAGCCGATCACCGCCGAGAGCGGGGTGCGCAGCTCGTGGCTCATGTTGGCCAGGAACTGGCTCTTGGCGGCGTTGGCGGCCTCGGCGGCCTCGCGCGCCGCCTGGATCGCCGCTTCCGCCTCCTTGCGCTCGGTGATGTCGGTGTGGGTGCCGACCCACTCGCGCAAGGTGCCGTCGGCCCCGGTGATCGGCACGGCGCGCACCGCCATGTGGCGGTAGGCCCCGGTCCGCTCGCGCAGGCGGTGCTCGGTGACGTAGGGCTCGCGGGTGGCGAGCGCCCGCACCCAGTCGGAGCGGGTCCGGGCCCGGTCCTCCGGGTGGACCGCGTCGAGGAAGCCGAGGCCGGCATAGGCCTTGTCGTCCTGGCCGGTGAAGCGCGTCCAGGCGCTCTGCCGGGCGTGCAGGCCGCCGTCGGGCGTGGCGGTCCAGACGATCGCCGCGCTCGCCTCCACGAGGGAGCGGAACCGCTCCTCGCTGCGCCGGGTCCGGTCCTCGGCGAGGTGGCGCAGGGTCTCGTCGAGCACCACGAGGCCGACGCCCTCCACCGCCTCGGTCCCCTCACCCGGGACGTCGCCGCCGCGCAGCGGGTAGAAGCTCATCGAGAAGTGGCGCACGCCGCCGGGCGCCGACGGGGTCGGCACCGCCACCGGCACGTCCGGGGTGACGAGGCCGGAATCGAGCGCCGCGGCGAGCTTCGGGCCCAGCGTCGCGCGCAGCGTCGGCAGCATCGCCCAGATCGGCGCGCCGACATCGGCACCGAAGCCGCGCTCGCTCATCGTGGCGAGCGCCCGGTTCATGTGGCGGATCGTCAGCGACCGGTCGAGGAAGCCGAGGCCGACCGGCGCGTTGGCGAGCACCCCGTCCAGCAGCCGCGACATCCGCAGGCCCTCCTGCCGCCGCACCAGGGCGAGGCGGGCGAGCAGGACGATCGCCGCCAGCGCGCAGGCGCCCGACAGCAGCGACAGGCCGAGGCTGCGCCACGCCTCGCGCGCGCCGAGCGCCTCCAGGTGCTGCGCGGTGGCGGCCTGGACGCGGACCGCCTCGGCCCGGATCGCGTCCATCAGGGCCTTGCCCTCGCCGGTGCGCACGAGGTCGACCGCCGGCTCGAAGCCGCGCTCGCGCCGCGCGGCCACGACCCGGGCGGCGAAGGCGCGCTTCTGCGCGATCAATTCGGCCAGCGACGGGGCGCCGGCCCGGGTCGGCTCCTGCACGGCGGATCCCAGGGCCGCCAGCTCCGCGTCGATCCCGGCGAGGGACGCGGTGTAGGTCTCAAGGTAGGCCTCGCTGCCGACCAGCACGTAGCCGCGCTCGCCGGTCTCCACGTCCTTGACTTCCGACAGCAGCCGCTCGACCCCGGCCGCCGTGGCGTTGGCCCGGGCGGTGGCGGTCCGGTCCGCCTCGCCGGTGACGTAGTTGGCCGTGCCGGCGGCGAGCGAGACGGCCAGCAGCGCGAAGGCCGCGGGCGAGCCCATCGCCGCGGCCAGCGGGCGGGGCGTGCGCCAGTGCGGCCGGCGCAGCCGCAGGAACGAGGCCGGCCGCAGGCGGCTCACGTCTCGACGAGCCCGGTGCTGGCGCCCGACGCCTCGGAGGTCGGACGACCGTGCGGCAGGCCGAGGTACTCCGTCGAGCGCATCTCGATCAGCCGGGAGACCGTCCGGTCGAACTCGAACGCCTCGCGGCCGGTGGACGCCGTGTAGAGCGCGTTCGCCTCGGCCTCGGCGGACGCCACGAGCTTCACGTGCGCGTCGTAGAGGGTGTCGATCAGGGTGATGAAGCGCTTGGCCTCGTTGCGCTCGGCCTCGCCCAGCACCGGGATGCCGTCGAGGATGACGGTGTGGTAGGCGCGGGCCACCGCCATGTAGTCCGAGGCGCCGAGCGGCTGCCGGCACAGGTCGTCGAACGTGAACCGGGCGACGCCGGTCGCCGCCTCCGGCACGCTCACGTCGCGGCCGTGGACGCGCAGGGTGTCCGGCCGCCCCTTCGCCTTCCCGGTCAGCCCCTTGAAGGCCGCGTCGAGGGCCGCGCGGGCCGCCGCGTCCGCGGGCACGTGGTAGACCGCGGCGCCGCCGAGCTTCTCAAGCCGGAAATCGGTGCGGGCATCGAGCCGCAGCACATCGACCCGTTCCTTCAGGAGGTCGACGAACGGCAGGAACAGCGCGCGGTTGAGGCCGCCCTCGTATAGCTTGTCGGGCTCGACGTTCGAGGTCGCCACCACCGTCACCCCGCGCCGGAACAGGTGGCTGAACAGGCGGCCGAGGATCATCGCGTCGGCGATGTCGGTGACCGTGAATTCGTCGAAGCAGAGCAGCGTCGCCTCGTCGGCGAGCGCGTCGGCCACCGGCCCGATCGGATCGTCGCCCTTCACCTCGCCGCGCTTGAGCGCCTGCCGGTAGGCGTGGATGCGCTCGTGCGCGTCGGCGAGGAAGCCGTGGAAGTGGACGCGGCGCTTCGGCCCCGGGGCGGCCTCGTGGAACAGGTCCATCAGCATCGTCTTGCCGCGGCCGACCGAGCCCCAGATGTAGAGCCCCTTCGGTTGCTCGGGCTCGTCGCGGCGTCGGAACAGCCAGCCCAGCGCGCTGCCCTTGCTGGCGCGCCGGCGCCGTTCGAGGTCCTGGATCAGCCGGTCGAGGGCGCGGACCAGCCGGATCTGGGCCGGGTCGCGCTCGATCGCTCCCGTAGCGACCAGCGTCTCGTAGCGGTCGTGGACGGGGCCCGGCGAGACGGCGCCCGCCCGCGCCTCGGGAGACGGGCTGCGCGCCGCCCCGGATGTGTGACTCACCGCCCCGGTCCCCCGCCGATCGTTGCCGCGGCGGCGTCCGCCCGCGAGTCCCGCGCCGGCCGAACGCCGCCGCGGGCTCCCACCCTGTGCCGCGCCGGCCGCGTCCAGATCAAGTCCGGGACGGGACAGAGGGGCGCGGGCCGTCCCATCCGCCGCGCGCATGGCAGACTGCCCACCAACGGCCTCAGTCATTTTGCTGCATTGCACAACGTCGCCCGGGATGCGAGATGAAGCTCAGCCTTTCGGCAGGCAGCCTTTTCGGGAGGAACGTCCGGATCCCCGAGCGCCCACGCGCTCAGAACCGGAGACCGAACATGGCCGTTCCAGACCACGCCGGTCCGGACGACGGGCGCGCCGCGCCCACCGTCCGGCGCCTGTGGCGGGGCGACGGCGACGCCGTCCTCGCCTATTTCAGACGCCTCGACCCGGACACGCGGGCCAACCGCTTCATGGGCAGCGTCAGCGACGCGGGCGTCGCCGCCTACGCCGCGCAGGCGCTCGCCGCCGACGGGGTCGTCTACGGCGCCTTCGTCGCCGGGGTGCTGCGCGGGCTCGGCGAGCTGCGCCCGGCCGGGCCCTGCCTGTCGCGCTACGTCCTCGGCCCGCGGGCGGAGGCCGCCTTCGCGGTCGAGCGGGCCTACCGCCGCCGCGGCCTCGGCGCGGTCCTGTTCGCGCGCATCGCCCGGGCGGCGCGCAGCCGGTGCGTCACCGACCTGCACGTGCGCTGCTTCTCCCAGAACGGGCCGATGATCCGCCTCGCCGCCCGGCACGGGGCCGATCTCAGCCGCGACGGGATGGAGGCGGACGGCGCGGTCCATCTCGACCGGGCGACCCCGGTCTCGCTCTGGTACGAGACCGTCGCCGAGGCGTTCGACTTCACCCTCGCCGTGTCCCTGCCGGGGCATGGGCCGGTGCCGAGCGCGGCCTGAGGCGCGGCTCCAAGCCCTCGTTCCGACACGCTCTCTTGCGCCGAACCGGCGGCCACGCCGGCGGAGAGCGCCCTACCCCGCCGGGTCGCCGACGAGGGCGAAGGTCAGCAGGTCGACGGCTGCGGCGCCGCCGCGCAGCAGCGCCCGGGCCGCGGCGTTGCCGGTGGCCCCGGTGGTGGTCACGTCGTCCACGAGCAGCACCCGGCGGCCGGCGATCCGGTGCGCCTCGGCCGCCGGCACCCGGAAGGCGCCGCTCAGGTTCTCGGCGCGGCCCGCCCGGGTCAGCCCGACCTGGGATCGGGTGGCGCGGATCCGGGCGAGCGCCCAGGGCTCGAACGGCAGGCCCGCCCCGGCCGCGAGCGGGCGGGCGAGCAGGGCGGCCTGGTTGAAGCGGCGGCGCCACAGGCGCCAGCGGTGCAGGGGCACCGGCACGACGCACGCGGCCTCGGCGATCAGCTCCCGGCCGCTCGCCGCCATCATCCGGGCCATCGGGCCGGCGAGGTCGAGGCGGTCCTCGTATTTCAGGCGGTGGACGAGGCGGCGGGCCACGTCGTCGTAGAGCGCCACCGCCCGCGCCCGCTCGAACACCGGCGGATCGGCGATCGCCCGCGGCGACAGCAGCGCCCCGACGCCGAGATCGACGGCGAACGGCGTGCCGTAGCGGCGGCACAGGGGCTCCTCGATCAGCCGCAGGCCCGACCAGCAGGCGGGGCACAGGGCGCCGGGATCGGCGGTGGCGGCGCCGCAGCCGGCGCAGGTCGGCGAATAGATGAGCGCCAGGGCCCCGCGCGGCAGCGCGCGCAGGGCCCGGGTCGCGGTTCGCAGGAGGCGGCCCCGGCCGCGCTCCTCGTGCGGGCCCGGCGTCAGCGCGCCGAGACGGGGCGTGTGCCCTGGTCCATCTGCCGCGCCCGGGCGTTCGCCCGGTGGCGGCCGATGGCGCAGCCCGCGGCGGCCCCGAGCAGGCCGTGGTGGCCGGCGTAGTGCCCGGCGACGCCGCCGACGATCGCGCCCTTGATGCAGCCCTTCGCCTCGGCGCCGCCCGCGGCGGTGAGGGCGGCGAGCGCCACGGCAGTACCCACGATCAGCCGCTTCATCCCGAACTCTCCTGTGTCAAATGATCTCGGCCCGGTAGCCGTCCGCGACAGGAACGGCGCGAGCGCGGCCGCGTTCCGTGCCTCCCGCGCACGTGCGCGTGATCGCGTCGCCGGTGCTGGCGGTCGGCCCCCCGGCGCGCCATGTGCGGGGCGGATGAGCACGCCGCCCCCCCTGTTCGACACCGCCCTGATTCGACGCCGCCTCGCCCGGGCGCGCGCCGACGGCTATGCCGGCTTCCTGCTGGACCGCCTCGCGGAGGATCTCGACGACCGCCTCGGCGCCGTGCTGCGCCCGTTCGGGTCGATCCTCGATCTCGGCACGCCGACCGACGCGGCGGCGCGGGTGCTCGCCGGGCGCTATCCGGAGGCGCGACGCTTGCGCCTCGCGCCGCTGCCGGAGGCGGGCGGGGGCGTCGCGGTGGCCGATCCCGAGGTCCTGCCGGTCGGGCCGGGCCGCCTCGACCTGTGCGTGTCGCTGCTGGCGCTGCACGCCGTCAACGACCTGCCGGGGACGATGGTGCAGATCCGCCGGGCCCTGCGACCGGACGGGCTGTTCGTCGGCTGCCTGCTCGGCGGGGCGAGCCTCACCGAGCTGCGTCAGTGCCTCGTCCAGGCCGAGAGCGAGGTCGAGGGCGGCGTCAGCCCGCGGGTGGCGCCGTTCGCGGCCGTGCGCGAGGCCGGGGGGCTGCTCCAGCGGGCGGGCTTCGCCCTGCCGGTGGCCGACACCGATACCCTGACGGTGCGCTACGCCGACGCCTTCGGGCTGATGCGCGACCTGCGGGCGATGGGCCTGACCAACGCGCTCGCCGAGCGCCGCCGCGCCCCGACGCGGCGGGCGACGCTGCTGCGTGCGGCCGCCCTCTACGCCGAGCGGTTCGCCGATCCGGACGGCCGGGTGCGGGCGACCTTCGAGGTGCTGTGGCTGTCGGGATGGACCCCGCACGAGAGCCAGCAGAAGCCGTTGCGGCCCGGCAGCGCCACGACCCGCCTCGCCGACGCCCTGGGCACGATCGAGCTGAAGCCGGACGGCGAGACCCCGTGACGATGGAGAGACCCCATGAAGATCCCGGGCCCCGATCATCCGATCACGATCGCGCCGCAGCCCGGCCGCGTGCGGGTGATGCTCGCGGGCGTCGCGGTGGCCGAGACGGAGCGCGCCCTGCGCCTGGAGGAGGCCGGCTACCCGGCGGTGCTGTACATCCCGCGCGCCGACATCCGGCCCGAGTGCTTCGTCCCGTCGCGCCGCACCAGCCACTGCCCGTACAAGGGCGACGCGCGCTACGACGACCTCGTGGTCGGCGCGACCCGGCGGGCGGACGCGGTCTGGGCCTACGACGACCCCTACCCCGCGGTCGCGGCGATCCGCGACCACGTCGCCTTCTATCCCGACCGGGTCGACGCGATCGCGGTGAGCTGACGGGGTGGGACGGGCCCGATCGAACGGGACCCGTCGTTCAATCCCGGATCAACCCCCAGAAGGCGTGCTTGCGCCCATGCGCCTGCCGGAGCGCCGCGCGGTACGCGTCCGGCTCCGGCATCACCGCGCCCGGCTCCAGCCGCGCGGCCAGCGCGTCGAGTTCGAGCCAGTAGCGCGCCGCGTGGGCGTAGGCGCCGCTGTGGCCCGCGCGCAGGATCTCGTCGAGGAGCCGCCGGTAGAGGAGCGTGGCCGCGACCGGGTGGTCCTGGGCCAGGGCGTCGGCGGCGGGCGCGAGGACCGGATAGTGCTCGCCCCGCCACGCCCCGGCCCGCTCCCGCACGAGGCGGGCGGCGCGGGCGAGGTCGGGCCACGCGACGAGGAAGTGCAGCGCCCGGTGCGGATCGGGGAAGGCGGCGACGTGGTCGAGGGCGCGGGCGAGCGCCTCGTCGTCCTCGAAATCGGGGAGCTTGGCGAGGTGGGCCCGCAGCATCGGCGCGTCGAGCTCCGTCTCGAACCGGGCCCAGCGCAGGGCCTGCGCCTCGGAGCCTCGCCCGAGCGCGTCGAGGATCTCGATCTCCAGGCCCAGCCGCTCGCGCTCGCGGCCGCCCCGGTCGAGGCCGGCGACGAGGTCGCCGCGGGTGAGGATCCGGGCGCCGCCCTCGGCCGGCCGCCGCACCCAGTCCAGGGCCTCCGCCGCCCGTCCGGCCGCCAGGAGCCGGCGGGCGACCGCGGCGCCGTCGGGCTCGGACCCGCACGCCCGCCCGAGGGCGATGAAGGCGTCGGCGTCGCCCCGGCGGTCGGCCACCGCCTGGCGCAGCCGCAGGATCCGGGCGCGCCGCGCGTCGGTGCCCAAGCCCGACCCGGAGCGCGCTCCTCCCGTCGCCGACGTCGCCGCCTCCGCGAGCGCCGCGTCGAGCGTGGCCAGGGCCGCGTCCGCGAGACCCGGGATCAGGTCGCCCAGCAGGCCGCCGAGCGGCCCGAACGGGTCGGCCGCCACGCTCGGAACGAGGCTCGCCGCGAAGCCGCCCGCTTCCGCCGGGGGCAGCGCGGCGGCGATCTCCACCAGCGCCTCCCCGGCCCGCTCGTAGATGCCCTGAACCGCGCCCGAGGCGTCGTCGACCCGATTGAGCACGGCGTCGGCGCCGCCGAGGAAGCGCCGCAGCCGCGCGAGGGCGGCGTCCGGATCGAGCGGGCGCAGTTCCTTGAGGATCACCGTGACGGTGGCGTCGAGGTCGGCGGCGAAGGCGCGGCGCTTCTGCCAGTCGATGTAGCCGTGCGCGCTCTCCAGTGCGGCGAGACGCCGGTCGACCATCGCCGCGACGGCGTCCGGTCCCTGGAGGGCGGTGAGCGCCGCGGTGACCAGCTTGCGGAAGGCGGGGTTGCGCGCGGTCTCGCCGAGGATCAGGTCGATCAGACGGTCCGGCCCGAGCGCCGCCAGGGTCTCCGGCGACGGCGTCGTGCGCCGGGCGCCCTTCGGCCGCGCGGGCGCTCCGGGCTTGAGCGCCTTGGCCTTGGGCGCCTTGGCCTTCCGCGCTCCGGCCTTGGATTTGCGCGGTGTCACCGCTCCGGTCTCAGCGCCTGTCCCGGCCATGATCGGATCGAACATGATCGGATCGAACCCCCGTCACGGCCCGGACCGGCCGGGTCCCCAAGACAATCAGTCCTCGACCTTGGCGGTCGGCCGGTCGTCGCCGCGGGCGGTCTCGTCGTGCCAGCCACCGGCCTGGTCCTGGTAGCGGATGCCCTCCGTGGAGCCCGGCACCTGCTGCTCGGCGGCCGCGGCCTGCGCGGCCTGGAGGGCCTCCTCGCGGCTGGGGAAGGTCTCGGAAAACACGTCGCCGACCTTGTAGGCGAAGCCGCCGTCGTGCTCGACGATGCGATAGGTCACCTCGGACATCACGCCTCCTGTACGCGCCTGAACGTCCTGCGCGAACACGCGTGCGGCGGCCCGGTTCCGCCGCGGCCTCCGATCCGCCCGAAAGCGGCGGCAAGGCGGGGCGAGCCCACCGACCTACGGACGCCGATGCCTCTCCGCCCGATCCTCGGCCTCGCCCTGCTCCTCGCCGCGCAGCCCGCGCAGGCGGGAGACGGCTTCCTCGACGCGCTGTTCGGCGGGCGCTCCGGCGCGACGCCGCCGAACCCGTTCGCCTCGAACTACCCCTCGGCCCCGCCCTCCCCCGCGGACGTCCGCGCGGAGCGGGAGCGGCGCGCCGCCCGGCGGGAGCGCGGCGAGGCCGGCCCGGTGCCGCCGGGCCGCATCCCGGAGTAGCGCAGCCTCAGGCGTCGCCGACGACGCCGGCCGCGTCCTGGGCCTGGAGCACGTCCGGGCGCGGCATCGAGATGATGTTGTAGCCGGAATCGACGAAGTGGACCTCGCCGGTCACGCCGCCGGAGAGCGGCGACAGCAGGTAGAGCGCCGAGCCGCCGACATCGTCGAGGCTCACCGTGCGGCGGAGGGGAGCGTGGGCGCGCTGGTGGTTGAACATCAGCCGCGCGTCGGCGATGCCGGCCCCGGCCAGCGTCCGCATCGGGCCGGCCGACAGGGCGTTGACCCGGATCCCGTCCGGCCCGAGATCGCTGGCGAGGTAGCGGACGGACGCTTCCAGCGCCGCCTTGGCCACCCCCATCACGTTGTAGTTCGGCATGACCCGGGTGGCGCCGCCGTAGGTGAGGGTCAGCAGCGAGCCGCCCTCCGACATGCGCTTGGCGGCGCGCTGGGCGATCTCGGTGAAGGAGAAGCACGAGATCGTCAGCGTGCGCACGAAGTTGTCGCGGGTGGTGACGTCGACGTAGCGGCCCTTGAGCTGCGCCTTGTCCGAGAAGCCGATGGCGTGGACGACGAAGTCGAGCTTGCCGTCGAAGCGGTCGTCGAGGGCGGCGAAGGCGGCGTCGACCGAGGCGATGTCCTCCACGTCGCAGGGCAGCACCACGTCGGAATCGAGCTTGGCGGCGAGCGGGGCCACGCGCCGGCCGAGCGCCTCGCCCTGGTAGGTGAAGGCGAGGCGGGCGCCGTGGGCGTGCAGCGTGCGGGCGATGCCCCAGGCGATCGAGTGGTCGTTGGCCACGCCCAAGATCAGGCCGCGCCGGCCCGCCATCAGTCCCGTCATGCCGAACCATCATCCCGAACGCGGGCCGGGGCCTCGGGCGCGAGGGCGGCCTCGTCCCGGTGCCTTAGCCCGGGGCTCGCCGGCCTGTCCAATCCGGCCCGCGCACGGGCCGCCACGCAGCGGGCGGACACAAAAAAGCCCCGCCGGGGGCGGGGCTGGTCAGGCGGGTCGCAGGGTCTCGACTTGAAGTCTCAGAAGTGGCCGCCGGTCTCCGACTGCGCATCCTCGATCAGGGCTTGCCGGGCGTAGACCGCCGCACATCCGGCGATCATGAAGCCACCCAGCGTTCCGAGAATGAAGACGCCCATCGCGATCCACCGTCCGTCAACATCGGCTTAACGCGGCGGTGGATCGTCGGTTCCGCGCCGCCTCACGCGTCCGGATGCTTGAGCACGAGGGTGGCGTTGGTGCCCCCGAAGCCGAACGAGTTGGACAGGACGTGGCCGACGCTGACCCCGTCCCGGCGCTCGCGCAGGATCGGCATGTCGGCGAAGGCCGGATCCATCTCGTCGATATGCGCGCTCTCGCAGAGGAAGCCGTTGTTCATCATCAGCAGGCTGTAGATCGCCTCCTGCACGCCGGTGGCGCCCAGCGAGTGCCCGGTGAGGGATTTCGTCGCCGAGATCGGCGGGCAGGCCTCGCCGCGGCCGAACACCTCGCGGATCGCCTCGATCTCCTTCTCGTCGCCCACCGGCGTCGAGGTGGCGTGCGGGTTGATGTAGTCGATCCGCGCGCCCTTGAGGCCTTCGAGCGCCTGCCGCATGCAGCGCACCGCGCCCTCGCCGGACGGGGCGACCATGTCGTGGCCGTCGGAGGTGGCGCCGTAGCCGGCGATCTCGCCGTAGATCCGCGCGCCTCGGGCCTTGGCGTGCTCCAGTTCCTCCAGCACCAGCACCCCGGCGCCGCCGGCGATGACGAAGCCGTCGCGGTCGGTCGCGTAGGCCCGCGAGGCCCGCTCCGGCGCGTCGTTGAACTTCGAGGACATCGCGCCCATCGCGTCGAACAGCACCGACAGGGTCCAGTCGAGGTCTTCGCAGCCGCCGGCGAAGATCACGTCCTGGCGGCCGGCCTGGATGATCTCGGCGGCGTTGCCGATGCAGTGGTTCGAGGTCGCGCAGGCCGAGGAGATCGAGTAGTTCACCCCGCGGATCTTGAACCACGTGGCGAGCGTCGCCGAGGCGGTGGAGGACATCGCCTTGGGCACCGCGAACGGACCGATCCGCTTCGGGCCCTTCTCCCGCGCCGTGGCCGCGGCCTCGACGATCACGCGCGTGGACGGACCGCCGGAGCCCATGATGATCCCGGTGCGCGGGTTCGAGATGTCGCCGGCTTCGAGGCCCGCGTCCTGGATCGCCTGATCCATCGCGACATGGTTCCAGGCAGTGCCGCCGCCGTGGAAGCGCATGGCGCGCCGGTCGACGACCCCCTCGGGGTCGAGGTCCGGGGCTCCGGACACTTGGCTGCGGAAGCCGTGCTCGGCGTAGGACGCGTCTCGGGCGATGCCGGAGCGCGCCTCGCGCAGCGACGCCAGGACCTCCTGCGTGGTGTTGCCGATGGACGAGACGATGCCCATCCCGGTGATGACGACGCGGCGCATAATGAGACGACCAAACCTCCGTCGCGGCGTCGGGAGCCCGCACCGCGTTCGGGTCAGCTAGGGGCAAGCCGGTCCAATCTCAACCGCCGAGAACGCCGGGCGTTGCCGACGCGGCGCGGTTTTCGCGCGGGCGCTCAGCTCTGGAACAGGGCCACGCGCAGGTCGCTCGCCTCGTAGATCCGCTTGCCGTCCGCCTCCAGCCAGCCGTCGGCGATGCCGAGCACCAGCCGGCCCTGGCGCACCCGCTTGAGGTCGACGCCGTAGACCACCTGGCGGACGGTCGGCAGCACCTGATCGGCGAACTTCACCTCGCCGACCCCGAGGGCCCGTCCGCGCCCCGGCGAGCCCAGCCAGCCGAGATGGAAGCCGACGAGCTGCCACAGCGCGTCGAGGCCCAGGCAGCCGGGCATCACCGGGTCGCCCTGGAAATGGCAGGGGAAGAACCAGAGGTCCGGGCGGATGTCGAACTCGGCGCGCACGTGGCCCTTGCCGTGGGCCCCCCCGTCCGCGCCGATCGACGTGATGCGGTCGAACATCAGCATCGGCGGCAGCGGCAACTGCGCGTTGCCGGGCCCGAACAGCTCGCCGCGCCCGCAGGACAGCAATTCCTCGTAGGAATAGCTCGATGAGCGGTTCGGGGCCTGCGGTGCGGGCGTGTCGGCGTCTGGCGGCATGAAGGCGGCTGAATCCTCGATTGCGCACGGCGCCGAACGTCGCGGACGCCGCGGGGCTGCTAAAGGCTTCTCGGCCCGCCGGTTAGCACGGGCGGCCATACCGTCAAAGCCGGTTCGAACCGGGGCCGCACCGGTCGTCCGAACGGGCGAGCCCCGACTTCGGCGACCCGATCACTGGCGCGGACCGATCGGCGAGCCAAGGGAATCGCTTCAGGTTAACGGCGGGGTCTTCGGGTTCTGTCGGATGAGGGTTTCGAGGTAGTCCGGGTCGAGGTTGGCGAGCTTTCTTCGGACCTTGAGGCTGTGGCGGTCGTGGGGGGCGCGCACGAGGTTCATGGCCATGTGGCGGACCACGGCCATGTTCTGCGGACCCGATCCAGTGCGCAGGCGGACGAGGTCGTCGTGGAAGACGACGTCGAGCACCCAGTGCAGGCGGTTCTCGATGTGCCAGTGGGCGCGCACGGCGGCGGCGAAGGTCTTGGCATCGAGCTTGACCGAGGCGAGGTAGTAGCGGCGTTCGCACTCGATCCTGCCGGCGCGTTCGACCTGTGTCTCGACCATGCCGATCATCGCCAGATGGGGCATGTGCGGCTCGTGCGGGTAGCGGCGATCCGAGCCGATCCAACTCACGTCGTGGCAGACGCTGTGGCGGCGGTGTTCGAGGCGACCGTGGTCGTTGTCGACGGTCTGGTGGGTGTCGGCGATCAGGTCGCCCGGAGCGGCGAAGAAGCGCACGACGTCGTCGTGGGTGGCGGGGCGGTTGCCTTTGAGGGCGAGCAGGTAGTCGCCGCCCCGGGCCACGATGGTCTCGGCGATGGCGGTCTGGGTGCCCATCGCGTCGATCGTGACCAGCGCGCCCCGGAGTTCGAGCCGCTCCAGCAGGCGCGGGATGGCGGTGATCTCGTTGCTCTTGTCGGCGACCGCCTCCTGGCCGAGCACGAGGCGCTGGCGGGAGGCCCAGGCCGAGACGGTGTGCAGGGCGGCCCGGCCCTTGGTCTTGGCGTGGCAGCGCCGGGAGGTCTTGCCGTCGATGGCGATGAGATCCGGCTCGACCGCGCGCAGGCGCTCGACCCAGGCCGTGAAGCAGGTCTTGAAGAGGTCGGCGTCGAGCGCGTTGACGACGTCGTTGAGGGTGTCGTGGGCGGGCAGGCCGCGGTCGTACGGGAGGAAGCGGCGCAGGAAGTCCAGGCGCCGCTCGCCCCACAGCCGGATCTCGACGAAGTCGTCCATGCCGCACAGCGTGGCGCACAGCACCAGCAGCAGGATCTCGGGCAGCGGGTAGATCACCCGCCAGCGCTGGCGCGGGTCGGTCAGGGTCGAGAAGTGGTCGAGGATCGACAGCGAGGACGGCATCGGCGGCTCCGCAGACGCAAAGCCCGCCGTGAATCACAAACCTCAGCCCCCCGCAGCACCGCTCCCAAGCCAAAGCCAAAAAGCTGAAGCGATCGCCCTG
>NZ_JAUYZI010000054.1 GCF_030700245.1 Methylobacterium amylolyticum
AGCGGCCGAGCGCCTGATCGGGGGCCGGCTCGGACGCGGGCTGATCGCCAGACCCCCTTTTTTCGCGCCCGCCGCATGTTGGTGGGCGCGCACGATGGTGGAATCCACGATCAGGTACTCGAAATCGGGATCATCCGACAGCGCCGCGAAGATGCGCCACCACACGCCCTTCTGGCTCCAGCGGCTGAAGCGGCGGAACACGCTGTTCCACTCACCGAACGCAGCGGGCAGATCACGCCAGGGCGCGCCGGTGCGCACGATCCACAGCACGCCTTCGACGAACATCCGGTTGTCGCGCCCGGTCGAGCCGCGCTGATCGGGACGTCCGATGATCAGCGGTGCCATCCGCTCCCACTGCGCGTCGCTGAGAACCAAGCGATCCTGAACGCTCAAGGCTGTCCTCCAAAAGACAGCCTTGAATCACGCCTCCCGCTGAACGTGAACCCCAACAGTCCACACACCCTAGGCCCGTTAAAAATTATTACAGGATCGATGCACCATAGACTGGCTGTTGCCACGGTTCTGCATCGTACCCGTCTGCCGCTACAGATCCAAGAAGAAGGCGATTGCGCGGCTCACATCCTGCATGGTTGCCGCTTCCAACCTACCGACTTTCTGCTTGATCTTAGTGGCTGGCACGGTGACGATCTTGTCGATCTGCACTTGGCTGTCGGCAGAGAGTCCGTTTCCCATAGTAGGCTTCACGTCGATGCGCAGCATCGGCACGCCGGCGATGAGTTCAGTAGTGATCAGGCACACCGTGACGCTGTCCAAGCCGGCGAACGCGCTGTTCTGCACCACCACCCACGGCCGGGGCTTGCCCGTGTAGGCGCCTTTGGTCGCCAGGATGATGATGTCGCCGCGATCAGACATCCTCCAGATCCTGTACGTCCTCGATCAGCGCTAGGCTCTCCGCCGCGTCCGGCGCGCCCGTCACGATTTGGCACTGCCGGGCAGCCTCACGCCTGAGACTGTCCCGCACATACTGTTGCATGAGCTGCCGCAGCGCATCGCTGGTGGTGGTGTGCTCTCTTTCAGCGGCTTCGGTGAACGCCGTCCTCAGGCTGCTATCCGTCCTGAACTGCATTACGGTGCTGTCTCGCGCCATGCGTAATCTCCTCCGTACTACGGAATTATACGACATGCCGGGGTCGCTGGAAATGCCCGGCTCGGCTGAGCGGCCGGGAACGCGTTGAGGGAGAGGCCGGACGTGCCGCCGCGCCGGTAGTAGGAGGGTCAGTGTGCCATTGCAGGCATTCGATCAGACTGCGACGACGGCAGGAGCGGCAGGCTGGCGTCCCATGGTCCGGTAGACGGTCGGCCGTGAGATCTGGCCTGCTGCCGATTTGGTAGACTGGCCCGCTCCCGCCCCAGGCTGGCCATCCACATGCATGGTGAGACGCAGTGCCGTCTCGATCCCGGGTCGATACGCGATCTTGAAGCGCCCGTGCTTGGCTTGACCATCATTGCGCGGCCACGGTCCAGAAGGAGCGTCGCATGGACGGTTCGGGCGGCTTCCTGACGGGCGATCTGCGCGATCCGCAGGAGCGAAACCAAGCTCGTACAATCGAAACGGCCTCGTCATCAGATCCGCGCGTTTCCAACGCAGTGAACGTCGCACAGATCGCCGAGGGCGACTGGCTCATGCAAGTCCAGCGCTTCGAGATCGCGCTGCATCACATGAACCAGGGCCTGTGCATGTTCGACCAGCAGGCGCGATTGGTCGTATGCAACCACCGATACCGGGAGATCTTCGCCATCCCGGCCGACTACTCGCTGTTCGGCAAGACCCAGGAGGAGATCTGCGGCTTCCTCGTCGCCGATGGACGCTATCCGTCGTCGGTCACCCTCGACATGATCACGAGAAGCGTCCGTAGTGCGCTCGCCCGCCCGAGTGCCCTGCCGGTCTTCCGCGAACTCGCCGACGGCCGGATCATCGCGATCCTCTACCGCACCATCGCGGGCGGCGGCTGGGTCTCGACCTTCGAGGACATCACCGAGCAGCGGCGCAGCCAAGCACGCATCCAGCATCTCGCCCGCTACGATGGCCTGACCGATCTCGCCAATGCCCGCACCCTGCGCGAGGGCGGACAGGCGCTCTCGGCTACGGCCGCGAAGGGCCTGCCGGTTCTGGCCTGCCACTACCTCGATCTCGACCGGTTTAAGTTCGTCAACGACACCTACGGCCACGCCGTGGGCGACGAGTTGCTCCAGGCCGTGGCGGAGCGCCTGCGCGCCTGCGCCCGGCGCGAGGACGTCGTGGGGCGGCTCGGCGGCGACGAGTTCGCGCTCGTCCAGCGCGTCCCCGGCGTGGCTGCGGCGCTCGCCTTCGCGAACCGGCTCGTCGACGAGATCGGCGTGCCGTTCGAGCTGTCGGGCGGGCGCGTCGAGATCGGTGTGAGCATCGGCGTGGCCACGCACGAGGACCGCGACGCCGCCTCGGCCGCGGACGTCGAGCGCCTGCTTCAGGACGCCGACCTCGCCCTGCGCCGGGCCAAGGCGCAGGAGCGCGGCACGGTCTGCGCGTTCGAGCCGGCCATGTCGGAGGCGGCGCGGGGGCGCCTCACCCTCGAACGCGACCTGAGCGCCGCCCTGGCGGCGGAACAGATCGCGGTGCACTACCAGCCGCTGGTGGAGAGCCGGACCGGCCGGATCATCGGCGTCGAGGCCCTGGCGCGCTGGGAGCACCCGGAGCGCGGCTTCGTCCCGCCGACCACGTTCATCCCGCTCGCCGAGGAGGTCGGACTGATCGTGCCGCTGGGCGCCTGGGTGCTGCGCCGGGCGTGCCGGGACGCGGCCGCGTGGCCGGACCACCTCACCGTGGCGGTCAACGCCTCCGTCGTGCAGGTCCGGCAGAAGTCGTTCGCCGAGTCTGTGCTGGCGATCCTGGCCGAGACGGCCTTCCCGGCCACCCGGCTCGAGATCGAGATCACGGAGAGCACGCTGTTGGAGGAGAGCGAGACGACGATGCAGAACCTGCACCGGCTGCGCGAGGCCGGCGTGCGGTTCGCGCTCGACGATTTCGGGACCGGCTACTCCTCGTTGAGCTACCTGCGCCGCTTTCCCTTCGACAAGATCAAGATCGACCGCTCGTTCATGCGGGACGCCGAGGCGAGCACCGACGCCCTCGCGATCATCCGGGCGGTCGCCGGCCTCGGCACCAGCCTCGGCATCACCACGCTGGTGGAGGGCATCGAGACCGAGCGGCAGTTTCAGCTCGCCCGGGCGGAGGGGCTGAAGCAGGTGCAGGGCTACCTGTTCAGCAAGCCGATCCCGAGCGCGCGCATCGCCGAATTGGTCGCCGCATGATCGGGCGCGTCCGATTGGGGACAGGCCTTACAGATTTGAGCCATTCCATTTTGGATGTGTCCCTGCCTTATCGGCCCTGCGGCAGCTTCAGGCCATCAAATCGACCATCCAAACCGTACCGACGATCATCACACCACCCTGACTAACTTGTTTGAAGCAATATTGCGGTCGAGTTCTAGCGCTGAAACAGATCACACCGCTGCATTCCGTCATGGGCCTGGATGGGGTCATGCTCCCATCCAGAAGGGCTCGCCCGCCGCCGCGATCTGCTGCGTCAGGAACTCCGTGACCAGTTTCACCCGGAGCAGATCGCGCGTCTCGGCATGGGCGATCAGCCAGTAGGAGCGCACGAGGCGCACCTCCGGAAGGACGGGCACGAGGTTTGGATCGTTGCGCGCCATGAAGTGCGGCAGTACGCCGAGCCCGACGCCGCCGCGCACCGCTTCCAGTTGGGTGATGACGTTGGAGATCCGCACCCCGGGATGGAGGGCGGAGGAGATCTGGGGCAGGTAGTTGAGTTCGCTCGTCCAGAGCAGATCCTCGACGTAGCCGACCCAGCGGTGACCCGCGAGATCGGCCACCGATCCGATCGCCACCCGCGCGTCGCGATACGCGCGCGATGCGTAGATGCCGAGGGCGTAGTCCACGAGCTTGCGCGCGTAGAGGCGTCCGGTCTCGGGACGCGCCATGCTCACCGCCAGATCGGCCTCGCGCTTCGACAGGCTGAAGCTGCGCGGGTTGGCCACCAGTTCGATCTCGAGATCCGGTTGAGCGCCAACGAACTCCGATAGGCGCGCGGCGAGGAAGTAGGTCCCGAACCCTTCAGGGGTGCCGAGCCTGACGGTGCCACTCACCCGGTGCGACGCCTCGTCGAGATGCGCGCGCATGGTGATCGCGAGGCTCTCCATCCGCTCCGCGTCGCCCAGCAGCCGCTCGCCGGCGGCGGTCAGTACGAAGCCGGTCGAGCGCCGATCGAACAGCCGCGTGCCGAGGGCGGCTTCGAGCCCCGACACCCGCCGGCTCAGGGTCGAGTGATCGATGCCCAGGCGCTGGGCGGCGGTCGTCAGACGCCCGATACGTGCGATGGCAAGAAAGGCCGGAAGGTCGTTCCAGTCCATGTCGGGCATTGGAATTCTCGCACAGCGCGTTTGTTGATCTTCGCATGGGCTTGCAAAAACACGAAGGATAATTCTGGACCCGCGCCAAACTGCCGGACGGCGAAGCGGCTCCAGAAGCGGCCTCCGGTAGATCAGGGAGGTCGAAACATGTCACTGTTCTCGCAACTGAAACGCCGGGCCCAGCAAGGCCGACCGGTCCGCGTCGGACTGATCGGTGCCGGCAAGTTCGGCTCGATGTACCTGTCGCAGGCGCCGCGCACGCCCGGCATCCACCTCGTCGCGGTCGCCGACCTCTCCCCCGACCGCGCCCGCGGGTCGCTGCGGCGCGTCGGTTGGGACGAGGCCCGCTTCACCGCCGCCGGGATGGAGGACGCCGCCCGGGCCGGCACGACCTTCGTCACCGATGACGCGGATGCGATGATCGCGAGCCCGCACGTCGACATCGTGATCGACGCGACCGGAAGCCCCGCGGCCGGCATCCACCACGCGCTTCTCGCATGCGAGCACCGCAAACATATCGTGATGGTCAACGTCGAGGCCGACGTGCTGGCCGGGCCGCTGCTCGCCCGCCGCGCCGCGGAGGCCGGGATCGTCTACAGCATGGCTTCGGGGGACCAGCCGGCGCTCATTGCCGAACTCGTCGACTGGGCACGCACGATCGGCCTGGAGGTCATCTGCGCCGGCAAGGGCACGAAGTACCTGCCCGCCTATCACGCCTCCACCCCCGACACGGTCTGGGGTCACTACGGCTTCAGCGAGGAACAGGTCGCGGGCGGCGATTTCAACGCCCAGATGTTCAACTCCTTCCTCGATGGGACCAAGTCGGCCCTGGAGATGGCGGCGGTCGCCAATGCCTGTGGCCTCACGCCCCCACTCGACGGACTCGCCTTCCCGGCCTGCGGCGTCGACGACCTGCCGAGCCTGCTCCGGCCGGTGGCCGACGGCGGCATCCTGGCCAACCGCGGCACGGTCGAGGTGATCTCGTCCCTTGAGCGCGACACGCGCCCGGTATTCCGCGACCTACGCTGGGGTGTCTACGCGGTGTTCGAGGCGCCGAGCCGCTACGTGCAGGACTGCTTCGCGCAGTACGGTCTGAAGACGGACAGCACCGGCCGGTACGCCGCGACCTACAAGCCCTATCACCTGATCGGCCTCGAACTCGGGATCTCGGTGGCCTCGATCGCCTGCCGCGGCGAGGCGACGGGTGACACGACCGAGTGGCGCGGCGACGTGGCGGCGACCGCCAAGCGCGCCCTGCGGGCCGGTGAGCGGCTCGACGGCGAGGGCGGCTTCACCGTCTACGGCAAGCTGATGCCGGCCACCGACGCGCTGCGCCAGGACGCCCTGCCGATCGGGCTGGCCCACAACATGGTGCTCAAGAACGACGTGCCGGCCGGCCGGGCCGTGCGCTGGAGCGACGTCGCGTACGACGCGGACAGCGAGGCGATCCGGGTCCGCCGCGAGATGGAGGCCCTGTTCCGCGGCGAACTCGGCCTCGCGGAGCCGGCGCGCAAGGTCGCCTGAGCCGCCGCGACCGACTGGCCGGCTCCACGCGCCGCGGGGGCCGGCCGGGCATCCCGACAAACCAGAGAGCCCGGGAACCGGGCCGATCGGAGGAAACGATGGATCGTACAGTGAGCGTGGATCTGGCCGCCGCGGCCAGCAGGACGGATGTCTATCGCAAGATCACGTGGCGGATCATGCCGTTCATCGTGGTGTGCTACCTGTTCGCTTACCTCGACCGGGTCAATGTCGGCTTCGCCAAGCTGCAAATGATGTCGGACCTCGGCTTCAGCGATGCCGTCTACGGCCTCGGGGCCGGGATCTTCTTCCTCGGCTACTTCATCTTCGAGGTGCCGAGCAATCTGATCCTGCACCGGGTCGGAGCCCGGGTCTGGATCGCCCGAATCATGATCACCTGGGCGATCATCTCGGCCATGACCCTGTTCGTGACGACGCCGCTGCAATTCTACGTCGTACGCTTCCTGCTCGGCGTGGCCGAGGCCGGGTTCTCGCCGGGGATCATGCTCTACCTGACATACTGGTTTCCCGCCAAGAAGCGTGGTTTCGCCCTTGGCTTCTACTACATCGCCATCCCGCTGGCCGGCGTCATCGGCGGCCCGGTCTCCGGCCTAATCCTCCAGCACTTCGACGGCTCGGAGACCATGAAGGGCTGGCAGTGGCTGTTCCTGCTGGAAGCCATACCCTCGCTCCTGGCCGGCATCGCGGTGCTGTTCCTGATGGTCGACCGGCCGGAGCAGGCGAAGTGGCTCAGCGCCGAGGAGAAAGCTGAAATCCGCACCGATCTCATGCGGGAGGACGGCGACAAAGTCACCCACACCAGCTCGAAGCAGTTCCTGAAGGACATCAACATCTGGAAGCTGTCGGCCATCTACTTCATGACGATCATCGGCCTGTACGGGATCAGCTTCTGGCTGCCGTCGATCGTGAAGAACTCCGGCATCGCCAACGTCGAGTTGATCGGCTGGATCTCGGCCATACCCTACCTCGTCGCCGTGCCGGCGATCATCCTGACCGGCATCAGCGCGGACCGCACCCGTCGGCGGCGCATGCACTTCACCGTCGCCTTGGCGGTCGGCGCGGTCGGACTCGCGCTCAGCGGCTATGTCGGGCAGAGCCCGGTCGCGGCCGTGATCTGGCTCACGGTGGCGACGGCGGGTATGCTCTCGGCGCTCTCCCTGTTCTGGGGTGTGCCGTGCGCGTTCCTGGCGGGATCCTCGGCGGCGGCCGGCATCGCGATGATCAACTCGATCGGCAACCTCGCCGGCTTCGTCTCGCCGTACATGGTCGGGTGGCTGAACGTCCTGACCGGCAATCCGGCGATCGGGCTGTACGCGGTCGCGGCCTGCATGATCGTGGGCGCGGCCCTCATCCGCGTCATCCCGGCCGCGCTCGGCGATCGCTAAAAGACACGAGCGACGGGACGGCGCATAGAGCGCCGTCCCGTCGCATGCAGGCGTTGGGCTCGACCCAAGGCTCAAACAGCATCGTCTCGAAGCGAATGTTACCAGTTGCCACTGCCCAGGCAAGCAACTCGGCCCACGGCTAACAGTTATGTTGTTACGTTCGATGGGACTGCGAAAAACCACATCATCCTGAAAATATTACGGTCAATGTCATTTCTGACAAGTCTGAAACGATTGGCTTAAGCATCGTTATTTTCGATGGCCCATAATTCTGAGAACGAATCTGTCGCATGAGGCGCGAGCTTATCGAGTGAGGGGCACGGCGGTGATGAAGCGCAGCACACCGCCCTCGCCTTTCTCCCACACCGTGCACACGGGCATCGGCTGCCCGTCGTTGCCGTGGGTGTCGCCCTCGAACACCATCCGCGGCAGTTGGCCGGGGATCTGCACTTCCCGTCCAGGCTCGTTGACCATGGGATGGCGGATGAGCACCGAAGCGAGGGCCTCCGGATTGTCGAGTGTGTAGCCGAACGCGGCGAAGAACTTGACCCTCGATTGCCCCTTAGGGTGGTTCGGATTGAGCAGATAGCGAAGCAGCTTCGCTTGATTCATCTGCCAATGCATCATCCTCGGCATCGGCCGGCTACAGGGCAGCCCGCTCGATCAGCCTCAGCCTCTCCGCCGGAAGCGTGGCGAGAGCGCTGCCGAGGTCGTTGAACTCCACGACGAAGGCGTCTCCGTCGCCACAGATGTCCACGATGGTGCCCTCTGCGCCCTCGGGCAGGGCCTCGCCCTCGTCCCCCGTCACGTCAGCCGTCAGCGCCACGACATCCAACTCCCGAAGGTCGGTGCGCGTCAGCTCTTTCTGGAACTGGTAGAACGTCTCAAGGGACATGTCCTGAGGATAGGCCCGGCTCGCGGTTTTGCAAACCGATCTCCCGTCACCCGGCCTCGTCGAGGGCATCCTCGCGCCCTCACGGCTCGCGGGCTTCGGCCAGGCGCCGCGGCCTAGGATCGACAAATCCACTATCGATCGCCCCGAGGGCGTCCGCTCAAGACACTGCGCCGGCGAGTGGGAGCGGGACCGTGGCGGGCTGGCGCCCGAGAGTCCGGTAGACCGTCGGCCGTGAGATCCCGAACAGCTCGGCGAGGTCGCTGATCGCGTACTCCCCGGTGTCGTACATCCGGCGCAGCTCCTTCTGCTGCCGGTCGGACAGCTTGGGCTTCTTGCCGCGCAGCTTCCCCTTGGCGCGCGCCACCGCCATGCCCTCGCGCGTGCGCAGCCGGATCAGGTCCGCCTCGAACTCGGCGAAGGTGGCCAGGATGTTGAAGAACAGCTTGCCCATCGGGTCGGCCGGGTCGTGCACGCTGGCGCCGAGCTGGAGCTTCACCCCCCGGGCGGCGAGCGCGTCGCCGATTGCGCGCGCGTCCGGCGCGGAGCGGGCGAGCCGGTCGAGCTTGGGCACCACCAGGGTATCGCCGCCCCGCACCGCCGCCAGCGCCTGGTCGAGGCCGGGGCGGGCCCGGTTCGTCCCGGTGAAGCCCTTGTCGGTGTAGATGCGCTCGGGCTCCACCCCGAGCTGGAGCAGGGCGTGGCGCTGTGCGGCGAGGTCCTGCTTCTCGGTCGAGCAGCGGGCGTAGCCGATCAGCACGTGCGTCATGGGCCGGGCTGTAACGTATGAGGCCCGGTCACTGCAATTCTTATCGTACCAATCGAGTGAGACGCGGGCCGCCTCCGCGGATCGCGGGTTTACAGGTGGGTCCGCCGGCGTCCGCTGAACGATCCCCTTCCGGACACACCGGAAACGACCAGGGAGGGTTGGTCTGTCTGTACCCGGGCGGCGAGCTGCCGGACCGCCCTGCATCTATGTGCCCAACACTTTGCTTCTCGATGCCGCGGCCAACCGGGAGAAAGGAGGCCATTGACGATAGATGATGATCATAATAGATAATGGCCTTGATTTCAAACCGTCAACTGGCCGTGGGGGAACTGGCTATGGATGCGAGGTGGGTGATCGGTCTGGCCGGCTTGGCTCTGTCGGCCTGCTCGCCGGCCGAGACGGCCGTCACCCCTGAGCCCCCATTGGTACAGGTCACCGAGGTCGCTCCGGGCGTCGGTGGGGTCTCGCGTTACACCGGCGTCATCCGAGCCCGGACCGAGAGCAACCTCGGCTTCCGCGTCGGCGGCAAGATCTTCGAGCGTCTCGTCGACCCGGGCGACCACGTACGCCTCGGCCAGCCCCTGATGCGCCTCGACCGGACGGACTTCACCCTGGCCCTCAACGCTGCCCGTTCCTCCGTCGAAGCGGCGCGCGCGCAGATGATCAAGGCCAGGGCCGACGAGGAGCGCAGCCGCAAACTCGTGGGCGACGGCTGGACCTCGAAGCAGACCTACGACCAGAACAAGAGTGCGGCCGACGCCGCCATCGCACAGTTCGCCAACGCCGAAGCACTGGCGAGCCAGATCGAGAACCAGGCCGGCTATTCCGAGCTGAAGGCCGACGCCGACGGCGTCGTCATGGACGTGCCCGCCTATCCCGGGGAGGTGGTCGCCGCCGGACAGACCATCGTGAAGCTGGCGCGCGACGGCGCGCGTGAGGCCGAGATCTTCCTGCCGGAGGCGAGCCGAACCCTGGCGAAGGGCGACGCCACGGCGACGCTGTACGCCGACGGCGAGGCGACCTTCCCGGCCCGGCTGCGCGAGTTGTCGGCCATCGCCGACCCGGCCACGCGGACCTATCGCGCCCGCTACATCCTTTCGGGGGGCGGCGAGGACGCGCCGCTGGGCGCCACGGTGACCCTGCGGCTCAAGTCCCGGGAAGCGGCCCGGGCCGCGACGGTGGAGGTGCCTCTCGCGGCCCTGTTCAACCCGGGGCCCGGCGCATCGGTCTGGCGCTACGACGCCGCGACGGAGACGGTGAAGCCACAGGCCGTGAAGGTCGCCCGCATGGGCGAGGAACGCGCCGACGTCGTGGGCGGCCTCAACCCCGGGGACCGGATCGTGGCGCTGGGCGCCCATCTGCTGAAGCCCGACCAGAAAGTCCGCCTCGCGCCCACCAGCATGACGGGGGCGGTACGGTGAACGCGTCCCACTTCAACCTCTCGGCCCTGGCGGTGCGCGAGCGCGCCGTCACCCTGTTCCTCCTGATCGCGCTCGTCGGCGCCGGCTTCTTCGCCTTCGAGAAGCTCGGACGCGCCGAGGACCCGGCCTTTACCGTCAAGGTCATGACGGTCTCGGCCGCGTGGCCGGGCGCGACCGCCGAGGAAATGCAGCGCCAGGTCGCCGACCCGTTGGAGAAGCGATTGCAGGAACTCGTCTACTACGACCGGGCCGAGACGACGGTCCGTCCCGGCCTGATGGTGACCAAGGTCATCTTCAAGGACCAGATGCCGCCGGCCAAGCTGCAGTCAGAGTTCTACCAGGCCCGCAAGAAGCTCTCCGACCAAGCCTCCAGCCTGCCACGGGGCGTGATCGGCCCCCTGTTCAACGACGAGTTCTCCGACATCTACTTCGCCCTTTACGCCGTGCAGGCCAAGGGCCTGCCGCACCGCCAGTTGGTGCTCCGGGCGGAGGACATGCGTCAGCGGCTGCTGCGCGTGCCCGGTGTCGAGAAGATCAACATCCTCGGCGAGCAGGCCCAGAAAATCTTCGTCGAGGTCTCCTACCAGCGCCTCGCGACGCTGGGCATCAACGGCCAGCAGCTCCTGGCGGCGCTCGCCAACCAGAACGACGTGACGCCGGCCGGCTTCGTCGAGGCCGACGGGCCGCGCGTGTACCTGCGGCTCGACGGTGCCATCGACAACCTCGACGCCATCCGCGACTTGCCGGTGGTCTCTGGCGACCGCAGCCTCAAGCTCGGCGACATCGCGCAGGTGAAGCGCGGCTACGAGGACCCGAAGACCTTCGAGATCCGCAACGACGGCGAGCCGGCCCTGATGCTCGGCCTCGTGATGAAACCGGGCTTCAACGGCCTGGCGCTCGGCGAGGCGCTGAACGCCGAGGAGGTGGCGATCCACCACGAGACGCCGCTCGGCATCACCTTCACCAAGATCACCGACCAAGCGAAGGTCATCGACGACGCCATCCACGAGTTCATGGTGAAGTTCTTCACTGCGCTGGGCGTGGTGATCTTCGTGAGCCTCGTGGCCCTGGGCTTCCGGGTCGGCATCGTGGTCGCCCTGGCGGTCCCGCTCACCCTCTCGGCCGTGTTCGTGGTGATGATGCTCACCGGTCGCGACTTCGACCGCATCACGCTCGGCGCCCTCATCATCTCGCTCGGCCTGCTCGTCGACGACGCCATCATCGCCATCGAGATGATGGTGGTGCGCATGGAGGAGGGCTACGACCGCATCGAGGCCGCGACCTATGCCTGGAGTTCGACCGCCGCGCCGATGCTCACCGGCACCATCGTGACCATCGCGGGCTTCCTGCCGGTCGGTTTCGCCGCCTCCACGGCGGGCGAGTATGCCGGCAACATATTCTGGGTGGTGACCTTCTCGCTGCTCATCTCGTGGATCGTGGCCGTGACCTTCACGCCCTACCTCGGCGTCAAGCTCCTGCCGGACATCAAGAAGGTCGAGGGCGGCCACGACGCCATCTACGCCACGAAGAACTACGAGCGCCTGCGGCGCGTCGTGCGGCTCTCGGTCGACCACAAGTGGATGGCGGCGGGCGTCACCCTGGCGCTCTTCGCCGGGGCCGTGGTGGCCATGGGCAAGGTCGAGCAGCAATTCTTTCCGAACTCGGAGCGCCCGGAGCTCATCGTCGAGGTGACCCTGCCGGCAGGCTCGGCGTTCGCCACCACTGAGGCCAGTGTGAAGAAGGTCGAGGCGGCGGTACGCGGCCTGCCGGAGGCCAAGGAGATCACGAGCTACATCGGCCAGGGCATGCCGCGCTTCGTCCTGTCCTTCGATCCCGAGTTGCCGGACCCCGCCTTCGCGCAGATCGTCGTCCAGACCGCCGACGCTCAGGCCCGTGACGTGCTCCGGAGCAAGGTGCGCCAGCTCGTCGATGAGGGCCGCTTCCCCGAGGCGCGGGTGCGGGTCCTGCAGATCGTGTTCGGGCCGCCGGTCCGCTTCCCCGTCGCCTTCCGGGTGGTCGGCCCCGACCTCGACGTCATCCGTCGCATCGCGGCCGAGGTCGCCGGAGCGATGGCGACGAACCCGAACATGCGGATGGTTCACCTCGACTGGGGCGACAAGACGCCGTCCCTGCGCCTGGCGCTGGACCAGGAGCGCCTGCGCCTCATCGGCCTGACCCCCAAGGAAGCCGGCCAGCAACTGCAGAATTACCTCAACGGCACGCCGGCGACCCAGGTGCGCGAGAACCTGCGCTCCGTCGACGTGCTCCTGCGCAGCCCCGGTCCGGAGCGCCGCTCGCTCGGCGACATCGGCGACCTGACCCTGGCCACGAAGGACGGGCGGCAGGTGCCGGTCTCCCAGGTCGCCCGCCTCGAAACCCGCTACGAGGACGCGGTGCTCAAGCGCTACAACCGCGAGACCTACATCCGGGTGCAGGGCGACGTGCTCGACGGCAAGCAGCCGCCGGACGTCCATTTCCAGGTCCTCCCCCTCCTGGAGCCGATCAAGGCGAAGCTCCCGCCGGGCTACCGCATCGACACGGCCGGCTCGGTGGAGGAGAGCGCGAAGGCGCAGATGTCGCTGGCGGCGGTGTTCCCGCTGATGCTGATCGTGACGCTGACGGTCATCATGCTGCAGGTGCGCTCGTTCGCCACCATGTTCATGGTGCTCGCCACCGCACCGCTCGGCCTCGTCGGGGCCGCGCCGACGCTGCTGCTGTTCAACCAGCCGTTCGGCTTCAACGCGATCCTCGGCTTGATCGCGCTGTCGGGCATCCTGATGCGCAACACCCTGATCCTGGTAGACCAGATCCACCACGACCAGGCGGCGGGCCTCGGGGACTACGACGCCATCGTCGAGTCGACGGTGCGGCGTGCCCGCCCGGTGATCCTGACGGCAGCCGCCGCGATGCTCGCCTTCATCCCGCTGACCCACTCGGTGTTCTGGGGGGCGCTGGCCTACGTCCTCATCGGCGGCGTCGGGGTCGGCACGCTCCTGACGCTCCTGTTCCTGCCCGCGCTGTACGCCCTGTGGTTCCGGGTGAAGCGGGAGCCGCGCGCGGCGCAGGGCGCCACCCGAGCCGACACGATGCCGATGCCAATGCCGGCCAAGAGCTGAGGCTCGAATGACCATCGACGACGTCCTGGCGACGGGACGTCCCGAGATCGCGCGCTTGTCCTCCGAGCGCGCGGTGCATCGGCCGACCTGCGCTTCGCCCCCTCGCGCAGGTCGGTCGACAACGTCTTCCCGAAGCCTGGGGAGGATCGGACGACACAGAGCGTCTAACCTTCCCCGGGGGCTTTAATAAATGACCGATTGCATCTATATAAAACTCAGTTTGACCGAGGGACGGTAGGATGCCGAGGGTCTCGCAGGAGCAAGCCAAGCTCAACCGCCAGCGTGTCGTGGAGGTCGCATCCTCCCTGTTCCGGGAGCGCGGCCTGAACGGCATCGGCGTCGTGGACATCATGGCGGCCGCAGGCCTGACCCATGGCGGCTTCTACGGCCAGTTCGCCAACAAGGAAGCCCTCGCTGCCGAGGCGTTCGACGCCGCCATCGGCAACGAGTACAGGGCGGACCTCGACACCTTCATCGAGAACTATCTGTCCCTCGGCCACGTGCGCACACCCGGCAGGGGCTGTCCCGTCGCGGCACTTGTGAGCGATATCGGGCGTGAGCCATCGGGTAGCGCGCTGCGGTCCCGGTTCACCCATGCGGTCAAGGGGCTCGCCGGTCTCATCGCGGACCGACTTCCCAAGTCCTCGAAGGAGCGGCGCAGGCAGCGGTCCTTGATCGCGCTGTCCACCATGGTCGGGGCGGTTGTACTGGCACGCGGCGTCGACGACGAGGCCTTGGCCGATGAGCTGCTCGCGGCGGCGCGCGCTACCATCACCGCCTGAGACGCTCCCGGCGAGCAGTTTTCGACGCCGGCCCCTTTCCGCGACGAATCCTCGTTGACCCATCCTGAATGATCAAATAGATTACATTCATAATTTTTACAGCGCCGACTCTCTGCCGAAGCCGTTGGGTACGGCAGGCCGTTGCGCCTGACCCACCAAGAGGAGCGCACGATGAAGAACCCACCTCGCTTGGCGCGTCGCGGCTTACGTTTTTCGGCGGCGGCGGGACTGTCGCTCGTCATCGCGTCCTTGAGCGTACCCGCCCTCGCCGCTGGCGAAACGACGAGTGTGCGGTTGCCGGACGGCAGTCGCTTCCCGGAGAGCGTGACCTCCGACGCGAACGGCACCCTGTTCGTGAGCAGCATCGCGGATGGTGGCGTGCTCAAGGTCGCCGCGGACGGCGCCGTCACGTCGCAGTTCCTGAAGCCGGGCGACCACGGCACCCGGTCAACCTTCGGTTTGCTAGCGGATCCCAAGCGCGGGGTGCTCTGGGTCGCCTCGAACGACGCCACGGCCCTGGGAGCGAAGGGGCCAACGGACACGGAAGGGGCGTGGATCAAGGCCTTCGACGTCGCGACGGGCGCCATGAAGACGAGCGTCAGGTTGCCGGGCGCCAAGGCGCTCGCGAACGACATGGCCCTCGGCGGCGACGGCTCGCTTTACGTCACCAACACCTTCGCCCCCCAGATCCTTCGGCTCAAACCCGATGCCAAGGAGTTCGAGGTGTTCGTGGAGAACCCAGCGCTCGCCAAGGGGCTGGACGGCATCGCCATCGGCGGCGACGGCAACCTCTACGTCAACACCTTCATGGGCGGCGAGTTGTTCCGCATCGCCATGAACCAGGGTGTCGCCGGTGAGGTCACGCGACTTGAGACGACGCGGCCGCTGAAGTTCCCGGACGGGCTGCGGACCTTCAAGGACGGGTTCCTGATGGTCGAGGGCAGCGGTGCCCTGAGCCGCGTCACGGTCTCCGGGAACGCCGCCAAGATCGAGCCTATCCACCAGTTCGCCGGTCCCACCGGCGTGACGGTTGCCCGGGACAAGATCTGGGTCTCCGAAGGCCAGCTCGGGCTCATGTCCAAGCCGGCCGAAGCCGGACGGGAGGGACCTACCTTCCACCTACGCTCCGTCGACCTCGAATAGCGCGTCGCCCGGGAACAGCGGACGAGGGGGCTTCATGGACATCAGGACACGCCGTCTGCTCACGGCCCCGCTCGTGCCGACGCTCGCCCGGATGGCCGCACCCAACGTCGTGGTGATGGTGGTCCAGACCTCCGTCGGGCTGATCGAGACGTACTTCGTGTCGACGCTCGGCACCGACGCACTGGCCGGGATGGCCCTCGTCTTCCCGGTGGTGATGCTGGTCCAGATGCTCTCCGCCGGCGGCATGGGCGGCGCGATCCAGTCGGTGGTCTCGCGCACCCTCGGTGCGGGCCGGCAGGCGGATGCCGGGCTTCTGGCATGGCACGCGACGGCAATCGGCTTGGGGCTCGGGATCGCGACCAGCCTCGTCGCAATCCCGTTCGGGCCATCCCTCTACGCGCTCATGGGCGGGGAAGGCGGCTCGCTCCAGGCCGCAACGACTTACGCCAGCATCGTCCTCGGCTGCGCGGTCCTCATCTGGCTGTTCAACGCCCTGTCGGCGGTGATCCGAGGCACCGGCAACATGGCGCTTCCGGCCTTGGTCACCTGTGTCGGGGCTCTCGTGCTCGTCCCACTATCGCCCGCGCTGATCTTCGGCTGGGGTCCTCTTCCCGCGCTCGGCATCAGGGGTGGGGGCGTCGCGTTCGCCGCCTACTACGCGGTCGGCACGGCGGTGTTCGCATACTACCTCTGGTCAGGCCGCAGCGTGCTGCGTCCGAGCCGGCGCCTGCCGAGACTGACCTGGGCCCCGTCTCGGGAGATCCTGCGCATCGGGGTGCTCTCGGGTATCGCCAGCGTGACCTCCAACGTCACGGTCATCGCAGCCACCGCCTTCGTCGGGGCGGCCGGGCCTGCCGCCGTGGCCGGCTACGGGACCGGCGCACGGCTCGAATACTTGCTGGTGCCCCTCGTGTTCGGTCTCGGCTCGCCCATCGCGGCGGTCGTCGGCACGGCGCTCGGGGCCGGCGACCACGCCCGCGCGCGTCGGGCCGCCATGACCGGTGCGGCCGTCGCGGGCGTTCTGACGGAGGGCATCGGGATCGCGGCGGCCCTGCATCCGGCGGCCTGGCTCGGCTTGTTCGGTGACGATCCGGCGATGCTCGCCACCGGCTCCCTCTACCTGCGTGCCGTCGGCCCGTTCTACGGGTTCTTCGGTGCCGGCTTGGCCCTCTATTTCGCCGCCCAAGGCGCAGGGCGAGTCGGCTGGCCGGTCGCCGCCAGCCTGCTCCGAATGGTGGTGGCTCTCGGCGGGGCCTGGGTCGCCTCGGCGCTCGGGTTCGGGCTGACCGGCACCTTCCTCGCGGTGTCGGCCGGATTCGTTGTGATGGGTCTCGTCAACGCGGCCGCATTCGCGACGGGCAGCATGATCCCACGCGCCGCCTTCGGGGAACCATCCTTTGGTCCGCTGCCTCTCGCGCCTGCGGCGAAGCCCTGAACGCCCTGCCCTGGGGAGACATCATCAATGCCTGCCACGTTCGATTGGCGACCTCTCGGCGACCGAGCGCTCCGTCTCCTGCTATCGACGGTCTTCACGGTCGCGGGCGGGATGAAGCTCGCGGCGGCGGAGTTCGAGATCTCGAACTTCGAACGCTTCGGCTACGCGAACTGGTTCATGTATGCCGTGGGCATCGCCCAAATGCTCGGAGCGGCCTCGCTCTGGGTCCGGGGTTACGCCGCCTACGGGGCGCTGTTCCTGGCCACCATGATGGCCGGCGGTGCCGTCAGTCACCTCCGTGCCGGTGATCCGGCCGTCATGGCGACTCCGGCGCTCGTACTACTGACGCTTCTATGCGGCCTAGCCTTCACCCGGCGAGGCGAGCTTTCCACCATCTGACGCCGGACCGGGGAAGCCTGTGACGACCGAGGGGCACGGCGCCGGCTTGGTCGCGTCGAAGGTGGCGACAGGACGAAAAGTCTCCCCGCCGAGCCTTGATAGTAAAAATTATTACCTTAATCTATTGGCGCGGGCGGTAGTCGGCCTGCTGCCTCCACGGGAGGGCATCGTGGCCCAGGGAAGCATCAAGACCGCAATCGTCACGTGATCGGCCCCCACACGGTGGAGGTGGCAGCGCTCTCGTGGATCGCCTGACTTGGCGCGGCCACGAGTTCCTCGATACCATCCGCGACGATGAAGTCTGGGCACAGACCAAACAAACAGCCAAGGGAGCCGGCACCGGAGCGATCGAGTTCGTATGGGGGATCGCGAAGGAGGTCGCGAAGGCGGAGATCAAGCGGCGGACCGGGCTCGATGTCGGCTGATCCGACGATCCTGGTTCCATCGAACCTGCCGGCTCCAGCGCTCGTCGCGGCAGCGGGCGAGCGCGCCGCCTACCACTTCCTGGAGTTCTTCACCGCCCAGATCCGCAATCCCAACACCCGCCGAGCCTACGTCCGGGCGGTCGGCGCGTTCTGCGCTTGGCTCGATGCGCGCGGCCTGCCCTCGATCGCGGCCGTCAGCTCTACCGGCGGGCGTTCGGCGATGTGGCGCCGCAGGCGCTGCTGGCGTCCGGGCGCGCGATGACTACCTGGATCAGACTGCGCTCAGCCGCAGCAGCGCTGCGCATAACGGCGCGGCCGAGGCCTCGACCGTCAGTCCATCCGTGCGCAGCCGCAAGTCCGGCGCGTCCGGCGCCTCGTAGTACGCTGACACACCCGTGAACCGCGCGACCTGCCCCGCCCGGGCTCGCGCATAAAGGCCTTTCGGATCACGCGCCTCGCACACCGGCAGCGGCGTATCCACGAACACTTCCAGAAACGGTAGGGTACCCGCGACTGCCCGCGCACCAGCTCGCTCGACCCGGGATGGCGAAATCAGCGCCACGATCACGATCAGCCCAGCCTCGGCCATCAGTCGCGCCACCTCGGCCGCCCGCCGCATGTTCTCGGCCCGATCAGCATCGCTGAAGCCCAGATCCCGGCTAAGCCCGTGACGCAGATTGTCGCCGTCGAGCACGAAGACGTGTCGTCCGTGCGCGGCGAGCCCGCGGTCCGCCGCGTCGGCGATGCTGGTCTTGCCCGCGCCAGGTAAGCCTGTCAGCCACGCTATCGCAGGCCGCTGACCGAGGCGTTCCCAGCGTGGTTCGCGCGGCGCGAATGTTTGCCACGTGACGTCCCGGATTATCACATCTCGTTGAGGCGGCACGGTCAACGCCCGCGTTTAGACTGCGTATTTATATCACATCTCGCTGTGACCCGCAAAACACGCCCCTGGACAAACAGTAGCTGAACCTGCTTTTCGAAGATTATATGACAGGTGCCAGGGCACTTTGCTATCGACGGCCTTCTGGCACCGCGCCATGGTGGCGGCTTGGTCTAGGACGCCCCCGCCAGCCGTGTGACCCAGTATCACTTCATCTCCGGCCTGCCGCGCGCCGGCTCGACCCTGCTGTCGGCCTTGCTGCGCCAGAACCCGGCCGTGCGCGCCGGCATCGTCAGCCCGGTCGGGTCGCTGGTGGCCGCCGTGCTGAAGGACATGGGCCCGGACAACGAGACCAGCCTGTTTCTCGACGAGGCCCAGCGCGCCGCCCTGCTGCGCGGCCTCTTCGACAGCTACTACGGCGCGCTGCCGCCCGGCACGGCGGTGTTCGATACCAATCGCGGGTGGACAGGCCGCCTCGACCTGCTCGCACGCCTGTTCCCCGACTGCCGAGTGATCTGCTGCGTGCGTCCCGTGCCGTGGATCATCGACTCGGTCGAGCGGCTGATCCGGCGCAACGTGTTCGAGGTATCGAAGATTTTTGGCTCGGATGTCGGCGGCACCGCTTACTCGCGCGCCGAGCTGATGATGGCGCCCTCCGGCCTGATCGGCTTCCCGCTGAACGCGATGAAGCAGGCGATGCACGGTGATCACTCCGCGCGGCTCCTGCTCCTGCCCTACGACACCTTGGCCGAGCACCCGCAGGAGACGCTGGCTGCCGTCTACGAGTTCTGCGGCTTACCGCCGTTCAAGCACGACGTGGACGACATCGCTTTCGACGCGGGAGAGTTCGACGCGCGGCTGGGCACACCGGGGCTGCACGCGGTGCGGCCGCAGGCGCGGCGGGAGGTGCGGGAAACGATCCTGCCACCGGACCTGTGGGCGCGCTGGGAAGGGGCGAGCGTGTGGCGCGACCCGGCCTTCCACCGGCGCGTGGCGGTCGGGGGAACGCCCGGTGCGGACCATGGGACAGCCGCAGGCTGAGGCCGGTGGGGATGAGGCGCACGGGAAGGACAGGGCATGGGCACGTATAACTTCCAGGCGGCCCAGGGGGGGCTGGCCCCGCAGCAGACCGCCACCATCACGCAGGCCGGCACCTACGACCTCTCCGCCTTCGGGGCGCAGGGCGGTGGCAGCCTCAACGGGGGGACCGGCGGCCTCGGCGCCGGGACGGGGGCCTACTTCGACCTGGCCGCGGGCACGCGTCTGCGCATCGTCGTCGGCGGGCAGGGCCAAGGGGGGAACGTCAACGGCGGCGGCGGCGGCGGCGGCAGCTTCATCCTGGCGAGCACGGATGGCGGGGCGAGCTACGCGCTGCTGCTCGCCTCCGGCGGTGGTGGGGGCGCTGCGTCCGGGAACAATGGTACCGCAGTCAACGGCTCCGGAGGCTACAGCGCGACCAGCGGACGCGGTACCGGTATAGGCGGGGTCGTCGGCGCCGGCGGCACGGGCGGCGCCAACGGTGGCGGTGGCGGCGGTGCGGGCTTCAACGGCGGCGGCGCAAACGGCACGGGGACTCTTCCCGGATCCGGAGCGGGCAGCTACCGGACCTTCGGCACCGGTGGTCAATCCAGCGGCAGCGGCGGACCCGGCGGCGGCGGCGGCGGCGGCAACGCCCTCGCAGGCGGCGGCGGCGGCGGCTACACGGGTGGCTTCGGCGGCGGTGGCAGCGGACCCGGTGGCGGGGTCGGCGGGGGAGGCTACTCGTACATCTCGAGCGGGGGCACGGCGATCGGGGCACAGACGGTGGCCGCGACGCGGTCTGGCGACGGGCAGGTCACCGTCACCTTCGTGCGCGCGCCGGCCAACAACCCCTGCTTCTGCACAGGCACGCGCATCCTGACGGACCGTGGCGCCAGGCCGGTGGAGGATCTGGCGGTCGGCGACACGGTCGTCACCGTCACGGGCGATCTGCGACCAGTGCTCTGGATCGGCTCGCGCCACTACCCCGGGGAGAGTGCACCCAAGGACAATCGTCCGGTGCGGATCAAGGCGGATGCGATCGAACCCGGCGTGCCGTCCCGCGACCTGCTCGTCTCGCCCGACCACGCCCTCTTCCTCGACGGCCTGTTCGTCGCCGCCGGACATCTTGTCAACGGCACGAGCATCACCCGCGGCGAGGCGGTGGCGGATCTCACCTACTGGCATGTCGAGCTGGACACCCACGACATCCTGCTCGCCGAGAACACCCCGGCCGAGAGCTTCCTGGCTGCGCCGGGGGTGCGCCGGCAGTTCGACGGACGTCATCGTCCCGATGCAGACGCGGACCCCATCCCCTGCGCCGAGCGTATCGAGCAGGGTCCCGAGCTGGACGCGCTGTGCGACCGGCTGATCGTCCGCGCCGGCCTGTCGACCGAGCCAACCCGGTTCGGCGCCGTGCAGGCGTGGCTGGACAAGTGCGACGGCACCCGCGTCGCCGGCTGGGCGCGGGATGCCGCCCATCCGGACGCCCCGGTGTGCCTCGATATCGTGGTGGACGGCATCACCGTGGCGATGACGCTCGCGGAGCAATACCGGGCTGACATCGCGGTAGCTGGCATCGGCGACGGCTGCCACGGCTTCGATCTGGATCTGGACGAGCCACTGGCGCCGGACGCGGCGCACACCGTCGAGGTACGCCGCTCGTCCGACGGTTTGCGGGTCTGTGCGATGGCCGTGGATGCGGCGGGTCAGTGGACGCCGCTTCTGGCGGCTTGAGCGCGGCCTGACCCGTCCGTGGCGCTGCTCGGACATGTCGGGACGCTGACCCACCGGCGGATCGCCGGCTGGGCGTGGGAGAGCGATGCGCCGAACGTGCCGGTGACCGTCCTCGTGGCGATCGAGCGGCGGGTGCTGGGGCGGTGCCGGGCGGACCGGTTCCGCGAGGATCTGGCGATCGAAGGCCTGGGCACGGGCCGGTGCGGCTTCGCGCTCGATCTACCGGCGGGTCGCCTCGCGCTGCGGCGCGGCTACGCGATCAGCGTGCGCCGCGAGGGGGATGGGCTTCACCTGCCCGGCTCGCCCTACCTGCTGGAGCCAGCCATCCAGATCGTGCGAGGCGCGTAGAAATCCCCAAGCTTCAGCTATATATGCGTGTAGTATGCGAAGGAGCTGGACCGGCCAAGCCGTTCCCTAATGGATTGTTATGCGAAGGTCCCGGCGGATCGGCTGCTACCCTCTATGTCTACTCCGGAGATGCGGCCGAGGTGTCGCACCGGAAGCATCCGTTCGACCACCCCCCTCCGGACGCACCGGGAACGACCGGGGAAGGCGAGGAGCGGTAATTGGCTCGTCGCCCAGAAGCGGACGCGATCTCTCTCGCAGTCCGGGCATTCGCATAAAATGCGCGTATGGAACCTGTAGTGGTCGCCCATTCGGCTAAGCGGCTGTTATGGAGCTTGATGCTGTAGCCTTCCGCCTGTCGCTCATCGTCGGGCAGGCTCGCGCGTCCATGACTCTCGATCAGCTCCGCATCTTCGTCGCCGTGGCCGAGCGCCAGCACGTCACCCGCGCCGCCGAGGCGCTCAACATCGTCCAGTCCGCCGTCAGCAGCGCCGTCTCCGCCCTGGAGGCCCGCCACGCCGTCAAGCTGTTCCACCGGGTCGGGCGCGGCATCGAGCTGACCGAGGCCGGCCGCGTCTTTCTGGGCGAGGCCCGCGCCGTGCTCGCCCGCGCCGAGGCCGCCGAGCTGGTACTCGCCGATCTCAGCGGCCTGCGCCGCGGCACCCTGCGCGTCCACGCCAGCCAGACCATCGCCGGCCACTGGCTGCCCCGCCACCTCGTCGCCTTCCGCCGCGCCTACCCGGACGTCGCCGTCCGCCTCGCTGTCGGCAACACCGCCGAGGTGGCCCGGGCGGTCGGCGAGGGCGCGGCTGAACTCGGCTTCGTCGAGGGTGCGGTGGACGACCCCGCCCTATCCGCCACCCCGGTGGCTCAGGATCGCCTCGTCCTGGTGGTGCCCCCGGACCACCCGTGGGCCGCCGCCCCGGCGATCGCCGCCGCAGACCTCGCCGCCCACCCCTTCGTGCTGCGCGAGGCGGGCTCGGGCACCCGCTCGGCCTTCGAGGCGGCGTTGGCGGCAGTGAACATCATGCCGGAGGGGCTGACCGTCGCGCTGGAGCTGCCCTCGAACGAGGCGGTGTTGGCCGCGGTGGAGGCCGGCGCCGGGGCGAGCGTGCTATCGGAGGCCGTCGTGGCGGGCACGCTCTCCACCGGTGCCCTCGTCGTCGCCCCGTTCCCACTGCCCGCCCGCACCTTCTCGATGCTACGCCACAAGGAGCGCTATCGCAGCCGGGCCGCGGACGCCCTGCTCGACGTGATCCGCGACGCGGGCCCGTGAGCCGCTTCAGGCCACCGTGACCCGTACGCGGTGCCAGGCGGTGCCGAGGTAGCCCTTGCGGTTCCAGGTGTCGTCGGGAGCGGCCGGCTGCGTCTGGCCGGCCGCGTCCCAGGCGCGCGCCGCGAGCTCGTGCTCGCCCGGCGGCAGATCGATCTCAGCCGACCAGAACGTCCAGGCGAACGGCGCGGCCTCCTCCAACCGGGCCTGCACCCAGTGCCGCCCGCCATCGCCCGACACGTCGACGCGCGCCACCGCGCGATCGCCGCACACCGCGTAGCCGCGTACGGTGGTGCGCCCTGCCGCCAGCGCCGCGCCGCGGGCAGGCTCGCAGATCGCGCTGTTGAGCGGCATGGTCTCGATGGTGATGCCATCGTCCGGGCCGACGCCTTCCGGATCGACCTGCGGCGGCAGAAACTTGTAGTCGTTGGCCTGGATCGGGTTGTCGGACGGGCGGTCCTGGACGGTGATCGAGGCCAGCCATTTCGGGCTGCGCACCCCGGCGTACCCCGGCACCACCGCGCGCAACGGAAAGCCGTGCTCGGGCAGCAGGGCTGCGCCGTTCATGGTGTGGGCGAGCAGCGTCTCGGGCGCCAGCGCCTTGGCCAACGGGATCGAGGCGCCGTAGCGGTAGTCCTCTCCATCGACGGTGTCATGGCACGCGAAGGCCACATGCAAGCCCTCCCGCGCGCTCGCCATGTCGAACCCGGCCGCCGTCAACACCTCGACGAGGCGGGGGCCGGTCCAGTCGGCAGTGCCGATGGCGCCAGCATCCCAGGGATCACCCGAGACCGGGGCGACCGCGCGCAGGTCGGCGCGGCGGTTACCTGCGCATTGCAGGGTGGCCGTCACGGTCGTTTGGGGCATCGCCTGGATCTCGGCGAGCGAAAGGGACAGCTTTCGGCCCAACGCCCCACCGACCTCCAGGCGATAGGTCCTCGCGTCGATCGCCGGCAGATCCCCGTGTGAGCGCACGTAGAAGTCCACGGCGGCGGTGCGCCAGGACACGCGCAGCCGGTCCAGCGGCGGCTCGGCGTTGTAGGGCGCGCGCTCGTGCACGATCAGGCGCGCCATGCGCTCGGGAAGGTCGCGGGCGGGCTGGTTAGGCATCAGTCGTTCCTCTCTTCCGGGCGGCTGCGCGCCGGGACCACCCGGGTCCCGGCGGCGCGGCCCCGCGTCAGGGCTTCATCGTCGACACGACCGCGTTGCTCGCCCGGTCGACCACCGCCACGCTCAGGTCGCGGTTGAGCGCGTACGCCTTGGTCCCATCGGGCGAGAACACGATCGCCTGCCTCGGCTCGTTCAGCCCGGTGACCGTCGCCACCACCTTTCGGCTCGTCGCGTCGATCACCGACAAGGTGTTGTCCTTGAGGTTGCCCGAGTAGACGAACTTCCCATCCGGGGTCAGCGCCGCACCGTAGGGGTCCTTGCCCACCGGGATCTCCGCGACGACCTTCTTTTCCGGCACATCGACGACCCCGATCGAGTCGCGCCCGCTGTTGGCAGCAAAGATCGTCTTGCCGTCCTTCGTGATCGAGATGGCGCGCAGCTTGTCGAAGCCCGCGATCTCGCCCGTCGGCTTGTCGGTCGCCGTGTCCACCACGGTGATCTTGTCGCCGAGGAAGTTGGTCACGTAGAGCGTCTTTCCGTCCGGCGAGAGCCGCACGCCCTGGCGTGGCTGGCTGAAGCCGGTCACCACCGCCTTGGGCAGGCCGGTGCCGGTGTCGAACACGGCGACCGTGCTCGACGCCTGGTTGTTGACGTAGAGCGTACCCCCGTCGGTCGAGAGCACCGTGCCGAAGGCTCCGGGGCCGGCGGCAATGACCATCACCTCCTTGCCCGTGGCGGTCTCGTAGGCGGTGACGCGGCCGGTGCCGCTGTCGGAGACGTAAAAGCGGGCGCCGTCGGGGCTGAACACGATGTTGCGCGGTGTGACGAAGCCCGAGAGCGTGCGGGCGAGCTTGGCCGAAGCCACGTCGTAGACGAGCACGCGGCCCTCCTCGCTGTTCGAGGCGGCGGCGGTGCGCCCGTCGGGGCTGAGGGCGAGGCTGTTGTTCTTGATGCCCGCGTCGAAGCCTGCGGCGAGACCGGGGGTGGCCTGGGCGAGCAGCAGGGCGGCGCCGGCGAGCAGGGCGCGCAGGCCGGTACGGGTCGTGGACTTGGTCATGGTTCCGGTCGTGTCCTCTGGGCGTGGTCACGGGTCGGCGCCGCGGGCGGCGCGCGTCCGTACGAGTGGTTCGGCCGTGCGGCCGCCGCGGCTGTGGGATCGTCGGTCCGGGCTACCGGGGTCGGTCTGGCCGGGGCCCGTGGTCCCGACCGGGGGTCAGGGCGCGGGCTTGAGGGCCGTGAGGTAGTCGACGATGGCCGCGGCGTCGGCCGGGTCCACCGGCGCCTTGTAGACGTGGACCATCTTGTTGACCGTCTCGGTCCACTGCGCCTTCGTCAGCTTGGGCTGGGTCAGCACCATCCCGGCCGAGTGGCAGGCCACGCAGTTGTTGTTGATCGCTTCCGCCCCCGGCCCGTCCGGGAAGATCCGCTCCGAAGTCGGCAGCTCGATCGCCTCGGACTTGAAGCGCATCGGCTCGGCGGCGGGTGCGGATAGTGCAACCGTCGACGGCAGCGCGAGGGCGGCGATCAGGATGATGCGGGCGATGGTCATGGCTGTCTCCTCAGGCGGCCTGGAAGGACACGGTCTCGACGCCGTTCTGCATGAAGCCGGCTCCGTTCCAGACCGGGTCCATCGGCTGCACCAGCCCGTTCGCGTTGGTGCAGCGGACCTTGACGGTGTGCGTGCCGGCGGAGAGCGCCGGAAGGCTGCCTTCGAACCGGCGGAAGCTGTAGGTCCCTTCGTCCGACCCGAGCTTGGCCGGGAACCACGTCGCCCCGCCATCGCCCGAGAAGTCGACCGCCTTCACCCCGCAGTCGCCGCCCAGCGCCAGGCCGCGCACCGCCACCGGGCCGCCGGCCGGCACGCGCGCGCCGTCGCGCAGGTTCGTCACGAACGAGCGCGGCACCATCTTGTTGATCGGTACCGTCTTGAACCCCGTCTGGCCGGGCTTGATGTTCGCACCGGGCACGTCGGGGATGCGGTAGGCCGTCTTCATCCAGTAGTTCTCGTCGGGCTTCTCCAGCACCTCGACGTCGGAGAGCATCTTCATCCAGTAGGTCGAATACCAGCCCGGCACCACGAGGCGTAAGGGGAAGCCGTTGAGCAGGGGCAACTGCTCGCCGTTCATGGCGTAGGCGATCATCACCTCGCCGCCGCGGGCGTGGTCGATCTCCAGGGCCTTCTTGAAGTCCGGCGCGTCGTCGACCACCGGCTCGTCGAGCCCGCTGAAGCGCACCTGCACCGCGCCGGGCTTCACGCCGGCCCGGTCCAGCACGTCGCGCAGCCGGACGCCCGTCCAGCGGGCGTTGCCCATCGAGCCGTTGGCCCATTGCGCGCCGGGCACCCGCGGCTCGAACAGCCCGCGCGAGTTGCCCGAGCACTGGTTGACCGCCGCGATCTCGAAGCGCGGCAGGCGGGCGATCTCGTCGAGCGAGAGCGACAGTTCCCGGTCGACGTGGCCGTGAACCTTCAAGCGGAAGGCATCCGCGTCGACGCTCGTGGGGATGCCGGCCCAGTGCCAGCGGACGAAGAAGCGGTCGTTGGGGGTGAACACGCCTTCGTCGAACACCTCGAACGGAGTTTCCAGCAGCGGCGGGGTGGTGCGCTGGAGGATCATCTCCCCCTTGCCGGGGAAGGCGGTGGTCAGCGCGCGCTCGTCCGGCCCGCCAGGCAGCGGCAGGCGTATCGAGCCAGCGGCCCGGGCGGGCGCGACAGCGGCGAGGCCGCCGAGACCGAGGCCGGCGAGTACAGCGCGGCGGGAAAGGGCGTACGTGTCCAAGACCGTTCCTCCAGGGCGGCGCGTTCGAGAGGCCGCTTCACAGTGCCGAGAAGCTATCTTCTCCGGGTACCAGCATCCAATGGTAAGAAATGCTCGTTTCGATCGGTTTGGTAGAACGATCGAACCAAGTGTGAACCGTCTCACGCAGCCGGGTCGCGCGGCCTCAGGCGATGCCGAGGACGCGGATCAAGCCGAGGCTGACCGCGGTCAGCGCCAGCAGCGAGGCGACCACGGCGAGCGTCACCCGCGCCCCCGCCCCCGCCACGCTGCGCACATCGACGCCCAGCCCCAGCGCCGCCATCGAGACGATGGTGAGCACGTTGGCGGTCGCCGCGATCGCGGGCAGCGCCGCCCCCGGGATCAGTCCGGCCGAGCGCAGGCCGGCCATCGCGAGGAACGCCAGGATGAACCACGGCACCAGCCGGTGCAGCGCCACGCGCCCGCGCTTCGGCCGCTCGCCCGCGGTGACGTGCGGGGCTACCACGTCGGTTTCCTCGCGCAGCCGGCTCGCGCCGAGCGACAGCGCCAGCACCACGGGGCCGAGCATCAGCACGCGCACCAGCTTGACCAGCGTGCCGACCTGCACGCTCAGCGCGGCCACCGGCGCGGTGGCGGCCAGCACCTGCGGCACGGCGTAGACGGTCAGCCCGGCCAGCACGCCGTACTGCATCGGCGACAGGCCGAGCAGCGGCACGAGCAGCGGCAGGCCGAGTACGACGAGGACGCCGAGCACGGCGGTGAAGGCGATGGAGGAGGCGACATCCTCGGCTTCGGCGCCGATGACGGGGGCGGTGGCGGCGATGGCGGAGTTGCCACAGATCGAGTTGCCGCAGGCCACCAGGATGGCGAGCCTGGGGTGTAGGCCGAGCGCGCGGCCGATGCCGTAGCTCGCCGCAATGGCGAGCGTCACGACGACGGCGATGCCCACGAGCAGGCCGGGGCCGGCGGCGAGCAGGGTGGCGACGCTCAGAGATGCGCCGAGCAGGACGACGGCGACCTCCAGCACGGTCTTGGCGCCGAAGGCGATGCCGGGGAAGAAGCGCGGACCGGGGTTCCAGGCTGTGCGCACGGCGGTACCCAGCACGATGGCCAGCACGAGCGCCTCCAGCCATGCGCGATCGAACAGGTGTTCCTCGGCCATCTCCAGCCCAACGGCGGCGGCCGTGACGGCGAGGCAGAGGACGAAACCCGGCAGCGTGCGGCGCAGGCCCTCGAAGCCTGCCGGTCTCGCGACGCGCTGGATGGTGGTCGTCATGATCGGCTCGCCCCGTGCTTCGATGATGAGGCGATCATCGCTCTCGCCATGTGTTCGATCCAACGGAACGTTGAGATCGTTTCAATCTGCTAGATTGATTGAATGCACACTGCGCCGATGGGCGTACGGCGAGGTCAGCGGATGAAGTTCGACCGGGTCGCCGAGCAGCCGCCGGGCCGATGCGAGGATCTGCACGGTCTGCGGGTCGGCGTCGGCGCGCACGCGGCGCTCCTCCGTTCGGGGGGATAGGCGCCGGATGCGCGAACCGGCGGTTCCCGGCTCAGCGCGCGGCGAGGAACAGCCCGACGAGGACTACGACCAGCACCGCTACGATGAGGAGCCAGATCGCGGCCATCGTCCCGTGCGAGACGCCGAGCTTGCGCGCAGCCTTGCGATGCTGGTGCTCGATCAGCCCGAGCTGCCGGATGTCCTCCAGCTCCGGGTCCGGATCGCGGTGGTTCGAGTCGGACATGCGCGTCTCCATCAGTCGTCTCGCGGCGGTGTCGGCCTCAGGAGAGAACCGCGAGGCCCTCGATCGTTGCGTCGGGCGTGAGCCGGTAGAGCCGGAGCGAGCCGGTCGGGATTTCGAGGCGCTCGGCCTCGCCCGGCGACAGCCCCTCAACGGCAGTGACCAGCGCGCGCAGCGAGTTGCCGTGGGCGACGACGAGGGCGACGCCCCGCATCGCCGCGGGCAGGATGCGCGTGAGGTGATAGGGCGCGACCCGCGCGAGCGTGTCCCGAATGCTCTCGCCACCCGGCGGCGGATCGGCGAAGGCGCGGCGCCAGACCCGAACCTGCTCGGCCCCCCAGCGCGCCTCGGCCTCGGCGTGGGTCAGGCCGGTGAGCGCGCCGTAGTCGCGCTCGTCGAGGGCGGCGGCGGGCTCGACAGGGAGGGCGGAGCGGCCCAGCGCATCGAGGATCATCGTGGCGCTCTCGGCGGTGCGCGTGCGGGTCGAGCAGAAGGCCGTGTCGGGGTAGAGGCCGCGCTCTAGCAGGCGCCGGCCGGCGGCGCGGGCCTGCTCGCGGCCGAGCGGCGTCAGCGGCACGTCCCGGCTACCGGTGAATTCGCCGGCGGCGTTTGCCGTGCTCTGCCCGTGGCGGACGAGGGCGAGGGCGCGGCTCACGGCGCGCCTCCGAACAGCGCGACGCGGGCCAGCGCGAGGCCCGCCACCAGGCCGACGAGGCCGCCGGCCACGGACAGGACCACGTAGAGGGCGGCGGCCGCGACTTGACCGCGGTCGTATAGGCTTACCGCGTCGAGGGAGAAGGTCGAGAAGGTAGTGAAGCCGCCGAGCACGCCGGTGGTGAGCAGGAGCTTCACGGGGTGCCCGTCGGCCCCGCGCAGGACGAACGCCTCGGCCAGTACACCCATCAGGAACGAGCCGAGCACGTTGATGAGGAGGGTGGCGAGGGGAAAGCCGACGCCGGGTGCTAGCCGCGCGACCGCGACGTTCATGCCGTGGCGCGCCCCGCCGCCCAGCCCCGCCCCGAGCATCACGATCAGAAAGTCCACGGTCCCGGCCCCCATCGTTTGAGAGGGCTCGGTCGTCGGTCCGCGGTGGAGGCGCGCTCCTACCGCGGGCGGACGGATCACACCCTCGCGGTAGGAGCCATCAGCCCTCGGCGAGGGCGGTTGTCGGGGAGCTCCATCCCCATCGGTTCCTCAGATGGAGCGCCGATCGTCCCGTGTCAAAGGTTCTGACGAAGTCGGAACCCTATGGTGTTTGGGTATACCCGGGCGAGGCGGCGCCGTGAGACGCTTCTGATGTCTCGAATGGGTCTCGATCAGAGTGTCGAGGCACCCGGTGCCGAGGGTCTAGCCCCATCCGAGCCAGTCACAAGCGGACCTTCCGAGGGTCCGAGACGGGTTGTAACTGGAAGCGTCCAGTGGAGCACCGGCTTGCGGACAGAAGGCGCGACCGCGGACCCTCAACTTCCATTTCGACATGGCATGGAGCCGGCTCTGCCAACAACGCACCCTTCTCGACCCACGCGGATGTGGGGGTTTGGAACGTCGGGTATCTGATTTTATGGAACTATGGCGAGGGTTGGCTCATCTCGCGTCGAGTACCGACCCACTGTGAATTGCTCATCGTCAAGCTCGGGCTCTAACATCGCCGTCGCAAAGATTATCTGATGTTGAACTTTCAGCCCTGCAGAAATTCGCGCAATTTGTATCTGTAGATTTTGGCTTCGTATCGCTTCGACGCCCATATTCTCTAGCGTGTCGATCATGACAAAGCGCGGGTGCCGGAAGCCAGGATCCGATGCTGCCGCTTCCAAAAATCCAAGGCAAAAGCAGCTTTTAAGAATTGCTCGGGAACTAGCTGAGAAATAGCTTTGCCCATCAACTACAATTTTATTATCAGCAAATGTAAAATTCACTGCTTTGGGATCTTCAAAGCTGTCTTGTCGCCGCAAGTCCTGAGTAAGCAAGACCTTGATCTTTTCAGCGATCAAGGTGTAAGCGCGCGAGAGCCTGTTGCGTTGAGCTAAGACAAGGCCTTCGTTTTCCGTTCGTAAGCTGCCGATCTCACCATTGAGTTTGTCTCGTTGTTCGGTGAGCGACCCGATCACAGAGATGAGACCTGCTTGACGATCCAGATCTTCGATCTGCCTTTCTACATACCCTACTTGCCGATGCAATTCTCGAAGTTTTTGTCTTGCAGCCGACGAAGGCAACCGCTGCAGTTGACTTAGTCGAGCTGAAGCATGTCGCCATTGAGCTTCTAAATCTTCGCTTTTTACCCTCAGTGCTTCAGCATTTTCGAGCCGCCTAGCTTGCAAAACTTGAGACTGCTTAATTTGAATGGCGTTCTCATTGATAATTCCCGCGATGCGTTCGCGAACCAAGTCAAAATCGAACGGCGATTTGCAAAGATGGCAAGCATGCGCTGAGTTGATATCCTGCTCACCGACCACTGCATAGCAAGCTGGGCAAGTGTGGAATTTGACATCACCAAAATGATCTGCGGTGATGGCAGCATCTCTGAGCGCCTCTATTTTATTCTCTAAGGTCTTTATAAAAATTGCAGAGTCGGCTATGTCGAATTGCAATTTGTCGAATTTGGCTCGCTCGATTAAGATTTGCTTCTGTAAATTCTGAACCTCAACATAATTCTTGTTTTGCTCGGCTAACGTGAGCTGATCGTTACCCTCTGAGATAAACACTTCCTTCTCTGCCAGCTCGATTTTGTCATTCATCGTCCGAAGATCAGACTTTAGGTTTGAAATCTCCGCTGTAACCCATTCATAGGTAGGAACAATATTGTTGCTGCCCAAAATGGTGAAAAGGCCTTTGATTTCCGACAGAACCTCGTCAAGTTCGCGAGTTAAGAGCTTGATGCGCTGCTCATTGTCATAAAGGTTATTAGCATAAGCGCCGCAAAGCAGTCTGCCGATCGTGTCGCGAAGTGCTGCTTGATCGAAACGCTCGAAGCGAAAGAGATCATCTACAGGACTTAGTTGATCTGCATAAAGCAGCCGCAATATCTGATGGATAGTAATGTTGCCGGACAGCTCATTTAGAACTTCAGGCAAACCAAGAAGGCGAAATAGAGCTTGCGAGAAGCTTTCTTGCGATGGGGAGCGCCGGTAAGGGTAGCGCTTCCAAGCATCTCGTGGAGCCTTCAGCCCATCATCAAAGGATCCACCAAAAATCTCCATTGCAACGCCAGCCTGCGCTGAAACTTCTCGCCTTAACGTAGCCCTAATTCCGTTAAGCTCGACTTCGACAATTACGTGTGAGCATAGGAGCGCTACTTCGCTCCAAGCGGTAAGATCACCACCAATACCGTAATAAATGAAATTGAGCACGGTCGACTTACCTGAGGAATTTTCGCCTCGGATAACGTTGACGCCCTCATGAAACTGCTCGTCATATACAGCATGCGCGCCGCGCATAATCACGACGCGTCTAACAATTATAGTTGGGTTAAATCGTATCATAGCGATACTCGATCAAACCCGTGCGGGCTTTCAACCCGTTTGGACCAGTCGTATCATAGTCTGACAAGAGAATATTCATAAAACCCATCAAATCATCTTGCCGCTGATTAGCTTCACGAACTCGAACTAGTATCTCGTTCGGCGTTTCGCGTTCGGTTGATTTAATTTCTCCATCAGTAAAATACTGGCCGGAAAAGTATCTTTTTACTACCATCGATTGAGCCGCCGCATCGTGCATAGGCTCCATACGTGAGAATAAATTATGAGGGTCAGGCAATTCCCCATATGGTTTTAGATGGCCATATTTTTCAGCCATTTTCTTATATTTTTGATGCCCTCTACTCAGTCGAATGCTCGAAATCAGAAATGGAAATACAAGATAGAAATCCATAATTTTAAATTTTTCATATTGCAGAGCAAAACCTGCCGCCAGCCCGTCTCGCAGTCGGAAGTACCGAAACACGGTGTGAAAAGGATCTAGGGCTGGCTGAAAAGTTAGTTGAATCATGAATGCCACCGGACATGACATTTATCAGCAAGCCAATAAATCATTCCCATGGCGACGCTGTGATCGATAGATAGAACGCTCGCACTGCACTCTTCCACTGTCGGAGCTATAATACGCTCATCAACAATTCTATTTATCTCAATCTTTCGCAGCTCTGAAATCTCGGGATAGACGAACTGATTGAAGCCATATTCGGCCCGTGCAAGGAGATAAGCCAATATTTCTTGTGCTGACGCGTAGTGCGAAAATCGTTCGAGCAACTTTACGAACAGCTCCTTCATTTCCAAAGCATTATCGAATTCATACTCTCGTCCCGCGACCTTCAACTTAGCTTCAAGACCGATTGCGCCATCATAAGGCTTCACTTGAGTAAACCGCTGCAATCGGTTGATCAACTCGACTGTTTGCAAGTTGCTTTCCATTTCGGCCTGCAACTTAGCAAGAAAAGTATCAATGTTGCTTTGAGTAGATGTTACATGGTTGTGGGTTACGCTATAGTTCCCAATCTGATCGCGACCAACGTTTGATCCGCTCTGATTTGCTTCGGAAGTCAGCCCAGACACACTCAACTGATGCTCATTTTTTTCTGCCTGTTCACTCGGTGATGTTGCCGATTTGGTCACGGCCGACGCGCGACTTGCTTTGGTCAACCACGGAACCAGCGCCTTTGACATTGTTTCTCGTGAGTGTGAAGGTGAGTAATGATCCACCGATGGCGCCTCCGATTGCACTGACAATCTGGCTCCAATACTGGGTGACGAAATCCTGCATCTGCGCTCCCCGTCGCGCAAGTTTATGCTGGCGACGATAGAACAGAGTAGGAACCTAGGGCCGTTTGTCAACTGGAGGTTGGTGACTTGGCCAACAGTTAGTCGAGCCACGGATAGCGCCCGCCGAAAAGGTCGCTGATAGCCTTTCGCGCACGAAGGGTAATGCGTCTGCGGCGCTGATGCTCCGGCCGGTCGTGTAGCATGTGACAGCGCTGGCAGAACGCAACGAGGTTGGCGTCAGAGTTGTCAGCGGTGTCATGGTTGCGGTGCGCGGTCGCCAGCACGACGCGGGTGATTTTTACACGGCCGGCCGCCATGACCTCGGGGGCGGGCAGGGTGTGCCGCTGTAGGCGGCCCCACCCGTCGCGCCAGCGCATCACCTCAGGATCCCACCATCGCCCGTCGCCAAGGTGTTGCACGTCCTGCATGTGCGGTCGTCCGCACCCCTCGCAGCGCCCTTGCGCCCGCACGAAGCGGATAACCGCCGAGAGCTGCGGCCAGTCGATGGGGTAGAAGTGGCGATGCTCGCGGCGGATCGGCATCAAATCCCCGCGCGCTGCTGCTCGCGGTGGATCGTCGTCCAGCTCACGCCGTAGGTGCGGGCGAGGTCGGCCTTCTGCGCCCCGTCCTTGAGCTGGGCGACCACCTGCCGGCGCTGTTCGGGCGTGAGCTTCGGTCGACGGCCGAGCTTCACCCCCGCCGCCTTGGCGCGGGCGCGGCCCTCCTGGGTGCGGGTGTAGATGATTTCCCGCTCCACATCGGCCATGCCGCCCATCACGGCCACCATCATCCGCCCCGTGGCGGTCGTGGTATCGGCCCACGGCTCGCGCAGCGACCGGAACACTGCGCCCGCGTCCTCGATGCGCTTCACGATGGCGAACAAGTCGAACACCGACCGCGCCAGCCGGTCGATGGCTGTCACTGTCACCACGTCCCCCACCTGCAACCCGCGCAGCATGAGGGCGAGCTGCTTACGGTCAGCCTTCGCCCCGCTGACCTTCTCTTGAAAGATCGGGCGGCACCCGGCGGCGCGAAGCTGGTCGAGCTGCGCGGCGAGGGTCTGGCCTACGGTGGAGACGCGGGCGTAACCGAGGGTACGGGAGGCGGTTTCGGGCATTCTTTTTTGTAGATGATTTCCGTAGAGCATAACTTATTGAACGGTCACGCTCAACGGCAATCTACGAAAATCCTGAGTTATGAGTACTAGCCTCCCGGCAAGTTCCACACCGGCAGTTGCCACCCTTGGCCACGGCCGCCCATTGGCCGCCAACTGGCTAAGCGGCAAACGCCTGGATTGCCTTGACGATCTTGCGCCGGTCGAACGGCTTGCCGAGCACCACGCCGCGCGCAGGGATCTGAGAAGTGTCCCACGGCTGCGAGGAGATCATCAGCAGTTCCAGCGGCGGCCAGCGTTCACGGATCAGCGTGGCGAGCTGCATCCCGGCAGTCGAGCCGCGCATGTCGAGGTCACAGAACACCGTGCGGATATCGAGGCGGGTTTCCAAGATCTGGATCGCCTCGACCACGCTGGTGGCCTCGACGGCCTCACAGCCGGCGTCCTCCACGAACTCGACTAGGGTGTGTGGACTGTTGGGGTTCACGTTCAGCGGGAGGCGTGATTCAAGGCTGTCTTTTGGAGGACAGCCTTGAGCGTTCAGGATCGCTTGGTTCTCAGCGACGCGCAGTGGGAGCGGATGGCACCGCTGATCATCGGACGTCCCGATCAGCGCGGCTCGACCGGGCGCGACAACCGGATGTTCGTCGAAGGCGTGCTGTGGATCGTGCGCACCGGCGCGCCCTGGCGTGATCTGCCCGCTGCGTTCGGTGAGTGGAACAGCGTGTTCCGCCGCTTCAGCCGCTGGAGCCAGAAGGGCGTGTGGTGGCGCATCTTCGCGGCGCTGTCGGATGATCCCGATTTCGAGTACCTGATCGTGGATTCCACCATCGTGCGCGCCCACCAACATGCGGCGGGCGCGAAAAAAGGGGGTCTGGCGATCAGCCCGCGTCCGAGCCGGCCCCCGATCAGGCGCTCGGCCGCT
>NZ_JAUYZI010000055.1:0-30000 GCF_030700245.1 Methylobacterium amylolyticum
GCAGTCTTACCTCAGGATCGGCCCAGGATGGGGTCCGGGCGCGGCTCATTTGGTGCCGCGCCGGGCGCGTACGCCCCTGCCTCCATGCCCGCACCCGAGCCGTCCCGCACCGGACGCGCCGCCCGGGTGGCCGGCCGACTGAAGCCTGACCCCGCGGGCACCGCCCCGCCGCCCAAACCCGCGCTCAGTCCAGCGCGGATCCCTGCTGGACGCTGTCGGGATCGCTCCCTCGGCGCCGGGCGGCAGGTGACGGACAATGAGCACAGAACAGGAACATTGTCAAGGACAATCGTCCCGGTCCGAGCTTTACGGGCGGGTAGACGGCGCTCGGCCCGCGCGGCGAGCCTGCACCAAGCGGACCGTCGGCGTCGTCCCGGGGCGCCACACGATACCGTCATGCATGGTACACGACGCGGCGAGCCGAGGGGAATATCCGACCCACCCCCTCATCCTGAGGTGCCCGCGAGAGCGGGCCTCGAAGGAGGCCTCCAGGGATCGCGCGGCTGGCTGGAGGGCTCCTTCGAGGCCTCCGCTGCGCTGCGGCACCTCAGGATGAGGGGGGTGGTGGGATCGGCCGACGCAAATGCCGGACCGTCGTCGACCGTGCCCGCCCTGACGGCGGCTTCCGCCCGTGATGCTGCCAAGCCCCGCGAGACCCTGAGTTCGGAGCCCCGCTGTAACGGCCACGGCGATTGACAGGCCGTCCGCACCGGAAATCATGCGGCGACGCGCCCACGCCCGCCAGAGAAGGCCGCCCCATGCCGGATTCCGCGACGCCCCCGCGTCACCCGTTCGAGACCGGCCTCGACCGCACCCCCGCCAACTACGTGCCGCTGACGCCGGTGAGCCTGCTGGCCCGGGGCGCGGCGGCGCACGGGGCCAAGGTCGCGGTGATCGACGGCGACCGGCGGATCACCTACGCCGAGCTCTACGGCCGCTGCCGCCGCCTCGCCTCCGGGCTCGCCGCCCGCGGGATCGGCCGCCTCGACACCGTGGCGATCCTGGCCGCGAACATCCCGGAGATGATCGAGGCGCACTACGCGGTGCCGATGCTCGGCGCCGTGCTCAACCCGCTCAACACCCGCCTCGACGCGGCGACCATCGCCTTCTCCCTGCGGCACGGCGGCGCCCGCGCCCTGCTGGTCGACGCGGATTACGCGGCGCTGGCCGCCCGGGCGCTGGCCGAGCTGGACGCCCCCCTCCTGGTGATCGCGATCGGCGGTTCGGCGGGTCTCGACGGGGCTGGGCTCGACGGCGACGGGCTCGACGGCGCGGTGCCCTACGAGGCGCTGCTCGAAGGCGGCGACCCGGACCATCCCTGGACCGGGCCGGCGGACGAGTGGCAGTCGCTCTGCCTGCTCTACACCTCGGGCACGACCGGCGATCCGAAGGGCGCGGTCTACTCCCACCGGGGCGCCTACCTCCAGGCGCTCGGCAACGCCGTCACCTTCGGGCTCGGCGCCGACAGCGTCTATCTCTGGACGCTGCCGATGTTCCATTGCAGCGGCTGGTCCTACCCCTGGGCCTGCGTCGCGGCCGGCGCCACGCAGGTCTGCCTGCGCAAGGTCGAGCCGGCGGCGATCTTCCGGCTGATCGCCGCCCACGGGGTGACGCACCTGTGCGGCGCGCCGATCGTGCTGTCGCTGATCGCCCACGCCCCCGCCCACGAGCGGACCGCCTTCGCCCACACCGTGCGCTGCGCCACCGGGGGCGCCGCGCCGTCCTCGACGATCATCCGGACCATGGAGGAGATGGGTTTCCGGGTGACCCACCTCTACGGCGCGACCGAGAGCTACGGCCCGGCCACCGCCTGCCTCGCGCAGCCCGACTGGACCGACCTCACCGCGGACGAGCGCTACCTGCGCATGGCCCGCCAGGGGGTGGCGCTCGCCACCCTCGACGCGGCGATCGTCGCCGATCCCGAGACCGCCGAGCCGGTGCCGCGGGACGGATCCACCGTCGGCGAGATCTTCCTGCGCGGCAACACGATCATGAAGGGCTACCTCGGCAACCCCGAGGCCACGGCCCGGACGCTCGCCGGCGGCTGGTATCGCACCGGCGACCTCGGGGTGTGGCATCCGGACGGGGCGGTGGAGATCAAGGACCGGGCCAAGGACATCATCATCTCCGGCGGCGAGAACATCTCCAGCCTGGAGGTCGAGGAGGTGCTGATGCGCCACCCCGCGGTGATGCTCGCCGCCGTGGTCGCCCGGCCCGACGCCACCTGGGGCGAGACCCCCTGCGCCTTCCTGGAGGTGAAGCCCGGCACCGAGCCCCCGGAGGAGGCCGAGCTGGTCGCCTTCTGCCGGGAGCGGATGGCCCGGTTCAAGGTGCCCAAGACCGTGGTGTTCGGCCCGCTGCCCAAGACCTCGACCGGCAAGATCCAGAAATTCGTGCTGCGCGACCAGGCGCGGGCGCTGTGATGCGCCCTCCCGGCGATCCAGGCGGCGGCGAAGCGATGACGGCGCGGGTGCCGGTCGGACCGCGCGCGGCGGCCGGGGCCGGGCGGCGCTGCGGCTTGGGCTGGCTGGACGGCCTGCGATGAGCGCGGGCGCGTTATCGGTCCCGATCCTCTCGGTGCTCACCGGCCGTGTCGCCCCGCTCGGCCCGTCCGGGGCGCGCAGCGGCATCGGCAAGACGCCCGCGGCCGGGGCGGTCCGGATCGGCTTCGGCGGCCTCGACGGGGACGAGCAGGCCGACCCGCGCCACCACGGCGGGCCGGAGAAGGCGGTGCACCACTACGCCCGCGACCACTACGCCGCGTGGCGGCGGGCGCTGGCCCCCGCGATTCCCGCCTGCCTCGCCGCCCCGGGGGCGTTCGGCGAGAACCTGTCGACCCGCGGGGTGACGGAGGCGGAGGTCTGCGTCGGCGACCTCTGGCGGGCCGGCTCCGCGCTGCTCCAGATCAGCCAGGCGCGCCAGCCGTGCTGGAAGCTCGACCACCGCTTCGGCGCGCCCGGCATGGCGCGCCGGGTCCAGACGGCGTGCCGCACGGGCTGGTACTACCGGGTGATCGAGCCGGGGACGGTCGCCGCGGGCGATACCCTGGACCTCGTCGACCGGCCGCACCCGGACTGGCCGCTCGCGCGGCTGCTGCGCGCCTTCTACGTCGACCGGATGGACCGGGCCGCGCTGGAGGGCATCGCCGCCCTCGACGCCCTGTCCGCCTCCTGGCGCGCCCTCGCGGCCCGGCGCCTGGAGCGCGGCGCGGTCGAGGATTGGGCGCCGCGCCTCGACGGAACCCGCCCCGTCCCCTGACGGCGCCGGCTCTCAGCGCCGCCCGAACAGGCGCTCGATATCGGCGAGCTTCAGCGCGATCGAGGTCGGGCGGCCGTGGTTGCACTGGCCGGAATTCGGGGTCGCCTCCATCTGGCGCAGCAGGGCGTTCATCTCCTCGGGGCGCAGGCGGCGGCCGGCCCGGATCGAGCCGTGGCAGCTCATGCGCGAGAGCACCGCGTCGAGGCGGCGGCCGAGCGGCCCGGTCTCGGCGGCGGGCGCCCCGCCCTCCTCCAGGCCGCTGGCGTCGAGCGCGTCGAGGATGTCGGTGACGAGGTCGCGGATGCTGGCGCCGCTGAGCGCGGCGGGGACCGCGCGCACCAGCACCGCCCCGGGGCCGAACGGCTCCAGGCTGAGGCCGAGCCGCTCCAGGTCGGGGGCGCAGGCGGCCAGCCGCTCGGCCGCCTCGGGGGCCATCTCGACCACGTCGGGGATCAGCAGCCCCTGCCGGGCGATGCCCCCCGCGGCCCGCTCGGCCTTGAGCCGCTCGTAGACGAGGCGCTCGTGCGCGGCGTGCTGGTCGACGATGACGAGGCCGTCGCGGGTCTGGGCGAGGATGTAGGTCTCGTGGATCTGCGCCCGGGCGGCGCCGAGGGGGTGGTCGAGCGCCGCCGCCTCCGTCTCCGCCGCGCGGGCGTCGGCCTGCGGCGGCGCCATCTCCGGGGGCCGCTCCAGCACGGCCTGGACCGCCTCGCCGAAGCCGGGCGCGGCCGCCGGCTCCGGGGGCCGGGCCGGGGCCTGCCCGAAGAAGCCGGGCGGGGCCGCGACCGAGGGCGTGCCGGGGGCGAAGAACCGGTCCCGGGCGGGGCGGAACAGGCCCGGCGCCGCCGCGCCGGTGTGGGTCGAGAGCGGCGGCGCGGTCGGGCGCAGGGCGTCGAGCGCCCGGGCGGCGCCGGTGGTCGCGGCGCGGACACCGCCGCGGCCGATCGCGTCGTGGATCGCGCTCACCACCAGCGCCCGCACGAGGCCGGGCTCGCGGAAGCGCACCTCGGTCTTGGCCGGGTGGACGTTGACGTCGACCCGGTCCGGCTCGCAGGCGATCACGAGGCCGAGCACCGGGTGGCGGTCGGAGGCCAGCGTGTCGGCGTAGGCGCCGCGCACGGCGCCGAGCAGCAGCCGGTCGCGCACGGGGCGGCCGTTGACCACGAGATGGATGTGGCCGGCCGAGCCGCGATGGTAGGTCGGCAGCCCGGCGTGGCCGGAGACGGAGAACCCCTCGCGGGCGAGCGCCACCGGCAGCGCGTTGGCCGCGAAGTCGGGCCCGAGCACGGCGGCGAGCCGCCGCAGCAGCCCCTCCGGCCCGGTCTCGGCCGGCAGCACCAGCGGCTGGCCGGCTTCCGTGCGCAGGGTGAAGCGGATGCCGGGCGAGGCCACCGCGAGCCGCCGCAGGGTCTCGCCGATCGCCGCGTTCTCGGCCCGGTCGGATTTCAGGAACTTGAGCCGGGCCGGGGTGGCGGCGAACAGCTCGGTCACCTCGATGCGGGTGCCGCGCGCCGCGGGCGCCGGCCGCACCGGGCCCTTGGCGCCGGCCGCGACCACGAGGCTCGCCCCGGCCTCCGCCCCCGCCGCGCGGGTGGTGATGGCGAGCCGCGACACCGCGCCGATCGAGGGCAGCGCCTCGCCGCGGAAGCCCAGCGTGTCGATCGCCGCGAGGTCGCCCCCCGGCAGCTTCGACGTGGCGTGGCGCTCCACCGCCAGCGCCAGATCCTCGGGGCTCATGCCGCGGCCGTCGTCGACCACCCGGATCAGGCGGCGCCCGCCGCCCTCCACGGTCACGTCGACCGTGCCGGCGCCCGCGTCGATCGCGTTCTCGACGAGTTCCTTCACCGCCGAGGCCGGCCGCTCGACCACCTCGCCCGCGGCGATGCGGTCGACGAGGACGGCGTCGAGGCGGCGGACCGGGGCTGCGGCCCTGTCTGCGGTTCGGTCGGGGGCTGACATCGGGGCCGAGGATACGCCCGCGCCGCCCCGGGCTCCAGGGCCGGGCCGGGAGGTTTCCCCCGCGGCCCGCTGCGAAACCACCCGGGCCCCCGCGGCATTGTCAGGGCCGCGCCGCCGCTGGGGGACGGCGGGGAGGGTCGGCATGGTCTCCGAGCGCGTCCGCTGGTTCGCACGGCCCGAGACGTTGCTGCTGGCGGCGACGCTGGTGCTGGCGCTCGCCGTCGGCCTCGCCCTCTACGCGCTGCGGCCCACCACCCTGACGATCGCGGTGGCCCCGCGCGACGGCACCGAGCCGGAGCTGATCCAGGCCTTCGCCGACGCGCTCCAGGCCCGCCACCGGGAGGTGCGGCTCGCGATCCTGCCCTTCGACGACGTGCGCGAGAGCGCCCGGGCCCTGCGCGACGGCCGCGCCGACCTCGCCGTGGTCCGCCCGGACGTGGAACTGCCGGGCAACGCGCTGACGCTCGCGGTGCTGCGCGACCAGGCGATGCTGGTCGCCTCGCCGGAATCGGCCGGGATCAGGACGTTTCCTGATCTCGCCCGGCGCAAGCTCGGCATCGCCGCCCACCGGGACGCGGACTTCGCCCTGCTGCGGGCGCTGCTCGGCTATTACGGCCTCAGCCTCGTGACCGACCCGGCCGAGGCGGGCGCCCGCAACGCGGTGCTGCTCGTCACCGTCGCGGAGGAGGAGGTCGCCGCCGCCTTCGCGGCCAAGCGGATCGACGCGCTGGTGGCGGTGATCGCGCCGACCGCCCCGAAGGCGCTCGCCCTGATGGCGGCGGTGGCCGCCGCGAGCCGCGACGGGCGCGTCAACCTGCTGGAGGCGAGCGACGACAAGGCGCTGATCGAGCGCTTCCCCCGGCAGCAGGCGGTGACGGTGCCCGCCGGCCTGTTCGGCGGCCGGCCCAAGGTGCCGGCCGAGGACGTGACCACGCTCGGCACCTCCTACCGGCTGATGGCCTCGCGCTCGCTGAGCCGCACCGCCGCCGCCGACGTGACGCAGAACCTGTTCGAGCTGCGCACCGCCATCGCCGAGCGCACGGCCGCGGCCGACTACATGAAGGCGCCCGACTACGAGACCACGGCGGCGGCGACCTCGGCGATGCTGCCGAACCACCCCGGGGCGATCGACTACTACGAGCGCGAGCAGCAGGGCTTCATCGAGCGCTACGGCGACCTCGTCTACCTGCTCGCGGCGCTCGCCGGCGGCCTCGGCTCGGCGAGCGCGTGGCTGCGCCAGCGCCTCGCCCGGCTGCGGCGGGAGCGGGCGGACGTGGTGCTCGACCGGCTGCTGGAGATCGTCGGCGAGGCCCAGGCCGCCCGCGGGCCCGAGGCGCACGCGGCGCTGGCGCGGGAGATCGACGGCCTCGCGGCGGACTTCGTGCGGGACGCGCGCGCCCGCGACATCGACGCGCGCACGGTCAACGCCGTGGCGATCGCCGTCGAGGCGGCCCGCTCGACGGTCGCCGAGAGCCGGCGGGCGCACGCGGCCGCGTCCTGACCTTGGAGCAGTTCCCGACCGCGTCGCGCGGAGGACACGACAGTCCGGCGTTCGCGTCGGCCGATCCCACCAGCCCCCTCATCCTGAGGCGGCGTCGCGCAGCGGCGCCCTCGAAGGAGCACTTCGGCCGGCCGCGCGATCCCTGGATGCCTCCTTCGAGGCCCGCTCTCGCGGGCACCTCAGGATGAGGTGGAGGGTCGGAAACACCCCTCGCCTCGCCGCGTCGTGTACCGACCGCGCCGCGATCGTCCACGGCGCCGAGTCCTCGTTTCGACGCGCTCTCGTTCGCCGAACCGGCATCCGCTCCGGCGGCGCGCACTCCGGACATCCGCCGGCTGGACCGCCCGGGCGCCGGTGCGCGTCACCCCTCCGCCGCGACCTTCGCCCGGCCGCCGAGATAGGCGGCGCGGATGTCGTCGTCGGCCCACAGGGTCTCCGGGGCGCCCGAGAGCACGAGGCGGCCGGTCTCCAGGACGTAGCCGCGGTCGGCCACCGACAGGCCCATGCGGGCGTTCTGCTCGACCAGGAGCACCGTCGTGCCCCGCCGCCGCACCTCGGCGATGATCGCGAACACCGCCTGGACGATCACCGGGGCGAGGCCGAGCGAGGGCTCGTCGAGGAGCAGGATGCGCGGCTTGGCCATCAGGCCGCGGGCGAGCGCCACCATCTGGAGCTGGCCGCCCGACAGGGTCCAGCCCAGCGCGTCGCCGAAGCGGCGGATGTCCGGGAACAGCTCGAACATCCCCTCGACCTCGTCGCGCAGGACGCGCTTCGACAGGCCGCTCCGATTCGAGGCGCCGAGCGCGATGTTCTCGCGCACGGTGAGCCCGGGGAACACCCGCCGCCCCTCGGGCACGTGGGCGAGGCCGCGGCGCACGATCGCCTCGGGCTTCAGGCCCAGCAGCGACTGGCCCTCGAACAGGATGTCGCCGCCCGCCGGCCGGACGAGGCCGGAGATCGCCTTCAGCGTCGTGGACTTGCCGGCGCCGTTGGAGCCGAGCAGCGTCACCACCTCCCCCGGCTCGACCGCGAACGAGACGCCGCGCACGGCCTCGATCTCGCCGTAGCGCACGCTGAGGTCGCGGATCTCGAGGAGCGGCATGGGCGCGGACTTCACGCGGGGGCGAGGTCGGTCTTGAGGCCGGTCGCCGGCCCCTCCGCCTCGCCGAGATAGGCCTCGATCACCGCCGGCTCGCGCAGCACCCCGGCGGTGAGGCCGTCGGCGATGCGGCGGCCGAAGTTCAGCACCGTGATGTGGTTCGCCACGTCGCTGACCAGCGTCATGTCGTGGTCGATGATCAGGATGGTGAGGCCCTTGGCGGCCATCCGGCGCAGGAGCACGGTGAGCGCGTTCTTCTCGCTGCTGTTGAGCCCCGCCGCCGGCTCGTCGAGGAGCAGCAGCACCGGGTTTCCGGCGAGCGCCCGGGCGATCTCGATCAGCCGCTGGTGCCCGTAGGAGAAGCTGGCGACGGGTTCGTCCGCGCGCCCCTCCAGCCCGACGAAGGCGAGCGCCTCGCGGGCCCGCGCCTCCAGCGCCGCACGGTCGCGGGCGACGAGGGCGTTGTCGGGCCGCTCGGCGCCGATCACCACGTTCTCCAGCGCACTCATCGAGCGGAACAGGCGGATGTTCTGGAAGGTGCGGCCGATGCCGGCCGCCGCGCGCGCGTGGGGCGAGCGGTGGGTGATGTCGCGCCCCTCCAGCCGCACGCGGCCGCCGGTCGGGGTGTAGAGGCCCGACAGCACGTTGAGCGTCGTGGTCTTGCCCGAACCGTTCGGGCCGATCAGCGCGTGGATGCCGCCGCGGGCGACGGCGAAGCTGACCGCGTCCACCGCCTTCAGCCCGCCGAAGTGCTTGGACAGCTCCTCCACCTCCAGCACCGGCGCGCCCGTGCCCGCCGCCTGCTCCAGCACGAGGTCTCCCGCCGGCGGCGGGGCCGGCCGGCGGCGGCGCAGGCGCCGGACCTGATCGCCGAGGAAGCCCCAGATCCCGTCGGGCATGAACACGACGATCAGGATCACCGCGAGCCCGTAGATCGCGAGGTAGAGGCCGGGGATCTCCTTGAGGAAGCGCAGCCACTCGGGGATCAGGATCAGCAGCCCCGTGCCGATCACCGCGCCCACCGGCGAGCCGACGCCGCCGAGCAGCGCCATGGTCAGGAACACCACCGATTCCGCGAAGGAGAACTGGTCCGGGCTGATATAGGTGAAGCCGCCCGCGAACAGGCCGCCGCCGAGCCCGGCGAGCAGCGCCCCGAGCGCGAAGGCCGCGACCTTGGTGCGGTAGACGTTGATGCCGGCCACGCCCGCGGCGAGTTCGTTGTCGCGCACCGCGCGCATGGCGCGGCCGAGCCGGGTCTTGGGCATCCGCCACACCGCGTAGCCGACCAGCGCCAGCACCGCGACGCACAGGGCGAGGTAGCTCTGGCCGTCGGCGAACAGGGGCGGGCGGCGGATGCCCGGCACCCCGTCCGGCCCGTGCGTGACGGGAATCCAGTTGGTCAGCACCAGGGTGAGGATCTGCTGGAACGAGATCGTCACCATCGCGAGGTAGTGGCCGCCGAGCCGGAGCGTCGAGGCGCCGAGCACCGCGCCGAGCCCGGCCGCGAGCAGCATCCCCACCGGCAGGCACAACCAGAAGCTGATCCCGGCATCGACGGTGCCGAGGCCGACCGCGTAGGCGCCGAGGCCGAAGAAGGCGGCCTGGGCGAGGTTGATCTGCCCGCACAGGCCGAGCACGACGGTGAGGCCGATCACGGCGACGGAGTAGGTCGCGGCCTGCATCAGGATGTTGAGCAGGTAGCCGTTGAGCGGCGTCGTCGCGGCGAGCGCGACCGCGCCGGCCGCCGCCGCGGCGTAGAGCAGGCTGCCGAGGGGGAAGCGCCGGGGCGCGGCGGGCTTCGCGGGCGGGCTCGTCATGCCTTCTCCGCCACGCGCTCGCCGAACAGGCCCTGCGGCCGCAGGACGAGGAAGATCACCAGCACGATGAAGGCGAAGGCGTCCTTGTAGGGCACCGAGACGTAGGCGGCGCCGAAGGTCTCGATCACCCCGAGCGCCAGCCCGCCGACGATCGCCCCGGCCACGTCGCCGAAGCCGCCGATGATGGTGGCGGCGAACGCCTTGAGGGCGATGGTCGCCCCCATCTGGATCGACACGAACAGCACCGGGGCGACGAGGATGCCGGCGATCCCGCCGAGCACCGCGCTGTAGACGAAGGTCAGCATGATCATGCCGGCCACCGGGATGCCGAGCAGCGCCGCCATCTCCTTGTCCTGCGAGGTGGCCTGGAGCTTCTTGCCGACGAGCGTGTGCTCGAAGAACCAGTACTGGAACGCCACCAGCGCTGCGGTGACGGCGATGATCAGCAGGTACTGGCTGTCGAGGAACACCGGCCCGACGAGGAAGCCCTGGCCCTCGAAGACCGGCGGCAGCACCTGCGGCTGCGGCCCGTAGAGGGCGAGCGTGGTGTTGGCCAGGAAGATCGAGGCGCCGATCGTCGAGATGATCACCGGCAGGTAGGTCCGGTGGCGCAGGGGGTAGTAGACGCCGAGGTTGAACAGCGCACCCAGCAGCGCCATCCCGCCGAGCGTCAGCAGGATCGACAGCCAGTACGGCCAGCCGAGATCGACGGCGAACACCACCATCAGGAAGGCCGCCACCATCGAGAACTCGCCCTGGGCGAAGTTCACGACGTTGGCGGCGCGGAAGATCAGCACGAAGCCGAGCGCCACGAGGGCGTAGACGGAGCCGATGCCGATCCCGGTGAAGAGAAGCTGGAGGATCAGGTCCATGCCGTGTCGTCCGTTCCGCCGCCCCTCAACCCTGGTAGAAGTCGATCCGCTTGTCGAAGACGATGGTGCCCTTGTCGTTGCGCACCACGTTGTAGCCGTGCAGCCCGTCGCCGTTCTTGTCGAAGTTGTAGGTGCCCTCGGCGCCCTCGTGGCCGCGCACGGCGAGCAGCGCCTCGCGGATCGCCTGCGGGTCGGTCTTGCCGGCCTTGTTGATCGCCTGCGCCAGCACCGTCACCGCGTCGAAGGTCCAGGAGGACTGGTTGTCCGGGGCGAGCTTTGTCGCGGCGCGGTAGGCCTTGCCGAAGGCGCGGGCGGCGTCGCTCGATTCCTCGGCGTAGTCGGCCACCCCGTAGGTGCCGTAGAGCGAGGGGCCCGCGAGCTTGAGCGCCGTCACGTTGGTGATCGAGGGCGAGCCGACCCACGGGGCGGTGACGCCGAGCTGGCGCAACTGCCGGGCGAAGATGCCGAGGTCGTTCTCGAAGGTGAAGTAGGAGCCGATCACGTCGGCCCCGGACTGGCGGATCGCCAGCACCACGGGCGTGAAGTCCTGGCTCTGGTTGGCGTAGCCCTGGTCGAGCGCCACCGTGGCGCCGGCCTTGCCGAGCGCCTCGGTCAGCGCCTTGGCGCCGCTGGTGCCGAAGGCGTCGGTGGAGTGGATCACCGCCCACTTCTTCTTGCCGAGCCCGGCGACGCCGTGCTCGGCGATCACCCGGGCCGAGAAGCTGTCGTTGGGGCGGAAGCGGAACAGCCAGGGGTTGCCGAGCTGCGTCAGCACCGGGTCGGTCCCGCCGAAGCAGACCGGCTTGCCGGTCTTCAGGATGTCGGGGGCCATGGCGTGGTTCTGGGTCGAGCGGATCGAGCCCAGGAACCCGACGAGGTCCGGCTGCGAGGCGAGCTTGGAGAAGGCCAGCACCGCGCCGGGATTGGTGGTCTGGTCGTCCTCGGTGACGATCTCCAGCGGCTTGCCGAGCACGCCCCCGGCCTTGTTGACCGCTTCGAGCGCGATCTTGGCGCCGTTGAGGGCGAAGCGGCCCGCATCCGCCCCGGGTCCGGTGACCGGCAGGACCATGCCGATCCGCGTGGTCGCCCCGGCACCCTGGGCCCAGGCGGAGCGGATCACTCCCGGTACGAGGCCGCCCGCGATCGTGCACGCGGAAGCCTTGATGAACGCGCGGCGCGTCGTCATCGGCGTCTGTCCTCCCGAGCCGGATCTGACGTCCGGCGTTGCCGGGAATAGGGCATGCTGCGGTCCGACCTGTCCATCCCCTTGAGGGTTGTACTCGCAACGAATCCGCGCGTGCCCTACGGTCCCGCCCGCAGGCCGTCCCGGGAGAGGCGGCCGCCGAACAACGCAAGGGAGGACCTCGCATGCGGATCGCTGCCGCGAACCTGACCGCCTACGTGCGCGACATCTTCGTCGCGGAGGGCTGCTCGGAGGCGGAGGCCGGCCGGATCGGCGAATTCCTGGTCGCCGCCAACCTCACCGGGCACGACAGCCACGGGGTGATTCGCGTGCCGCGCTACGTGGCGTGGCTGCGCGCGGGCGAGCTCGTGGCCGACCGCGCCCCGGAGGTGATCGTCGACGGGGGCGCCTTCGCCCTGGTCGACGCGCAGTACGGCTTCGGCCAGACCGCCGGGCCGGTCGCGGTCGATCTCGGCATCGCCAAGGCCCGGGAGGCGGGCGTCGCGGTGATCGCCCTGCGGCACGCCGGCCATCTCGGGCGGATCGGCGAGTGGGCCGAGCGGGCGGCCGCCGCCGGGCTGATGTCTGTCCACTTCGTCAACGTCGCGGGCAGCCTGCTCGTGGCGCCGTTCGGCTCGGTCGAGCGCCGCTTCTCCACCGCCCCGTTCGCGGCCGGCTTCCCGGTGACGGGGGCCGAGCCGATCATCCTCGACTTCGCCACCTCGGCGGTGGCCGAGGGCAAGGTGCTGGTCGCCTCGCGCGGCGGCAAGCCGCTGCCGGACGGCGTGCTGATCGAGCCGGACGGCAGCCCGAGCAGCGATCCCGCCACCCTGTTCGGCCCGCTGACCGGGCCGGCGCGCGACAACCAGCGCGGCGCCGGGGCGATCCGGGCGTTCGGCGAGCACAAGGGGTCCGGGCTGGCGCTGATGTGCGAATTGCTCGCCGGGGCGCTCACCGGCTCGGGCACGGCGGGACCGGGGACGCGGCGGGTCTGCAACGGCATGCTGTCGATCTACCTCGCGCCCGACGCCTTCGGCCCGGACGCGGCGATCGCCGAGGAGGCGCGGACCTACCTCGCCTTCCTGAAGGAGGCGCGGCCGGCGCCGGGCGCCGAGGTGCTGGTGCCCGGCGAGCCGGAGCGGCGGCGGCGGGCGGAGCGCCTCGCGGAGGGCGTGCCCCTGCCCGATCCGGTCTGGGAGACGCTGCTGGAGGCCGGGCGCCCGCACGGCCTCGACGGCGACCGGTATCTCGGCTGACGTGCCTCGGTCGCCGGTCTCAGGCCGGCCGGCGATCGCGTGCGCGCGAGGACGGGGATGCGACCCTCGTCGCGGGGGACGATACGAACAAAAAAAATCGGGTGGCCGCAGCGGCGGCCACCCGACGTTCACGCAGTCGTTCGTTCACGAAGGGGGCGAAGGATGCCCCCGCGCCGGTGCTTCACGAGCAGCCGGTCGTGCTGCCGCAGGTGTCGCACTTCAGGCAGGTCCCGTTGCGCACGAGGGTGAAGTTCGCGCATTCCGGGCAGGCCTCGCCGACGTAGCCCTTCATCTTCGCCTCGGCCCGACGGTCGGCGACGCTGCGCTCGGCCCGCGCCTCGGGCTGCGCGAAGGGCAGCGTCTCGGCGATGCCGGCCGCCGCCGGCTCGGCCTTCAGCGCCGTGGCGCCGCGCAGGGCGTGCACCGTCCCGCCGGCCGGCGCGCTCTGGCCGGCCGCGGCGGCGCCCACCCCGATCGCCCCGCCGGCCGGGCCGCCCTGGATCAGGGTGAGCCGGTCGGCCGAGCCGCGCAGCAGGCCGCGGGAGACGATCGCCGAGGCCGGGGCGGGCTTCGGGCCCTCGCGGGTGGTGTCGCCGCTCTCGCCGCCGCCGATCACCGTGCCGCCGATCTCGGCGGGGCTGACATGGGCGAGGTCGGCGCGGCCGAGATAGGACACCGCCAGCTCGCGGAACACGTAGTCGAGCAGCGAGGTCGCGTTCTTGATCGCGTCGTTGCCCTGCACGAAGCCCGCCGGCTCGAACCGGGTGAAGGTGAACGCCTCCACGTACTCCTCCAGCGGCACGCCGTACTGGAGGCCGAGCGAGATCGCGATGGCGAAGTTGTTCATCAGGCTCCGGAAGGTCGCGCCCTCCTTGTGCATGTCGATGAAGATCTCGCCGAGCCGCCCGTCCTCGTACTCGCCGGTCCGCAGATAGACCTTGTGGCCGCCGACCACCGCCTTCTGGGTGTAGCCCTTGCGCCGGGCCGGCAGCTTCTCCCGCGAGCGGATGCGCTCGACGCGCTCGATCACCCGCTCGACGATCTTCTCGGCCACCGCCGCGGCCTTGGCCGCCGCGGGCGCCTGGACCAGGGCCTCGATCCCCTCGTCGGCCTCGTCCGCCTCGTCGGCGATGAGCGCGGCGTTGAGCGGCTGCGACAGCTTGGAGCCGTCGCGGTAGAGGGCGTTGGCCTTCAGCGCGAGGCGCCAGGACAGCAGGTAGGCCGCCTTGCAATCCTCCACGGTGGCGTCGTTGGGCATGTTGATGGTTTTGGAGATCGCCCCCGAGATGAACGGCTGCGCCGCCGCCATCATGCGGATGTGGCTCTCGACCGAGAGGTAGCGCTTGCCGGTGCGCCCGCAGGGGTTGGCGCAGTCGAACACCGCGTAGTGCTCGGTCTTCAGGAAGGGCGCGCCCTCCAGGGTCATCGCCCCGCAGATGTGGACGTTGGCCGCCTCGATCTCCTTGCGGCTGTAGCCGAGGAACGGCAGCAGCTCGAAGGTCGGGTCCGACAGCTTCTCGGCCGGGACCTTGAGGGTCTGCGTCAGGAAGTCGTCGCCGAGCGTCCAGCGGTTGAACACGAACTTGATGTCGAAGGCCGATTTCAGGCCCTTCTCGACCGCCGCGACCTTCTCGTCGGAAAAGCCCTTGGCGCGCAGGCTGCCGGGATTGACCGCCGGCGCCTGCCCCATCGAGCCGTGGCCGACCGCGTAGGCCTCGATCTCGGCGATCTCGCTCTCGCGGTAGCCGAGCGCGCGCAGGGCGTCGGGCACCGCGCGGTTGATGATCTTGAAGTAGCCGCCGCCCGCGAGCTTCTTGAACTTCACGAGCGCGAAGTCGGGCTCGATGCCGGTGGTGTCGCAATCCATCACGAGGCCGATCGTGCCGGTCGGCGCGATGACGGTGGCCTGCGCGTTGCGGAAGCCGTGCTCCTCGCCGAGCGCCAGCGCCCGGTCCCAGGCGCGGCGGGCGTGCTCGCCCAGATCGTCCTGCGGGATGTTGGCGTGGTCGAGGGGGACGGGGGCGACGTTCAGGAACTCGTAGCCCTCCGCTTCGCCGTGGGCGGCCCGGCGGTGGTTGCGGATCACCCGCAGCATCGCGTCGGCATTGTCCTCGTAGGCCGCGAACGGCCCGAGTTCCCGCGCCATCTCGGCCGAGGTCGCGTAGGCGACGCCGGTCATGATCGCGGTGAGCGCGCCCGCGAGCGCCCGGCCCTCGGCCGAGTCGTAGGCGCGGCCCATGGTCATCAGCAGGCCGCCGATGTTGGCGTAGCCGAGCCCGAGCGTCCGGTAGCGGTAGGACAGCTCGGCGATCTCGCGGCTCGGGAACTGGGCCATCATCACCGAGATCTCGAGCACCACCGTCCAGAGGCGGTTGAGGTGCTCGAACGCCTCGACGTCGAAGCGCTTGGTGGCGCGGTCGTAGAGGGCCAGCAGGTTGGCCGAGGCGAGGTTGCAGGCCGTGTCGTCGAGGAACATGTACTCGGAGCACGGGTTCGAGGCCCGGATCCGGCCGCCCTGCGGGCAGGTGTGCCAGTCGTTCATGGTGGTGTTGAAGTGCAGGCCCGGGTCGGCCGAGGCCCACGCCGCCTCTCCGATCTTCTCCCACAGCTCACGCGCCTGCGGGGTCTTCACGACCTTGCCGGTGGTGCGCGACGTCAGGTTCCACGGCGCGTCCGCCTCGACCGCGCGCAAGAATTCGTCGGTGAGCGAGACCGAGTTGTTCGAGTTCTGTCCGGCCACCGTCAGGTAGGCCTCCGAATCCCAGTCGGTGTCGTAGACGGGGAAATCGAGCTTGGTGAAGCCCTGGCGGGCGAACTGCACGACGCGCTTGATGTAGGCGTCCGGCACGGAGGCCCGGCGGGCGGCCTTGATCTCGCGCTTGAGCGCCGGGTTGCGCTCCGGATCGAAGCAGGCGTCGCCCTCGGCCTCGCACTGGGTGCAGGCCTTCATCACGAGATTGAGGTGCTTCGAGACGACCTTGGAGCCGGTCACCAGCGCGGCGACCTTCTGCTCCTCCTTCACCTTCCAGTCGATGAACGCCTCGATGTCGGGATGGTCGATGTCGACGATCACCATCTTGGCCGCGCGGCGCGTGGTGCCGCCGGACTTGATCGCGCCCGCCGCCCGGTCGCCGATCTTGAGGAAGCTCATCAGCCCCGACGACTTGCCGCCGCCGCCGAGTTTCTCGTTCTCGCCGCGGAGCGCCGAGAAGTTCGAGCCGGTGCCCGAGCCGTACTTGAACAGGCGCGCCTCGCGGACCCACAGGTCCATGATGCCGCCCTCGTTCACGAGGTCGTCCTGCACGCCCTGGATGAAGCAGGCGTGCGGCTGCGGGTGCTCGTAGCTGGAGGCCGAGCGGGTGAGTTCGCCGGTGCGGTAGTCGCAGTAGAAGTGGCCCTGGCTCGGCCCGTCGATGCCGTAGGCCCAGTGCAGGCCGGTGTTGAACCATTGCGGCGAGTTCGGCGCCACCATCTGCCGGGCGAGCATGAAGCGCAGCTCGTCCATGAACGCGGCCGCGTCCTCCTCGGACGAGAAGTAGCCGCCCTTCCAGCCCCAGTAGGTCCAGCAGCCGGCGAGCCGGTCGAACACCTGCGTGGCGGAGGTCTCGGAGCCGAGCCGCTCCGCCTCGGGCAGCTCGGCCAGCGCCGCCTCGTCGGCGGTCGAGCGCCACAGGAAGGACGGGACGTCGTTCTCCTCGACCTTTTTCAGGCGCGCCGGCACGCCGGCCTTGCGGAAGTACTTCTGCGCGAGCACGTCGCTCGCCACCTGGCTCCAGCTCTCCGGCACGTCGATGCCGTCGAGGCGGAACACCACCGAGCCGTCCGGATTGCGGATCTCGCTCAGGGCCTTGCGGAAGGGGATGCCGTCGTAGGGCGACCGGCCGGCCGTGGTGTAGCGACGCTCGAACCGCATGGAACACACCTCTCCCGACGGGACGCGATGGTCCCGGCCCCGCTCGGCGCGGGGATTGATCCCGATTCTGGGGCGACGATCCCGACCGCGCCCGCGCTGGGCGTGTCCCGGTACCGCGACTGTGCAATCTGGGACGGTGGGCCCGCTACGCTTGGACCGAGACGCCCGACCGTTGCCGGGAGATTACCGCCGCCGTCGCCACACCGTCAAGAAGTGGTGTGCGTCGGCTATGTTCCCCGCTAGATGTTGTGGTGAAGCGCAAATCCCTGTGGATATCGGCGGCGCTCCCGGTAAGTGTCCTTCGCGGTTCCCGGATTCGCCGCGGCTTTTTTTTCGATCCACAGGGCTGCGTTGTCCGAGGCCGAAGTTCCACCGCACGTTGCGGCGTTGGGCATCGCACCGGGGCCGCGGCGTGGCTCCGCGGCCACGGCCGGCCTGCGACGATCGTGCGCAGGCCGGCCGTGGCCGACACCCTGAACGTTCGCGGTCGCGGCCGGCTTCCCCCGGGGTGGGTCCGCCCACGTGCAACGGAGGAGAGGGATGACGCACAAGCCCCTGCGCGACCAGACGATCGTCGTCACCGGCGCCTCGTCGGGCATCGGACTGGCCACCGCGCGCATGGCCGCGGAGCGCGGAGCCCGGGTCGTGCTGACCGCCCGCAGCGGCGCGGCGCTGGACCGGATCGCCGCGGAGATCGAGCGGGACGGCGGCCGGGCGGTGGCGGTCGCGGCCGATGTCGGCGAGCGCGCGGAGGTCGAGGCGGTGGCGGCGCGGGCGGTCGCGGTGTTCGGCGGCTTCGACACCTGGGTCAACGTCGCCGGCCTGACGATCTACGGCCCGCTGCGCGCCGTCTCGGGCGAGGACCACGAGCGGCTGATGCGCACCAACTTCTGGGGGACCGTCCACGGCTCGCTCTTGGCGGTGGAGCACCTGAGCCGGCGGGGCGGGGCGCTGATCAACGTCGGCTCGGTGGCCTCCGACCTCGCCTTCCCGCTCCAGGGCATGTACTCGGCCTCGAAGCACGCGGTGAAGGGCTTCACCGACGCCCTGCGCATGGAGCTGCGGCAGGAGAACGCGCCGGTCTCGGTGACGCTCGTCAAGCCGACCTCGATCGACACGCCGCTCCCCCGGCGCGCCCGCAACTACATGGATCGGGAGCCGATGCTGCCGCCGCCGGTCTACCGGCCGGAGGAGGTCGCCCACGCCATCCTGCACGCGGCGGTCCACCCGACCCGCGACGTGTTCGTCGGCGGGGCGGGCAAGCTGTTCGCCGCCGCCAAGGAGTTCGCCCCGGGCGCCTACGACCTGCTCGCCCCGGCGATCGTCGCCATGCAGAAGCGCAGCGGCCAGCCCCGGCGCCCGGACGGGGCGCTGCACGGTCCGGAGCAGGACGACACCGGCCACGCCCGCGGCGACCAGCCGGGCTACGTGATGCGCACCAGCGCCTACACCCGCGCGAGCCTCGATCCGCTGGCGGCGATGGGCACCGTGGCCGCGCTGGGGCTGGCGGCGACGGCCCTGATCGCGGGCGGGCGCCGCGGCCGCGGGGGGTGACCGGCGGTATCGTCCCGTCCCCGTCGCGAGCGGGACGGGGCGACCCGGCGGCGCCGCGCCGGCCGGGCCTTAGGTCCCGCAGAAGGTCCGGTAGCCGACGCCGCCGCCGTCCGGCGCCTCGGCGTAGCGGGCATTCTCGGGCTGGTCGTCGTAGGGCCGCGACAGCACGGCCATCAGCCCGTCGAGCGGCGCCAGATCGTCCCGCTCCACCGCCGCCGCGATCATCTCCTCCACGCGGTGGTTGCGCGGGATGAAGGCCGGGTTCACCGCCCGCATCGCGGCGGCCGCCTCGGCCGGATCCCGCCCGGCTTCCGCGAGCCGTTGCCGCCAGCGCGCCGCCCAGGCGTCGTAGGCCGTCGGATCGACGAAGAGGTCGCGCACCGCGGCATCCGCCGCCGGGTCCCCGGCCGCGGCGCACAGGCCCCGGAAGGTCAGCGTGAAATCCGCCTGGTTCCCGGCCATCGCCTTGAGGAGGTCGTTGGCCAGCTCGGCATCCTCGGGCGTCGCGGCATCGAGGCCGATCTTGCGGGCCAGACCGCCGTGATAGGCGGCCTCGAAGCGCGCCCCGAAGCCGCCGAGCACCGCCTCGGCTTCGGCGACCGCCTCCGACTCGTCGGCGGCCAGCAGCGGCAGCAGCGTCTCGGCCAGACGCGTCAGGTTCCACAGGGCGATCCGGGGCTGGTTGCCGTAGGCGTAGCGCCCGTGCGCGTCGATCGAGCTGTAGACCGTGCGGGGATCGTAGGCGTCGAGGAAGGCGCAGGGACCGTAATCGATCGTCTCGCCCGCCACCGACATGTTGTCGGTGTTCATCACCCCGTGCACGAAGCCGACCAGCAGCCACCGCGCCACCAGATCCGCCTGCCGGTCGACCACCCCGTCGAGCAGCGCCCGGTAGGGCTTCTCCGCCTCCGCGGCCTCCGGGTAATGGCGCGCCACGACGTGGTCGGCCAGCGCCCGCAGGCCCTCCGTGTCGCCCCGGGCGGCGAAGAACTGGAAGGTGCCGACCCGGATGTGGCTCGCCGCCACCCGCGTCAGCACCGCCCCGGGCAGGAAGGTCTCGCGCACCACGCGCTCGCCGGTGGCGACCGCGGCGAGCGCCCGGGTGGTGGGGATGCCCAGTGCGGCCATCGCCTCGCTGACCACGTACTCGCGCAGTACCGGCCCGAGCGCCGCCCGCCCGTCGCCCCGGCGCGAGAACGGCGTCGGGCCCGAGCCCTTGAGCTGGATGTCGCGGCGGCGCCCGTGGCGGTCGACCACCTCGCCGAGCAGGATCGCGCGGCCGTCGCCGAGCTGCGGCACGAAGTTGCCGAACTGGTGCCCGGCATAGGCCGCCGCGAGCGGCTCCGACCCCTCCACCACCCGGTTGCCGGCGAGCGCGGCGACGCCCTCCGGACCCGCGAGCCAGCCGGGATCGAGGCCGAGTTCCCGGGCGAGCCCCTGGTTCAGGCGCAGCAGCCGCGGTCCGGCCACCGGCGTCGGCGCGAGCCGGGCGAAGAAGCGGTCCGGCAGGCGGGCGTAGCTGTTGTCGAAGCGGATCGCGTCCGTCGTCGCTTCCGTCGTCGCTTCCGTCATGGGCGGGGTCTCCCGGATACCGGTCTCAACTGGATCTACAGGCGAACACCCGTCGCCGCCCCGGGGTTCAGGCGCGGGCCAAGGAGGCGCGGGCCAAGTTGGCGCGGCGCCCGCCGCGACGCTCCGCCCCTGTGAATCGCGGGGCCCCGGGCGGACCCGGTTCGGCCCTGCCGCGTTTCTCGCCATCGAGTACGGGTAGCACGGATCGGCGATGGCCAAGCGCAGGTTGCGGACGGTTGCGGAGCGGGCTGAGGACGCGCCCGCGGTGCCGACCGGGGCGCTCGCGGTGGCGCTCCTCGACTTCGCGCGGCGCGCCGCGCCCCTGATCCACGTCGCCCGCGACGCCCGCCGCCTGGAGGAACTCGCCGCCACGCTGCGCGCCCTCGAACCGAACCTCGCGGTGGCGGTCTACCCCGAATGGGATTGCCTGCCGCACGACCACGCCTCGCCGTCGCGGGCGACCATGGGCGCCCGCACCGCCGTGCTGCGCTGGCTGACCGACGCGGCCGCCCGCCCCGACGTGGTGCTGACCACCGGCCCCGCCCTCGTGCAGCGGGTGCCGCCGCCGGAGACCTGGGCTCGCGCCCGGGTCGAGATCCAGGTCGGCGCCCGGATCGACCCGGAGGCGGTCACGGCCGAGCTGCGGCGCCTGGGCTACGTGCTCGACGAGCGGGTCGACGAGCCCGGCGAGGTCGCCCAGCGCGGCCGGACGCTCGAAGTGTTCCCCGCCGCCGCCCCGCGGCCCTGCCGGGTGGAGCACGAGGGCGGGCGCGTCACCGCGATCCGCTCCTACGATCCGATCACCCAGCGCTCGGTGGCCGAGGCGCAGACCCTCGTCGTCGATCCGGCCACCGAGATCGTGCTGCCGCCGGGCTCGGAGGAGCGCCTGCGGCCCTTCACCGGCCAGGAGCACGGCCTGCACCGCTTCTACCCGCGGCTCGCCACCCTCCTCGACTATGCGCCGGAGGCCGGCCTCGTGATCGAGGAGGGCGCGCGGCCGCGCGTGGTGGCCTTCTTCGAGCAGGTCGCCGAGGGCCGGGAGAGCGCCCGGCGCGGACGCGGCGCCCGGGGCGAGGCCGGCGACGGCCTCTACCTGACGCAGGACGACTGGGAAACGATCGCCGCGGGGGCGCTGGCCGGCGCGACGCGGGAGGCGGGCGAGGGGCTGGCCGTGCCGGTCTTCGCCCGGGAGCGGCGGCCAGGGCCGGCCCTCGCCAAGTTCCTGCGCGAGCGGCTGAGAGCCGGCGACCGGATCGTGCTCGCCGGACCGAAGACGCCGCTGCGCCGCCTCGTGCGGCAGGCGACCAAGGCCGTGGAGCGCGGCGTCCGGCTGATCGACGCCTGGGCCGAGGTCGCGGCGGCCGAGCCCGGGGCCGTGCTCGCCCTGGAGGCGCCGCTCGGCGCCGGCTTCCGCGTGCCGGACGCGGGCGCGACCGTGATCGCCGCCGCCGACCTTCTCGGGGCCGACGCCGCCACGTTCGCCGCCGCGCGGCCGGCGATGCCGCTGGGCGAGATCGACCTGCGCCCCGGCGACGTCGCCGTCGACCGCGACCACGGCCTCTGCGTGTTCGAGGGGCTGGAGCGGGTCGCGGGCGGGAACGGGCCGCCGACCGAGGCGCTGCGCCTGCGCTTCGCGGGCGACGCCGTGCTGATGGTGCCGGTGGATCAGGCCGACCGGATCTGGCGCTACGGCTCCGAGCCCGAGGCGGTGACCCTCGACAGGCTCGACGGCGGCACCTGGGCGCGCCGCCGCCTGGAGGCGGAGGCGACGCTGGCCCGCACCGCCCGCCACATGCTGGAGGCGGCGCGCGCCCGGCGCGAGGCCGGCGCGGCGGCGATCGTCCCGCCCGCCCGGGAGATGGAGCGCTTCGCCGCCGGCTTTGGCTTCCCCCCGACCCCCGATCAGGCGGCCGCCTTCGACGGGGTGCTGGCCGACCTCGCCTCCGGCCAGCCGATGGACCGGCTGGTCTGCGGCGATGTCGGCTTCGGCAAGACCGAGGTGGCGCTCCGCGCCATCGCGGCGGCGGTGTTCGCGGGCCGGCAGGCGGTGCTGATCGCCCCGACCACGGTGCTGGCGCGCCAGCACGTCGAGACCCTGCGGCGGCGCTTCGCCCGCTTCGGGATCGAGCCCGCCCATCTCTCGCGCCTCGTGCCCGCTGCGGAGGCGCGGCGCGTGAAGCGCGGGCTGGCCGACGGCACGATCCGGCTGGCGGTCGGCACCCACGCCCTCGCCGCCAAGGGCGTCGCCTACGCCGATCTCGGCCTGACGGTGATCGACGAGGAGCAGCGCTTCGGCGCCGGGATGAAGGCCGACCTGCGCCGGCTCGCCGGCGGGGGCCACGTGCTGACGCTGACGGCGACGCCGATCCCCCGCACCCTGCAATCGGCGCTGGTCGGCCTCCAGAGCCTCAGCGTGCTCGCCACGCCCCCGGCCCTGCGCCAGCCGGTCCGCACGGTGGTGGCGCCCTTCGACGCGGACGCGATGCGCGACGCCCTGACCCGCGAGCACCGCCGCGGCGGCCAGAGCTTCGTGGTCTGCCCGCGCGTCGAGGACATCGCGCCGATGGCCGAGCGATTGGGCGGCCTCGTCCCCGGCCTGGAGGTGATCGTCGCCCACGGGTCGATGAAGCCCAGCGCCATGGACGCGGCGATGGTGCGGTTCGCCGACGGCGGCGGCGACGTGCTGCTCGCGACCGCCATCATCGAGAGCGGGCTCGACGTGCCGCGCGCCAACACGATGCTGGTCTGGGACGCGGCCCGCTTCGGGCTGGCGCAGCTCCACCAGCTCCGCGGCCGGGTCGGGCGCGGCCAGAGGCGGGGCGTGGTCCACCTCCTCCACGAGTCCGACGCCCCGCCGAGCCCGGCGGCCGAGCAGCGGCTGCGGGCGCTGGAGGCGTTCGACCGCCTCGGCGCCGGCTTCGCGATCAGCGCCCGCGACCTCGATCTGCGCGGGGCGGGCGACCTCGTCGGCGAGGATCAGGCCGGCCACGCCAAGCTCGTCGGCCTCGGCCTCTACCGGCACCTGCTGGAACTGGCCCTGCGCGCGGCCCGGGGCGAGCCGGCCGAGGACTGGACCCCGGAGATCGTGCTGGGCCTGACCGGCGACATCCCGGACGACTACATCCCCGAGCCCGAGATCCGGCTGAACCTCTACACCCGCCTCCTGCGCCTGCGCGACGGCGACACCCTCGACGCGCTCGCCGGCGAGGTCGAGGACCGGTTCGGCGCGGTCCCGGAGCCGGTGGCCGCCCTGTTCACGGGCGCGCGGCTGCGGGCCGAGTGCCGGGCGCTCGACGTCGCCCGCCTCAGCGGCGGGCCGGCCGGCGTGGCCGCCGACCTGCGGCCCGGCCCCGCCCTCCCCCCGATGGCGGCGGCCGACGATCTCGCGGTGCGCGAGCGCCGGGTGATCTGGCGCCGCCCGGCCACCGATCCCGCGGCCGGCGCGGCGCTCGCCGCCGAACTCCTCGACCGCATCCGCGCCGCGCGCGAGCGGGCCGTCTAGCGCATCGTCCTGGATATCAGGTCCAGGACGATGCGCTAGACCTTTGATTTTGCATCCTCTTTTCCGAAAGCCGGTGACCACCTTTCGAGACGATGCGCTAGAGCCGGCGCCGCGCCTCAGAGGAAGCCGATCGAGATCCAGGGCACGAAGGTGATCACCAGAAGGCCCAGGAACAGGGCGCCGAGGTAGATCCAGATGCGCCGCATCCCGGCCTCCGGCGGCACCTGCCCGATGATGCACGCCGCGTAGTAGCAGAGCCCGAAGGGCGGGGCGAACAGGCCCAGCCCCATCGCGAGGACGGCGACGATGCTGAAGTGCACCTCGTCGATGCCGAACTGGTGGGCGATCGGGAACAGCAGCGGGCCGAACAGCACGATCGCCGGGATGCCCTCCAGCAGGCTCCCGAACACGATGAACGCCACCACCGAGACGAGCAGGAAGCCGACCCGCCCGCCCGGCACCCCCGCCATCGCCTGCGCGAGATCCTGCGAGAAGCCGGACTGCGTCAGGGCCCAGGACATGGCGCTCGCCGCGCCGACGATGAACAGGATGGCCCCCGACAGGGACGCGGTGCGGGCCAGCATCGGCAGGATCATGCCCGCCGTCAGGTTGCCGCGGTAGACGAGGAGGCCGAGGACCACGGTGTAGGCGATGCCGATCGTCGAGACCTCCGTGGCCGTGGCGAAGCCCTCGACCACCGCGGTGCGGATGAGGAACGGCAGCAGCAAGGCGGGCAGCGCGACGAGGAGCGTCCGGCCGACCACCGCGGCGGGGGCCCGCGGCACGGTGATGGCGTTGTCGCGGCCCGCCCGCCAGCGGGCGAGGACCGCGAGCACGAGGGCGAGGACCAGGGCCGGCAGGATGCCCGCCGTGAACAGGGCGGCGATCGACACCCCCGTCACCGAGGCGATGGCGATGAGGACGATCGAGGGCGGGATCGTCTCGCTCATCGCCCCGGAGGCGGCGAGCAGCGAGAGCAGCTCACCCTCCTTCATGCCGCGCCGGCGCATCTCCGGGAACAGGACCGGCGCCACGGCGGCCATGTCGGCGGTCTTGGAGCCGGAGATCCCCGAGACCAGCAGCATGGCCCCGAGGAGCACGTAGGACATCCCGGCCTTCACGTGGCCGAGGAGCGCCGCGAGGAAGGCGACCATCACCCGCGCCATGCCGGTGGCATCGACGAGCTGGCCCAGCAGGACGAACAGCGGGACCGCCAGGAGGATGAGGCTGCTCATGCCCTCGTCCATGCGCCCGATCACGATGGTGAGCGGCGTCGAGGTGACGCAGAGCAGGTAGGCCGCCGTCGCCAGCCCGAAGGCGAAGGCGATCGGCACCCCCGACAGGATGCCGATCCCGAGCAGGCCCACGAAGAACACCGCCAGCGCCCAGTCGCCCATGCCGGCGAGCGTCGGCGCGGCCAGCGCGAGCAGCGCTGCGACGACCCCGAACGCCAGCCCGACGCCGAGGAAGTCCCGCACGCCGAAGCGCGCGAGGCGCAGCCCGCAGCTCAGCAGGGCCGCGACGAAGCCGACCGGCATGGCGAGCGCCCGGACGCTGCCGGACCAGCCGAGCGCCGGCGTCTCCACGAAGGACTGATCCTCGGTGTAGTCGTAGGTCGCGTGCAGCATCAGGAACAGGAACAGGAACATCGCGCCGACCGCGAGCGTCTCGCACCACGCCTGTCCCCGCGGCGACAGCTTGCCGACGAGGAACGTCAGCCGCATGTGCTCGCCGCGCTGGATCGCCACCACGCTGCCGAGCATCGCGAGCCACAGGAACAGGATGGCCGCGAGTTCGTCGCTCCAGATGATCGGGCGCCCGAACGTCCGCGCGGCGATGCCGACGAACAGGATGAGCACCTCGGCGACGACCAGGATCGGGGCCGGCAGCGCGATCGCGGCGCGCAGCGCGCGCTCCGCCCTGCCGAGCCAGTCCGAGGGCGCGGTCTCGGCCGGGGCCGCGGGCGCGGCGGCACTCATGCCAGCGGCCCCGTGACCGACTCCAGGGCCTTCCACGCCTCGGGCCCGAACTTCTCCTTCCAGTCGCGGTAGAAGCCCGCCTGGCTCAGGCCCTTGCGGAAGGCCTCCCGGTCGGCGGTCTCGAAGGTGATGCCCTTGGCGGTGAGCTGCGATTTCAGGGAGGCGGTGAGGCCCACCATGTCCGCGCGCTCCTCGGTCGCCGCCCGGTCCAGCTCGCGCCGGACGATTCCCTGGAGATCCTCGGGCAGGCGGCCGAAGGCGCGGCGGTTGGCGATGATCCAGAACGGGTCCCAGATGTGCCGCGTCTCGGCGATGTACTTCTGCACCTCGTAGAGCTTGCCGGCCTCGATCGTCACGAGGCTGTTCTCCTCCCCGTCGACCAGCCGGGTCTGGAGCGCCGTGTAGAGCTCGTTGAAATTGATCGAGGTCGGGTTGGCGCCGAGCGCCGAGAACAGCGACGTGAAGATCGGCGAGACCGGCACGCGGATGCGGTAGCCCTTCAGATCCTCGGGCGTCCTGATGGGCTTCGAGGTCGAGCTGACCATCCGGAAGCCGTTGTCGGCGGCCTTGGCCGGAACGACGAGGCCGGTCTTCTCGATCTGGGCGCGCACGTAGGTGCCGACCGGACCGTCGACCGCGCGCCAGACCTCGTCGTAGTCGTTGAAGGCGAAGCCGACGTTGGTCAGCGCCGCCCCGGCCGCGACCGTCGAGAGGACGGAGCCCGCGATGTTGAGGAACTCGATCCCGCCGGCGCGGACCTGGGTGATCAGGTCGGTGTCGGAGCCGAGCTGGCTGGCGGGGAAGAACTTCAGCTCCAGCCGGCCGCCGGAGGCCTCGCGGATGCGCTGGGTCGCCTCGTTCAGGCGGGTGTTGATCGGCTGGGACAGGGATTGGCCGGTCGCCAGCTTGTAGGTGAACTCGGCCGCCCGCGCCGGCCCGGTGCGGATCGCGACCAGGGGGACGGCGGAGGCCGCCGCGATGAAGCTGCGGCGCGAGAGACCGCCGCGGTTACCGGAATCCGGCCCGTTCGCCATGCTGTTTCCTCCTGCGCGCCGTCGTTCGGCCCCTCGGGGCCGCGCGGCATCGTCTCTGTCGGGCTGGCGCGCTCCCGGCATCGTGGCCGGGCGGGGATCGGCGACGGTCGCCGGAGGGGGCGACGGTCGCACGTCCCTGCGTCGGCACCTCCGCCGGGAGGCTGCTCTTGCTGATTTCGACCGAGACTAGGAGTGACATCCTTGCAGGACAATGCAGATTGTTTGCCGGTCCCTGTAGGACAGCTAAACGGTCGCCATGCCCGTCCCCTTCCGCGCCATCGGCGTGTTCCACGCCGTCGCCCGCGCCGCCAGCATCACGCGGGCGGCGGAGGAACTGGGCGTGACGCCGTCGGCGGTGAGCCAGCAGATCCAGGCGCTCGAGACCAGTCTCGGCGCCGCGCTGATCGGCAAGGCCGGCCGCAACATCGTCCTGACCGAGGCGGGCGAGCGCTACTTCGAGATGATCGGCGCCGAGGTCGACCGGATCACCGAGGCCACGCAGCGCATCAAGGTCTCCCGCTCGGTCACCACGCTCACGGTCCGGGCCACGCCGAGCCTGTCGACCAAGTGGCTGCTGCCGCGGCTGGCGGGCTTCGTGGACGAGCACCCCGACATCGAGCTGCGCCTCGACGGCACCAACGAGCCGGCCGCCTTCCGGAAGGAGAGCGTCGACATCGAGATCCGGCACGGCACCGGCGGCTGGCCGGGCCTCTACGTCGAGGGGCTGGTGGAGGAGCGCTTCCGGCCCGTCTGCGCGCCGGCGCTGGCCCCGGCCGGGAGCCTCGGCGCGGAGGATCTCGTCCGGCACCGGCTGATCCACTCGGTGAAGTCGCAGGTGCAGTGGGCGCAGTGGTTCAAGCTCGCCGGCATCGCGCCGGCGGCGCGCTGGCGCCGGCTCCTGTTCGACCGGTCCTACATGGCGATCGACGCCGCGGCCGGCGGGCTCGGCATCGCCCTGGAGAGCGACCTGATGCTCTGGGGCGACCTGCGGGCCGGGCGCCTCGTCGGCCCGGTGCGGCAGACGCCGCCGGTCGCGCTGGTGACGCAGTGGATCACCTGCCCGAACGAGTACCTGCGCTACCGCAAGGTCCGGGCCTTCCTCGACTGGATCCGCCGGGAGCGGGATGCGTGGACGGCGGAGTACGCGGCGACCGTGTAGACACGCTTCACGATGCGCGCGGAAATCTCGATTGTCCTGCACGGACGGCACTCCTAGCGTCCGGCCCGTCACGACCTGCCCGCGCGGCTCCGCGTCGACGAGGTTGCACGACGGACGGCCCCCGCACGACGGCATCCCGGCGCGCCAGCCGGGCACGGCGGCATCGTCCGATTCCGGAGGAGGAAGCCCATGAACCTGTCCACCCTGCTCCAGCAGCGCGCCTCGGCCGGGCGGCCGGTGCGCGCCGCCCTGATCGGCGCCGGCAAGTTCGGCTCGATGGTGCTGGCCCAGGCCCAGCAGATCGCCGGCCTGCACGTCGCCGGCGTCGCGGACCTCGACGTCGGCCGCGCCCGGGCCTCGCTCGCCCGGGTCGGCTGGCCGGAGGAGCGCTACGCCGCGACCTCCCTCGGGGACGCGGTGCGCACCGGCCGCACCTGCGTGCTGGACGACGCGTCCGCGCTCGCCGCCTGCGACGAGATCGAGTGCGTGATCGAGGCCACCGGCCACCCGATCGCCGGCATCCGCCACGCGCTCCAGGCGATCGACGCCGGCAAGCACGTGGTCATGGTCAACGTCGAGGCCGACGTGCTGTGCGGGCCCCTCCTGGCCGAGCGGGCGCGGCGCCGGGGCGTCGTCTACAGCATGGCCTACGGCGACCAGCCCGCCATCATCTGCGAACTCGTCGACTGGGCCCGCTCCTGCGGCTTCGAGCTGACATCCGCCGGCAAGGGCATGAACTTCGAGCCGCGCTACCGCTACTCGACCCCCGACACCGTCTGGGGCTTCTTCGGCTGGAGCGAGGAGGAGGTCCGCAAGGGCGACTTCAATCCGAAGATGTACAACTCGTTCACCGACGGCACCAAGGCGGCGATCGAGATGGCGGCGGTGGCCAACGGCACCGGCCTCGACTGTCCGGAGGACGGTCTCGCCTTCCCGCCCGCCGGCCTGCACGACCTCGCCCGCGTGTTCCGCCCCGCCGCCGACGGCGGCCGCCTCGCGCGGTCCGGCCTCGTCGACATCGCCGCGAGCCAGGAGCCGGACGGGCGCGAGGTGTTCAACAACATCCGCTACGGCGTGTTCGTCACGTTCAAGGCCACGAGCGAGTACACCCGGGCCTGCTTCAAGCAGTACGGCCTGCTCACCGACCCGTCCGGCTGGTACGGTTCGATGTGGCGGCCCTTCCACATGATCGGCCTGGAGACCAGCGTCAGCGTGCTCTCGGCGGTGCTGCGCAACGAGCCGACCGGATCGTCCAAGGAATTTCGCGGCGATGCGGTCGCCACCGCCAAGCGCGACCTCAAGCCCGGCGAGATGCTCGACGGCGAGGGCGGCTACGCGGTATGGGCCAACGCCATCCCGGCCGCGCGCAGCCTCGCTCTCGGCGCGCTCCCGATCGGCCTCGCGCACAACGTCCGGCTCAAGCGCGCGGTGGGCAGGGACCGGATCGTACGGGTCGACGACGTGGAGCTGGTCGACGACCTCGACGTGGTGGCGCTGCGCCGCGAGATGGAGGATGCTGCCCGGCATCCGCGCGGCGAGGCGGCCTGACGCGTCCCCGTCCCGGGGGGCCGGTGACCGCCGGCCCCCGCATCCCCCGTTCCCGGCGCCCGGGCGGCGCCGGTTCCCCGCGAGGCGCCCGATGCCCGAATCCCGCGACCGTCCCTTCGTCGTCATCGCCGAGTTCCAGGTCAGGCCCGGGGCCCTCGACGCCTTCCTCGTGCTGGCGCACGACGACGCCCGGGCCTCGGTCGCCGACGAGCCGGGCTGCCGGGCCTTCGACGTCGCGGTCGAGGAGAGCGACCCGCTGGCCGTGGTGTTCTACGAGGTCTACGACGACCGCGCCGCCTTCGACGCGCACCTGGCCACCCCGCATCTCGCCCGGTTCCGGGAGGGATTCCCCGCCCTCGTGACCGAGGCGCGCCCGGTGCGCTTCCTCACCCGCTCCTGCTGCGGCGCCGAGCCCGCGTGATGACACTTCAGGGTGGCGGCGCCCGCAGGATCGAGCGGTCGATGTCGCGGATGTCGCGATGGCCGCACAGGGCCATCGTCATGTCGAGTTCCGTGCGGATGATCTCCAGGCAGCGGGCGACGCCGGCCTCGCCGTAGGCCCCGAGCCCGTAGAGGAACGGGCGGCCGATGAAGACGCCCTTCGCCCCGAGCGCGACCGCCTTCAGCACGTCCTGACCCGAGCGGACGCCCCCGTCCATCAGCACCTCGATCCGGTCGCCGACCGCCGCGACGATCTCGGGCAGCACCGCCACCGACGAGGGCGCGCCGTCGAGCTGGCGCCCGCCGTGGTTCGACACGATCAGCGACTCGGCCCCGGTCGAGACGGCCTTCTC
>NZ_JAUYZI010000056.1 GCF_030700245.1 Methylobacterium amylolyticum
GGGCCACGTTGCGTATCGGCCCGGCGCTGGTGAGATCCGGGGTTCCCCCGCCCGTGAGCAGATCGGGCGGGGCCGAACCGCAGGACTCGAAAGCGAAGACATCCCCGCATCGTCGGGCTTCAGTGGCCGACCGCACGAGCGATCTTGCCCTCGACGGGCTGCACGAACTGCACATTCAAGCTCGCGCCGGCCCTGTGGCGGATCTCACACGTGACACGTCGCCTTTCGTCGTCGATCGTCATCACGAACCGTTCTGGGATCTGAGCGTGCCCGAGCACATGCAGCCGCGCGCCCCCGTCCGACAGGTCACGGACCGAACAAGCGACGCGCCCACCACCCGGCAGGTGGATCTCGGCAGGTAGCAGGACGCGAGTCCGCTTGTCGGTACGCCGCTCCTCCATCCCCACCGTCCAATCATCCAGGCTGGTGCTGATGCGCGACACACCGCTGGCCGCCTGCCGCATGCTGACCAGGATTTCCCCCGTCGCCCGCGCCTGCTCGTCGGTCGAGGCGCTCACCCCATCGACATGCCCACTGATCGCGCCAATCGCCGCGGTGATTGAGGCTAGGGTACCAGCCACCTCGTCCGACACGGTCTGCATGCCGACGATCTCACCGTTGATCCGCCCCGTAGCCGCAGCAGCCTGACCGGCCAGATCCTTCACCTCGGCCGCCACGACCGCGAAGCCGCGCCCGGCAGCCCCGGCCCGGGCCGCCTCAATAGTAGCATTCAGCGCCAGCAGGTTGATCTGCTGGGCGATCGACGAGATCGTCGCGACGACACCGCTCATCGCGCCCGCCGCGGCGCGCAATCGCTCGGTAGCGGCATCCGCCTCGCCGGCGCGTCCGTGGATCTCATCCACGCTAGCCTTGGACTCGGTCATGCTGCGCGAGATCTCCTGGGCCGCAGCATTCATGGTTTCCGCCGCGTCGGTGACCACTTGGACGCTGTCGAGCGTCCGCTCGGCTGCCGCCACCGCGACCGCGCGCGCCTCCATGTTCGCGGTGACATCGGTGGCGTACTTGACGATCTTGGTCAGCCGACCGCTGGGATCGAAGATTGGGTTGTAGCTCGCCTGGATCCATACCGAGCGGCCGTCCTTACCAAAGCGCTGAAACATGCCTGAAGCGAAATCGCCGCCGCGCAGACGGTCCCAGAAGGCCACGTACTCCGGCGTCCGCGCGTAGCCGGGCTCGACGAACATGGCGTGCGGCCGACCCCTCACCTCTTCAATCGTATAGCCGACCGCCTGTAGGAAGTTCGGGTTGGCGTCGAGGACCGTGCCATCGGGGGCAAACTCGATCACCGCCTGGGAGCGGTTGACGGCCGTCAACTGCCCGGCTGCGTCGGCGGTCTGTAGCTTTTGCGCGGTCACGTCGACTGCGAATTTCACCACCTTGACCACACGCCCGTCGGCGTCGGTGATCGGATTGTAGGTCGCCTGGATCCAGATCTCGCGCCCACCCTTCGCGAAGCGTCGGAACTCAGCCGACTGGTATTCTCCGCGGCCCAGCGCCGCCCAGAAGCTCTGGTAAGCCTCCCCGGCTTGCTCGGCCCTGTCGACGAACAGCCGGTGGTGCTGGCCCCTGATCTCGTCGAGGGTGTAACCGACCGCGGCGAGGAAGTTGGCGTTGGCGTCGAGGATCGTGCCGTCCGGGGCGAAGGCGATGACCGCCTGCGAGCGGTGAAGTGCCGCGATCTGGCCATCGAGGTCCAGGGCCTGGACGGTCTTCTCGGTGACGTCGGTGGCCAACTTGACGACCCGGGTCACCCGCCCGCCACGCCCGAGCACGGGATTGTAGGTCGCCTGGATCCACACCTCCCGGCCGTCCTTGGCCAAGCGCCGGAACGTGCGCGTCTGCCCCTCGCCGCGGCGCAAGGCGTCCCAGAACGCCCGATAGGCGGGGCCGTCGCGCTCATCCGCTCGGACGAACCGGCGATGGTGCTCGCCCTTCAGCTCGGCGAGCGTATAGCCCATCAGGTCGAGGAAGAGAGGGTTGGCGGTCAGCACCGTACCATCAGGGGTGAACTCGACCCGGGCCCGAGATCGGTCGATCGCCGTCATCAGCGCACGCAGGTCGGCATCAAAGAGTGGCATGAGGCGTCCATCACGATGCGTCGGCTAACATCGTCCGCTGCTGGTACGTGACTTTTGTTAATCAGTGGTCAATTGACGTTTCAGGTAACGTATACGTGTTGCTACGATGAAAATACGTCTTACGTCAGACTAGATCTTGAGTAGACGAGGACCGTGTCTACCGGGGGTTGTGGAACCGAACGTTCTCCCACCGCCTCATTCCGTGCGGTCAAACCGCTCTTCAGGTCGGCCGCAGGGGAACGGGCCGATCTGTGCGGACCCAGAAAGCTCCTTTTCTGACCTCGGATCGCCCAGTGCCGCTGTGACGCGCGCCCGCGGTGCCTTGCCCCGGTCGCATCCCTCTATGAGAGCCTGCCGCCTGCTGTCGTTGATCATGGATCAACCGCCAGCGCTCATCCTGACCCCGGGCCGTGTTGCATACTTGGTCCCCGCCGCGAAAGCGGCATGTCCCCCGCCAGCCCGTGAGCAGATCGGGCGGGGCTGAACCGACCGCGAGAAATTATCGATTGCGGTCCAACGTGATCGGATCAATCACACCCCGACCGTCCCGCGTGCGCCGCTCGTCCGCTTCTCGTGCTATGCGGGCCCATTCAGCATCGAACCGATCGTAGAGCCGGGCCACGATGCCCAGCAGGAGATCGAGGACGACGCTGAACAGAGCTACCGATCCGATCACGGCGCGGGTGGCGATGTGCCCGACGCCCGACAAGAGACGGCCAAGCCAACGGAAGGGGTGCATGAGGTCCTGTTGGGATAGCGAATGCGGCGGGCGACCGCCCGGCCGATGACGCATCGGACTTCGTTCAGATCCCCGGACTCAGTGCGACTTATGGCGCAGCGCGAGGGTGCGTCAGGCCGCATGGCCCTGCGCCGCGGGCTGCCGTAGTCCGGCGCATGGCCGCCTGCTCCGCTCCGACCCTCCTCCCCAGCGCTGTCGATGTCTGGCGCCACGCGATCGAGGGCATCCCGGCCGACAAGCCGCCGTGCCGCTACCTGACGCCGGCCAAGTGGGCCGCCCTGCGTGAGGCAGCCATCGACTTCTGCGACCGATACGGCGCGGAGGCGCATCGGCTCGGATGGACGGCGTCACAGCTCTTCGGCGTTCACCCCCAGCACGGCACCCTGCGCGTCGATGGCTGCGGGGCGATGATGATCAACGGCCGGAAGGCGACCGGCGTGGACGCGACAGGGGTGCAGCTCAGCAACCAGACCGCCCACCGGGACAAGCCAGGGCAGGAGACCGGCCCGCCGATCTGGGAGTTCGCGGCGAAGCGGTGATGGCTACATCGGCCCGAACTGCTCGACGTAATCGTCCGTCAGTCCGGCCAGCCGGCCTTGCACCATCAGGGCTTCGACGCGATGCCGCCGGGCCAGTCCTCGCATGGCTTCAGCTACGGGCTCGCCATCCAGGCAGTCCGCGGCGGCCGACAGTTCGTCCGCCATCGCGTTCAAGGCCATCGCCGCGGCGTCCATGGTGCTCATCAGATCCAGCATGATCTCGCGCATACCCGGAGATTGGCGCAGGGCTGATTGGCGCCCAGACTGTGCGGTTGTGGCCTGAGCGATCGTGTCATTTCCCCGCCTGGTGATCGGATCCGGGCGGGGCCGGGCCAGATTGCGGTGCCTCACGTCGAATTGAAGGGCGCAAGCCTCGATACGTCCTGCGTGGGGATCCGTGAGACTTGGATCCCCCCGCGAAGCTCGACAGTATCTCGAAATGCTGCGCCGCTCCTCTCCTGCTTTCCGGATCGTCGTCATCCCCTGCACCATGCAGGCGGGTTGCTTCTTGTGGACGATCTCGTCGGCGGACGGACGAGAGATCGAGCGCTCCCGCTTCGCTCACGCCAGCGCCTACGGTGCTCGGATCACGGGCGAGATACGGGCCCGGGAAATCGGCATCAGGATCTGAGCAGGCCGAACCGACCGCCTTACCGTTCGAGCCGGTAGATCACGCCGTCGACCATCTCGACGCGCCAGCCGAGAGCGGTGAGCGTGTCGTGAGCGAGCGTTGCCGGGTCGGTGGCGCCCTCCCCTCGCGCCTCCATCGCCGCGCGGATGTCGTGCATTTCCATAACCGACGGCGTGCCGTGCTCGACGTGGTGGTGCTCGATCAGAGCCAGGGCTGCGGCGGTAGTCCTGCCGGTCATCGGCACCAAGACGCGGCCCCACACCATCGCATCTGGCGGATCGAGCCCGTGGTGGCTGGCCCGTCGATGAGCGCAGGCCCAACGAGCTGCGGATCAGGCTGGTTCGCGTGCATCAGCGCGACTGATGACCAGCAGCAGAACACGAGCGCGAGGATCCAGAGGGCGGCGCGCGCGGTACGGGTGATACGCCTCGACATGCGGCGACGGTGGGCGCGTGAGGTTAGCGAACCGTTGCTGTCGGAGGGCGGGCTCAAGAGTCCCGCTCGCAAGGTCTGATCGTGGCAGCCAACGCCATGGTGGGCACCCTGTAAAAGGACCCGATTTTTTATTCGGAAATAGGGGCGGTCGCAGGGGAGTGGGTCGACTTGCGCGGGTCCTAAAAGCCCCCATTGCGAGCGCGTCGGGCTGCCGGACCACGCCGGGCATAACCGTAGGATCGCCGCCTGAAAGGTCGAGACCGGAAGGTGGACGTGGGTGCACCATTCCACCGAACGTCTGCGTCGACTTCAAGCTATTGTGTCGCAGTATGGTGGGTAACTTTGCGTCATGCTCGGCCTTAAGGTCGCTTCAAGCTGCACAGTGGCTGGAGCTTCGGATGCCCCGGTTCTTCTTCAACGTGTTCGACGGACGATCCCTTCTGGACACAGATGGAGTCGAGCTTCCGGATGACACCCTCGCCCGGGAAGAGGCTCTTCGCATCGCTGGCGGTGCCATAGCGCGTGAGGCAGCCCGGATCGCGGCGAACCTCGTGTGGAACATGGAGGCGCTCGACGAGACTGGGCGATGCGTCTACCGCATCAATCTCAGTATCACCACAGGCTAAATGCTCTCGATGCGACAATTCAGTCGAACGGTGCACACCACCTCGTTTTGATTGCGCCTGACCTGCACGACAGCTTCACTGCCACTCGGTAGCCCGACGCCGGTCATCGCAAATTCTGTGGCGATTTCGATCGCGGTCCGACACGCGGTTATCCGATCCGGCAGATCGCGCCCTTCGTGATCTCGCGAAGTGATCTCGCCGTCCAAGTCGAAGAAAAAGCGCGGCATTCCAGGTCCTTGGCCCGGCAAACTGCCGCAGTGATGGAGCGAGCATGCTTGCGCTGCCCGAACGGATAACCGACCGTACCGATATGCGATCCAGAGGGACGACCCGTTAGATGACGGCCACGGCTCGCCAGGCGGCCGCGGTTTGCAGCTCGCCCGGCTCGCGCATCCTTCGCCTACCGGCCGTGCTTCGCCAGGATCGCGCGCATTGCCTCCGTCACCAGCGCCTCGATCGAGTTGCCGGCTCGGCCGCGCTCCATCACCAATTCACGGGACAGGCCGCGCACCTGGGCGATGAGGTCCCGGTCAAGCCACACGGTGAAGGCTTGCCGGTTCTCCCGATGATCCCGGGCTTTAGGTGTAGGTGTACCTAAACTTTGAGGTTGAGCTTGCAGTTTAGGTTGATGTGTAGGATCCAGGATCGGCTGCTCCCCGACCACGAAGGATGCGGACAGGCTCGGCCGCTTAGCCATTCTGCTTCTCCGCGCGCTTGCGCTTCACCTTGAGCCCGACCTGCTTCGCCACCCATCGGAACAGCGCGTCGATCTCCTCGGCGCCCTTCCCGCCGGGCTCAATCTCTTGGATGGTGCTGCCGTCGATCAGGCAGGACTTATAGCCCTTGCGGTGGCAGACGAAGGGGGCGCCGTGCTCCCGACCGGTCGGGATCCCGCGGGCGACGAAGCCGGCGGCGGCGTCCTTCACGTCCTTCTTGGCGCCCCGCACGTCCACGTCCGTGAAGATGACGAAGTTCGGCTTGCCGAGCCCCTGCGCCATCGCATGCGAGGTCGGAACCGCGTCCATGTCGGCCAGCGAGGTCCGCGAGGGGATCAACACGAGGTCGGACAGCTCGGCCGCCCGCTTTCCCATGATCTCAGCCTTGCCCGCGGTGTCGATCAGAACGAGCTCAGCGCCCTGCCGCTCGAACTCGCGCAGAGTGGGCTCCAGAAAGTCAGGCGTCGTCTCCGGTCGGACCGGTGGCCCGTCAGCCTGTCGTCGGGTCGACCACATGCGCAGGGTGGCCTGCGGGTCAGTGTCCACGATTGCCGCGAGGATACCGGCGTGGTGGGCGGCGACGGCGAGATGCGCCGTCAGCGTGCTCTTGGTACTGCCGCCCTTCAGCCCAAGGATCGAGACAACCCGCATCGCCGCACCTCCGACACCTCCCCTAAACCGTGTACGCTCAAGGTCCAACGATACAGTTTAGCTTGAGGTCCAGGTGTCCGCTTTAGGTGTAGGTTTAGGGTGTATGTCCTTGCGCTCCAACCAGCCTAGGCGTAACCTCCGATAAGACTGTTTCTCGGAAGTTTGCCCGGTAGGCGGCGCCTATGGCAGCGATCCACCTGATAGACGGAACGGGCGATGCCCGGCTGCCGCTCAAGCCGAAGGTCGGCGCGCCGTGCAACGGCTGCGGGCTGTGCTGCGCGGCCGAGCCCTGCGGGATCGCGCGCGAGTTCATCGGCGCCGGTGTCGAGGGACCGTGTCCCGCGATGGAATTTGGCGAGGGCCGGTTCTGGTGCGGCATGGTCCGCAGGCCGGGCCACTACCTCGGACTGCCGCACGCCTGGGCGGACGAGACGATCGGCGCCACGATCGCGGGCATGCTCGGGACGGGACAAGGGTGCGATGCCGACGACGCCTGAGATCCTGCCGGCCGAACTGCCCGGAAATCCCGGTGGGTTGCCCGTCGAGGCTGCGGCACTCGTCCGGACCTATCAGCGCGCCTCGAAGGCCGACGCGACCGTGCGGGCCTACACCTCGGACGCGCGGGTGTTTCAGGGCTGGTGCGTTCGGTACGGGTTCCGACCTCTGCCGGCGACGGCCGAGGCGGTCGCGGCCTTCATCGTGGCGGAGGCGGAGGGGGGTAGGGCGGCCTCGACGCTCGGCCGGCGGCTCGCTGCGATCCGCTACGCGCACAAGCTCGCCGGCCAGCCGGACCCGACGGACGACGAGGGCGTGCGGGCCACGATGGCGGGCGCCCGGCGCAAGCTGCACGTCCGGCCCGTGAACCAGAAAGCCGCGGCAACGGTCGACGTGGTGCAGATCCTCCTTGCCCGGGCGCCGGACACCCTGACGGGAAAGCGGGACCGGGCACTATTGGCGCTGGGCTTCGCGGGCGCGTTCCGCCGGTCCGAGCTGGTGGCGCTGGATGTGGCCGATCTGGTCGAGGATCCCGAGGGCCTGCGCGTGCGGATCCGGCGCTCGAAGACGGATCAGGAGGGCAGGGGCCTGGAGAAGGCGATCCCGCATGGGCGCTTCGTCCGGCCGGTGGCGCTGGTGCGGGCGTGGCTCGACGCGGCGGGGATCACGGTGGGGCCGGTGTTCCGCCCCATCTCGCGGTCGGGAAACGTGCGAGGGCCGGACAAGGCGACGGGCGAGTTACCCCGCCTGACCGATCGGGCTGTGGCAGACATCCTGAAGGGCTACTGCCGGGCGGCCGGGCTCGATGCGGCGGCGTTCGGGGCGCACAGCCTGCGGGCCGGGTTCATCACCACGGCCGCGGAACGCGGGGCAGACCTCGCGCGGATCATGGAGCAGTCGGGGCACCGGGATCCGGCGACGGTGCTCGGGTACATTCGCAGGGCGAACCTGTTCAAGGGGCACGCCGGGAGCGGGTTTCTGTAGCGTGTTCTTGCCCGACTGGAGTGGCCTACGATCGTCCGTGTTGTTGTCTGGGGCGAGACGATTGCGCTGTCTGTGCATCAGCAGTCGAAGTCGGTCTGGCTTGCCCGCGGTGAGTATAGGGGAAAGTCATACGAGGGTAAGGGCAGAAGCCCAAACACAGCGGCGGCTAGCTGGCGCGAGCAAGCTCGCTATTTCTCGAATTGATTGCGTTAGGCGTCTGCCACCTTCTCGAAAAACGTCGCCGATAAGCCGGCAGCGGTGGCATTTAGAGTATCCGCGATCTGCCGGGCGTGGTCGTAGCTGACCCCGGGCCGTAGCTCAATGCACAGATAGGCATCGCCGAACGCAGCTATGCCATCGTCTATCGGCTCCAGCGCCAGGGACGGAACACCCTCGGCGTCCTCCTTTACGGCAAACCGGTATCGCCCGCGCTCAGTCCTCGCCATCGCCGTTCCTCCGTTCCAGCGGCGAGCGTACCGCTGATCTGCCGCAGCGACCACGAGTGGCGGCCAGCGACGCATTCAGTTTCGCGAGCGGGTGTTCCGCTCGTGGTCGGCCACCATGCGGTCGTTCGCCTCGCGCCGCTCGTCGCCCGTCATGCTCTCGAACCGGGCGCCGATCGCGGCGATGGCCTGCTCAATGTCATCGGAAACCACCTCGTAGGGCGGCCGCTGGCCGCGCAGCTCGTACTCGGATCGCACATCGTCCATGGCGATCGGTGGCTCGAACGGTGCAGCGGCCCATGCTCGGGTCGTGGCGGGCCACAGTTCCGCGAGTTGGTCGGCTGTCAGACCCTCATGTTGCCGTCCGCGAGAGAGGTAGGACCGAACCCGCTCCAGTTGCCCCTGCGCCATCGCGCCGTAGGCGATCAGCTTCGCCTCGTCGGGCATGGTCATGCGGCTCTGACCCGGCCGGGCTGCCGGGCGAGATAGTCCGCGAGGAAGGTCCGCATGTCCTTGGCGACCTCCTGCTCGAACGGCTCCGGCGAAGCCGCGTAGCTGGCGATCATCGCGTCGTAGGTCGGGAAGTCGGCCGCCAGCAGGTTCATGTGCCGGATGACCTCATGCTCCAACTCCTCCTCCGACATGCGCGCCAAGGCGCTGTAGCTGGGGTCGCGCTCCAGCTTGACGATGCGGGTTTCCAACTCGCGCAGCCTCATCGCCGGGCGTCCTCGATCTCGGAGAGGCGCCGGTGCAGGTCGGCCGCGGTGATCGCCTCGATGTGGGCGGAGACGGCCTTGCCGATGTCGGCGGCCTCGCTGGGGGTGATGTCACCGTTGACCACGGCCCGCAGCAGCGCCTCGGTGGCCTTCGGCAGGTCGGCCGCGGTGTCGATCGGTGGCAGGTCGAAGGTGACGCTGCGGTCGCGGCGAGGCGCTAAGAGGCGGTCCAGGCACAGCTTCATCGCCGGGCCGTCGCCCTCCAGCGCCATCTCGATCGCGCGGCGGGACAGCTTCTCGGACTCGCCCTCGAAGATCGCCTCCAGGGCGAGGGTGGAGCGGTTGCGGGAGCCCTTGGGGCGACCGGCGGGGTTGCCGGAGCGGCCTTCTCCGAACTGGCTGTCCTCTCTGGGCATCGGTCAAGCTTCCGGGCGGGCGGCCTGTAAACAACAGGCCAAGAACAGGTCGGATGATAGATAGCACCGGCTATGAGGTTTCACGACTGGGGCTCCTTAGGCAGTGCCATCAGAACGCGCAGCCCCTCGGCGAGCCCCTGAAGGGCGGCGGCTGCGGCCTGCTGGCGGACCTCGCGGGCGTCGTCACGGATCTCCAGCGTCACGGCCGCAGCCATCGCCATCTGGCGGGCGGTCTCGATGCCGGCGGCGAAGGCGGCCTGCTCGCGCGGGGTCATGGCGTTGGACATCAAAGCGCGCCTCGCCTCTGATGGGCGGATGGACCAACCGAACCGAGCCCGCTGAAATGCCTGATCCCGACCCGACCTTCACGGCCGAACAGGCGGCCCAGGCCAACACGGCCCTGCGCGCCGCCCTCGACCTGCCGCCTGAGGCGTTCCCGGTCGCGCAGTTCGTGGCGATGATCTCGGACGAGATCGAGCAGTTGCGCGCCGCCGGGCGCGACGACGAGGCCATTGCCCAGATCGTCCGGGAGAGTACGGGCGGCGTGCTGACCGCCGAGGACATCAGCGAACACTATGCGCCGCCAGAGGCGCGGGGCTGGGCTGGTCAGCACGGCGGGTAGGCCACAAAGGCGGGCGCTCGGCGTGACATCGCCGCCGAACCGGCAACCGCTCGCGTGGCACCCGGAGACGCCCGTACCCAAATCGCAGCCCGGCTCAGACCTGAGACCGGGCACGCAATGGCGAAGGTGAAACAGGATCACGGCTCCGGCGTCGATGCGATGGCGTTCGACCTGCTGGCGGACGCCTTCCTCGATGTGACCGGCGTGCTGATGCGCATCGACCCAGAGGCGACGCGGGATCTGCTGCGTCTGATCGAAGAGCGCATGGTCGCCTCGCTGGACAACACGGCGCGAACGCGAGGCGCGTCGGCGGAGGACGCGCAGACGAGAGCCATCGCGGTGTGGAAGGCAGGAACGACGATCAGGGCGGCCGGGTCGGCGCTGAGCGGGAAAACGTCGATCCAGTAGGAGCGGAGCGCACGCCCTGACGATGGCCATGAGATCGGCCGTCACGGTAGCAGCTCGCCCCACGCGCTGCGGAGGAGGGCAGCGCGAGCGTCGGCGCGCTCCGGTTCGGCCTCGGCGATCTCGTCCATGAGGGTGTCGAGGGCCTGGAGGCCACCGGCGGCGTCCGCCTCAATGCCCTTGCGGCGCAGGGCCGAGCGGAAGGCGATGGCGGCCGAGGCACCGAGGCCGTGGCGCTCGATGGCGTCGAGGAGGGTGATGACCGAGGCCGCGGTGACGGGCTTGGGGGCGACGGTAGCGCGGCTCACGGCTGCATCCTTCGATTGACGCCGACAGTGAAGGGCGAACGGGGGGTGTGGTTAACTGATCCTTGTGAGGTCGGCCCCCAGCGTACCTCCTCATGAACGTGCTCCAGGCCGCGCCGTCCAACATCGTGGCCGCCTGTCCGAGCCGCTGACCGTCGTGGAGGAGGATCCGCCGTATGCGACCCGCCGTAGGCGCCCCTGCCCCCTGTGCCTTCATGGACGAGTTGGTCAGCCTGCTCGGCGGGCCTCCCGCCGTCAGCCTCGCCGGGCATTTGGATCGGCTGGAACGAGACGCGTACCTGCGCGGCGCGCCCGAGACGACGGTCGACGCGATCAAGAGCGCACAAGCCCTGGTGCGGCTGTCCGAGGCGCCGGTGATGTTCGTCGTACGGTCTGACGCGATCCACTGATGGGTGAAGGGGCAGCGATGGATATCGGGGTGGCCGGCGGTGCTACGAGCGACGTGCACCGGCTGTCCGTCAGCATGTCGACGTTCGCGCGTCTGCTCGACCGCCGCGCTCCGGACGGCTCGCTGGTGCAAGCCGATCCTGCCCTCCTCAGAGCGGCAACCGAGGCGATGCGCGCCGAATTGCGCCGCGTGAGCGACGGGTTGGCCAGCGAGCTGAACGGTCCCACGAACCCCGATCGGTCGCGCACAGAAGCTCTGAACGCCGCGGCGATCAAGCTCGATGACATCCTCGCGGTTCTCGAAGCCGCGGTCGACGAGACGGACGGCCTCTTGGCGATCTACCCAAACGGTTAGGCGGTCGGTGCGACAGTCGATGCGGCCTGCGGCCCGCACGTGATCGGAAGGCGATCCGCGGAGCCACCGGGCTGCTCGCGGGGAAGTCGCACGATGGAGAGACAGCGGGCCAACGGACCCGGCAAGCCGGGTCTGTCGCACCACATCCTGCCCGCCGCCGGCACGATGGTCGGCGTGTGCGTCACGCTGATCGGGCTCGTGAAGATCTACGAGACGCGCGCCGGCCCGAGCCACGTCGACGAGTACGCGTCGCTCACCGCGGTCCTGTTCCTGGCGAGCGCGGTAGCGTCCTATTTGTCCCTGCGGCGCGCCGCCGACACCGGCCACGCCCTGCGGCTGGAGCGCTCGGCCGACGCCTGCTTCGCGCTCGGGCTTGTCGGCCTGTCGGTGATCGCGGTCATGTTCGCCTACGAGACGATCTGACGAGGCCGGGCAGGCCAGGGCAGGACGGCTCATGCCGCGCCCCCGATGCCGCTCCACGCCATCTCCAGCACGATCGAGCGCCAGCCCGCATGGGTTGGGTCCATCTTGGCGACCTCGACGGTGAGGGCGACGAAGTCCTCGTTCGGGTTGGCGGCGTGGAGCACGTGGCCGATCCGGCACAGGTCGGCGCGGCAGGCAGTGTCGACCGGGTCCGCGGCGAGACCCGGCACGTCGAGGGCATCGGTGGCCTTGGGCGGCAGGGTATCGACCCAGGAGCGGCCGGTGCACCACTCGGGCTTGGCGGCGGCGGAGCGGTCACGCTCGCCCCGCACGACGATGCGCAGGAGGGCATCGGCGGCGGCTTCGATGCTGGGAGCGGGCTGGCTCACGCTGCGCGCTCCATGCTGCCGATGAGGCGGCGCAGGCCGAATTCGCCGGAGCGGCGGTGATCAGGGTCCTGGGAGCCGAGCTGCCCGAGCATGTACGTGGCGAGGCGGCGATCGTGCCGCGTCACGGCGTCGATAGCGGCTGGGGTGATGCCGCGACGCTCGGCCTCCTCCCGACCGACTCGGATCATCGGGGCGGGGAAGGTCTCGCCGATGGCACGGACAGTGCCGGGGAAGGGGATGGGCTCGGGCATGGCAAATCCTTAGGCTGCTCGGGCGAGGGCGGCGTAGGCGGCCCAGATCTGGCGGCGGTCGTTGGCGGCCATCGCGTTGAGGGCGCGGCTCGCCGGCTCCAGGGCGTTCGGGTCGGTCTCGGCGCGGGCGAGGAGCCGGCACAGGTCGGCGGCGCGGGGGCCCGTGAGAAGGCGCGCGGTCTGGCGCAGGCTGCGCAGCCGGGCACGCTGCTCTGCGTGCTCAAGGTCGAGGGCGAAGGGCCCCCAGCGGTCGGCGGGGGCGATCATCGGCCGAACTCCCACCAGGGCAGGCCCTCGGGTTGGCCGGGCTTCTCGCGGTAGGTCAGGTGGCCGAATGAGATCTCCGTCGCCGTGATTGCGCGGACCGCGCCGCCGATCGGCAGGGCGAGCGCCCCGCAGGCATCGACGCGGACGATGCCGGCCTCGGCGTGAGCGCCGAACAACCGCGGGGCGGTCCAGCCCAGAGCCTCGGCCTGCTCACCGAACTCATTGAGGAACGCGACGGCGCGCGCGAGGACGCGCGACCACTCGCCGGACTGCGCACCAGTGCGATCGTTGATCCGATAGCCAGGGCACGGCGGCCGAGCGGGGTCGAGGCGGGCGAGGCCGGCGCGCCAGAGGGCGAGGCCATCCACGGCCGGCAGCGGCCCGACTTTCCCGGTTTCCCTCTCTTTTTCCGGATTTCTCAAGAGAGAACCGGAAAGGTATCCCTCTGCCGGCGCAGGCTTTTCCGGGGTTTCCGGTATTTCCGGTGTCCCCGCATATACCCCTCGCGCGCGCCCGCTCGCCCGCGCGCCCGCGCACGCCTGGACGTTTCTAATTTCGGGATTTGCATGCGCCTGTTTTTGCCGACCGGAAATCCCGGAAATCCCGGAAATGTCTTTACAGTCAGCGGCTTGGCGTTCCGGTTGGTCCCTGTCGAGAACCGGAAAACCGGGATCGGCGGGCGCCTCATGCTGCTCGTGCGCCTCTTGGAACAGGGCGAACAGGTCGATCATGCCCGGCCTCCTGCGTACACGCCGAAGGCGGTCTCGACCTCGTCCGATCGTCCGAAGGCCCGCCGGGTGAGGGCGTAGGCTTTCAGCTTTCCGATGCGCGGGACGTAGGACACATAGAAACAGTCTTTGCCGTGCGTCTTGACGATGAAGCCCTGCGCGTCCAGCGCCCGGCCGATCTCGATCTCCTTGAGGGCGCCACCGGCCGCTTCCACGATACGGTGCGCGGGGACGTAGACCGTGCTGTCGTCGAACCAGCCGAGCGCATCGCGCATCGGGGCGCGGCCGTTGTCGTCAGGTACTGTCGGGTGGATGCTCGACCCCCACCGCTCGGCGATCCAGGCCCGAAGGTTGGTGGTGGCCTGCTGCTCGGGGTCGAGCGCCACCGCGTCGGACGATGCGGCGAACCGGCTCCACGCCCACCGGACGGCGCGGGCCACGTCCACCTCCTGCGGTAGGATGCCGAGCCGTTGGGCGAGGCGCCCGGCCGTGTCTAGGATGGCGAAGGGCAGGGCGGCCCGGACGTGCTTTCCGTCGGCCTCGGGTCCGGCGATGGCCCGGGCGGACTTGTCGATGCCGCGCCGGATGTCCTGTGCGCGTAGGTGAAGCCCTGCGGCGATCATCGCCTCGACGAAGGCCGGCCCGGCGTGCCCGTGGTTGCGGTCGACGGTGGCAATGCTGTCGAGAACGCCCTGATCGACGGCGCGGTTGATGCCCGAGATGTCGATGTCCGGGATGCGGACCGCCATGCCGCCGGCCCATTCGCCGCCGTCGCTGCGGACCTTCTCCTCAAGCGACTTCTCCGCCGAGAACAGGATGAAGGTCGACCATGTGTGCGAGGTCCGGCGCTGCGCGTCGGCCCCCATGCGGCCTTTCCCGACCCCGGAGGCGAGGCTGTAGATGATCCGGCCTAACTCCTTGCCGACGACGTGTCCTAGCTCGTCCATCGCGAGGACAGTCCCGTTGGACCGGGCCGCCATCAGCTCGACGGCGTTCGCGGTGGCTCTGGCGCTCTGCAAGAGGCTATCCCGCTGGTCGAGCGCGGCGCGGGACCACGCCGAGACCGCGAGGCGCTGAGCTGTCGTCTTGCCCCCGGAGGTCATGCCCGAGAGGTTGATCCCGCAGGTGTCCATGCCGCAGAGCGACAGGATCGGGGCGCAGAAGCCGGCGATGGCGCCGATGATCCAGTGTTCGCACCGGGGGGCAGAGCACGCCGCGGCGACCGCTTCGCGCCACGCCTCGATCGTGCCCCCCCGCGCCACGGTCGCGCCGATCCGGGCGTTCACTGACAACTCGAGCCCGCCGTCTCCCGCCCCAATGATCTGGCCGTCTGGGCAGACGAAGAACGGCGCCGTGCCGTCCTCCCCGTGGTGCCAGCCGGGTCGGCGAACGACAGCGATCTCGTGCCGGGGGTCCGCCGCCTTCAGTGCCTTGACCGCGATGTGCTCGCCGTCCCCCTCGGTGCGCAGACCGCACCCGAACAGGACGGATCGGGTCTCGGCCGCGCCCTGCCGGGCGAAGGTGCCCCGGTCCACGTCGATGTTGCGGCGGCGGCCGCCCATGTCCTCTACAACAAGCCGCAGGCCATAGGCGTCGTCATCGTCAGCGAACCGCAGGCGGGCCAGCACGCCGAAGGGCGAGGCGACCGGGATCATCTCCATGGCGTCGCCGACCTTGACCGCCTGATGCACCCACACCCGGCCAGTCTTGGTGCGCTGGTAGGCCAGCGTCAGACCCTCAAGGTGGGGCAGCGGGTACTCGCCCTCGACCCGTTGCAGCTCGTCCAGGCCCTCGACGCGGTCCCGTTCCCCGTCGGCCTCCTGCGCCGTCGGCTCGAACGCCTGGGCGGCCAGGATCCCAGCCCGTACCGCGTCCGGGCCGCCGGCGGTGTGGATGTCGAGCCAGTCGGTCGCGCTACCGGGCTCGCCAGCCAGGGCGTAGGCCACAGCAACCTGCTCATGGTGGCGGACACCGAATGTGCGTGCGGCGCGCTCGCCCCGCCGGCTTGGGTTCGGAGCGGTGATCTTCGCCATCTCGTCCCGGTCGGCGGCGACCGTGACGCGGCGGGTCTCAGGCCAGGGCGCGAACGCCTCGATCCCACCCGCGTTGACTCCTGCCGCGACGTAGAGGGCCTTGGCCTCGATCTCCTGCCGGAAAGCATGGGCGACGGCCGAGGCGGTCTCGATGCCCTCCGCGATGATGCACCAGGGGGACCGCGCCGGGTCTCCCCAGGTCACGACGCGACCGGCCGTGCTCTCCTCCCCGACGCGCTTGGCCGATTTCTTGGCCTCGCGGACCGTGCCATTGGCGGCCATGCCGAGGTCGGCTTTCCCTCGCCCCTCGGCCTTGAGGTAGATCCTGTGCGCGTGCTGGCGGCCTGCGGCGTCCGTCTGCCCGTACACCGCGCAGGGATAGTCCCCGACGTGTACTGGCTTGCCGGTGCCCTTGCCCTTCGGCGGGTCGTAGTAGCCCAGCGCCCGGAGACCAACCGCGGGTGTGGTCGGCATCAGCACCGTGTCGGCCTCGATCCCGAGGCGGTGAGCGAGGTAGGCGCGGGGCAGGGCATCGTCGCGGTTTTCGGGGCGGGCGCTCAGCAGCGCCGCGGCGTCCGTGGCCTGTCGCGGCCCGTCGGCCGCCTTCTCCTGGATCAGGTCGACGCGGCCAACGATCTCGACGCACCGGATCTTCGACGCCTCGAAGTCCAACCCCTCGACCTTGCCGGCGATGTCGAACACGCTGTCGGTCTTGCGGTCCGTACAGGTGCAGATCGCCCGACCCTTGCTGTTGAGGCGCCAGTCGTCGGCGCCGCCGTGGCCCGGGTAGGGGCATCGGATGTGATGGCGCTGGCCGGCCTGCCACGGGATGCCGAGAGCGTTGACGATCTCGACTTCGCGGCCCTCGACGGCCTGCTGCGCGTCCTTGGTGCGGACGTAGCGGATCGGCTCGCCTGTCATGCCGCGCCTCCAAATGTTGGTCCGGGGTCGTCGAACGACGCGCCGCGGGCCCGGGCGGCTTCACGGGCGAGCGCTCGGGCTTCGTTAAGGTCGAAGGAGGTCACGAGGAGCGCGGAACTGTCGCCGTGCTCGCTCTCATGTTCGACGTGCCAGCCGCCGAGGCCGCCGGGGCCAGACCAGATGTAGATCCTCCCGCGCAGCCGCGGGTTGCCCGGTTCTGCGTCGAGGGGCCTATCCCGGATGTAGAGCGGCACGCCGACCCGACGGCAGTAACGCTGCGCGTCGGCCAGGGCATGGTCACGGGTCGCGCCGTATTCCAGCGCCACGGTGCGGCCGGACGGAAAGTGCAGCCAAGCCGCCCACGCTACTCCGTGCGGAGCGACGCTTACCCGATCCGCCCGGGGCGTGCGGTCGTTGACCAGGGCGACCCGGCTCGCGGGGAAGGCGATGACGGCGCCCATCTATGCCGCCTCCTCGCGCTTCACGGTCTCGGGGCGGGCGAAGGCCGAGCACCAATCGGATGCGACCACGTCGGGCCACACGGCATCGCCGGTCTTCCGGTCTCGGCCTGGGGGCTTGGCGCGGCACTCGCCGCGGGCCTGCTCGCCGATCGCGCCGAGGATGCCCCGGCCGCCGTAGACGAAGGCGGTGCCGTTGGCGGCGAAGTGCTGGCAGTTGGCGCAGGCTCGGGCCTTGCGCGGCGGGCGGATGAGGCGGCTCATCGGGCGCCTCCTTCCCGCTCGGCCTTCTGGAGGGCAGCGATCAGGGCCGGGAGCTTCGCCCGGGACAGGCTGAAGCCCTTCCGGGAGGGGCCCAGCGTCCCGCCGAACCGTTCGGTGGTGGTGCAGACCCGGACATCGACGAGCTTGTGCTCGCCATACTCGGTGAGACAGATCCGGACCTCTTCGGCCTGGTTCTTCTTGACGGTGGCGACGTGGCGGAAGGTGCTCATGCTGCCCCTCCATCCGGAGAGGAGGGACGCAGGCTCTGGGCGGCCGCGCTGGCGGCTGCAAGCGCCGCCGCGGCGGAGCGCAGCCCATAGGCCACGCCTCTAATGTCGCCGATCGCCGCGAAGGTCGCGACGGTGTCGGCGTAGGCGGCGGCCGTGCTGGCCGCCTCGTTGATGTGGTCGAACACGAGCGGCGCGATGGCGCGCCCGTTCGGGATGGCGGCGGGCGCCTTCATGCCCGCGCCCTCCAGGTGTCGACTTGGGGGAACGCCAACTCGGCGATCGCGGCGGCCGTGGCCGGCGGGATGCCGAACCGTCGGGCGAGGTGGAGGTCTTGTCGAAGGGGACGAGACGCCGTAAATCTCTCGACGCTAGCCGCCACAGCAGCATTCGAGAGCCCTGCGTTCGCCCCGCGCGTCGCGGGGTTTCTCATGTCTGGGGTCCTGTGATCGCGCCGGCCGGATCGGCGCGGAAAGGTCCGGCCGGCGGGCGAGGGTGACGTTCGAACGTCACCCATCCCGCCGATCGCGGATCAGGCGGCGACGGTCTCGGGGGAGTGCGCCGGCAGGCCCAGCAGCTTGCGGGCGACGTGCGCGGGCACGAAGACGGCGCGGCCGATCTTCACGGCCTCCACGTCCCCGGCGTCGATTGCCCCATAGAGGCCGCCCCGGCTCATGCCGATCGCCTCCGCGAGAGGGGCTACGCGGACGTTCTTCCCCTGCTTGATCCTAGTGAACACGTCGTCGCGCGGCGTGCGCCCCGCGGGCACGGCGGCGGGCTTCAGCGCGGGGGTGGGCTCGTTCGACTGCATGTCGCCCTCTGCTAGATCGGGGGTAGCGCTTTCATAGGACATCAGACGCTCGTCACGCAAGTCATGCGCTGTCCCCCGTATAGCGTTTTTTCGTTGACGATCGCCCCGTCAGCGGAGTAGGCCTGTCTCGACATACGGGGATTGCCCCGGCAGACAGGGGTGACAGTCGTGCGGCAGTTGGCGCCTGAAACCGAGGGCAAGCGGTTTTCGATCGGCTTTCGCACGACGAAATCTGCTAAAGACAGGATTGAGGCGGAAGCTAAGGCTAATGGCCGGTCTGTTGCGCAAGAAATAGAGTATCGTATTGACGCAGGCTATCGTATATTGGATGCTAATAGATTTGCAGAACGTTCAAATGCGGTAGCGAATGCGCTACTCGGTGACGAAAAGACGGCGGAGATGATCCGATCGTTTAGTGCAGCCGTCGGCGCAGTCATGGCTTACACTGGAAAGCACTGGGACGTAGACGTATACACCCGGGGTGCAGTTCAGGCGTGCCTCGACGCCGCGCGATCCGCCCATTTCTCAGATGAAAAGTTAGGGCTGAAGCCTTCCGATATCGATCTGGAGCAGATGCGGAAGGCGATCGAACTAGGAACACTGTACGGGCGCCTGATCGCCGCCTCGCGCAACGACCCCACCATCGCGGCTACCGTGTCCGAGATGGCGGCCGCCACTGCAGGGCCTGATGTCCAGGCCCGGAGCCGAGAGGTCGTCGCCGAACTTCTGAGGGGTGCGGCCTAAAATATTACGCTGGTGACACCGGCAAACTCAGAAGACATTCTATCTCGGTATTGACCTCAACGGCTGTATTACCAGCGCCCCCGGTTGCGCGTTACACTCGTGGCTCTCGCGAGAAATGACGATGCGCGCTGGCACATTGACCCGTATCCGACTGTTCCGCGCCGACGCGGACCTCGACGCCGCGCTGGCGGCCGGTGCCGAACGCGCGGGTGTGTCGGTCAGCGCGTTCCTGCGCCGGGCCGTGCGGTCCGCGCTCAACTCGTCCGATGATCCGCCCCCGCCGCCCGCCGCGCCCGCGGTCACGCTACCGTTGGCGGCCTGATGGGCGAGGTCGCCACCTTCACGCCCCGCGCCGACGCTCCGGGCTCTCGTGCGCTCACGGTCCCTCAGACGTGGCGCGCCTTCCTGCTCGGCCTGCGCCACTGCCGCGACGCGCTCGACGGTGCGGTGGAGCTGATCGAGGCGGGCGCGGACCCGGCCGAGATCTTCGCCCGGGTCGACGATTTCAACAGCGCGATCGCGCTCTGTGGTCCCACCGCAACTTTCTTGCGCGAGGCCGGCGGCCGGCCCACCGCGCCCGAACCCAATGGGAGTGTATAGCGATGGGTGGCGCGATGGGGGGCGGTCAAACCCAGACCGAGAACAGCACTCAGGTTTCGACGCGTAACCCGTGGGATCCCGCGATCCCGGGCCTCCAGCGGGCGCTGACCGATGCCGACGCCCTCTATACGAATGGCGTCGGCGGCCAGATCTACGGCGGCCAGCGCGTCGCCGGGCTGACCGAGGATCAGTCCCGCGGCATCATCTCGACGCGCGACCAAGCGGCGGCGGACAACGCCGGCCCGGTCGGCGTCAACTTCCTCCAGAACCTGATGGGGTCCGGCGGCGGGGTCAGCTACAACGGCCCCGCGCTCGACGGCAACGGGCTGTCTGCCGGCACCGTCGGTGCGCTCGGCAACCTCGCCGCGGTGAAGGGCGTGAGCACCGCGCAGCTCCAGGGCCTCGCGGACCGCCTCAAGGACCCGAATAGCGCGGTCAACCAGACCGCGAACGCGTTCATGTCCGGCGCGCGGGATCTGACCACCGAGGGGGATCTACGCTCGCTGCTGAGCCGCGCGCTCGCGCCGTCGGCGGCGGAGACCAACCTGTCCTCGACTGCGGCAGGCGCCTACCTCGACCCGACGGCGAACCCGTGGGTGAGCAAACTCGCACAGGTCTCGGCCGACAACGCCCTGAACGCCACCAAGCAGGCTTATGCCGCCTCCGGCCGCTACGGCTCCGGCAACTTCGCGGGCGCGACCACGAAGGCTGTGAACGACACGCAGAGCGCGTTGTTCGCCGATCAGTACGACAAGGAGCGGACCCGCCAGCTTTCCGCGAACTCGCAGATCGACAGCGCGCGGCAGGCCGGAACACAGCTCGGTTCTGGCATCGTGGACGCGATTTCGGGGGTCCAGTCGACCAACAACTCGCAGCGTCTCGCCGGCGCCGGAGTCGCGCAGGCGCAGACCGCCCAAGAGGCCGGCGTGCTCGGCCAGATCCTCGGCGGCGACGAGTTCAACAGCGGGCTGGAGCTCGACAAGGCCAAGACGGCGCTCGGCACCTACGAGCGCGGCACCACCAACGCGATGGCGAACGAACAGAACAGGGTCGGCACCGCCCTGTCGAGCCAGGGGCAGGCGCTACAGGCGGCGGGCCTACTGCCGGCGCTTGACGCGCTCCGCTACGCGCCCGCTCAGAACCTTCTCGGCGTGGGCCAATTGCAGCGCGATTACATGCAGCAAAGCCTCGACTCCGCGCAGGATTACTTCAACGAGACGCAAACGCGGCCGTGGCAACTTCTTGGCCAATACGCCTCGTATCCCATGGCGATCGGCCAGCAGGGCGGGACGACGGTCACTCAGGGCACGAGCCAGCGGCGCACGAGCGGTCAGAGCCCGTTGCAGACCATCCTCGGCCTCGGGACGGGGCTCCTGGGTCTCGGCACCGGCGGCGGCTCGACCCTCGGCGGGGGCCTGCTGGGCGGCCTGCTCGGCTCGGACGAGCGCCTGAAGGAGAACATCCGGGAGGTCGGCGCGCTGGCCGACGGCACGCCGGTTCATGCGTACAACATGAAGGGCGACGACCGGACCCAGATCGGCCTCCTCGCGGATCAGGTCGCGCAGCGGCACCCCGAGGCGGTCGGGCCGATCGGCATCGGCGACATACTGGGCGTGGACTACGGGCGGGCGACCGCCGACGCCGCCGCCACGGTGCGGGCTTCCGGCCGGGCGGGTCGCCCCCCGCAGGTGTCGGGCCCCGTCGAACCGGGGATCATGAGCGCCATCGCCGCCGTCTCGTCGCGGGAGCCGGCGCCGCTCCCCCGCGGCGGGGACCGGGGCAAGGCCAAGCCGCCCGCCCGCGGCGATCACAGGAAGGCGGCATGATGCGCCCCGATGATCTGAGCCCAGCCCCGGACGGCTCCGACGCCCCGGACGTGCCGACCGCATCCCACGCGATGCAGGGACAGGCGGAGGTCTACCGTCGCGAGGCGGTGGACACCTTCCGCGCGCTTGAGATCGCCGCCCGGGATGCGGCCGCGGCCTTCGGGGCCGGCGACGTGGCCGCGATCGTCAACGCCATGACGGTCTACGACCGCCTGAACAACCACGCCGGCAACCTGCTGGTGTGCCTCGGGCACCTCGGATCGAGCGCAGGGACCGCCTGAAGTGGCTCGCGGCACCGCCCCACTTCCCGCATTCGCGCAGGTCGATGACACGACCCTGAGCCCGACCTTGCGCGCGTTCCTCCTGGGCATCACCGCCGGTCCGAACGAAGCGCAACCCCCGAGCGCACCGGGCTTCACCGGCTTCGTGCCCCCGGATGCGCCGACGGGCGCGCCGACCGCGATCATCAACCCGTCGGCCCCCAACCTCGGCTCGGTGCTGCGCGGCATGGGTAACGGCGCGAAGCAGGCTGTGCGAGACCTCTACGAGGCTGGCCCTGGCTTCACGTCGCGCTTCCTCTCCGGACAGGTGGATCCGGGTAGCGAGGAGGCGGCGGCCGGCGGCCTCGGCGCGGCCGGTCTCGCCATGGCCGGCTCAATGCCCTTCTCGGCGCCGTCAGGGTCGTTGCGCGCCTTCGGCGGTCGAGCGGCCGATCCGGAGTCGATGCTGGGCCGCCTGTCCGCGGGGCTGGACCAGGAAGCGGCCCTGCGACCGCGGCGCGATCCGTTCGGGGCGCTGTCGCGTCCTGCTCAGGCCGATCCCACCGATCCGGTGGCCGCGTTGGAAGCGGCCCTGGCGAAGAACGCCACGGCGCCGTCGCCTGCCGCCGCGCCGATGCGCGAGCCCTACGCACCGCCGTCCGCGCCCGCTGCGGCACGAGCCCCTGCGGAGCTGCCAACGGCGCTGGAGACCCGCGTGCTGCGGGCCGCCCGCGACGCACAGGGGGACGGCTTCAAAGGCGATATCTGGGACGTGCGGCCCCGCCTCGACAACGTGCCGGAGCCCGACTTCCGCGACGCGCTGCTCGGTCTCCAGCGCAAGGGCTATGCGACGCTGAGCCAGTACAGCGACCCGAAGGCCATCCGCGGCAAGGTCGGCATCGACATCGGCGGCGGCGACCCGCGCCACATCGTCATGCTGCGGCCGGAGGGCCGGGCAGCGATCGAAGGCTTGCCGGTCCAAGACCTCTACAGCGGCGGCCCCGCGGGCGCGGCGGCCGGCCTCCCCGCCATCGCCGCACCCCCCGATCCGAAAGGTACGCCCGTGAGCGCAGGCCCCGCACCCTTCGGCCAGTTGCCCGCGCTCGCGGGCTTCTCGCCCGACGACCTCGCCGCGCTCGTCGCGCGCGTGCAGGCTGGGCCTGGCCAGCCCTCGCCATCGGTCGCGATGAACGAGGGGCAGGTGCAGGGGCTTGAGCGGGCCCTGGCCTCGCAGCAGGACCGGGCGGCGCTGGACGGCCCGTCGGCGATCGACCGCCTGCTGTTCGACCGCGGCGGCATGGGCGGCGGGCGCAACGGCTTCGCGGGCACCTCCGGCGGCTCCCTGCCGGGCGCCTTCGAGCCGCGCGACGTGCCCCTGCCACCGCAGCGCCCGTCCGCCGAGGCCCTGATGATGCCGCAGCCGGACCCGGCGACCACGGGCGGCGTCTCGGGACTGAACCCCGGCGCCGCGCCGGCCTCCGGCCCGGTAGCCTCGGGTATCGTGCGGCCGGGGCAGGTGTCTTACCCGAGCCGGATGGACCCAGAGAGCGCACGGGCGCTCACGGGCCGGCCAGACGGGGCGGAGGGCGGTCCCCGTCCCGATGCGGGCGCTCTCCCGGCCAACGCCTTCGACCCGCTCACGGGCCAGCGCGTCTCGGGGAACCCGACGCCGCTCCAGGCCCCGCAGGCCGCTACGCCGCAGGTTGCGGGTGCAGGTGCCGCCCAGGGCTCGCCGATGCAGCAGTTCCTCTCCGGCATCGGCCGGGGCAACCCGGACCTGTCCAACCTGCTGCTCAACATCTCGGCGGGCCTGCTGAGCAACCGCGGCATCGGGCAGGGCATCGGCGCCGGCCTCCAGAGCTATCAGGCCAGCCGGGCTGGGAACCTGCGCGAGCAGCTTCAAGCGATCCAGTTCCAGCAGCAGATCCAGGCGCAGAACGCGACTCGGTCGTATCTGCGCAGCAAGGGGCTGGACCCCGGCGCCGTCGAGGCCGCGACGCTCAACCCGTCCCTGCTCTCGCAGATCAACAAGGACCCCCAACAGTTCACGGTCGACGGACGGGTCTATCTCGGCCGTGCGGACCAGCCGAAAAGCACGTGGCAGGATCTCGGGTCCGCCTCGGGGCCGCCGGCCAATTACGAGCGCGCCCCCGACGGCAAGAGCTACCAGTACATCCCCGGCAGCGAGGCCGACCCCGCCGTGAAGGAGCGGAACGCTCTCGCGGTGGCGCGGGACCAGACCGTGACGCCCTTGCTCACGCTGGAGGAGCGCCGGGCGAGCGGCATCCAGGACCACGATCGGCGGTCGGCGTGGAAGAGCGCGGGCGGGGCCGTGAAGTTCGACGACGGGCCCAAGCCGCAGATCAGCACCACCCGGAATTCGGACGGGTCCTCGACGGCGCGCCGGTACGACGCGGCGACCGATTCCTTTCGCGAGATCCCCGGCAGCGGGGGTGGTGCGATCGACACGGCCGGCGTCCCGCCCGGCGTCGACCCGCTGACGTACCGTCGGGAGGCGGCCAAGGCGGCGGTGGCGGAAGGCAAGGCGGCCGACCAGCGGGCGCTCCAGGCGCAGGGCGCCATCCCGATCCTCGACCGGGCGCAGTCGGCCTATGAACGGTTGTCGCAGAACGGCGGCATCGGGCCGTTCCAAGCCTCGACCCTCAACCGCAGCGTCACGGGCGCGATGGGCCGCCAGAACGAGATCGACCGGCAGGAATACGAGGCCGCCGCGAAGCAGCTCGAACTCCTCCAAGCTCAGATCTCGATGAAAGGCCAAGGCGCGATCACCGAGGGCGAGCGGCGCATCCTGGCGATGACGCTGCCGCGCCTCGACGCGGCCTCGCCGGAGACGGGGCTGGGCACGCTCAAGGGCATGCGGGAGCAGTTCGGCCGGGCGATCAGCGCTCCGGGCCTGCCAGGCTCCTCCGGCCATCGGGATCAGGGCAGCCCCGCCGCGCTGACGCCGCCGGCCGGCGCGGTGCAGGCGCTCCAGGCCGACCCGAGCCTGCGGGATCAGTTCGAGGCCAAGTACGGGCGCGGCTCGGCCGCCCGTCACCTCGGAGGGCGCTGACGTGGCGAACTTCTTCGATCAGTTCGACAGCGCGCCGGCGCCTGCGCCCTCCCCTTCGGTCGCCGGAAACTTCTTCGATCAGTTCGACACACCGGCACCCGGTGCTGCGGGGTCCGTTGGGATCTCCGGCGCCGACCCCGGTGCGCTCCAGATCCGCGTCGGCGCGGGGCGCGCTCCGGAGGCGCCGGCCTCGTTCGCGGATCGTGTGGCGGGCGATCACAGCGCGCCGCAGCGGTTCGCGAGCCAGGCCGGGACCGATACCGCCCTCGGCGCCGGGCTGCGGGCGAAGGCCGACGAGATGCTGATCGGCAAACCGTCGGCGGAGAACAGTGCCATCGCGGGGCTGCTGAGCGCTGGGCAGGCGGCGAGCCTGAACGCGGCCGGGAACCTCGGCGCCGCTGCGGCGACAGGGCTCGGCGCCTACAACGACAGTCGCCTCTCCGATGTGCTCGGCAAGATCCCCGGCTACAGCCCCCGCTCGTTCACCGAGAACTACCGGGCCTTTCAGGACATGATCGGCGCCTACACCCGGCAGAACCCCTATTCGGCGGGCGCCGGGACGGTGGCGGGCGCGGTCGCGGCGGCGCCCCTGCTTCCCGGCCTCGCGGGCGCCCCGGCGGCGTCGCTGGGCGGCCGGGCGCTCCAGTATGGGGTCACGGGCGGGTTGTACGGCGGCGCGGCGGAGGCGCTGGACAGCAAGGACCCGCTCAAGGCGCTCCAGGCCGGCGGCGTCGGGCTGGCGCTCGGGGCCCCGCTCGGGGTCGCGGCCGAGAAGGCGGCCCCCTACGTGGTGCGCGGTGCCGAGAAGGTCCGAGGGATGTTCGGGGGTGGCGCTCCCGCCGAGGCCGTCGCCGACGGCTTCACGCCACAGGCCCGCGGACTTCTCCATGAGATGGGGCTGGACGCCACGACACTCCCCGACCCGCTCGCGCAGAGCCTCCGCACCACGTTCGCGGCCAAGGGCGTCTCCCCCGCGGCGGTCCGCGAGGCGCAGGCGGCCGAGTTTGGGATCCCGCTCTCGCGCGCGCAGGCGACGGGCGATCCGATGGCCCTGTCCGCCGAGTTGCGGGCCGCTTCCGGCTCCGTGGGGCAGCGGGCGCAGACGGCGGCGACCGACTTCGCCGGGCGGCAAGGCGAGGCGACGGGGCTCGCCCGCGAATTCCTCGCCCGGGTGCTGGCCCGGGAGCACGCCCCGGTCGCCAACCCTCAGGCGGCAGGAGAGGCGGTGGCGGACGCGGCCCGCCGGATCGGCGATGACTACGCCTTCCGCGGAGCTGCGGCGCAGCGCCAGGCCGACCAGGCGCTCGAAGCCGTGCGAGGACGGTTCGCGCCCGCCGACACGCTGGACGCGGCCTCTCTGGCCTCTCAGGGCGTCCGTGACGCGGCGGCACAGTCCCGGGCCGCCTACAAGCGGGGGTACGACGAGGTCGCTCAGATCCCGGGCGTGTTTGCCCCCGGTGCGCTCGACCGGATGGGCTCGCGGGTGCGCGACCGTCTCGGCGCCGAGGTGCCGATCGACGGGGTTCTCACGCCGGCCGCGACGCGGGCGATCAACGACCTCGACGCCCTGCCGGGGATCTTCGGTCTCCAGCCCGGCGAGGGGCCGAACCTTCAGCAAGTGGACCAGATCCGGAAGCGGCTCGTGGCCTACCGCGGGACGACGGGCGTCAACGCCACCGACCGCCGCGCCGTCGACCGGGTCTTGTCCGAGTTCGACGGGCACGTCGAGGACGCGATGGGCGCCGGGCTGTTCGGTCCCAGGCAGGCCGCAGGGCCGCGAGATTTGGTCCAGGACGGCTTTCCCGGCGCCGCGGCCACTCCTGCCGCCTCCGGACCGCTCCCGGTCGCTGGTGGCCGCCCTGACGCGAAGCCCGAGACGCTGGTGCAGTACCTCGCCCGCAACGGTGGGATCGCGCTGGACGGCGACGCCCGCGCCGCGGATCTCGGGCGGATCATGACCCCGTTCGGACCGCTGGGCCGGAAGACCGGTCGACCGATCGAGGAGTTCCGCGATCAGCTCGCGTCCGAGGGCTTCATCCGCCCCGACAGCCCGGACGGGATGGTCTCCCGCCGCATCGGCGACGAGGTGCACGACCTGATCGGCATCGAGCGCGGCGGCGATCCGGTCTACCGCCTCGCGGATCTCAGCCGCGGCGGCGCGCCTCGCGACGTCGGCGGACGGATCGCGGATCAGTCGGCCGCCTACGCCGAGCGCTTGGCGCCCTTCCGGCAGCAGGTCGCGGACGATCTCGCGGAAGTCGGCTACCGCCCGCGAGACATCGACCCGGCCCACCTCGACGACGCCGCGGCGCGGCTGTTCCGACGCGAGCATGACACCGGCGCCGATGCCTACGAGGCGGCAATCATGGGGCGCGACGCGACCCGCGGCGTGCAGCCTGCCCCGCACGGCACCGGGCCCGTCGAGGCGCCGCCGCTGGACGGGGCGAGCGCGGTGGCCGGCGCCTTCCCCGGCGGGGATACCGCTGCGTCCGACGCGATGCGCCGCGCGCGGGGGCTGTTCCGGGAGCACCAGCAGGCGTTCCGGCCCCGGGATCCGGGCGACGCGGCGGGGCGCAACCTGCAACGCATCGTCGAGGCGGACGCGACGCCGAACGAGGTCGCGTCGATGCTGTTCGGGGGTGCCTCGGGGCGCGTCACGGGCCGGCAGCTCGAAACCCTGGACCGGCTCCGCGCCGTGGTCGGCGAGGACAGCCCGGCATGGGGCGCGGTCCGGCAGGCGGTGATGGGTCGATACCTCGACGGGCGCGACGCCGGCCGGAGCCTCGACTACCTGCTGCGGGGCGAGGGTCGCGAGCTGGCGAGCCGGGTCCTTACGGGCGAGCAGCGTGCTGGGCTCGACGCCTTCCGGACCGGGATGCAGCAGGCGGAGGCGGCGCGGGCCGCGGTGCCAGGCTGGGTGCAGGACATCGCCCGCACCGGTTATGACGGCAACCGGGTGCTGGCCGACCTGTTCGGGTCCGGCATCCCCGGCGCACGGCCGGGCTCGGCGGCCTACGGGCGGGGCCTGCGGCAGTACCTCGGCGCGGACAGCCCGGAGTGGTCGGGCCTGCGGCAGGCGGCGTGGATGCGCCTCACGGGTGACGGCAAGCCCCTGCAACCGCGAGTCGAGGCGGAGCGGATCCGGGCGTTCACGGGCGGCGAGGGCAAGGGCCTCGCAGCCGCGATGTTCAGTCCGGACGAGCTGTCGACCATGAACCGGTACGCCACGGCGGTGGCCGCCACCGACATTCCGAAGGGCGGGCGCCTGCCGGACGGCGGGCGGGCGAAAGCGCTGGCGGGCCACGTCCTCGGCATGCTCGCCTCGGGTGTCGCGGCGCATGTCGGCGGGCCGGTGGTCGGTGCGGTGGCGGGCTACGCCTCGCGGATGGGTCAGCAGGCGGCGCAGGGCGGTCTCGCCGGCCTGCGGGCGGAGCGGGCGTTCAACGGCGGCGCACCGCGCGTGGCGCCTCCCCTGCCGGGCTACGCGACGGATGCGGGCACGGCGGGCGGGCGGCTTGGCGGATTGATCGGAGCAGGTGTGCGATGAGCGGCGGAATATTTGACGCTCTGCTGGGCGGCGGGGCGGGCAGCCCCAACGGCTCGTTCGGCCTGCTCGGCCTGATGGGTGGTCAGGGTGCGGGCCCGATCACCCCGAACCCGATGATGCAGGCCCCGGAGATCCCTGCCGGGGCGCAGGCCGTGAACCTGCCGATGATCTCGGCGGACGTGCCGTCGGCTCCGGCGGGCTTTGCCGGGACGGGGGTGCCGCAGGCGGGGGCCACGACGATCCCGGGCATGCCGATGGCGGGCGGCGGAGGTGCGCCGGGCGGCGGCCCGATGACGGATGCGCAGGCCCTCATCGCCAGCGCGCGGCGCATCGGGGCGGATCCGCTCGATTACGCGACTGTGATGTCCTACGAAACCGGCGGCACCTTCAGCCCATCGAAGTGGGGCGGGGCCCGAAACCCCGACGGCAGCTTCCGCCACATGGGGCTGATTCAGTTCGGCCCGGACGAGCGCAAGAGATACGGCGCGTCGGCCGATCAGTCTTTTCAGGAGCAGTTGCCGGCCGTCGAACGGTACTTGACCGCTCGCGGGTTCCAGCCCGGCATGGGGCGGCTGGATCTGTACTCGACGATCAACGCCGGCCGGCCAGGGCTCTACAACAAGAGCGACGCGGGCAACGGCGGCGCGCCGGGGTCGGTGGCCGACAAGGTTCGGGATCAGATGGGTGGCCATGAGACGAAGGCTGCCGCCTTCCTCGGGGGCGACTATCAGGTGCAACAGAGGCAAGCGCAGCCGATGCAGCGCATGCCCGGCGTGGCCGATCCAATCGGGATGTCCGCGGGCGCCACGGCGCAGCGGGGCGGGTTCGGCCTCGGCGGGATCGAGGCGCAGGGTGCGGCGCTGCCAGGGCAGGCCTCGACGGCTCCGGGGCTGGCGTCCCTCTCGGCTCAGCCCATGACGGCGTTCATGTCGCCTACCCCCGGTATGGGGGGCATCGGCGGCGCAGGTGCTCCTGCTGCGACCCCGCAGCAGCCGACCCCCTACGGCGGCGTCGCCTCGATGCTGCGCAACGTGCTGGGCGGTCAGCAGGGCAAGGGCCAGCAGCAGGGGCAGGCGCAGGGCGGCAGGATGGCGGGGCTGAGCGCCGACGCGCCGGGCGGCCGCGCGATGTCGCTGGGGGAGGCCTACAAGCAGTTCGATCCGTCGCAGTTCTTCACGATGCTTCGGGCCCGCGGGGTGATGCGGTGAGCGGGCTGCGCACGGTGCCGACGGCCGAGCTGCCGGAGGTCTGGCCGCGGGTGCTGCCGTGGATCGCCGAGGCGTGCCGACGCGGGGACAGGGATCAGACGCCCGCGGATCTTCTGCTGCTGTGCCGGCGCGAGGAGGCCGCCCTGGTCCTGATCTACGGCGAGGGGGCCGAGCCCGCAGCGGCCGGCGTGGCGCAGGTGCGGGACCACGCCGACGGCGACCGGGTCTGCGCGATCCTGGCGGTGGGTGGATCCGGGGCACGCGGCTGGCGCGAGACCCTGCGGACGATCGAGGAGAACGCGGCGCGCATCGGATGCTCGCGGATCGCGTTCGCGGGCCGTCCCGGTTGGGCGGCGCTGCTGCCCGACTACGACCGGCAGGTGATGTTCACGAAGCGGCTGGAGCCGGCTCTGGCGGCGGTCGCCTAATCGGCGCGGCCGGTCAGCATCCAGCGCCGGACGAAGGGCCAGAAGGTCATCGCGTTGACCAGCGCGAACATGGCGAGGCCGAACAACGACCCCTCGCGGACGAACAGGATCATGCCCCAGACCATGCCGCCCATCGCGGCGCAAAGCAGGGCGAACTCGATCAGCACGACGCGGACCCGGCGCAGGCGCAGATCGTGGCCGAGCGCTCGCCAGTCGACGATGAGTTCCGGCCCGTCACGGGCGGCGCCGTAGACCGCCACCAGGATCATGCCGACGGCGCGAACGAAGCCGTAGGCCATTGTGGCGGCTGCCGCGACCAGCAACAGCACAATCCCCGCCCCTTTACCGTCTCCCGACAGGGCGAGACCGTAGAGCGCCACGCCAACGCCCAGCGCCGCAAGCAAACCTCCAAGCACCGCCGCCAGTCCCCGGAACGTCCGGTCCAGTCTCTCGGGGAACGGCCGGTCGACGAGGCGGAACCAGCCGCCGCGGGGCGCGGGCTCCTCGTTCGGGTCGTAGGTCTGGCCGTGGTGTCCAGGCATGCCCTCAAAATGGGGGGTGCCGCGCGGCCCGTCGAGGATTGTTTTTCTCTCGGCAGGCCTGGGCTGGGCCTTGGCAAAGCGTAGCAGGAGCTACCATCTCCTCTTCCATCGCCTTTTCGGGATCGCCCCTATGCGCGCGGCTTTCGCCATCCTTGCTTTCGGCTGCCTGCTCCAGCCGGCCGCGGCGGCATCGGGGCGCGATTACCGCGAGTTGATGGCCGGATACGAGCTCGCGTGGCCGAAGTGCCAAGCGCGGACCGAGATGTACGCCGATCAGAACGCGGCGTGCCGCGAGTTGAAGAGCATCGGTAAGCGCCTGTCGGCCGGCGGCTACCAGATCGTGCCGGACACCGCGAATCCCCTGGGCTTCCGTTGGGACTAGGCGTCGGCCCTCGATCGGAGCAGGACCGCCGTGGCGCCTTCAGCGCGACGCTACCCGCGATAACGGCACCTTATCCGGGGTTGGTGAGCGGTGAGCCGGTCGGTCTTCCCCAGTACGGCCCGGGTCGGTAGACCCCCTCATGCCCGTTCTGACCGACCGCCAGCGGATCGAACTCGCAGTTCCCGCCCACCTGCTCTACGCGCTCACAAGCGTGCCGGACGTGTTCGTTCCGGCCGACCCGGCGTTGGCCGCGAGAGCCGCGGCGGATGTCGCCGAGTTGCGGGAGAACCTGCGGACCGCCTGCCTGGAGCCGTTCGCGGACCTGCCGCCGGTCAAGCGGCAGGCGCTCCTACGCCGCCTCGAACGGGTCAGCCAGCGGGCGGTGGCTGGCTGGCACGATCGCCCGGCGCTCAGCCTCATGCTGATGCTCTGGTGCTTCCTGAAGGATCTCACTGACCGTGAGACCCTGATCCTGTGGGAGGGCTCGGCGATGGACCGGGCGATGCGGAAGCTGATGCCGATGTGCGAGCACGGCTTCGAGGTGCATGACGACGCCACCGCAGCCCAGGAGCAGGCTCGCGAGCTGCTCGGCCGTCTTCAGGGTGAGGGGCTATACCTCTGACCTTAGGGCGCTGCTGGGCGGGATCGCCCTGGCTGCGTGGAAGAGCCCATTCCGAGGGAAATCCGGATTTCCCCATAAGTGCGCCCCCTCGTGCCCTCGGGCGACTTGGCGGCGGTGCCGCGCGACGCGGTCCGGGACCGGTGGCAGCCCTATCGAGGCGGGACGGTCCGGCTCGGGCCGCCGGCCTGGGCGACCGGCAATCGCAGGGCTCACGGCGCCGGTCAGCGAGCGATAGGGCGACGCTGAGGCTGCCTCCAGATCGGCATGGGCGGGCAAGCGAGCCGGGCCGCAGACAGACCCCCGAAGCGGCTCCCTGCTGTGGGGAGCGGCGGCATGAGCACCGGCATTGCGCCAGCAATGCTAAAGTGCGCCCTTCCGATCCTCTCCAGGGTGACCGGCGCCGCCCCGTGAAGCCGGGCGCCGACCTCAACCGATCCGCCAGCAGCGCGTCCACCCAGCGGTGCCCCTGCCGCGATCGAGGCATGCGCAGTCCGGCACAACGCTTTGTTGACCGCAGGGTCGTAGGCTCATTCTCGCGACCGGGCCCACCAGTCCGCACGTCTCCTGAGCAGCGTCCCGTCCTTCCCAGGATCCGCGCGGCCTCGCCGGCGTCGTCGCAGTCGAGGCCCGCCCCCATCACCTGTCGGGGGCGGGCCTTCCACGTTCGAACTTCACCCTGATCATACGCCCGGCGGTCCCGCCATCGTACGCAGCAGATCCAGACATTGCCGGCGCTTCGATGGATCGCGGATTGATCGAAACAAGCCGATCAGTTCCTGCTCCTCCGCCTCGGATGGGCCCCGTCGCTCGGCACTGACCCGCGAGAAGAATGCCTCCAATGGCATGTCGAGGGCATGGGCGATCTCGCTCAGAACCCGGCGGGCACGCGCGGCTTCGTCATCGGTATCGGACATCGCGGCGCTTCCCCCGGTCTGAACTCATGCGAGCACGGTGAGTTGCCCCGTTAACCTGAGTTACAATGTGGCATCGGGCTTAGACCTGAACGACTGGGGCGGTGCGATGGCCGGAGATGAGGACCATCAGCCGACGGACGCCTGGGAGTGGCGCAAGGGGGCGCTCACGGCGGCCGGCGTGCTCGGGTTGTGGGAGTGGGACCACCGTCAGGGGACGGCCCGATACTGCCCGGGCGCGGCCGGGCTGCTGGCCGGCGACCCCGAGATGGCATGGCGCGACCTCAC
>NZ_JAUYZI010000057.1 GCF_030700245.1 Methylobacterium amylolyticum
GTCCCCATCTGTCTCGTGTGGCAACACAAATTCCGCCTGGCGGGGCGGAGGAGAGAGCAGATGTGGACGGACCGGCATCGGACGCGCCATGAGACGCGTCTGAAGGACATGGTGATGCAGGCGGGCTTGGACGAGGTGGCCCGCTTCCTGGAGCGGGCCGACCCGGCGGCACGACCCAACGCCAAGTCAGCGCGCCTCGTGATGGCGGCCGTTGCTTGGCATCTGCGCACGGGCGGCGGGTGGCGGGCGCTGCCCGACGGCTTCCTGCCCTGGCGCACCGTCTATGGATGGTTCCGGCGCTGGGTGGACAAGGGTCTGTTCGAGAGCCTGATGCGGACGCTCGCGCGCCGACAGCGCCGCCGCTGCGGGCGGCGTCCCACGCCGCGGCTGGCGATCATCGATACACAGAGCGTCAAGTGCATCGGTGTGCGCGGGCCACGCGGCTACGACGCCGCCAAGAAGCTGGTCGGGCGCAAACGCGTGGCGCTGGTCGATGCCGAGGGGCACGTCCTGGGGCTCGCCGTCGTGCCGGCCAACGTTCAGGATCGCGATACGCTGACGGCGCTGGATAACGGCAAGGCGGCGTGGCCCAGCCTGCGTCTGGCCATCCTAGACGGTGCCTGTGCCTGCCTTCGTCCTCGACGACCCGACACCGCTGGATCCGCGCCGCCGCTGGGACAGCCTGGACTTCGCAGCCCGGGGTGCCTGCTACGACAACAACGCGGGCGTGCCCGACAGCGCCGCCCAGGTCGCGGCCCGCAACGCTGCATCCGCCTCGTACCGGGCCGCGCATCCGGCGGGGCTCAACATCCACTATGCCGCGGGGGACCGCACGGCCTTCGACCTCTACCCTGCGGCGGACGCGCAGGCCCCCTGCCTTGTCTTCGTCCACGGCGGCTACTGGCAGCGCAATGCCCAGGCTGATTTCGCCTGCTTCGCGGAGGGGCTGAACGCCGCCGGCTGGGCGGTGGCGATGCCGGGCTACACCCTGGCGCCCGAGGCGAGCCTCGCCGGCATCGTCGCCGAGATCGGGGCCGCCCTCGACTGGCTCGCCGAACATGGCGCGGCGCACGGGATCGGCGGCCCGATCGTCCTCGCCGGCTGGTCCGCGGGCGCGCAACTCGCCGCCCTTCACCTCGGCCACTCGGCGGTCGCGGCGGTCCTGGCGATCTCCGGCGTCTACGACCTCGCGCCGATCCGCGAGACCTACCTGAACGAGAAGCTCGGCCTGATCGACGCGGAGATCGAGACGCTATCACCGCTCCGGCTGCCGGTCACGCCGAAGCCCATGACGGTCGCCTACGGCAGCCGAGAGCTGCCCGCCCTCGTCCACGACGCGCGCAACCTCCACGCCCTGCGCAGCGCCGCCCACGCGCCGGGCGCCCTGCTGTCGGTGCCCGGCGCGGACCACTTCTCCATCCTGGACGGATTCCGCCGGCCCGACGGCATCCTAGTCCGTGCCGCGCTTTACCTTCTCGGAGGCACCCGATGAGCCGCGAGGGAGTCGGGGCTCCGCTGCCCCGCAAGGAGGACGACCGCCTGATGCGCGGGCGCGGCCAGTATGTCGGCGACATCCGTCTGCCGGGACTGCACGACGTCGCCTTCGTGCGCAGCCCGCTGGCTCACGCTCGCATCCGCGCCATCCACGTCCCGAAGGCCTATCGCGACCGGGTCTTCACTGCCGTCGACATCGACGGCGTGTTGCCGATCCGCGCCGTCTCGGGGCTGCCCGGCTTCAAGGTCTCCGAGCAGCCCGTCCTCGCCACCGGCAAGGTCCGGCAAGTGGGCGAGCTCGTGGCGATGTGCGTCGCTCCGACCCGCGCGGAGGCCGAGGACATCGCCACGGCCGTGGTGCTCGACCTAGAGGAGCTGCCCGCCGTCCACGACATGCTGGCCGCGCGCGAGCCGGGCTCCGCGCTCGTCCACGAGCACTGGGGCGACAACGTCTTCCTGGAGACCCTGGTCGATGTGGGTATCGAGAGTGCCCTCGATGCGCCGATCAAGGTCAGCCGCACCATCTCGACAGGCCGCCAGTGCATGGCGCCGATCGAGGGCCGCGGTACCGTGGTGCAGCTCGATCACCGCCTCGACCAACTCGTGGTCCACACCGCGAGCCAGATGCCGCACATCGTGCGCAATGGCCTCTCCGAATGCCTCGGGATCGAGCAGGGGCGCATCCGCATCGTCTCGCCGGATGTCGGCGGTGGGTTCGGCTACAAGGCAATTCTGCTCGCGGAGGACGTGGCGCTCGCTTGGCTCGCGCTCCGCTGCGGCCACCCGGTCCGTTGGCTGGAGGACCGCCGCGAGCACCTGACCGCCAACGCCAATTGCCGCGAGCACCATTACCGCATCACCGCCTACGCGGAGCGGGACGGGACCCTGCGCGGCGTCGATTGTGAGGCCACGGTCGATTCCGGCGCCTACTCGGCCTACCCGTTCTCGGCTTGCCTGGAGGCGGCGCAGGTCGCCAGCATCCTGCCGGGGCCCTACGATTTCCCGGCCTATCGCTGCCGCACGTGGTCGGTGGCGACCAACAAGTGCCCGATCCTGCCCTACCGGGGGGTCGCGCGCACCGGCGTCTGCTTCGCCCTGGAACTGGTGCTCGACGCCGTTGCCCGCGCGGCGGGGGTCGCGCCCGAGATCGTGCGCGAGAAGAACCTCGTGCGGCCCGAGCAGATGCCGTTCGAGAACATCACCAAGAAGCACTTCGACAGCGGCGACTACCCGGAGGCGCTCGCCCGGGCGCTGAAGGCCGTCGACGTGGAGGCTGTCCGCGCCCGCCAGCGTCAGGACGAACCGGACGGGCGCCGGATCGGCCTCGGCCTCGCGATCTACTGCGAGCAAGCGGCGCACGGCACCTCGGTCTATTCCGGCTGGGGCATCCCGATGGTGCCCGGCCACGAGCAGGCCAGCGCCCGCCTGACCCCGGACGGCGGCCTGGAGTTGCGGATCGGCGTCCATTCCCACGGTCAGGGCCTGGAGACGACGCTGGCCCAGGTCGCCCACGAAATCCTGGGTGTTCCGGTGGCGCGCACCCGCCTTGTCCACGGCGACACCGCCATGACCCCCTACTCCACTGGCTCCTGGGGCTCCCGCGTCATGGTGATGGCGGGCGGCGCGGTGGCGGCGGCGTGCGAGGCGCTGCGCGACCGCGCCGTGCGGATCGGCGCCCATCTGCTCCAGGCGCGGTCCGAGGAATGCCGGTTCGAGGGCGGCCACGTCGTCGGTCCCACCGGCGACGTCCCGCTCGAGGCGATCGCCCACACCTGGTACCGGCGCCCGCAGGACCTCGCGCCCGACACCGATCCCGGCGGCCTCGAAGTCACCGCCGGCTACAAGCCGGTGCGCGATTCCGGCACCTTCTCGTACGCGGCGCACGCGGCCGTCGTGGCGGTCGATCCCGATCTCGGCGCGGTCGAGATCCTCGACTACGTCATCGTCGAGGACGGCGGCACGCTGGTGAACCCCCTCGTGGTGGACGGCCAGATCTACGGCGGACTCGCCCAGGGGATAGGCACGGCGCTGTTCGAGGAGATGCGCTTCGACGCCCGCGGCCAGCCGCTGGCCTCGACCTTCGCCGACTACCTCCTGCCCGGCGCCGCCGACGTGCCGATGGCGCGCATTGACCACATGGAGACGCCCTCGCCCTACACGCGCTTCGGCCAGAAGGGCATCGGCGAGGGCGGTGCCATCGCGCCGCCGGCGGCGCTCGCCAACGCGGTCAACGATGCGCTGGCGCCACTGGGCGTCGAGCTGCTGCATTCGCCCATCACCCCCCGGCGGATCGTGGAGGCGGTGCTCGCCGCCGAGACCCCAGCCGTGACCGCGCGGGAGGCCGCATGAAGCCCGCCGCCTTCGCCTGGGAGCGCCCCGACAGCCTGCCCGCGCTGCTGGCGCGCCTCGCGGAAGCCCCCGCGGGCGTGAAGCTGATCGCGGGCGGTCAGTCCCTCGGGCCGATGCTGAACCTGCGCCTCGTCGAGCCCGCCCTGATCCTCGACATCACCGGCGTGCCCGAGCTCCGGACCGCGCGGGTCGAGTGCGACACGCTCGTCCTCGGGGCCTGCGTGACCCACGCCGACATCGAGGATGGGCGCGTCCCGGACCTCACCGGCGGCGCGCTGCGGCGGGTCGCGGCCGCGATCGCCTACCGGCCGGTGCGCAACCGCGGCACGGTCGGCGGCAGCCTCGTCCACGCCGACCCAGCGGCCGACTGGGTGAGTGCCCTGACAGCCCTCGGCGCCGAGGTGGAGATCGCGGGGCGGACCGGGCGCCGCACCCTGCCGGTGGAGCGCTTCGTGACCGGCGCCCTCGCGGTCGCGCTCGGCGCGGACGAGATCCTCGTCGCCGTGCGCGTCCCGGCGCTGCCGGCGGGCGCGGCCTGGGGCTACGTCAAGCATTGCGCGAAGATCGGCGAGTTCGCCCATGCCATCGGAGCCGTGCGCCTCGAACCCGGCGCGGGCCGGGGCCGGGCCGTGATCGGCGCGGTCGAGGGGCCGCCCGTGCTCCTGGCCGATGCCCGCCCGCTCTTCGGGGGCCGGATCGGCGCCGACTTCGCCGCGCGCTTCGACCCCCGGGCCGCCGACCTCGCGCTGCGGGACGCCGGCATGGCCGACGCGGTCGAGCGGCACATCCACGTCACCGTCCTGGGCCGCGCGGTGGCCGCGGCGGCCGCGCCCGATCCCCGAGCCAACACCCTTCCGGAGGCCGCATGAGCGCCGCGCTGGCCGAACCCGGGCCCTCCCGCATGCCCCTCGCGCTGACGGTGAACGGCCGCGCCGTGCGGGTCGCAGCCGAGCCGCGCAGCCATCTCGGCGACGTGCTGCGCGACGGGCTCGACCTCACCGGCACGCATCTGGGCTGCGAGCACGGCGTCTGCGGTGCCTGCACCGTACTCCTCGACGGCGAGCCGGCGCGCGCCTGCCTGACCTTCGCGGGCGCCTGCGCGGGGGCCGCGGTCACCACGATCGAGGGCCTCGATACGGACGCGATCGCGGCCGAGCTGCAGGCCGCCTTTAACCGCGAGCACGCGCTCCAGTGCGGCTACTGCACCCCCGGGATGCTGGTGGCCGCCCGCGATCTGGTCCTGCGGCTGCCCGAGGCCGATGAGCGGCGGATCCGGGTCGGCCTCTCGGGCAACCTCTGCCGATGCACCGGCTATACCGGCATCGTCCGGGCGGTGATGGCGGTGATCGCGGACCGGCGCGGGCGCGGCATCCCGCCTGAGACCGGCGCGGAACGCACCCTCGGCCCGGTCGGCGCCCGGGTCGGCACAGTGCTGGTCGCGTCCCCGCACCTGCCGGCGGATCCTGTCGCCCCGGCGGCGCCCGCCGCGGGGGCGGACCTGTCCGACGCGTTCGCGCCGGCCCAGGGCTTCACGCAGGTGCTCGACTTCGCCCACCCGCCGGAGGCCGTCTTCGCCCTGCTGGGCGACATCGCGGCGGTCGCCGCCTGCCTGCCGGGCGCCGTGCTGACGGCCCGGCCTACCCCCGACACGGTCGAAGGCGGCCTGCAGGTGCGGATCGGACCGATCGCCGCGACGTTCCGCGGCCGCGCCCGCCTCTCTCGGGACGAGGCCGCGCAAACCGGCTCGGTCCACGGGGCCGGCAGCGACGCGGGCGGCCGCTCGGCCACTGAGGGGCGGATCCGCTACAGGGTCGGCGCGGGACCGGCGCCTGGCACCGCCCGGGTCGAACTCGACGTCGGCTACACCCTGACCGGGCCGCTCGCGCAGTTCGGCCGGCCCGGCCTCGTGCGCGACCTCGCCGGCCGCATCGCGGCGGAGTTCTGCCGCAACCTTGATGCCCAGCTCTCGGGCGTCGCGGCGCCGGCGCCCGCCGGCCTCAACCCGCTCCGCCTGCTCCTCGGCCTCGCCCGCGCGCGCCTCGCCGCGTGGTTCGGCCGCGCCTGACCCCCTCCCACCTCAATCCACGGAGACACGCGAATGCTTGGCAGGTTCACCCTCACGACCGCGATCCTGCTCGCGCTGACGTCGACGGGCGCCCGGGCGGACGCGATCCGCATCGGCGTCAACGAGCCCCTGACTGGGCCGTTCGCGGCGTCTGGCACCTACGTAGTGAACGGCGCCAAGATCGCCGCCGACGAGATCAACGCCAAGGGCGGCGTCCTCGGCAAGAAGCTTGAGCTCGTGATCGAGGATAACAAGAGCAACCCGACCGAGGCCGCCGCGGTCGCCGAGAAGCTGATCACCAGCGACAAGACCCCGGTGATGATGGGCGCCTGGGGCTCCAGCCTGACGCTCGCCGTCATGCCCAAGCTCGTGGATTACGAGACCCCGATGCTGGTCGAGACCTCCTCGTCCGGCAAGATCACGACCTCCGGCAACCCCTACGTGTTCCGGATCTCGCCGCCCTCGTCGCTGGAGGCCGAGACCTTCGCGCCGATGGTGTCCCGCCTCGGGCTGAAGAAGGTCGACTTCCTGGTCCTCAACAACGATTTCGGCCGCGGCGCGGCGACCGATTTCGGCAAGATGCTTAAGGACAAGGGCGTCACGGTCGGCCTCGTCGAGACCATGGACCAGGGCGCGCAGGACATGGGCGCCCAGCTCGCCAAGCTGAAGGCGTCCGACGCCGACACGATCATGATCACGAGCTCGGTCGATCAGCTCGTACTGCTGTTCAAGCAGATGGCGGCGCTCGGCCTGAAGAAGCGGGTCATCACCACCGGCGGCTCCCAGAACCCGGACCAGATCATCGCCCAGGCGGGCGCGGCGGCCGACGGCACGATGCACCTCACGACCTTCCTGCCCTGGTCGCCCGACAAGACGCCGGACCCGAAGGCCACCGAGGCCTTCATAGCCGCGTGGAAGAAACGCGGCTTTGACTACGCCGGCGTCACCGAGAGCTTTCGCGGGTACGACGGCATCCGAGCGATCGCCCACGCCATCGAGAAGGCCGGCTCGGCCGATCCGGCGGCGATCACCAAGGCGTTCTGGTCGGTCGACCTCGTTGGGCTCAACGGGCCGATCCGCTTCACCAAGGCCGGCCCCGCCGGGAAGGAGAGCGGCCAGAGCAAGCCCGACGTCTACCTCATCGAGATCAAGGACGGGACGGTGATCGTGCCGACGCTGTGAGCGCCCCGGACCGGCGGCCTGACGCCGGTCCTTTCGCCCGTCCACCGGCCTCCGGGCCGGAGGGTACCCTCGGAGGCCGCCCGTGAACGAACTGATCCAGCACCTCGTCAACGCGCTCATCCTCGGCGGCACCTACGCGCTGCTGGGGATCGGCCTGACGCTGATCTTCGGGATCATGAACGTCGTGAACTTCACCCACGGCGCGCTCTACACGGTCGGCGCCTACGTCATGTACCTCGCGGTCGCCGCGCTGGGCCTGAACTTCTTCCTGGCGCTGCCGGTAGCGATCCTCGGGGGACTCCTGCTCGGGGCCGCGATCGAGCTGGTGCTCCTGCGCCCGTTCCGGGGCTCGGACATCGACACCACCATGCTGGTGATGATCGGCGCCGGGATCATCCTGCAATCGGGCACGCTCTGGACCTTCGGCGGCGTCGCCAAGGCGATCCCGTCGCCGTTCCCTGAGGCGCCGCTCCAGATCGGCCTAGTCTCGGTGTCGTGGCTGCGGCTGTTCGTGCTCGGGGCGGCCCTGACCCTGATCGCGCTGACCTACGCGTTGATCAACCGGACCAAGCTCGGGCTCGCCATGCGGGCTGCCTTCCAGGATTCCGACACGGCGGCGCTGATGGGCGTCGACGTCCGCCGGATCTACACCGCGACCTTCGCGCTGGGCTCATCGCTCGCGGCGGCAGCCGGCGCGCTCCTCGGTCCCGTCTATGTGGTGTTCCCGCAGATGGGCGGCCTCGCCGAACTCAAGGCCTTCGCCATCGTCATCCTGGGCGGACTCGGCAACGTCACCGGCGCGGCGATCGGCGGCTTCATTCTGGCGCTCGCCGAGGAATTTGGCGCCGGCTACGTCTCCTCCGGCTACCGGGACGCGATGGGGTTCCTGATCATCATCGCGGTGTTGCTCTACCGACCCACTGGGCTGTTCGCGAAGGCGGAGCGCATCGGATGAACCGGCTCTTCCCCCTCGCGCTGCTCGCCGGCCTCGTGGTCCTGCCCCTGGGGCTCGGCACCAACCCCTACCTCCTCAACGCGCTGATCGTGACGGGCATCCTGACGATCGGTGCCATGAGCCTGAATCTGCTCCTCGGCTTCACCGGGCAGCTCAGCCTCGGCCATATCGCGTTCTTCGGGATCGGCGCCTATGTCAGCGCACTGACGAGCCTCGGCTTCGACGTGGATCTCGGATTCGGCCTTCGCGCGGTCCACGAGCCCTGGCCGGCCTGGGGCGGCTTCCTGCTGGCGACGGTCGCGGCGGGTGGCTGCGGCTACCTGATCGGGCGGCTCTCCTTCCGGGTGCGGGGCGCCTACTTCGTGATCGTGACGATCTCCTTCGCCGAGGTCGTGCGGCTGGTGGCCCTCAACTGGGTTGAGCTGACGCAGGGGCCGCTGGCACTCACCAATATCCCGGCCATCACGCTAGGCCTACCGGGCCTCGGGATATGGACCCTGAAGACCAAGCTCCAGAACTACTACCTCGTGCTGACTGTGGGCACGCTCTGCTACGGCGTGATCGCCCGACTGGTCGGCGGGCGCTTCGGCCGGGCGATGCGGGGCCTCAAGGAGAACGAGTCGCTGGCGCTGTCGGTCGGCATCAACGCCACCCGCACGCTGACGGTCGCGGCGGTGATCTCGGCCGCAATGGCGGGCGCGGCCGGCAGCCTCTACGCTCATTACCTGCGGATCATCGATCCCGACGTGTTCCTGTTCGCCACCACGGTGACCATGGTCATCATGGTGGTGGCGGGCGGCAAGGGCACCCTGATGGGGCCGGTCGTCGGCGGCCTGATCTTCGGCCTGCTGCCGGTGGCGCTCCGCCCGGTCATGGCGCCGGAAGCCCAGTGGATCGTCTACGGCCTCGTGCTGATCGTGATCCTGTTCGTGATGCCGCGGGGCATCGTGCCGGGCCTCTCGGCCCTGCTCAGCCGCCGGCAGGCCCGGCCGGCCCCGGTCCTCGAGGTCAATCCGGCGGTGCAGCGATGAGCGCGATCCTCTCGGTCGAGCATGTCGGGGTCCGCTTTGGCGGCCTCGTCGCCATCGCCGACCTGCATTTCGACGTCCAGGCAGGCGAGATCGTCAGCCTGATCGGACCGAACGGGGCCGGCAAGACCACGGCCTTCAACGTGATGACGGGCTTCCTGAAGCCCAACCAGGGCGACGTCCGCTTCCGCGGCACCTCCCTGAGAGACCTACCGCCGCACGCGATCACGCGGCTCGGCCTCGCCCGCACCTTCCAGCGCACCAGCGTCTTCCCGGACGATACGGTGTTCGACAACGTGATGATCGGCCTGCACCAGATGGGCGCCGCGTTGGACCGCGTCCCCGTTTTCGACGCGCTTCTCGGCCGCTCGGGTGCCGGCGAGAGGCAGCTGCGGGCCCGCGCCGAGGCGCTCCTCGACTGGGTCGGGCTCGCCGCCAGAGCGCACGAGAAGGCCAGCTCTCTGGCCTATGGCGAGCAGCGTCTCGTCGGCGTGGCCCTGGCGCTCGCCACCGAGCCCGCCATGCTGCTCCTCGACGAGCCGGTCTCGGGTATGAACGCCTCCGAGACGCGGGTCTTTGTGCGGCTGATCCGGCAGATCCGGGAGCGTGGCGTCACCATCCTCCTCGTCGAGCACGACATGCCGATGGTGATGGAGGTCTCCGACCGCATCGTCGTCCTCAATTACGGCCGCCTGATCGCCGAGGGGCCGCCGGACCGGATCCGCACCGACCCGGCGGTGATCGAGGCCTATCTCGGCCAGGGCAGCGCCGCCCGGCAGGCCGCCGCCGCGGTTCAGGAGGCGGCCCATGCTTGAGATCCGCGACCTCGTCTGCGGCTACGGCCAGGTCACCGCGCTCAAGGGGCTCACGATCGACGTGCGCGAAGGCCAGCTCGTGGCCCTCGTCGGCGCCAACGGGGCCGGCAAATCCACGACGCTCCGGGCGATCTCCGGCCTTGTATCGCCGCGCTCCGGCGCGATCCGGTTCGCCGGACGGGACATTGCGGGCGTGGAGCCCCGCCGGATTCTGGCCGCCGGCATTGCCCACTGCCCGGAGGGGCGGCGCGTCTTCCCGCAGATGACCGTTTCCGAGAACCTCGCCATGGGCGCCTATCTGCGCCGCGACCGGGCGGCGGTAGCGGCGGATCTGGACCGCATCTACGGGGAGTTCCCGCGCCTCGCGGAGCGCCGCGACCAGGCGGCCGGCACGCTCTCGGGCGGCGAGCAGCAGATGCTGGCCATCGGCCGCTCGCTGATGGGGCGCCCGAAGCTCGTGCTGTTCGACGAGCCCTCCCTGGGTCTCGCCCCCAACATCGTCGAGCGGATGTTCGCGGTGATCGGGGCGATCCGCGACGCGGGCACGACCGTGCTGCTCGTCGAGCAGAACGCCTTCGCGGCCCTCGAACTCTGCGACTACGCCTACCTGCTCGAGACCGGCCGCACCGTGCGCGAGGGGACGGGGCAGGCCCTCATCGCGGACCCACATGTGCGGGACGCCTATCTCGGTGGCTGAGGCGGAACGGCCGGAGCGGATTTACCTCGGCCCCCACGACCTTCTCGCCGGCCGGACCCTGCTGCCGATCACCGTGGGCGGACACCAGCTCCTCCTCGTGCAGGACGGGGAGCGGATCGTGGCCGCCGAGCGGGCCTGCCCTCACGAGGGGGCGGACCTGGGTCTCGGCCGGTGCGTCGGCGGGCGGCTGCACTGCCCACGGCATCTCGCCTCCTTCGACCTCTGCGATGGCTCCGTCTCGCCGGGCTGGTCGTTTTGCGCCCTCCGGCTGTTCGAGATCGAATCGGCATCTGATGGGCTATGGCTCAGGACGTAGCATAAGCAGCACATCCGGGTCCGCTTTCGCGTAAAGACGAGAGCTTCCTGAATGGCCGAGTTTGGTGAAGGTTCTCGGATGCCGGCCAGAGCAGGTCATGCGGCTGGGCTGAGGGCCGGCGTCCACAAACCGCCCATGCACGAACCCGCGGTGGTGTGAGCGCATCGTCTGTGGGGATTGGAAGATCTGCGGGCTGTGTCAACGGGCCTGGAAATGTGGTTCTGCGTCATTTTGTGTGGCGGGTCAGACAGCGCAGAGGACGCGCTGCCGTAGCAACTCGAAGCCGGCGCGTCCGTACATGCTGCGCTTGATCATCTTCAGGCGACTGATGTGGCCCTCCGCCGGGCCGGTCGACCACGGCAGCGCGATGGCGTTCGTGATGCCGGCGGCGTCGCGCTGCAAGCTGGCGGCGAAGCGCTTCAGCGCGCTTGACCGCGCCGCACGCAGCCAATCCTCGACGGCCTCCGTGGACTGCCCGCGCAGCATGGCCGCCAGCCGGGCCGCCAGATCGGCCGCGCCGACCAAGCCTGGTGCCTGACGCCGCAGCCGCTCGATGAACAGGCCATCCTCACCCTCGCCCGCGCCGACACCACCCTGCAGGAGCCGGGCGATGCGTCGCGTCCCCGGCGGTTTCCAAGGAGGCGGCGCGCCGGCGATCTTGTGATCGAGCCTATCAGCCCCGGCCTGACGACGCGCCGTCGCCCACGCCCGGACGACGCGCGGCTTGATCCGTGCGGATAAGCGGCGGTGCATAGCCCCACCGGACGTAGCGATTTCAATGCGATGCGATACGATGCCGATCGGCGTCGAGACCCCACGCCGATTCACAACAAGTTCAGGCACTCGAAGACGTCCCTTTTCTGCCTTTGGGGTCTCACCTCCAGCCAACGGCCTATCGTGCCAACCTCAATGGGATGATGATTGGCCTGCCGCTTTTCACTAACATCCGGCGGATCTTATTAGCATTTGGAGTATTATATATTGTTATATTAAGATGTGTATCCGTATTAATTAAAGAATATTAGAAAAGTATTAGTTTTCTACCCAAAAATCCTGCGGCACCTCGACCGACGGCATTCGAAGGCAACAGAGTGATGGGCCGATCAGTGGGTTTATCGTTGCCGCAAGGTTGCCGTGAACAGTCCAAGTTCCCACGCCAGTTCGAGTAGTCCTTCATCTTGATTCGGCTCGGCTGCGATCGAGAGGCCGATAGGACAACCCGAGATTTGTGCTGCCGGGATGGAAATTTGCGGCAAGCCGGCATGGCCGGCGGAGCACAGAAGATCGAGTGCCCGGGCACGGAAGGCGTTCAGCACGGGCTCGGGCGTATTCAGCAGCGGCGCGATACCCGGCGCGCTCGGCAAAACCAGAACGGCATCGGAAACCAGGTCGACAATGCGTTCGCGGATCGTTGCGCGGAGCCGCTCCGCACCCGCGACCTCGCCGCGTTCCAGCACCGCGGCGGCCGCAAACCGCTCTCGCACGCCGGGTCCGAGACTCGGCTGCGTCGCCGTGATCCAAGCGCCGTGACAGGCCCAGGCTTCGGCGGACTGGATGAGGCGGAATGCATTGCGCCAGGCGTCCAGATCATCGTCCGCGACAGTCGCCTCCTCGACCACCGCGAACAGCCCGGCAAGGCGCTCCAGCGCCGGGGCGAGGGCGGCCTCGACGTCGGGACCCGCCCTGCGGAACAGGTCGCACGCGACGACGAGGCGGCGCGGCCGGGGCCGCTTTGCGACCGGCGCGAGCAGGACGTGGCCGACCCGGCGAAGCAGCTCGGGATCGCGGGTGAACCAGCCGAGCGTGTCGTAGCTCGGGGCGAGCGGCACGGCGCCTTCCAACGTGATCCGGCCGTGGGTCGTGCGGATGCCGTAGAGCCCGCAATAGGACGCGGGAAGCCGGACGGAGCCGCCCGTATCAGACCCGATCGCAAAATCGACGAGACCCGCCGCCGTGGCCGCCGCGGATCCCGAGGACGAGCCGCCGGGGATGCGGCCCGGTGCGGCGACGTTGATCGGCGTCCCGTAGTGGGCGTTCTCGCCGTTGAGACTCCAGGCGAGCTCGTCGGTGTGCGTCTTGCCGACAAGCCGCGCGCCGGCCTCGAACAGGCGCTCGACAGCGGGTGCAGTCCGCGTCGGGACCGAATGGGTCGCGAGCCATTCGGGCGAGCCCGCCCCGGTCGGCACGCCGGCCAGATCGAAGAAGTCCTTCACCGCGAAGGTGAGGCCGGCCAGAGGGCCGTCCGCCCGATCCTGCCGCTCGACGAGGCCGTGGGCGCAGAAGGCGCCAATCGTGTCGGTGATGCTCATCGCGGCTCGTGGAGGGTGGGAGCGGGACGGGTGAAGGTGCGCGCACCGCCCTTCAGTCCGAAGAGCGGCTGCGCCAGTTCGGAGACCGCGTTCGCGGGCGTGTCCGTGTCGAGCACGACGAGGTCGGCCGGGTTCCCTTCCGCGATGCCGTAGTCGGCGAGATTCAGGAGGCGGGCCGATTGCGACGTCACCATCTCCAGGCACCCGGCGAGGCCGGCGGGCGTCCCGATCTGGCAGATGTTGGCGTAGAGATTGGCCATCCGGACGAGCGAGCAGTCGCCGAACGGCGTGAACGGGTTCAGCACGTTGTTGGTCGACAGCGAGCAGGTGACGCCGAATTCGCGCAAGCGGTGGGCCGGCGTGACGCCGCGGGGCACGTCCCTGTCGTGGTCGCGACCGGTCAGGAAGAGGTCCGTGGCGGGCAGGACGGTGGCCGCGACCCCGGAGGCCGCGAGCATCCGCCCGATCCGCTCGAGCTGGTCGGGCGGGACGGAGGAGAACTTCGTCACGTGGCCCACGGCGACGCGCCCGCCCCACCCGTACTGGTCGGTCAGCCGGCACACCTCGACGGCGTCGAGATGCGCGGGATCCAGTCCGAAATCGAGGTGGAGGTCGATGTCGACGTCGTAGCGCCGCGCGAGCGCGAAGATGCGGACGATCTGCCCATGCGAATCCCGATCCATGTAGGGGGCGCCGCCGATGACGTCGGCGCCGCTCTCCAGACCTTCGACCAGCACCTCCTCGCAGCCCGGATCATCGAGCAGGCCTTCCTGCGGGAAGATGCAGAGCTGCATCTCGACGGCCCAGGCATAATCCCGCTTCAGGCGCAGCAGCGCACGCACGCTCGTCAGCCCGACCCGGGGATCGGCCTCGACGTGGGTCCGCATCCGCATCGTGCCCTGCACGATGGCCCTGCGCAGCGTCCGCTCCGCCCGCGCGTAGACGTCGTCCTCGGTGAATGCGCGCTTGGCCTGCGCGACCGCGGCCACCGCCTCCGCCAGCGTGCCCTCGCGGCACGCGCAGCGGCCGAGCAGGCAGGACTTGTCGAGGTGCACGTGGGTCTCGACGAAGCCCGGCACGACGAGCCTGCCGCCGAGATCCTCCTCCGGTGCGTCGCAGACGAGTGCGCGTCCCAGAGCGGCGACGCGGCCGTCGCGGATCGCGATGTCCATCGGCTCGGAGTCCGCCTCCGCCAAGCGCCCATTCCGAAGGACAAGATCGAAGCTCATGCATGCGCCTCCGATAGGATGAGGGGCGATCCCGCCTCAGTCCGGTCGCCACCAAGGGAGGCGGCTTCGCGCGCGCCGTCCGCGCGGAGGAAGGCGGCCTTCGCGTCCCGCGCGACGCGCCGCACCGGATTTCGCCGACTGCCCCGACAGCGCGGCTCCACCGAGACGTGTAAGCACCAGCAGGGCCGCGAACGCGCGGCGGTTGGAGCGAGCATGGAATAAACGCGCCATGGCGAACCTCGCGAGGCAGTATTCCCCAGCAAATTGTATGCCAACAGTCTTGGCGACCCCCGTCCGCGCTGGAAAAAAACGTTCTGAGATAGCGATACATCATCGTCGGGCGATCACGGAGGCAAGCGAGACCTGAAATGTGTTGCCGCTCTTCGGATCGGTCCACCAGAGAGGCGGACGGGCATCGCGCGTGCTTGAAACTCGTGGCGTAACCATTGCACCGGGAGGTCCGTTTCGGCAGACAGCGCACCGGACATCCGCCCGGGTCGCCGGAGCGGATCGCGGCCCCGGAGAGGATCATGACGGACCAGTCCGCAGCGGCGGTGGCGCTAGGTCTGCGACATCGATGAAGGCGGCGGACGAGGGGGATCGCGTGGGTGCGATCTGCCAGACCCTGCGCCGGGCCATCGTGGAACGCGCCCTCACCCCCGGCGACCGCCTGCCGGAGGACGCCCTCGGCGAGCGGTTCGGGGTGAGTCGCACCATCGCCCGGCAGGCCCTGCTGCGGCTGGCCGGGGAAAGTCTGGTCGACCTGCGCCGCCATCGCATCGCTGTTGTGGCGACGCCGAGCTGGGAGGAGGCGCGCGACACCTTCGACGTGCGCCTCGGCTTGGAGCGACTGGTGGTGCGCCGCCTCGCCGGGCAGCTCAGCCCGGCGCAGCGTCAGGCGCTGCTGGACCAGATCGCCCGCGAGGAGGCCGCCCGGGGCGGGCCCGAGGCGCTGTCGATCCGGCTCGCGACGGAATTCCACCTGATGCTCGCCGAGATGACCGGCAGCGCCGTGCTGACCCGCTACGTCGCCGAACTCGGCTACCGTTGCGCCCTGATCCTGTCCCTCTACAGCCGGCCCCATTCCTCGGACTGCGCCGTGAGCGAGCATCGCGACATCGTCGCGGCCCTGGTCGCGGGCGATGCCGAGCGCGCCGCCGCACTCATGGACCACCACCTCGACGCGGTGGCGGAGCGGGCGCGCATCGTGCCCCCGGCCCCGCGCGAGCGCGATCTCGGACGTCTGCTGGCCCCCTACGTCGCGGGCGGCGGAGCCTGAGCCTGCGGCGTCAGGCCGTGAGACCATGCTTGGTCAGCAGGCGCTCGGCGCTGTCGTTCCAGACCTCCATGCCGACGATCAGCCCGTCGCGCACGGTGAAGCGGTCGACGTAGCGGTTGCCCTCGAAGGGCGTGCCGTCCGGCCACGCGCCGTAGAGCGTCCCGAGGCTGTAGACCGTGGTGACGCCGTCGCCCGGGACCACGTCCAGCCGCTCCATCCGCTTCTTCACCCAGGCGTAGCGCCCGGCATTGAAGGCCGTGACCTCGGACGGGTGGTTGAAGACCCGGGCGCCGGTGAACACGATGCGGGTGCCGGGCGCCATGTAGCGGGCGGCGGTCTCGGGATCCGGGACCATCGAGGCCTCGAGGTAGGCCGTGACGTTGGCGGCGTCGCGAGCGGTCGCCGCATCGTGGGTCTCGTCGGTCATGGCAAACCTCCTGTCGGCCCTAACCTGCCGCAAAAGCCCGGTCTGTGCATGCAGGAAGTGTATGCACTTTGGCAGGAGATCGAGCACACAATGCCTCCCCGGCTGCACGCACGAACTGGCGCGCGCGCCGATGCGCCGGATCCGCGATGGCATGGAGGTTGCGGCCGGGTGGCGCGCCCCGCCCTCGGAGACACGCCATGGCCTCCTTCCTCCCCCCGACCCTGCGCCGCTTGGCGGTGACGACGAGCGCCCTGCTCGGCCTCGCACTCTCGACCGCGCAAGGTGCCGACACCGTCAAGATCGGCCTCGTGACGGCCCTGAGCGGCCAGTCTGCCAAATCCGGCGAGGCGATCACCCGGGGGATCGGGCTCGCCATCGACGAGATCAACGCCAAGGGCGGCGTCCTCGGGCGCCCCCTCGAGCTCGTGGCCCGCGACGACGAATCCAACCCGTCCAAGGGCGTGCTGGCGACCCGCGAGCTGATTCAGCGGGCCGGCGTCGTCGCGGTGGTCGGCGGCCTCGACACGCCGGTCTCGATGGCGATCGTGCCGATCGCCAACCAGATGAAGGTGCCGTTCATCGGCCCCTGGGCGGCCGGCACCGGCATCACCCGCAACGGCGCGGCCGACAATTACGCCTTCCGCGTCTCGGCGGTCGACGCCCTCGTCGACGAGGCGCTGGTCGCCTACGCGGTGAAGACCTATGGGGCGAAGAAGCCCGGCATGATCCTCATCAACAATGCCTGGGGCGAGTCGAACCAGAAGGGCCTCAAGGACGCCCTGCAGGCGGCCAACCTCCCGGCGGCGGGCATCGAGAAGTACGAGGCCAACGACGTCGACATGGTGCCCCAGCTGTCCCGGCTGAAGGAGGCCGGCGCCGACGCGCTGTTCCTCGTCGGCAACGTCGGACCCTCGGCCCAGGTGGTGAAGTCCCTCGACCGGATGGGTTGGTCGGTGCCGGTCGTCTCGCATTGGGGTCCGGCGGGCGGCCGCTTCGACGAGCTCGCCGGCCCGAGCGCCGGCAAGGTGCACTTCATCCAGACCTTCACCTTCGCGGGCAACGCGTCGCCGAAGGCGAGCGCGGTGCTCGACGCGCTCAAGGCCAAGTACCCGGCGATCAAATCGATGGCCGACGTCACCCCCGCGGTCGGCATCGCCAACGCCTACGACGCGACGCATCTGCTGGCTCTGGCCATCCAGGCCGCCGGCTCCACCGAGGGCCCGAAGGTCCGCGACGGCTTCTACAAGATCGGCACCTACCCGGGCCTGATCAAAACCTACGACAAGCCCTTCGCCCCCGGCCGGCACGATGCGCTGGGCCCGGAGGACTACGTGTTCACCCGCTTCAAGGACGGTGAGATCGTCGCGGTGACCAACTGACCCCGGCGATGCTGACCTCCATCCTCGTCAGCGGCCTCGGCCTCGGCAGCATGTACGGTCTCGTGGCCCTCGGCTTCCACGTGACCTACGCGGTGTCGGGGACCGTGAACTTCGCGCAAGGCAGCGTCGTCACCCTGGGCGCAGTCCTGGCCTACGCGCTCGGCGTCACCCTCGGCTCGCCGATGCCGGCCGCGATCGTCCTGGCACTCGTGGGCTGCGCCCTGTTCGGCCTCGTGGTCGAAGCGGCGCTGGTCCGCCCGTTCGTGACGCGCGGCTCGGACGCGTGGCTCCTGGCGACGGTGGCGGGCGGCATCGTCCTCGACAACACCGTGCTGTTCACTTTCGGCAAGGAGCCGCGCAGCCTGCCCTCGCCGCTGGCCACGAAGCCGGTGGAGATCCTCGGGACCGGCATCTACCCGCTGCAACTCGTGATCCCGGTGGTCGGGATCACGCTCGCCTTCGCGATCCGCACCGTGTTCCGCCAGACCGACCTCGGCCGCGTCCTGCTCGCCGTGGCGCAGAACGCCGACGCCGCCCGCCTGATGGGGATCGACGTGCGCCGCACCGTGGCCTGCGCCTTCGCGCTCTCGGCGGTGCTGGCCGGAATCGCGGGCCTCCTGATCGCGCCGCTGTTCTCGGTCTCGGCCGAGCTCGGCACGCTGTTCGGCATCAAGGCCTTCGCGGTGGCGATCCTCGGCGGCATCGGCTCCGCCACCGGGGTGATCCTGGCGGGGCTCCTCTACGGCCTCGTCGAGGCCGGCGTCACCGCGACCCTGGGCTCGACCTACACGCAGCTCGTGGTGTTCTCGGTGATCATCCTGGCCCTCACCCTGCGCCCCGACGGCCTGCTCGGCCGCGCCCCGGTCAACAAGGTCTGACGCGATGCACCGTCTGCGCTCGGCCCCGGCGATGCGGCTTGGCATCGCCGGCCTCACCGCCGCCGCGCTCGGCCTCGTCGCGCTGACCACCGGCTACAGCCACTTCGTGATCGCCCTCGTGGCGCTGACCACGGTGGCCGGCGTCGGCCTCAACGTGCTCCTGGGCCTGACCGGGCTGATCTCCTTCGGCCAAGCCGGCTTCTACGCGATCGGCGCCTACGCGAGCGCGATCCTGACCCTCCACGGCGTCAGCTTCTGGCTGGCGCTCCCGGCGGCGGCGCTGATCGCGTCGCTCGTCGGCGGCCTCGTGGCGGTGCCGGCGATGCGGGTGAAGGGCCCCTACCTCGCCATGCTGACGATCGCCTTCGGCTTCATCGTCGAGCACGGCCTGATCGAGGGCGGCGACCTGACCGGCGGCCAGAACGGCCTCGTCGTCACTGACGCGCCGACGCTCCTCGGCGAACCCGTGACCGCGGCCGGGCTCGCGGTACTGGCGGTGCTCGCCGCCGGCGCGAGCCTTGCCGGGTTCGATCTTCTCGCCCGCAGCCGCCTCGGCCGGGCGATGCGCGCCGTGCGCGACGCCGACGTCGCCGCCGCGGCTTTGGGCTTCGACCCGGTCCGGGTGAAGACCCTGGCCTTCGCCATCTCCGCCGCCCTGACCGGCCTCGCGGGGGCGGTCCTGCCGCCGCTGATGCTGTTCATCGCGCCGAGCTCGTTCCCGTTCTCGCAGTCGATCCTGTTCGTCCTCTCGGTGATCGTCGGCGGCGCCGGCACGGTGCTCGGTCCGCTCTTCGGGGCCCTCGTCACCGTGCTGCTGCCGGAGGCGCTGTCCGGCCTCGCCGAGTACCGCCTGCTGTTCTTCGGCGTTGCGACTCTGGCGGTGCTGTGGCTGGTGCCCTCGGGGCTGGTCGGCAGCCTCGCCCGGCTGCTGCCCCGCGGCCGCGAGGCGCCGGCCGCCGGGGATGGCGGGGCGGCGCCGCTGTCCGGCACGGCGGCGCGCGAGGCCCTCGTCCTCGAGGGCGTCGGCATCCGCTTCGGCGGCATCACGGCGGCGGACGGCGTCGACCTCACGGCGCGGCCGGCAGCCGTCACCAGCGTGATCGGCCCGAACGGGGCCGGCAAGACCACATTGCTCAACATGGTCTCGGGCTTCTACCGCCCGAGCGCCGGGGCAATCCGGCTGGGCGGGCGCGACCTCGCCGGGCGGCCGGCCCACGTCGTCGCCCGCGCCGGCATCGCGCGCACCTACCAGACCACGCGCCTGTTCGGCTCGCTGCCGGTGGCCGACAACGTCGCCCTCGGCCTCGCGCCGGGCCGACTCTGGCACCGCGCGCGGGCGCAGGACCGCGAGACGGCCGCCGCGCTCCTCGCCTTCGTCGGCTACCGCGGCGCCCTCGACCGCCCGGCCGCCGAGCTGCCCCACGTCGACCGGCGGCTCGTGGAGATCGCCCGGGCGCTCGCCGGCAGCCCCGCGGTGCTGCTCCTCGACGAGCCAGCCGCCGGCCTGTCGCGGGCCGACACCGACCGGCTGGCCCGGCTGATCCGCCGGATCGCCGCCAGCGGCGTCGCGGTGGTGCTGGTCGAGCACGACATGCCGCTGGTGATGGGCATCTCCGACCACATCCTCGTCATGGATGCCGGCCGCCCGATCGCGCGCGGCACGCCCGCCGAGATCCGGCGCGACCCGGCGGTGCTGCGCGCCTATCTCGGCGGCGCCGACACGCCGGCCCGGCCGCGGAGCGCGCCCTGGCAGGGGCCGGCGGATGCCGTCCTCTCCGTCCTCGACCTGACAGCCGGCTACGGCGCCGCGCCGGTCCTCGACGGTGTCCATCTCGACGTGCGGCCGGGCGAGACCGTCGCCCTGCTGGGCGCGAACGGCGCCGGCAAGTCCACGGCCATGCGGGCGCTCGCGGGGCTTCTCCGCCCGGTCGCGGGATCGGTCGTGTTCGACGACCGGCGCGTCGACGCGCTGCCCGCTCACCGGATCGCCCGAAGCGGCCTCGTCCTGGTGCCGGAGGGCCGGCAGGTCTTCCCGGAGCTCACCGTCGTCGAGAACATCCGCCTCGGCGCCTTCGGGCGCGGGACGCCGATCGACCCGGCCGAGGTGGAGCGTCTGCTCGACCGGTTCCCGCGGCTGCGCGACCGGGCCGGGAGCCGGGCGGGCCTACTCTCCGGGGGCGAGCAGCAGATGCTGGCGATAGCCCGCGGATTGATGGCGCACCCACGCATCCTGCTCCTCGACGAGCCGTCGCTGGGCCTCGCCCCGGCGATGATCAACGCCCTCTACGCCACGGTGGCGGAGCTGCGCGACGAGGACGTCACAATCCTCATCGTTGACCAGATGGCGGCGCTGGCCCTCACGGTCGCCGACCGCGGCTACGTCCTGGAGCAGGGCCGAGTCGTCGCGCGCGGAACGGCCGCGGAGCTGTCGGCGGACAAGGGGTTGGAAGCGGCTTATCTCGGTGCCGCCTGACAGGGTCACGGCGCGGAAATGCGCTCGGAGGACGCACGCTACAGCAACGCTGACTGTTGCACGATGGCCGCCCAAGCAGGTCGGGCTTCGCCATAGTAGGCTCTCGCGAGAGCCGGACTCATCGTCGAAGACGGCTGCTTTCGGCCCGCGACCGGAGCGGTGTGAAGGGCCGCCACGGGCGCGAAGCTGAACGTCTGGTCTGGCGCCACGAGACAACAATCGCGTTTTGCGTGCCGTGATGTCAGTACCAGCTCAGGAGACAGGCGACGCCGCTGGGCCAAGGCTCGATCGATTGTTGCTTACTACCCACTCGCACGAGATCACGGGCGATCGAGACTGGTGGCGATGCCTGTCGACAGTGCTGTCGCACCGGTGATGTAGTAGGCGGTACGGTTGGGCGACCGGGTCGAGAGGTCGGCCGCGGCGGAACTGCCCATCTCGTAGTACAGCGCGCTCATCGTCGCCATCGACCCCCCAGCGTTGCCCGGCTCGTACGCGCGCGCCTCGTGGAAGCCCAGACCGCGTTTCCCCTGCGCGCCGATCCCCTCCCGGATGCTCCCGCTGTTGATGTAGTGGCGGCGTACACCCGCTACGAAGAGTACGGTGCAGGCGCTCGAACAAGGACCGCGCGATGCGTCGTAGACGGTGGTCGCACCGGTCGCCCTGATATTGCGTCCAATCGGCCCCGCCGCCGACAGAGTTCCGCCGACGCTGGAGAGGTCGACCACGCGGTAGCTGCCCTGCGGCGCCACGGACGCGAACTTGAGATCATCGCCGGTCTCGATGCGCCCGCGCACGAGTATCGAAGCGCCCGCCCGCGTAATCTCGGCGGCGCGGGCGCCCTCAGGTGTGCCCGTAGGCATTACCAAGAGCATGACCAGGAAATGGATCGAATGTCCCAGGCCTCGGTGTGCCATTCGATGAGCTCTCTATCCTGTGCCACGGCGCGCCCGCTCAAGGGCGATCGATGCAGCGGGATGACCGCGGGATGTTGCGATTGTTGTTCCCACCGGTCACCTCCTTGATCTGCCCGCTGGAGCACGATCCGTCGTCGACCAGGACCGTCTTGCCGTAGGCCAGCGTGCCCGGGGCCGGATCTTTGTCGAGGATGGTTGCGGTATCCTGCAACGCGACGCCCCTGCGTAGGCGCTGTGCGCTGTCGTAGGCGACGTAGGCAAGACCACAAGCCAGTGCTGCACAGCACAAGCCCAATCTGAGCGTGCGACGGGCCCGTCGGATGCGCTTCCACGCCAGCCGCCACGCGGCAAGCGGCACGGCGCTGATCTCGTAAGTCGCCACCGGTCGAGGAATGTTCTTCAGGAGTTTGTTGCCCTGGAAGCGGAACTGCACGGTCAGCTTCGCCTCGACCAAATTCTTCACCTCCTGCGAGATGTAGATGCTGTCGGGATCGGCGATGCCTTCGAGGCGGGCCGCAACATTGACGGCATCGCCGAGCAGGTTGTCGCCCGTCCGTAGAACGTCGCCGGTGTGCACGCCGACGCGGAACTGCAGCGGGCGCGGATCCCGCCCCTGGCGTTGGAGCCCGGCGACGCCTTCCTGGATGTCCAGCGCGCAGCGCACCGCCTCGACGGGGCTTTCGAACTCGGCGAGCACGCTTTGTGGGGCGGTCGTGAAGATGCGCCCGCCGCGCGCGACGACGAGGGCGTCGATCACCGCGCGGTACCGGCCGAGCGCGGCGACGGTGTCTTCCTCGGCTGCATTTACATGGCTGGCGTAGTCGACCGCTTCGACCCCCAGGATCGTACGCAGCGTTCGCCGGACGGGGGAGGTGCCGGCGTCCTCGTGGTGGGCGCGGTTATCATCGGTGGGTATGCTCACGGGTGCGGTACGCAACGTTGGCCCCGGGACAAGGCGAGGGTCATGTTGCCGCCCGACACCGCCTTGATCTGCCCGGCCGGACAGGAACCATCGTCGACCAGGACGCGCTGACCGGGCGTGAGCCAGCCGGGCGGGGGATCCTGCGGAAACACCGTGTCGGTGGGAGCCATGCGGTAGCCGATCCCGACGCTGAGGAAGGCGACGCCATCATAGGCGGCAAAAACGTAGCTGAATGCGGCGATCCCGACTACCGCAGCGGCGATCCAGCGCTGACGCAGCAGTTCGCGCCTCAGCTTGACCCAACGCGGCGTGGGACCATCGGGCAGTTCGTAGGCTTCGATTGTGCGACCGACCTCCTTGAGCGTCCCTCGGCCGCGCGGGACGAAGACGCGCGCGAGGTCTGGATCGAGAAAGTCGCGCACCTCACGAGATATCAGGAGGCCGCCGGGCCGGGCGAGGCTTTCCAGGCGCGCAGCCACGTTGACGGCATCACCGAGGATGCTGTCGCCACGACGCATGACATCGCCGGTGTGGAGGCCGATGCGGAAGGCGAGGCGGCGTGCCGCAACCGCGCGCTCGTGGAGGGCACGGATGGCCGCCTGGACGTCGATCGCGCAGCGCACTGCGTCGCTGGGGCTGCCGAAATCAGCCACGACGCTGTCGCCGGCGGTGGTAAAGATGCGTCCATCCCACCGTGCGATCACCCCGTCGACGACTCTGCGGTGGCAGGCGAGGGCGGCGATGGTGTCGGCCTCCGCCTCCGCCATGTGTCGGCTGTAGCCGACGACGTCGGCGGCGAAGATGGTTCGGAGAGTGCGCGTGGCGCGATCAGGAACCATGGGGTCTGCGATGCCGCCGTTGGACGGCGCGACCTCGCCGGACGAGCTTTGGACGGTGGCGTTCATCTTGCGAACGTAGCTGAGCGCGCCGAGATCCGCACGCGATCGTGTAACGCGGTGACGACGACGGTGCTCACGTCGACGGTGTCATTGCTACTGACAAATCCGACGACTGTCTTGGGCTCGGCGGCAGATTGGATGCCTCCGGATTGTGACCATCCGTCGATATGTCGGGCATAACCGCCCCTGACCGCTACCCACGTGGGCATTCAGACCTCATCACGCTGCATCCGCTTTCGAGAAACGGCAACGCCGCCAGGGACGGCCGAGATGGTGCGAAGCGGAACGTCGGCTTTGCTCGCTGGACGCTGTTCCCAGCTCCGAGCAATTCCGCCGGCCGATGCCCCTGATCGTGCCTGTCGGCTTCCCTGCAAGCATCAATTTCCTTCCCTGCTTCCACGCGTAGGGAAATCGGCCCCAAGCCATTGTCCGTGCGAGACAAGCTGAGTGAGCGCTGTTTGGAGGCATCACTTTTCCGAAGCATTTCCCTGTATTTTCCGCGTCGACAGGGAAAATAAGACCGGAGACGGGTTCGATCGTGACCGCCCGCACCACCAGGGTTTCCTGGTGAAACTTAGGTTTTGATCGCACGACGCGCCGAGCGCCGTCGGTGGCGCCGTTTGGCGACGATCAGCCCGGTCTCTCGACCGACAAACATACCCTTTCTCGACGCTCGCCAAGCCGACGCGCCGGCCCATATCTCCAAGCCTGAACGACGGTGTTCCGGGCGCGCGGACGCCGGCTGAGCGCAGACCGGTTCGCACACGCGCACGAGACGCCCGTTCGCATCCGCGCGGCCCGCGGCGCCGCCTCCCGCCCGCCGGTGGACGAGCAGCACACCCCGGAGCGGCCGATGCCCGAGATCGAGGCGACGCCCTACTGGCTCGACGGCAACTTCGCCCCCGTCCAGGAGGAGATCACCAGCTTCGCCCTGGAGGTGGAGGGCGCGGTCCCGCCCGAGCTCTGCGGCCTCTACGCCCGCAACGGCGCCAACCCGCGCGACGGCCATTCCGGGCACTGGTTCCTCGGCGACGGCATGATCCACGGCGTCGCCCTGCGCGAGGGCCGCGCGGACTGGTACCGCAACCGCTGGGTGCGCACCCCGCGCTTCGAGGGCCGCGCCTCCCGCAACCCGCTCGACCTGCGCGGCAGCGTCGCCAACACCAGCCTCGTGGCCCATGCCGGGCGCACCTTCGCGCTCGTCGAGAACGCCCTGCCGATGCGGATCGGGCCCGAGCTCGAGACGCTGGGCTACGAGGATTTCGGCGGGCGGCTGACGACGCCGTTCACCGCCCATCCGAAGATCTGCCCCGAGACGGGCGAGCTGCACTTCTTCGGCTACAGCCCGCTGCCGCCCTACCTGACCTACCACGTCGCCGACGCCGCAGGTGCACTCGTGCGCAGCCTGTCCCTGCTCCTGCCGGTGGTGTTCGACATGGGACTGGCGCTGCGGGGCACGATGCCGTTCGCCTGGAGCGACGCGCACGCGCCCCGCCTCGGCGTGCTGCCGCGCGGGGCCGGGGCCGAGGCGCTGCGCTGGGTCGCGGTCGAGCCGGGCTACGTCTTCCATGTCGGCAACGCCTACGAGGAGGCGGACGGGACGCTGGTGCTGGACGTGGCGTGGTACCGCGAGCTGTGGCGGGGCGGTCCGTCCGCGGCGCGCTTCGAGCCCGCGCGGCTCAGGCGCTGGCGGATCGGCCCGGGGGCGGACCGCGCGCAGGAGACGGATCTGGACGAGCGCGCGATCGAGTTCCCGCGCATCGACGAGCGGCGCACGGGGCTGGCGCACGGGGTGCTCTACGCGGTGCAGACAGGAGCCGGTCCCGACGAATCCGAAGCCCGTGATGGCGCGCTCGTGCGCTACGACCTGGCACACGGTCGGGACGCGATGCACGTGTTCGCCGGCGGCATCCCGAGCGAGTTCGCGCACGTGTCCGGCGGCTCGGGCGAGGGCTGGCTGATGGGCTTCGTCTACGACCGGGTACGCGGGGCGAGCGACCTCGTGATCCTGGCGGCGGCGGACGTGGCGGCTGCGCCGGTGGCGCGGGTTCGTCTGCCGCGGCGGGTGCCGCAGGGCTTCCACGGCACCTGGATCCCGGACGCGTGAGCGCGGCGGCTGCGGGCATGCTCGACGCGGGCGCGCTGCTCGACGATCGGGGCAGCGCATCCGCGGATCAGCAGCATCGCGCCACAACCAGACCTTGGGCGTTAACCAGAAACCGGACGTTCGCCTTCGCCCATCTCGGTCAATCAGAGCATCGTTTCCAATCGCCCAAGACGGACGCTCGCTAGAGCGAACTATACGGAACTTTGCTGACGACCGAAATCTGGTAGGCGCTGATGAAAGTAGGTGTTGCGAAATGCACCGCAACGAAATCTGCGTTAACCGAGACGCTGTCTCCAAGATCGGCGCTTATGATGCTGCGTCGATCTACATCTGCTGCATTCCTCGTTGTGGACCGAATGTCTCATCTGTCCGCGTCAAACGCAACCGGTCGGCCCGATCTGCCGCGTCAAAGTGACTGAGCCTCGGACCGTGGCGCTCGATGGGCTCGACGCTCAAGACCCAGTAAAGTCACGTATCGATTGGATGCTTCGCAGCACGCCGCCGGACTATCGCCGGTTTCAGCCTCTCGAAGCGGGATCACCTCATCACCAGTGGAACAGGTGAATGCCTCGGCCTGCCGGCGCGTCAGCCCGAAGGCCAGGACCCTCAGACCGCGGTAGACCGTGTAAGTGCCGTCCTCATTAGCCCTGATGCGGATCATCGTCTTTCTCAGCTCAAGCTGTATGACACCGCGGTCGAGCTTCTCCCCGCCGACCCGCGGTCGGACCACTGATGCCCAACCGCAGGTGGCCGAGCGGGGCTGAACAGACCGCAAGTACGACGGGATCAGACCGTTCCGTCTGAAACCTCGATCACATCGCGCGTGCGGACGATCCGGTCTTCTCCTGCTGCGCGAAGATCGACCCGTAGCCTCCCGACCAATCCGGCGGAACGATGCACGGGCGCGGATCGTGGTGGGCCCACCGCGGGCGCTGCCCACGTATTACCGTCCCGGAATGGGGGCTCGGGATCGGGTTCGGCGTGTAGGGGAAGGAGTCGCCGGACGAGTAGGTGTGCAGGAGCAGGGGCCGTCCGATGGGCGACAGGTTCGGCTCTGAGGCGTGCACGGTGCGGCAGTTGTGAATGGTGATGCTGCCCGCGGGGCCCATGAGCGTCTCGGCGCGCCCGGTATCGACGCGATCGAGGTCCTTATCCAGAATATGACCCACCCATCGGCCGGACTCGTCGAAGTGGTCGAACAGCTCGCCGTTCTGGCTCTCCGGAATGCAGAGCAGCGGGCCCATTTCCAGGCTCGTGTCGTGAAGGTAGATTCCCATCGTCAGGGGCGAGTAGTCGGTGTGAGGCCAAGCCTGGATGTCCTGGTGCCATTTGACCTCCTGGCCGGCGCCAGCCCATTTGAAGTTCAGCTTCGAGTGGTGAAACTTGACATCCGGTCCGACAAGGTCCTCAGCGATGTCCGCCATCAGCCCGTTCGAGGCGAAATTCCAGTAGGCTTCGTGTTGATCGACCGGGCTGGAGAGGCGGCGAAGTTTCGGGTTGTCCGCCGTGTGCCCTCTGTCGACGTCGAACACGCCGTTCGATTCGGGCACTGATCGGCTCTTCTCGACGAAGCTTTGCGTCACATCATTGAGGTCACGTATGGTTCTGGCCGGGATGGCCGCTTCCAGCATAATGTACCCGTTCTGGAAGTAGTCTTCCCTCTGTTTCTGGGTCAGAAACTTGGGCCGATGGCTGAGGATCCTGTCGGCGTCCATCGCTGCTCCTCCCGCGTGGTCTATAATCGTTGCGATCGGACCGCGAAGGCCCGATCTGCACGGTGATATATCACCGTCTTTCTCGCGTCAAGATTGTGTCCTGTGTTCGAGACTGGGCTCACGGCTGAGGAGCAATAAGCCTCGAAACGCTTAAGCTTTCCAGTGTGTCTCGTCAGCAGTACGTGATATAGTATCCGTTGATGACATAATTGATATTGCGTTTATCAAACATAACCGCCCATTTTTCGCACTTGAGGCGGCCGAACGGACCATCGCGGCTGACCCAGGTTTGAGACCGCGTGTTGACGCATTCGGCGTCTGGACTTTCCCAGTTCAGCGTTTGATATATCAGCAAACGATGGAGGACGCGACGATGCCGAGACGCCGCACGGGGCTGCTATGGACCTTCATCGCGCTGTTGATCGGGAGCGCGACCGCCCAGGAAGCACCGATCCGGATCGGTGTCCTCAACGACCAATCAGGCGTCTACGCGGATTTTGGCGGCCAGGGGTCCGTGCTGGCCGCGCGTATGGCCGTAGAGGACTACGGTGGGCGCGTGCTCGGTCGGCCGGTAGAAGTGGTCAGCGCCGATCACCAGAACAAGCCCGACATAGCGTCCAACATCGCGCGGCGGTGGTTCGATCTCGACAACGTCGATGCCGTGCTGGATCTGACCACATCGGTCGTCGCGCTCGCGGTTCGTGAGGTCGCCGTCGCGCGTAATCGGGCGCTCCTGATCAGTTCTGCGTCGAGCCCCGACATGACCGGGAAAGCCTGTTCGCCTGTCACGGTGCACTGGGGCTTCGACAGCTACGCCAACGCAAACGTGGCCGCGAAGGCGACCGTGGCTGCAGGTGGCAAGAGGTGGTTCTTCGTTACCGGCGACAACGCCGGGAGTCGTGCTCAGGAGGCGCAGGCGATGCGCTTCCTAGAGGCTGAGGGAGGGACGGCGGTCGGCGGCGTGCGACATTCCCTCGGCACCGCCGATTTCTCATCCTACCTGATGCAAGCGCAGGCTTCGAAGGCCGACGTCATCGCCCTCGCCAACGCGGGCGGCGACATGATCAACGCCATCAAGCAGTCTCAGGAGTTCGGGATCATCAGGAGCGGGCAGAACATCGTGCCGATGCTCGCCTTCATCAGCGACATCCACGCACTCGGCCTGGAGGCAGCGCAGGGCCTGACGTTTGCTTCGGGCTTCTACTGGGACCGGACCGAATCGACGCGCGCCTGGAGCCGCCGCTTCATGAAGCGCAACCGCGAGCGGGCGCCGACGGTCGTGCAGGCCGGCACCTACAGTCTCGTCCTTCACTTCCTCAAGGCGATGGACGCGGCACGCACGGAGGCCGGAGACGCGGTCGTGCGGGCCATGAAGGCCCAGCCCGTCAACGACGCGCTCTGGTCGAACGTGACCATTCGGGACGATGGCCGCGGTCTCAACGACATGTATCTGGTGCGGGTGAAGACCCCGGCCGAGTCGACAGAGCCCTGGGATCTCTACAAGATCCTCGCGACCGTCCCGGGTTCTGAGGCTTATCGACCGACAGCCGATGGCGGATGCCCATTGGCTGCCGCCGCGCCGTCCGTTCCGAGGCCATAGGAGAACAGGTTTATAGTGACCCTGCGAACCTTACCCGAAGGACGCTCGCGAAAGGAGGCGCCCGCCGTCTCGAAGAGCTTGGCTGAGCAGGCCTACGATCATCTCGAGGAGATGATCGTGACCCTTCAGCTCAAGCCGGGTTCCATACTGAACGAGAGCGCCCTGACGCAGCAGATCGGGTTCGGGCGCACGCCCGTGCGGGAAGCCCTGCTGCGGCTCTCCGATGTCGGTCTCATCTCGATCGTGCCTCGGCGCGGAACGCTTGTGACGACGACCGATCGCGACGATCAACTCCTCCTTCTCGAAGTACGGCGCGAACTCGAGCGGCTCATCGCCTCGAAGGCCGCTGCCCGCCGTGACGCGCTCGCCAAGAGGGCGTTCGAGGAGATGGCGCTCGACATGCGCGAGGCGTCGCGAACGGACGACTACCTCCTGTTCCTGCGGGTCGATCACAGGTTCAACCAGTTCGTCGCCATGACGTCCGCGAACCGGCATCTCATCAAGGCGATCATGCCGATCCACGCGCTCGCTCGTCGGTTCTGGTACATGCACTACCGGCCCTATGATCTGCCGACGGCCGCGACGTTGCACGCGGTCATCATGGAAGCGATCGCGGCGGGCGATGCGGCAGCGGCTGGGCGCGCATCCGACATGCTGCTGGACTACGTCGAGAATTTCACCCGCGCAGTTCCCTGTCCGTAAGACCAGCCTAGAGCTGTGCCCGATCATGTAGCAACGGTCAAGTCGTCTTCTTATCCGGCTGCGGTGAGGCAGTTGCGGCACTCGTCTGGGGTGAAGCGAGTGAAGGCCTCGCGGATAGCAGCCCAGAGGTCGGACACGGTGCGAGCGGCTGCGGTCCGTAGCAGGTGCTTGAGCTTGGAAAAGATCTGCTCGATCGGATTGAACTCGGGACTGTAGGGCGGAAGGTACAGGATCCGCGCACCCACCGCCTCGATGGCTTCGCGCACGCCGGCGACCTTGTGGGCCTGGAGGTTGTCGAGGATCACGGTGTCGCCGGGCTTGAGCACCGGGACGAGGTGGTCGGCGACGTAGCTGCGGAAGCGCGCGCCGTTGGTGGCGCCGTCGACGAGGCTGAGCGCGCACGGGCCGGTGGTGCGCAGCGCGGCGGTGACGGTGGTGGTTTTGTAGTGGCCTTGCGGCACGAGGAGCCGGCACCGTTCACCGCACGGGGCGCGTCCTTAACGGCGGGCCATGTTGGTGGCGGCCGCGGTCTCGTCGAGGAAGACGAGCGTGTCGGGGTCGAGGTCGGGCATGGCCTCGAACCAGGCTTGGCGGGCCGCCCTTACGTCGGCACGCGCCTGCTCGGCGGCGTGGACCGCCCCTTTATGGATGGCCCGCCCCTCACCGGGCTACACTGCTAGGCTTGCAGTGAGCCGAGAAGAGGAAGGGAGCGGGACGATGACGATCGCGGTTCTCGGGATCGACCTGGGCAAGAACAGCTGCAGCCTCGTCGGGCTGGACGCGGCGGGACGGGTCGTGCTGCGCCGACGCATGCGGCGCGAGGGGGTGATCGCCTTCGGCGCGAAGCTGCCGGGATGCGTCGTGGCGATGGAGGCCTGCTGCGGTGCCCATCACATGGGCCGCGCCATGGCCGAGCAGGGCCACACGGTCCGCCTGATGTCGCCGGAGTACGTGCGTCCCTACGTCAAGGCGCACAAGAATGACGATCGCGACGCGGAGGCCATCGCCGAGGCGGCCACCCGCCCGACGATGCGGTTCGTGGCGCTCAAGACCGAGGCGCAGCTCGACGTGCAGACCCTGCACCGGGTGCGCGACCAACTCGTCGGTGAGCGCACGGCGCTGATGAACCAGATCCGCGCCATCCTTCTGGAGCGCGGCCACGTCGTGGCGCAAGGGCGCGCCAAGTTGGCCGCCTGTCTGACCGAGTTGCTCGACATGGAGGCGGGCACGTCGCTCACGCCACGCATGCGCGCCCTCGTGGCCGAGGTACGTGAGCGCTGGCAGGGCCTCGACCGGCGCATCGCCGCGCTGGACGCTGAGTTCGCCGAGCAGGCCCGCACGGACGCGGACGCACGCCGGCTGACCACCATCCCGGGGATCGGCGCGCTCAACGCGACCGCGCTGGTTGCAGCCATCGGCGATGTGACGACCTTCGCCCGCGGGCGCGACCTAGCGGCTTGGCTCGGCCTCGTGCCGCGGCAGGTGACGACAGGTGGGAAGCCCCGGCTCGTCGGCATCACCAAGCGCGGCAGCAAGTACCTGCGCAAGACGCTGATCCAGGGCGCGCGCGCCGCGCTGCCCTCGTTGCGGCAGAGCGACACCCATCTCGGGCAATGGCTGCGCGGGTTGCTGGCGCGGGCGCACGTCAACACGGCGGTGGTGGCGCTGGCCGCCAAGATCGCCCGCATCGTCTGGGCGTTGCTGCGCCACGGGCGGGTCTACGAGCCGGCGGCGGTCGCCGCCTGATCCGAGTTCGGCCGGCGGAACATGCGCTGGCCTTCCGATGTCTGCGGGCGGTGAGAAGAAGATGGCCTGACAGTCGACCGGTGTTCTGGAAGCCTCTCCCGTAAAATGGCGCTCGACGCCGTCCCCTTTATGAGGCCCGGAATGCGCGGATCTCCATCTTGGCCAACGGCTCCGCCGAAAGGCCGGATACGTTTATGCAGACTGCTCAGACCAGCGGATCCAGAGCCACTTGCGGACGGGGCGGGCCATACGTTTT
>NZ_JAUYZI010000058.1:0-5436 GCF_030700245.1 Methylobacterium amylolyticum
GGCGGCCCCGGTGACGGGGGCCGACGGCCACGGGGCGCCGCGGGGGCCGGCTTCCGCGTGTGTCACACGACCAGGGCTCCCGCGGCGTCCCGCGTCCCCTGTTCCATTTGGGCCATGTCCCCGGCGCGCAAGCGGGTGGGGGCGAGAACGCGTGTCCGGAGGGCGGGCCGCGGCGCAACGCCGGCCGACTCGAAAGAACCCGATCCTGCTTCCGGTTGCGCGCTTCGGGCGCGGCTCTCTCCGTCTTTGCGAGCGGAGCGAAGCAACCCAGCGGCGCCACATCGACGGGCGTCGCGCAGCCCTGGGTCGCTTCGCCTACGGCTCGCGATGACGGCGTGGGCCCGGATCCCCGCGTGGTTCGGACGGAAACGCTATGAGGGGGCTGGTGGGAAGAGCGGGTCGGAGAGGCTGTGACGGGCGGCCCGCCCCGGCCCGTCGCGCCGGCCCGCCTTGCCGCCGCCACGGTCCGGTCGCAGAGAGGCGGCGGACGGGGACGCCTCTCGGCTCCGGCGGGCGGAAGGATGACTTCGGGGATGCGGTTCGGGCTCGCCGCGACGCTGCTGATGCTGCTGCCCGCCGCCGCGGCGGCGCAGCAGGGCCTGTTCCAGAACCGCGTCGGCGATCCCGTCGGCGGCCCCATCGGCGGCCCCCTGCCTTCACCCTCGATCACCAGCCCGTCCCTGCCGCCCGCGCTGCCGCAGCCCGAGGTGCCGCTCGCGCTCTCCGCGGTGCTGTCCGGCCCCGGCGTGGCCCTGCGCCAGGGGCTGGCGTGGCGGATCTACGAGGACCGGGGCGACGGCGGCCGGCCGGCGATCGTCGCCCGTTCCGCCGACGCGGAGCCGCGGTTCTCGCTGCCCGCGGGCACCTACGTCGCCACCGTCACCTACGGCTTCGCCAGCGCCTCCAAGCGCATCGTCATGGCCGACCACCCCGTGACCGACACCCTGCGGGTGGCGGCCGGCGCGCTGCGGCTCTCGGGGGCGGTCGGCGACGTCAAGATCCCGCCCGGGCAGGTGACCTTCTCGGTGTTCGTGCCGGTGGGGACCAACTCGGAGGGCCGGCTGGTGCGCGCCGGCATCAAGACCGGGGAGCTGCTGCGCCTGCCCGAGGGCACCTACCACGTGGTCTCGACCTACGGGGAATCGAACGCGATCCAGCGCGCCGACCTCCGGGTCGAGAACGGCAAGGTCACCGACGCGACGCTCAACCACCGCGCCGCCACCGTGACCCTCAAGCTCGTGGCCAATCCCGGCGCCGAGGCGTTCGCCGGCACCGCCTTCTCGGTGCTGACGCCCGGCGGCGACACGATCCGCGAGGCGATCGGCGCCTTCCCGCAGGTGACGCTGGCCGAGGGCGACTACGTGCTGATCGCCCGCCACGACGGGCAGGTCTACACCCGCGAGTTCAAGGTCGAGAGCGGCCTCGACCGCGACGTCGAGGTGCTGGCCAAGACCGGCTGAGCCCCATCGCGAGCCGCAGGCGAAGCGGTCTACCGGCGCACCGCCTTCAGGAGGTTGTCCAGGAAGCCGCCCCCCTCGGGCGCCGCGCCGCCCTCCCGCGGGGCCGCGCCCTCCGGCGGCGCCTCGCCGGCCTTCTGCGCGGCGGCGGCCTTGGCCTTCACGGCGGCAGCCCGGGCGGCGAGCAGCTTGCGGTAGCCGGACTCGCTCTGCTCCCACAGGGCCGCCCGCTGCGCCGCGTCGAGGATTCCGGTGCGCGGCAGGCCGCGGCTGCCCTGCCAGTCGCCGACCGCCTTGTGCGTCCCCGGCCCGAACGCGCCGGACGCCCCGCCCGGATCGAAGCCGACCGCCTTCAGGCGCAGTTGCGCCTCGACCCGCTCCTTGTGGGACAGCTTCAGCTCGGGCTCGGCCGCCGCGACCGGCTCGGGCGGCGGCGGAGGAACGGCGGCCGGCGCGGGCCGGATCGCTGGGACCGCGGGCGCCGGCGCGGACCGGATCGCGGGCGCCGGTGCGGGCGGGGCGGCGGCCGCGACCGGCGCCGCCGGATCGAGGGAGAAGGCGGCCGGGATCGAGGTGGCGAACCAAGGGCGCTGCGCCCCGTCGGTCGCCCGGGCCACCGCCGCCCCCGCCCGCTCCACGGCCGCGTCGAGGGGCAGGCCCGGCGCGCCGACCTGCGCCACCAGCGCCGCCGTGTACGGGCCGGTGCGGCCGGGCGGCGCGGCGGGGGCCGTGCGGCCGGGCTCGGCGGAGAGGCCGACGAGGGTGCGCGGCGTCCCCTCCACCGCGACGGCGGCGAGGCCGGTCGCCACCGCCCCCGGCCGGATCCGGCCGAGGCGGAGGAGGTCGGCGGCCAGCGGGTTCGGGCGGGCGGCGTCGAGGAACGCGATGCTGGTCCGGTCCGCGCGCTGCATCGGCCGCAGCACCTGCGCGAGGCTCACCGCGCGGAAGCCGAGGTCGGCCTCGTTGCGCAGCACCGCGTCGGTGGGCAGCAGGTAGTTCTCGCCCGCCACCGCGATCCCGTGGCCCGCGTAGTACAGCAGCCCGACCCCCGCGCCGTCGAGCCGGGCCGCGTAGGCGCCGACCAGCGCCCGCAGCGCGTCGAGCCGCAGGTCGTAGCCCTCCATCACATCGAAGCCGAGGCGGGTCAGGGCGGTGGCCATCGCCCGGGCGTCGGCGACCGGGCCGTCGAGTGCCGGCGCGTTCTGGTAGGCGCCGATCCCGATCACCAGGGCGACCCGCCCCCCGGCCCGGGCCGTGCCGGCGAGCGCGAGGCCGACCAGGGCGGCGAGCATCAGTCGGGCGAGGAGGGCCGGGGCGGACCGAGACCAATGGCGCATCGTTCGATCGTCGGGAAAATCTGGATGCGGACGCGCACTCCCTCCCCCCTCCGCGGGGGAGGGTACCCTGCGCAGCAGGGGGGGAGAGGGGCAGCGCGACACTGGAAGATGGGGCACGCGACGCGACCTCTCCGGATGCGGCGCTCCCCTCTCCCGACCCGGCCTCACGCGAGGGGCGCCTTCTTGGCCACCCTCCCCCGCAGAGGGGGGAGGGAGAACGGGATGCGGTTCACGCGGTGCGGAGAGTGACGAAGGGCCGCCCAACCCGGACTCCTCTCGCTTTGACGGCCTGCCGCCGCGTCCCGTGTCGGCACGTCGACGCGAACGCCCTGAGCCCAGCATCGGCGAGAGCCGCGCCGATCTCAACCGCCCGAGCGGATTTCCCGCGGAACGTCTCAGGGCGTCGGGAGCACGCCGTGGTGCCCGTCGAGCACCGCGTCGCTCGTGGGCACAGTCTCGGCCACCGCGTCGGCGCGGCGCCGGTCCGGCGCGTTCGCCTCCTCGACGAAGGCCGCCACCGCCTCGGCGAGCGGCAGGGTGCGGGTCTGCTGGCTGCCGAGCCTGCGGATCGAGACCGTGCCCTCCTCCGCCTCGCGCTTGCCGAGCGCCAGCAGCACCGGGACCTTGGCCAGGGAATGCTCGCGGACCTTGTAGTTGATTTTTTCGTTTCTCAGGTCGGCCTCGACCCGCAATCCCGCCCGCTCCAGCGCCCGGACCACCCGCTCGGCGTAAGGGTCGGCCTCGCCGGTGATCGTGGCCACCACCACCTGCACCGGCGCGAGCCAGAGCGGGAAGTGCCCGGCGAAGTGCTCGATCAGGATGCCGGTGAACCGCTCCATCGAGCCGCAGATGGCGCGGTGGACCATCACCGGCGGCTTCTTCTGGCCGTCGGCGTCGACGTAGAAGGCGCCGAACCGCTCGGGCAGGTTGAAGTCCACCTGTGTCGTGCCGCACTGCCAGTCGCGGCCGATCGCGTCGCGCAGCACGTACTCGAATTTCGGGCCGTAGAAGGCCCCCTCCCCCGGGTTGACCGCGGTCCGGATCCGCCCGCCCGACTGCTCCTCGATCTGCGCGAGCACCCGGGTCATCACCGCTTCCGCGTGGTCCCACAGGGCGTCCGAGCCGACGCGCTTCTCGGGGCGCGTGGAGAGCTTCACCACGATCTCGTCGAAGCCGAAATCGGCGTAGGTCGAGAGGATCAGGTCGTTGATCTTCAGGCACTCGTCGGCGAGCTGGTCCTCGGTGCAGAAGATGTGCGCGTCGTCCTGGGTGAAGCCGCGCACCCGCATCAGCCCGTGCATGGCGCCGGACGGCTCGTAGCGGTGGACGACGCCGAACTCGGCCATGCGCAGCGGCAGGTCGCGGTAGGATTTCAGCCCGTGCTTGAAGATCTGCACGTGGCCCGGGCAGTTCATCGGCTTGAGGGCGAACCAGCGCTTGTCCTCGGCCTCGTCGCCGGCGCTCTGCGCCGCGAACATGTTCTCGCGATACCAGCTCCAGTGGCCGGAGGTCTCCCACAGGCCCTTGTCGAGGATCTGTGGCGCGTTCACCTCGGCGTAGTCGCCCTTGAGGCGGCGGCGCATGTAGGCGATCAGCTCCTGGAAGATCGTCCAGCCCTTGGCGTGCCAGAAGACGACGCCCGGCCCCTCCTCCTGGAAGTGGAACAGGTCCATCTCCCGGCCGAGCCGCCGGTGGTCGCGCCGCTCGGCCTCGGCCAGCCGGTGCAGGTAGGCGTCGAGGTCGGTCTGCGACGCCCAGGCCGTGCCGTAGATGCGGGTCAGCATCGGCTTGGTGGAATCGCCGCGCCAGTAGGCGCCCGCGACCTTCATCAGCTTGAAGGCCGGGCCGACCTTGCCGGTCGAGGTCATGTGCGGGCCGCGGCACAGGTCGAACCACTCGCCCTGCCGGTAGATCTTCAGGTCCTCGCCCGGCGGGATCGCGTCGACCAGCTCGACCTTGAACAGCTCTTGCTTGCCCGCGAACAGGGCGCGCACGTCCTCGCGCTTCCACACCTCCTTGGTGAAGGGCTGGTCGCGGGCGATGATCTGGCGCATCCGCGCCTCGATCGCCGGAAAATCCTCCGGCGTGAACGGCGTCTCGCGGAAGAAGTCGTAGTAGAAGCCGTTCTCGATGACCGGGCCGATCGTCACCTGGGTCTCGGGCCACAGGGACTGGACGGCCTCCGCGAGCACGTGGGCGCAGTCGTGGCGGATCAGCTCCAGGCTGCGCGGGTCGTCGCGGTTCAGGAACTCGACGCTGGCGTCGCGGGTGATGCCGTCGTCGAGGTCGTGGACGACACCGTCGAGCGCCATCGCCACGGTGCGCTTGGCCAGGGACTTGGCGATGCCCTCGACCACGGCGCGGCCGGTGGCGCCGACGGCGATCTCGCGCGTGTTGCCGTCGGGGAACGTGAGGATCGGCATGTCTCGAGACTCTCCGGGCTCAGTCCTGCATACGCGGCAGGTAAGCGGTTCAGGGATGCGCCCGCGCCGAGGCGCGGGAGGCGGCCGTCTAGAGCGCTCTCCGCCGAGGTGGACGCCGGCTCGGCGCGAGAGAGCGCGTCGAAACAATTCCGTGGAGCCGTGGGGGGGGGCCCCCCCCCCCGGCCCCGCCCCAGCCCCCAGTACGAGCGGGGGGGAACC
>NZ_JAUYZI010000058.1:5446-29425 GCF_030700245.1 Methylobacterium amylolyticum
ACGCGGGCGGGGCGCGAGAGCGCGTCACTACACAATTCCGTGGAGCCGTGCCCGATCGCAACGCGACCGGGCACGGCTCTAGACCGATTTCGGACGGGATGGAACGCTCACGCCGTCCGCCGCAGCCGGCTGGCGAAGAACCCGTCGAGGCCGCCGCGGGTGCCAGCCACCTCGGGCAGGTGGCACGGCAGGGTGCGCAGGTCGCCGTTGCCGTCGATCAGCTCGGTCAGGCCGCCGACCTCGTCGGGCCGCACCGGCACGCGCTCGAACCGCGCGTTCCGGGCGAGGAAGGCGGCCACCTGCGCCTCCCCCTCCTCCGGCTCCAGCGAGCAGGTGCAGTAGACGAGGCGCCCGCCCGGCCGCACCAGCTCCGCCGCCCGGTCGACCAGGCGCGCCTGGAGGTCGACGAGCCGGGCGATGTCGGCCTCCGTCTTGATCCAGGCGGCGTCCGGGTGGCGGCGGAGCGTGCCGGTGGCCGAGCACGGCGCGTCGAGCAGCACCGCGTCGCTGTCCTCGGACTCGAAGGCCAGGGCATCCGCCACCGTGATGTCGACCGCGAGGCGAAGTCTCGAAACATTCTCGCGCAGGCGTTCGAGGCGCGGGGCGGAGCGGTCGAGCGCCGTGACCCGGGCGCCGCGGCTCGCGAGCTGCAGGGTCTTGCCGCCCGGCGCGGCGCAGAGGTCGAGCACGCGCTCGCCCGGCCGAACGTCCAGCAGCCGGGCGGGGAGCGCGGCGGCGGCGTCCTGCACCCACCACGCGCCCTCGGCGAATCCCGGCAGCTCCGGGATCGGCGGACCGCCCTCGGGCAGGCGGAGCGAGCCGGTCGGCAGGCGGGTCGCGCCGAGGCGGTCGGCCCAGGCGTCCGCGTCGTCGCGCGGCGTCAGGTCGATCGTCGCGCCGGCGAGGTGGGCCCGGGCGATCGCGTCCGCCCGCTCCGCCCCGTAGGCGGCGACCCAGCGTCGCCCGAGCCAGTCCGGGGCGTTGTCGGCGAGGGGATCTGCCCCGGCCAGGATCGCATCGCGCTCCCGGGCGATCCGGCGCAGCACGGCGTTGGCGACGCCGGCCATGTGGGCGGTGCGCGGATCCGCCTTGGCGAGCCGCACGGCGAGGTCGACGGCGGCGTGGTCGGGCACCGCGAGGTCGAGGATCTGGGCGGTGGCGGTGGCGAGCAGCGCGACCAGCCGCGGCTTGTCGGCGGGCAGGCCCTTGGCGAGGCGGGCGTCGAGGGTGCGGCGGATCAGGCCGAGGCGCCGGAACGTCGCGGTGGCGATCGCCCGGGCCAGCGCCGCGTCGGCGGGCGCCAGCCGCTCCGCCCGGACCGCCTGGGCCAGCGCCTCGTCGAGGGCGGGCGGGCGCGCGCCGCCGATCAGCTCGGCCACCGCCCGCGCCGCCGCCCGCCGGGCGCCGAGCCCGGCGCTCTCCGCCTCGATCCCCTCCGCAGCGTTGCGGACCCTGCCTCGCGGTGCCACTTGAGTCCTGAATCTTCCAGCCCCAGCGCACGCCCTCCCACCCGAGCGAGCCCGATGCAAGACAGGACCGGACAGGACACCCCTGCGCAGGCGCCGCAGCCGCCCGCGCGCACCCTCAGCCCGGCCGCCGAGCGGGCGCTCGCCGAGGCGGCCGAGCGGCGCAAGGCGATCGACGACCGCGCCGCGGCGATCCGGGCGAACCCGGAGCACCAGGGCCGGGGCGGGCTGGAGCCGGTGCGCTACGACGATTGGGAGGTGAAGGGGCTCGCCGTCGATTTCTGAGCACGCCCCGGCTCGGCATCGTGCCGCGCCGGTCTTTGCGTCGGCCGATCCCAGCCCCCCTCATCCTGAGGCGCTGGAGCGCAGCGGAGGCCTCGAAGGAGCCCTCCAGCCGGCCGCGCGATCCCTGGAGCCCTCCTTCGAGGCCCGCTCTCGCGGGCACCTCAGGATGAGGTGGAGGGTCGGATATATCCCTCGGCTCGCCGCGTCGTATCCTGTGGGCAACGCGATCGCGAACGGCTCCAAGCCTCTGTCCTGACGCGCGGTCCCTCTCGCCGGACCGGCATCCACCTCGGCGGAGAGCGCACTAATCGACGGGCACAGGGTGCGCGTAGTGCGGCTCGTCCGTCCGGTCGGTCTCCGCGACCCCCTCCCCGAAGCGCCGGTACCAGAGCCCGGTGAGGATCGGCACGAGGATCGAGGTGACGATGATGCAGATCGTCACGAGCACGGTCGCGGTCGGCGCGGCCGGGGCGAATTGCGGCGCCACGGCCGCGATGGCCAGGGGATTGGCCGCCGCCGCGCCCGCGGTGGACGAGGCGGCCAGCCCCGCCGTGCCGGTGCCGCCGCCGATGTACTTGTCGGCCAGGATCAGCGGGATGCCGGTCAGCACGATCACCGCCAGCGCGAGGACCACGCCGAGCCCCGCCAGCGGCGAGAGCAGGTTGTTGAGATCGACCGTGTTGCCCAGCGCGAAGGCGAAGAACGGGATCATCAACTGGCCGCCGGGGGCGAAGAACGCCCGCAGCTTCGGGTCGAGGTTGCCCAGCGCGAAGCCCACGAGGAACGGCAGCACCGCGCCGACGAAGATCTGCGGCTCGAAATGCGCCGCCCCCGAGGCGCCGAGGATGATCATGCTCATCAGCGGCCCGGACTCGATCGAGGTGAGGATGAAGGCCCCGGCCTCCTCGCGGCTGCCGTAGGTCTGCATCAACGAGGCGTAGAGGCCGCCGTTGGTCATATCCATCGCGCAGACCACCGCCAGGATCGACAGGCCGGCGAAGAAGCCGGTCTGGATCCCCTCCGCCGGGATGAACAGCGAGGCGACGAGCACGATCACCCAGGCTGCGATCAGCTTGGTGAGGACCAGCGTGCCGGATTTGCGCAGCACGGTCCCGGTCGCCCGCAGCGACACCGAGGCGCCCATGCAGAAGAACCACACCGCGAGGATCGGGATCACGCCGGTCATGATGCCCTGCGTGAAGCCCTTGAAGTACAGCGGCGCGCCCGGCACGAAGGTCTTGCACAGGGCTCCGAGCAGGAGCGGCACCAGCATCAGGCCGCCCGGTATCCTGTCGATCGCACGCTTGATGTCCATGGCGCGTCCTCCCGATTGTATTTTGTTGGAAGACGCAACCTGATGCGAAAGATCACCGGCCCGTCTCGGGGACTCGGGACCTGTGCCGGTCGCGTCTACGACTGTATGGCGGGCCATCTTTCGGCGTCATACGACTTCCGTCAAGCGACCTCCGTCAAGTCGGCCGGCGGCCCGCTTCCGTGCCGGTACCCGCGCGGCAGCGGTGCGGCGTCGCGGCCGGGGCCGGAACGCCGGGCCGCGGCGCCCGTTGGCCCGGGCTACGGCAGGAGGGGTTCCAGATGGCGACGAAGGTATCGGCCCACACGGCGGCGGCGGGGCCGCACGGGGAGATCGGTCTGGCCGCGGGCGAGCGGCTCGGCATGCGGATGTGGCGGGCGGAGGAGCCGAACGCCGACAAGCCGATGACGACCTCGCCGCACGAGACGGTGGGCTACGTCATCAGCGGCCGGGCCGAGCTGGTCCTGGGCGGCGAGACCGTGGCGCTGGCGCCCGGCGATTCCTACCTCGTCCCGGCGGGGGTGGAGCACACCTACCGCATCCTGGAGACGTTCACCTCGGTGGAGGCGACCGCGCCGCCGGCCAAGTGAGAGCGGATCCTGAGGGTGGATCGGGGCGCGGGCCGGGCTGCCCGCACGCGCCCCGGCCCCGCTCAGCGCGTCATGTAGACCGGCGTGCCGACGCCGACGCGGCCGTAAAGATCGACCACGTCCTGGTTGTACATCCGGATGCAACCGTAGGACGCCCAGGTGCCGATCGAGCTCGGCCGGTTGGTGCCGTGGATCGCGTACTGGCCGCCGGCCAGCGTCATCGCCGCCGCGCCCATCGGGTTGTGCGGCGAGCCGCCGGCGATGAGGTTCGGCAGCCGCGGGTTGTCGCGCTTCACCTCCCACGGCGGCGACCACGCGGGGGCGACGTACTTGCCGTCGATCACCGCGGTGCCGAACCACTGCTTGCCGGGCTTGCCGACCGCCACGGGGTAGCGGATCGCCGTGCCGTCGCCGTTGACGAGGTAGAGGCGGCGCTCCGAGGCGCTGATCACGATCGTGCCCGGCGACGCCCCGGCGGCGTAGGGCACCACCTCGCGCGCCTGCGCCGCCCCCGCGAGCCCCGCCAGCAGCACACCGACGACCCCCGACACCACCGATATCCGACGCGACATCCCGGCCATCCCCGCAAGCGTGAGCGTATGCGGGCCAGTAATCCCCGGATCGGCGGCGGCGTTCCAGGGAAAGCTATGGTTGATCCGGGACGAACCACGGAAAGCGCGGACGAGGGTAAAGGAGCAGCGTGAACCGGCCCGGCGAATGCTGTGTTTCGCGGTAAGCTCTGCGCAGTCCGCACCCGGAATCACCGCGGACGCCCGGACCGGGGGACGAAGAGTCGAAAAAAATCAGCGCTCGAGCAGCTCGGCGCCGCGGGGGTCCTCGGGCTGCCAGCCGTGGCGCTCCAGCTCCGGATCGGCGTGCTCCTCCTGCGGCCAGCCGAGGCAGAGATAGGCGACGAGGCGCCACGCGGGCGGCACGGCCAGGATCCCGGCCACTGCCTCCGGCTCCAGGATCGACACCCAGCCGACCCCGAGCCCCCGGGCGCGGGCGGCGAGCCACAGGCACTGCACCGCGCCGACCACCGAGTAGGCCAGAGTTTCCGGCATGGTCGCGCGGCCGAGGCCGAGGCCGGTCCCGGTGGCCGCGTCGCAGAAGGCGGCGAGGTGGACCGGCGCCTCCCGCAGCCCGGCGAGCTTGAGCGCCCGGTACTGCGCGGCGCGCGCCGCCTCGTAGGTGCCGGCCGCGGCCTCGTTGCACCGGCCGAAGCTGTCCGCGACGGCGGCCCGGCGCCCGGGGTCCGAGACCCGCACGAACCGCCACGGCCGACTGTTGCCGACCGACGGGGCGCGATGGGCGGCGGCGAGGCAGGCACGCAGGGCGGACTCGTCCACCGGGTCGGTCCGGAAGCGGCGCACGTCGCGGCGCCACGCGAACAGCGTGTCGAGCGCCTCCGTGAAGGCGGCGTCGAAGACGGGCGGGCGCGCGTGCTGGGCCGTGGGCATGGCCCGTGAGGCCATAGCCGCATCGCCCGGGACACCGCAAAAACAAAAAGAGGCCGCCCGGGTGGGCGGCCTCAAGTCCCTTGGGTCTCGAAACCTCGGAGTGCCGGATCTCCGTGATCCGAACCGGCGGCCGAGGGCTGGGGAGCTCGGGTTTCGGCCGCCGGCCGGGCGTGATCCGGCGAGGTTCGATCGCTGTTGTCGGCCGGCAACGCGGCCCGGAAAAGGCCTGAATCGGGCGAAACCGTGTTTTTTGTCGCTTGGGTGTGTCCGGTCCGCAACGGGCGCGCGGGGCGCCGCGGCCCCTTGCGGCCCGGGGCGGCGGGGACCATCATCCCGGCTAACGAAGCGCGCCACGGAGTGACGATGAGCGAGAGGACGAGCGCCGGGCCGCAGCCCGACGACGCGGCGGGTCACGTCATCCCCTTCCCCGCCCGAACCGCTCCTCCGCAGGTCGCCTTCAACCGGGACGAGTTGCGGGTCATCTTCAACCTCTACGGACGGCGGGTCGCCGAGGGCGAGTGGCGCGACTACGCCCTCGATTTCCGCCGGGACAAGGCGGTGTTCTCGATCTACCGGCGGACCTCCGAGATGCCGCTCTACCGGATCGAGAAGGACCCGAAGCTCGCCCGCCGCCAGGGCGCCTACGCGGTGATCGCCGCGGGCGGCCTGGTGATGAAGCGGGGCACCGACCTCGCCCGGGTGCTCGCCGTGCTGGAGCCGCCGCCGCGGGCGGTGTGAGGCTCAGGCCAGATCGAGCCGCCGCACCGTCGCGACGATCTGCGCCTGTACCGCCTCGGGCAGAGGCAGGATCGGGCGCGGCGGCGTGGCCGCGATCCCGCGGGCGGCCGCCAGCGCGTACATCACCCGCAGGCTCGAATGGGCCCGGAACAGGTCCCAGAGCGGGGCCAGCGCGCCGTCGAGCGCCCGCGCCCGGTCGGCGTCGCCGGCCTGCGCGGCGCGGGTGATCGCGCGGCAGGTTCGCGGGAACAGCCCGGCCGCGACGGAGTACCAGCCGTCCCCGCCCACGAGCAGCGCCGCAGTGACGTTCCAGTCGCCGCTGAAGCCGACCGGGAACCCGTCCGGCACGGCCGCGCGCAGGGCCGCGACCGTCTCCGCGGCCCCGGACGGTTCCGGGGCCGGGCACTTGGCGGCGACGATGCCGGGCAGCCGCGCGAGCCGGCCGAGCAGGGCCGGGGTGAACCGGAAATGCGTGGTCCCCGGATTGTCGTAGACGACGAGCGGCAGGCCGCTCCCGTCGGCCACCGCCGCGAAATGCGCGACCACCTCGTCCTCGGTCAGCGGCGTGTACGAGACCGGGGCGAGCAGGCCGGCCTCGGCGCCCGCCGCCCGGGCCTCCCGAGCCAGGGCCACGGCCGCGTCGGTGCGCAGCGCCCCGACGCCGACGAGGAGCGGCACCCGCCCGCCGACGAGCGCGGCGGCGATCTCCACCGCGCGTCGCCGCTCGTCGGGGGCGAGGTAGGCGTAGGTGCCGGTGCTGCCGAGCAGCCCGATCGAATCGACCCCCGCCTCGACGAGCGGCGTCAGCAGCCCGCGGAGGGCTTCGGCGTCGACCCGGCCGTCGGGATCGCACGGGGTGATCGGGAAGGCGGAGAGGCCGGTGTAGCGCGACATCCCCGCACGATAGCGCGCGAAGGTGCCAAAAAAGAACCCCGGCGGTCTCCCGCCGGGGCTCCTCAGGTCCGTCCCGGTCGCTGCGCTTAGCGGCGGTCGCCGATCAGGGTCAGCAGGAACTGGAACATGTTGATGAAGTCGAGGTACAGCGTCAGGGCGCCGTTGACCGACATCTTGGCCGCCATCTCACCGTCGAAGCCGCCGTAGAGGTACATCTCCTTGAGCTTCTGCGTGTCGTAGGCGGTCAGGCCCGCGAAGATCAGCACGCCGAGCACCGAGATGGCGAACTGCAGCGCCGAGGAGGCGAAGAAGATGTTCACCAGCGAGGCGAGGATGATGCCGATCAGGCCCATCATCAGGAACGAGCCCATGCCCGACAGGCTGCGCCGGGTGGTGTAGCCCCACAGGCTCAGGCCGCCGAAGGCCGCCGCCGTGATGAAGAACACCTGGATGACGCTCGCCCCCGTGAACACGAGGAGCAGGGTCGACATCGAGGCGCCCATCACCGCCGCGAAGGCGAAGAACATCGTGCGGGCCGAGGCCGCCGACATCCGGTCCATCCGGAAGGAGAACACGAAGATGAAGGCCAGCGGCGCCAGCATCAGCACCCACTTGAGCGGGCTGGTGTAGAGCATCTGCCCGAACGGGCTCAGCACCGGGCGGGTGCCCTGGTAGGCCGCGACCGCGGCCATGTTGAGCCCGAGCGCCACGAGGCCGGAAATGCCCAGCCCCACGATCATGTTGTTGTAGACGCCGAGCATGAAGGTGCGCAGGCCCTGGTCGACCTCGACCTGGGTGCCCGCGTAGCCGGCCGGCTGCTGCTGCTGGGCGCCGTACCGGAAGGGACTGTTCTCGAAGGCCATGGGAGTTTCCTTGCGGAGGCTCTCTCAGCGTGGAGTTCGGTTCGAGGCCCACGCAGGACCTCTGGCGCCGGGTGGCGCCTCGACCGGGAATATGTTGCGTGGCGCGGCGGCGCACAAGTGCCCAGCCGAGGTTACGTCCCCGCTTTTCGGCCCCGAGCGCCTGTAAATTTGTTCATGAAACCAGGGATTAAAAAGCGTTAAGCCCGTGGCGCCCGGCGTCTCGACTGGCCGGCGACCGCCTCAGCTCAGAACTGACGCAGGTACGGCGCCGGCTTCTGGCCGAGGATCCGCCACGTCCCGGCCAAGCCCAGCAGCACCGCGAACAGCACCGCCGCTGCGGCGGCGGCGAGCGCCCCCGAGAGATCCAGCCGGAAGTCGAGCTTCATCACGCTCCCGACGATCACCCAGCCGGCGAGGCTGCCGGCGATCAGCCCGAACAGGGCGGTGACGAGGCCGAGCGCGGCGTACTCGACGGCGTAGGCAGCCAGCAGCCGGGCGCGGCTCGCGCCGAGCACCTTCAGCACCACGGCGTCGTAGAGCCGCGCCCGGTGCCCCGCCGCGATCGCGCCCGCCAGCACGAACAGGCTCGCGAGCACCGCGACCGCGCTCGCCCCGCGGATCGCCAGGACCAGTCGGCCGACGAGGTCGCCCACCGCGTCGAGCGCGTCCTTGACCCGTACGGCGCTGACCGCGGGGAAGTCCTTGGCCACACCGCGCAGGATGCGGTTCTCGGCCGCCGCGTCGGTGCCGCCGGGCAGCGTCAGCGTCGCGAGGTCGGAGTGCGGCGCGCCGCGGAACGTGCCGGGGGAGAACACCATCACGAAGTTGATGCCGAGGTTGCGCCACTCCACCCGGCGCAGGTTGAAGATCCGCGCCGTGAGGTCGCGCCCCAGCACGTTGACGGTGATCGCGTCGCCGACCTTCAGGCCGAGCTGCCGGGCGAGCTCCGCCTCGAAGGAGACGAGCGGCTCGCGCCCCTCCTCCGCATTCCACCAGCGCCCGTCGGTGAGGGTCGAGCCCTCCGGCAGGGCGTCGGCGTAGGTGATGCCGCGGTCGCCGTCGAGCACCCAGGCCGCGTCCTCCGGCGGCCGGATCCTGGCCGCCGGCACCCCTTTCAGGGCGGCGATGCGCCCGCGCATCATCGGCACCTCCTCGATCTTGCCGGTCGGCGCCGCCTCCCCGAGGAAGGCGCGGAACCGGGCGGCCTCGCGCGACGGGATGTCGAGGAAGAACAGGTTCGGGGCCCGGGCCGGCAGGCTCGCGGAGATCGTGCGCCGCACGTTGGCGTCAATCAGGCTGAGGGTGACGAGGAGCGTCACCCCGAGGCCGAGCGAGAGCACGATCGCCGGGGTCAGGGCGCCCGGCCGGTGGAGGTTGGCCAGCGCCATCCGCGGGGCCGGGCGGCGCGGGTGCGGCAGGCGGCGGGCGAGCGCCATCAGCCCGAGGGCGACCCCGTGCAGCAGCCCGAAGGCGATGCCGGCCGCCGCGATGAAGATCAGCGCCACCCGCCGGTCGAAGGCGGTGACGACCGACAGGGCGACGAGGAGCGCCAGGGCCGCCACGAGCCACAGCCGGTAGCGCAGGCGCGGGCTGACGCGGGCCGGGTCGACCGTGTCCCGGAACAGGCCGGAGACCGGCACGTCGTGGGCGCGCCCGAGCGGCGTGATCGCGAAGGCGAAGGCGGTCAGCAGGCCGTAGCCGGCGGCGAGCGCCAGCTCCCCGGGCGCCAGCGTCGGGTTGAGCGGCAGCGGCAGGTCGGCGGAGAACAGCGCGTCGAGGACGAAGGGCAGGCTCGCACCGACCGCGAGGCCGATCGCCGTCCCGAGCGCGGCGATCAGCATCACCTGCGTCAGGTAGAGGGCGACCACCTGCGAGCCCGGGGCGCCGACGCTCTTCAGCGTGGCGATCGACGGGCGCTTGCGCTCGACGAAGGCGTGCACGGCGTTCGCCACGCCGACCCCGCCGACGATGAGCGCCGTGAGCCCGACGAGCGTCAGGAACTGGGTGAAGCGCTCGATGCTCTTGGCGAAGCGCGGGTCGGCATTGGTGCGGGCGCGGACCTCCCACCCGGCCTCCGGCGTCGCCGCCTTGATCCGGGCCTGGGCCGCGTCGAGGTCGGCGCCCGCGGGCAGGATCAGGCGGTAGCTCCAGCGGTTGAGGCTGCCGGGCTGGACGAGACCGGTGGCCCGCAGCGTCGCGTCCGAGACGAGCAGGCGGGGGCCGAAGCCGATGCCGCCGGCGATCTTGTCGGGCTCGGTGCGGATCGTGCCCCGTAAGCGCACGTCGTGGCCGGCGAGGGCGATCCGGTCGCCGACCTTCACGTCGAGGCGGGTGAGCAGCGCCGGGTCGGCCAGCGCGCCGGGCACGCCGTCGCGGGGGGCGAGGAGGTTGGCCAGCGGCTCGGCCGGGTCGGTGACGAGGTCCCCCGCCGCCGGATAGGTGGCGGGGTCGACCGCCTTCAGCTCGACGAGGGCGGCGTCGCCGCCGGGCGCCGTCGCCATGGCCCGCAGCAGCGCCACGGTGTCGAGCCGGCCCTCGCGGGTCAGCGCGGCGCGCTCGGCCTCCGTCGCCTCGCGGTTGATCAGGTTGTAGGCGAGGTCGCCGCCGAGGATGCGCTGGCCTTCCCGTCCGAGCCCGTCCGAGAGCGAGCGCGAGATCGAGGCGACGCCGCTGATCGCCGCGACGCCGAGCGCGATGCAGGCGAGGAACACCGCGAAGCCGGAGAGGCCGCCGCGCAGCTCGCGCAGGGCGAGGCGCAGCACGAGGGGAACGCGCCTGGGCTGGCGGGGGGTGCCGGAGGTCGGGATCGTGCCGTGCATGGGTGTTCAGATCCCGGCCACGCGCATCTCCCTCCCCCCTCTGCGGGGGAGGGTGGCCCAAAGGGCGCCCTGGGCGCGAGCGAGGGTCGGGAGAGGGGAGCCCGGTATCCGGCACGAGCGCGGTGCGGATGCCGCGCGCCATATTCGGCACCGGCGCTCCCCTCTCCCCCTCTGCTGCGCAGCGTACCCTCCCCCACGGATCTCGGGCCTGCCCGAGATCCGCAAGAGTGCCCATGTCGGGCAGGCCCGACATGGATGGGGGGCGGGAGAGCGGAGGAGGCTTCGCCCGGTCACGCCGCCACCGGCTCCTCGACCTGGCCCGAGCGCAGGCGCACGGTCCGGTCGCACAGGCGGGCCAGCCCGTTGTCGTGGGTGACGAGGACGAGCGTGGCGCCGCGGTCGCGCTTCAGCCGGAACAGCAGGTCGACGATCTGGCGGCCGGTGGCCTCGTCGAGGTTGCCGGTCGGCTCGTCGGCCACCAGGATCGCCGGATCGGGGGCGACCGCGCGGGCGATGGCGACGCGCTGCTGCTCGCCGCCCGAGAGCTGCGCCGGGTAATGGTGCAGCCGGTGCCCGAGCCCCACCGCCTCCAGCTCGGCCCGGGCACGGTCGTAGGCGTTGTCGCGGTCGGCCAGCTCCAGCGGCAGGGCGACGTTCTCCAGCGCGGTCATCGTCGGCACGAGGTGGAAGGCCTGGAACACGATGCCGATGCGCCGCCCCCGGAAGCGGGCGAGCGCGTCCTCGTCGAGGCGGGCGAGGTCGGTGTCCTCGATCACCACGCCGCCGGAATCCGGCCGCTCCAGCCCGGCCATGACCATCAGCAGCGTCGACTTGCCGGAGCCCGAAGGCCCAACCAGGCCCACCGCCTCGCCGCGCCCGACACTGAGCGAGATCCCGCGCAGCACGTGGACGCGCGCCGCGCCCCGCCCGAGGCTGAGGTCGATGCCGGTCAAAGCGATGGCCGGCTCGACGGAAACCTTGTCCGCGCTCACGGTCCGTCCGATCTGTGGGCGATGACGAGCAGCATGCGATTTCCGTCCCGTTCGAGGGTGCAGCGCGATATGGGCGGCGCATTGGGGCCGCGCCATGGCTGCGGCCACGGTTTCCGGTCCCGGGCGCCGTTTGCCGCACGCCTCCTCGCCCTCCTGGCCCTGCTCGCGATGACCTTGCCGACCCTCTCACCGATGCCCGCCCTGGCCGAGCCGGCCCATCCCCTCAAGCTCGTGGCGCTCGGCGACAGCCTCACCGCGGGCTACCAGTTGCCGGCCGCCGCGGCGTTCCCCGCCGTGCTGGAGCGGATGCTTCGGGCGAAGGGCCGCGCGGTGACGATCGCCAATGCCGGCGTCTCCGGCGAGACCGCGACCAACGGCCTCGACCGGGTGGACTGGTCGGTGCCGGACGGGACCGACGGCGTCATCCTCGAACTCGGCGCCAACGACATGCTGCGCGGCACCGACCCGAAGGTGACGGAGGGGGCGCTCGCGGCGATCATCGAGCGGCTGAAGGCCCGGGGCATCCCGGTGCTGCTCACCGGCATGCTGTCGGCGCCGAACATGGGTCCGGACTACAAGGCGCGCTTCGACGCGATCTACCCGGCGCTGGCCAAGCGCTACGGCCTGACCCTCTACCCGTTCTTCCTCGACGGCATCATCGGCGACCGCGCCCTGCACCTCGCCGACGGGCTGCACCCCAACAGCCGCGGCGTCGAGACCATCGCCGCCCGCATCCTCCCCACCACCGAGACGTTCCTGGACGGTCTCGGCAAGGGAGGGCACTGATGCCGCGCCTGTTCACCGGCCTCGCGGTGCCGCCGGAGATCGCCGCCGCGCTCCAGGCCCATCGCGGCGGCCTGCCCGGCGCCCGCTGGATCGAGCCGTCCGACTACCACGTCACTCTGCGCTTCCTCGGCGACATCGACGCCCCCACCGCCGACGATTTTTTGGACCTGCTGTCGGAGATGCGGCCGCGGGCGCCGCTGACGGTGACGCTGGAGGGGATCGGCTCCTTCGGCGGCGACCGGCCGCGGGCGCTCTACGCCGCGGTCCGGCCCACGTCCGAACTCGCCGACCTCCAGGCCGAGCAGGAGCGGCTCGTCCGCCGGGCGGGCGTCGCGCCGGAGAAGCGCAAGTTCACGCCGCACGTGACGCTCGCCCGGCTGAAGCGCGAGGCGACCCCGGAGGGGGTGGCGATGTACCTCTCGCAGGGGCCGGTGTTCGCAGCCCTCGCCTTCATCGCCGACCGGGTGACCGTGTTCTCGGCGCGGGAGTCGACGGGGGGCGGGCCGTACGTGGCGGAGGCGGAATTTCCGTTCGCGTGACGGCTACAGCCGCCGCAGCGCCACGCTCTCGATCCGGTGGCTCGCGCCCTTCGTCAGGATCAGGCTCGCCCGCTGGCGCGTGGGAAGGATGTTCTCGCGCAGGTTCGGCAGGTTGATCGTGCCCCACAGCCGGTCGGCGATCTCCAGCGCCTCGGCCTCGGGCACCTCCGCGTACTTGCGGAAGTAGGAGCGCGGGTCGCGGAAGGCGGTCTGGCGCAGGCGCATGAAGCGGGTCACGTACCAGCGGTGCAGGTCGTCCTCGTGCCCGTCGAGGTAGATCGAGAAGTCGAAGAAGTCGGAGACGAACGGGATCGCCGTGCCGTCCCGGGGCAGCCGCGCGGGCTGGAGGACGTTCAGGCCCTCGACGATCAGGATGTCGGGGCTCTCCACCGCCCGCTCCTCGCCGGGCACGCGGTCGTACACGAGGTGCGAGTAGAGCGGCGCCGTCACGCGGCGCTGGCCGGCCTTCACGTCATGGAGGAAGCGCAGCAGCGCCGCCGTGTCGTAGCTCTCCGGAAAACCCTTGCGCTCCATCAGGCCGCCCGCGGCGAGCTCGGCGTTCGGGAACAGGAACCCGTCGGTGGTGACGAGGTCGACCTTCGGGGTGTTCGGCCAGCGGGCGAGCAGGGCGGCGAGGATGCGGGCGGTGGTCGACTTGCCGACCGCCACCGAGCCGGCCAGCCCGATGATGTAGGGCACCTTCGGCTCGCGCTCGGCCATCAGGAAGCGCTGGGTGGCCTTGAACAGCCCCTGCGTCGCCGCGACGTAGAGCGACAGCAGCCGCGACAGCGGCAGGTAGATCGCCACCACCTCCTCGACCGAGATCGGGTCGTTGAGGGATTGCAAGCGCTCCAGATCCTCCGCCTTGAGGGTCAGCGGCGCGTCGGCGCGCAGATGCGCCCATTCCTCGCGGGTGAAGCGGCGGTAGGGCGAGAGGCCGTCCGACGCGTCGAGGGCGACGGTCGGCGCGTTCACGCGTGCCGCCTCGCGGCCTTCTCGGCCAGGCCGCTCTGGGCGGTGCGGCGCTCCAGCTCCGCCATCACCGCCTCCAGCTCGACGCCGCCGGCCCTGAGCAGGACCACGAGGTGGTAGAGCACGTCCGCCGCCTCGTTCTTCAGCCCCTCGCGGTCGCCCTGGACCGCGGAGATCGCCGCTTCCACCGCCTCCTCGCCGAGCTTCTTGGCGGCCTTGGCCGGGCCCTCCGACAGGAGCTTGGCGGTGTACGATTCCTCGGGGTCGGTGCCGGCGCGGCTCGCCACGAGGCGGGCGAGGTCGGCGAGGGTGTAGGCGCTCATGACGGGTCTTGCATCCGGACGGCCGGCTGGGTTCGAAATCGCGGGGGACACTGCGTCAGCGCCGCCCGGCCGGCAAGCGGGCGGGGGTGAGAGCGGCGGTGCTTTGTTGCACCCGCGAAGGGCGCGTCAGCCGTTCGGCAGGTGGTGGGCCAGGGCGTCGAGCACCGCCATACGCACGGCGACGCCCATCTCGACCTGCTCGCGGATCAGCGACTGCGCGCCGTCGGCGATCTCCGAGGAGATCTCGACGCCGCGGTTCATCGGTCCGGGATGCATCACCAAAGCGTCGGGCGCGGCGAGCGCGAGCTTGTCGGCGTCGAGCCCGAAATAGCGGAAGTACTCCTTCACCGAGGGGACGAAGGAGCCGTTCATGCGCTCGCGCTGGAGGCGCAGCATCATCACGATGTCGCAGCCGGCGAGCCCCTCGCGCATGTCGGTGAAGGTCTCGACGCCGAAGCGCGCGATCCCGGCCGGCAACAGGGTCGAGGGCGCGATGAGCCGCACCCGGGCGCCGAGCGCCTGGAGCAGGATGATGTTCGAGCGCGCCACCCGCGAGTGCAGCACGTCCCCGCAGATCGCCACCCGAAGGCCCTCGATCCGGCCCTTGTTGCGGCGGATGGTCAGCGCGTCGAGCAGCGCCTGGGTCGGGTGCTCGTGGGCGCCGTCGCCGGCGTTGACCACCGAGCAGTCGACCTTGCGGGCGAGCAGGTGCACCGCGCCGGCCGACTGGTGGCGCACGACGATGATGTCCGGCCGCATGGCGTTCAGCGTGGCCGCGGTGTCGATCAGCGTCTCGCCCTTCTTCACCGAGGACGCGGCGACCGACATGTTCATCACGTCGGCGCCGAGCCGCTTGCCGGCGAGCTCGAACGACGATTGCGTGCGGGTCGAGGGCTCGAAGAACAGGTTGATCTGGGTGCGCCCGCGCAGGGTGGTGCGCTTTTTCTCCACCTGACGGGAGATGTCGACGGCCGCGTCGGCGGCGTCGAGCAGGCCCTCGATCTCGATGCGGTTCAGACCCTCGATGCCCAGCAGGTGCCGGTGCGGGAAGGTCGCTGGGGTGGTGGCGCTCATCTCGGGGGCCGGGTGTAGGTCCGCCCCGCCCGGCCCGCAAGCGTGCGCGGCGGCCCCGGCCCGGCGTTTTCGGTCACGCTGGTAACTTTCGCCGCCCGCGCCACGTACAGCCCATGCCGTGCGCGCCCCGTGCGCCGCCGCGGGCGCCGGTTCGGCGTGACAGTTCGCATCGACACGACACCGGGAGTGCCGCGTCCGGCCGCCCCGCGGCCCGGCCCGGGACCCGTCGCGAGGCCGCACGCTTGGACGCCACGACCCCCGCCCTCGACACCCGCGAGACCGTCGCGCCCGACGGCCGCCGCCTGATCTACCGGCACCCGCTGGTGATCCGGCTCGCCCACTGGATCAACGCCGCCGTGCTGCTGGTGCTGCTGATGAGCGGCCTGCAGATCTTCAACGCCCACCCGGCCCTGTACTGGGGCGCGGTCTCGACCTTCGACGACCCCGCGCTGGCGATCACCAGCGAGGCGGGCCGCGGCGGGACCAATCGCGGCGTCGTCTATCTCGGGGCGACGAAATTCGACACGACCGGCTGGCTCGGCCTGTCGAAGGAGGCGGGCTCCGAGATCGACCGGGCGTTCCCGTCCTGGGCGACCCTGCCGGCCGGCCAGGATCTCGCCACCGGGCGGCGCTGGCACTTCCTGTTCGCGTGGTTCCTGGTGCTCAACGGCGCGGTCTATCTCGCCTACGGCCTCGCCAGCGGCCAGTTGCGCCGCCGCCTCATCCCCGACGGCGACCAGATCCGCGATTTCGGCGGCTCGGTGAAGGAGCACCTCCTGCTGCGCTTCCCCGAGGGCGAGGAGGCGAAGCGCTACAACGTCATCCAGAAGCTCACCTACCTCGCCGTGGTGCTGGTGCTGCTGCCGGCGATGGTGCTCGCCGGGCTCGCCATGTCGCCGGGCATGGACGCGGCGTGGCCCTGGCTGATCGACCTGTTCGGCGGCCGGCAATCGGCCCGCACCGTCCACTTCATCGCCGCCGGCCTGCTCGTGCTGTTCGTGATCGTGCACGTGGTGCTGGTGCTGGTCTCGGGCGTGGTCAACAACCTGCGCGGGATGATCACCGGCTGGTTCAGCATCGGAAAGGCCCCGCGATGATCCTCCCCCGCCGCCGTCTGCTGACCGGGGGCGCGGCGCTCGCCGGGGCCGCGCTGCTGGGCGGCTGCGACCGCTTCGCCGGCACCGAGACCGGGCGCCGCACCCTCCAGGCCGGCGAGGACGCGACCCTGTTCGTGCAGCGCCTGCTGATGTCGCCGTCCACCCTGGCCCGCGAGTTCCCGGAGGCGATGATCTCGCCGTGGTTCAAGCCGAACGGCACGATCGACCCGCCGGACCGCGCCTACAGGGCGCTGGCGGCGCGGAAATTTTCGGATTTCAAGCTGACGGTCGACGGGCTCGTGGAGACGCCGCTCACGCTGAGCCTCGCGGACCTGCGCGCTCTGCCGGCCCGCACCCAGATCACCCGGCACGATTGCGTCGAGGGCTGGAGCTGCATTGGCAAGTGGAGCGGCGTGCCGCTGGCCGAGCTGCTGAAGCGGGCCGGTCTGAAGCCGCAGGCTCGGTTCGCGGTGTTCCACTGCGCCGATACGCTGGAATACGCCGGCGGCGGCTTGGAAGGCGGCGGCGACGGCGCATGGCTGCGCCCCGAGCATCCGGGCGCGGTGCGCGACGCCTACGTCCAGCTCGCCGCGGCCGACGATTGGGGCGGCCCCCCGGCTGGGGAGAAATCCGGTGCCGCGGAGTCCGGTAAGGACGACTGGGGCGGGAGCGATGCGGCGCCCGAGCCCGAGGACCGGCGCACGCCGATCCGGTACTACGAGAGCATCGACCTGTTCGACGCCTTCGCCCCGCAGACGATCCTGGCCTACGACCTCAACGGCCAGCCGCTGCCGGTCTCGAACGGAGCCCCCTTGCGCCTGCGCGTCGAGCGCCAGCTCGGCTACAAGCAGGCCAAGTACGTGATGCGCGTCGAGATGGTGTCGACGCTCTCCGGCACCGGCGACGGCCGCGGCGGCTACTGGGAGGACCGCGGCTACGAGTGGTACGCGGGGATGTGAGGCTTCCGTCGGTCGACGCCCGTCAGTATCCTCGCGCATCTTCGATGGTGCTCCGATAATTCCGAGCGCGGCTTCGGGATCGGTCGGGCCGGATGCGGTGTCTCGTAGCGGCAGGTTTCGGATCACGTCTGGCGATGGTCGCAATGTGCCGGATCGACCCTGACGGGGCCTCTGCACGCGGAGTTCAGTCCGTCGAGAAGCGCAGCGTGAGCCCTTGATGTGGCTGCCCGATTCCATCACGGTCACGATCACCGAACTCGATGTCGGCGATACGGTCCTGATCGAGATCGACACCCCGGCCGGGCGGGTGGACATCCTGTGCAAGTTGGCGTGGTCGGGCCGCACGCTCTACATGTGTGAGGCCCATGTCGGCGGGCTCCGGAAAGGCGCGCTGCGCCGCGAGGGCCTGAACGCCATCGGAGCCCGGATCCTGATCGAGGCACAGGTCGATGCGCTTGTCGTTGAAGGAGCTGAGAGAACGACGGGAGCTGGGCCGCACCGCGGTCGAAGGCCGCCGCCCTTCCGGTATCCCCGTTGAGATCGTGCTGCTGGCCCAGCGCACGATCGAGCAGCCCGTCGAACTCGCCCGCGCGCTGTGCGATTTCGGGTTGAGTCTCGGTGTCGCCCACGACGTGCTCAACCGGCTCGCGCGGGGTGAGCGCGTTCCGGTGACGCTGCATCTGACCGCGAGCGGCGAGACCCCGTTCGCCCTCTGCCGTTTCGGCCTGGAGTTCGTTCAGCCGGCCGTGCCGGCACGCGTATCGTCCGCGCTCGAGACCGTATCACCCGACATCCGGAGCGCGATCGAGAGCTGGGCCCGCTCACAGCCGTCGCGCCCGGCCCTCGACGCAGCCGTCGACCTCATCCTCCGGACGTATCTCACCGAACACGGGTTGCTGAGCGGCCTACCGGCGCGGCCGAAGCCCGAACTGCACGGCAGGACATAGAGCCGCGTTCCGGATCCGTGTTTTCGCTCGGCTTGTCGGCGGTGATCACCGCACCCGCGACCCGCGCGGATCGAGCGGCCCGCCATTTGACATCCCGCGACCGCTGACCCACTTGTGCCCGGCGCGAGGCCCCGGCCGACGGCGGGTGCGCGTTCCGCGCCACCCCAAGACAATCCATCCGCCCTGTTGCGGCCCGGGAGACGGCCAGAGGTTCCTTGATGAAAGTCGTCGTCGTCGAGTCGCCGGCCAAGGCCAAGACGATCAACAAGTATCTCGGCCGCGACTACGAGGTGATCGCCTCCTTCGGGCACATCCGCGACCTGCCGGCCAAGGACGGCTCCGTCGATCCGGACCAGGATTTCCGCATGGTCTGGGAGCTGGCGGACCGGGGTTCCAGCCGGGTCAGCGAGATCGCCAAGGCGGTCAAGGGCGCCGACAAGCTGATCCTCGCCACCGACCCGGACCGCGAGGGCGAGGCGATCTCCTGGCACGTGCTGGAGGCGCTCACCGCCCGCAAGGCGCTCAAGGGCATCCCGGTGGAGCGGGTGACCTTCAACGCCATCACCAAGGCGTCCGTCGAGCAGGCGATGCGCCGCCCGCGCGAGATCGACCAGGCGCTGGTCGACGCCTACCTCGCCCGCCGGGCGCTCGACTACCTCGTCGGCTTCAACCTCTCGCCGGTGCTGTGGCGCAAGCTGCCGGGCGCGCGCTCCGCGGGCCGCGTCCAGTCCGTGGCGCTCCGCCTCGTGGTCGAGCGCGAGATGGAGATCGAGGCGTTCAAGCCGCGCGAGTACTGGACGATTGTCGCGACCCTCGTCACCGAGGGCGGCGGCGTGTTCGAGGCGCGCCTCGTCGGCGCGGACGGCAAGCGGATCCAGCGGCTCGACGTCGGCAACGCCGAGGAGGCCGCGGCCTTCAAGCGCGACCTCGAGACGGCGACCTTCGCGGTGGCGAGCGTCGAGGCCAAGCCGGCCAAGCGTCATCCGCAGCCGCCGTTCACCACCTCGACCTTGCAGCAGGAAGCCTCGCGCAAGCTCGGGATGGCGCCCGCGCAGACGATGCGGGTGGCGCAGCGCCTCTACGAAGGCGTCGATGTCGGCGGCGAGACGGTCGGCATCATCACCTACATGCGGACCGACGGCGTCGACATGGCCCCCGAAGCGGTGGCCGATGCCCGCCGGGTGATCGCCAAGGAGTTCGGCGACCGCTACGTGCCGGGTGCCCCACGCAAGTACAGCGCCAAGGCGAAGAACGCCCAGGAGGCGCACGAGGCGGTGCGCCCGACCGACATGGGCCGCCTGCCCAAGCAGGTCACCCGCCACCTCGATACCGAGCAGGCCCGGCTCTACGACCTGATCTGGACCCGCACCATGGCGAGCCAGATGGAATCCGCCGAGCTGGAGCGCACCACGGTCGACGTGACCGCGACCGCGGGCGGCCGCCGGATCGAGCTGCGCGCCACGGGACAGGTGGTGAAGTTCGACGGGTTCCTCGCCCTCTACCAGGAGGGCAAGGACGACGAGGAGGACGAGGAGAGCCGCCGCCTGCCGCCGATGAAGGCGGGCGACCCGCTGCGGCGCGAGCGCATCGCCTCCACGCAGCACTTCACCGAGCCGCCGCCACGCTACTCCGAGGCGAGCCTCGTCAAGCGCATGGAAGAGCTCGGCATCGGCCGCCCGTCGACCTACGCGGCCGTGCTCCAGACGCTGCGCGACCGCGAGTACGTCAAGATCGAGAAGAAGCGGCTCCAGCCCGAGGACAAGGGCCGGCTGGTGACCGGCTTCCTGGAGAGCTTCTTCCGGCGCTACGTCGAGTACGACTTCACCGCCGGCCTGGAGGAGCAGCTCGACCGGGTCTCGAACGCCGAGATCGACTGGCGGGCGGTGCTGCGCGACTTCTGGCGCGACTTCTCGGCGGCGATCGGCGAGACCAAGGAACTGCGCGTCGCCGAGGTGCTGGAGGCGCTGAACGGCCTGCTCGGCCCGCACATCTTCCCGGACCGGGGCGACGGCGCGAATCCGCGCGCCTGCCCGAACTGCGGCGGCGGCCAGCTCTCGCTGAAGCTCGGCAAGTTCGGCGCGTTCATCGGCTGCTCGAACTACCCCGAATGCACCTACACCCGCCAGCTCTCGGCCTCGGGCGTGGAGGGCGACGGTGACGGCTCGTCGGCGGACGGCGGACAGCCCGGCGTGCGGGTGCTCGGGCAGGATCCGACGACCGGCCTGCCGGTGACGGTGCGCGACGGGCGGTTCGGGCCGTTCCTGCAACTCGGCGAAGCGTCGCCCGAGAAGGGCGCGGAGAAGCCGAAGCGGTCGTCGCTGCCGAAGGGGCTCGCCCCCTCGGAGGTCGACCTCGCCAAGGCGCTGGCCCTGCTGTCGCTGCCGCGGGAGGTCGCCCGCCACCCCGAGAGCGGCGATCCGATCCTGGCCGGCATCGGCCGCTACGGCCCCTACGTGCAGCACGGGCGGACCTACGCCAATCTCGGCAAGGACGACGACGTTCTGGAGATCGGCGGCAACCGGGCGATCGACCTGATCGTCGCCAAGGAGCAGGGCGGTCGCGGCCGGCCCGCGGGCGATCCGGGCCGCACCGTCGGCCGGGACGAGACGTCCGGGCGCGACCTCGTGGTGAAGGCTGGCCGCTACGGGCCCTACGTCACGGACGGCGAGGTGAACGCCACGCTGCCGAAATCCATGAGCGCCGACGCGCTGACGCTCGAAGAGGCGATCGGGCTGGTGAACGCCAAGCGCGCGTCGGGCGGAGGCAAAGGGGCCGGCAAGGCGGGTGCGCGCAAGAAGGCCGCGCCCCGCAAGGCGAAGGCGGCCGCCGATAAGCCGAAGAAAGCCGCCAAACCCGCAGCCCGGGCGAAGAAGAGCGCCGCCGAGTAAGGGTTACTCCGCCGGATCCGAGGCCGGTTCGACCCGACGCGCCCGTGTCGGGTCGGCGGGTTCGGAGACGCTTGGTTCGGCGTCAGACGAGGTAGGTGATCGTCGCCGCGACTGCCGTGGCGAAGGTCGCCAGCGCGATCGTGGCCGGGGCGGTGAGGAGCCGGGCCTGCGGCGCCGCGCCCTCTTCCTCGCAGCCGAAGGCGGCGCCCGCGGCGTGCTCGAACCGGATCAGGGCGCTGTGGCGCTCCTCCGTCGCGGCGCTGGTCATCGGTGCCTCCCTGATCACGGCCAAGGTTCGATCCCCATCGGAACGCGTGTTCCGGCCCGCCGGTTCCGGTGCGCCCGGTCCCGGCCCGGTGCGGCCGGAGCGAACGCCTACGCCATCGGTTCTTAACCACCCGCTCTGCAACGTCCCGATGACGCCGCCGCCCGCCGCCCGGGCCGCGCGCTGGCGGGGGGCGGTCCCGCGATGCTACGACCCGCCGGAATGCCCCCCGCGGGGGCTTTGATGTTTCCTGTTTGTTCCGCTATGATGCGGGGATGAAGGCGCATGCACCCAGACGCGAATCCTCGGCTGTCCTCCCGGCGACCGGCGGTCGCAGGAGTGGGCGCGTGAGCGATCCGGCCCGCGACCTGTTCGGGCCCGGCGCCAGGGTCCCGAAAGAGGCCTCGAAGGAGGTCGCGCCCGAGGCGCGGCGCCGGCTCGCGGGCACCGCCTCGGTGACCGCGCTCGCCGCCGCCGAGCCCGAGGCCGGCTACACCGCCTCCGACATCGAGGTGCTGGAGGGGCTGGAGCCGGTGCGCCGCCGGCCCGGCATGTATATCGGCGGCACCGACGAGCGGGCGCTGCACCACCTCTTCGCCGAGGTGATCGACAACTCCATGGACGAGGCGGTGGCCGGCCACGCGAGCTTCATCGAGGTGGAGCTCGAAGAATCCGGCGCCCTCGTCGTCACCGACAACGGCCGCGGCATCCCCATCGACCCGCACCCGAAATTCCCGGGCAAGTCCGCGCTCGAAGTCATCATGACGACCCTGCACGCGGGCGGGAAGTTCGACTCGAAGGTCTACGAGACGAGCGGCGGCCTGCACGGCGTCGGCATCTCGGTGGTCAACGCCCTGTCCGACGTGCTGGAGGTCGAGGTCGCCCGCAACCAGACCCTTTACCGGCAGGCCTTCTCGCGCGGCCACGCGCAGGGCGCCCTGGAGATGGTCGGCCGGGTGCAGAACCGGCGCGGCACCCGAGTGCGCTTCCACCCCGACGCGCAGATCTTCGGCTCGCTGAAGTTCGACCCACGCCGCCTGTTCAAGATGGCGCGCTCGAAGGCGTACCTGTTCGGCGGCGTCGAGATCCGCTGGCGCTGCGCCCCCGCTCTCCTCGAAGGGCTGGAGGACGTGCCTCCGGAAGCTGTGCACCGCTTCCCCGGCGGCCTCTCGGACTACCTCGCCCGCGACATCGAGGGGAAGGAGCTCGTCACCGACGCGATCTTCTCCGGCAAGGTCACCAAGCCCGGCAGCCACGGCTCGCTCGAATGGGCGGTGGCCTGGATGACGGCCGACGACGGCGTCTCGCACTCCTACTGCAACACGATCCCGACGCCCGAGGGCGGCACCCACGAGGCGGGCCTGCGGGTCGCGCTGCTGCGGGCCCTGCGCGAGCACGCCGAGCGCGTGAACCAGGCCAAGCGGATGACCGCCGTCACCACCGACGACGTGATGGCGACCTGCGCCTCGATGCTGTCGGTGTTCATCCGCGAGCCGGAGTTCCAGGGACAGACCAAGGACAAGCTCGCCACCGTCGAGGCCCAGCGCATCGTCGAGACGGCGGTGCGCGACGCCTTCGACCACTGGCTCGCCGCCTCCCCGGCCCAGGCCAACAAGCTGCTCGACTGGGTGATCGACCGGGCGGAGGAGCGCCTGCGCCGCCGCCAGGAGAAGGAGGTCGCGCGCAAGAGCGCCACCCGCAAGCTGCGCCTGCCCGGCAAGCTCGCCGACTGCTCGGCGGCCGGGACCAGCGGCTCCGAGATCTTCATCGTCGAGGGCGACTCGGCCGGCGGCTCGGCCAAGCAGGCCCGGGACCGGGCCACCCAGGCGATCCTGCCGTTGCGCGGCAAGATCCTCAACGTGGCCTCGGCGAGCCGCGACAAGCTCGGCGCCAACCAGCTCATCTCCGACCTGACGCTGGCGCTCGGCTGCGGCACCGGGGCGGCCTTCCGCGAGGCGGATCTCCGCTATGAGAAGGTGATCATCATGACGGACGCCGACGTGGACGGCGCCCACATCGCCTCGCTGCTCATCACCTTCTTCTACCGGCAGATGCCGCGGCTGATCGACCGCGGCCATCTCTACCTCGCGATCCCGCCGCTCTACCGGCTCCAGCAGGGCTCGAAGGTCGCCTACGCCCGCGACGACGCCGACCGCGAGCGGATCGTCAAGACCGTGTTCAAGGGCGGCAAGGTCGAGATCGGCCGGTTCAAGGGCCTGGGCGAGATGATGCCGGCCCAGCTCAAGGAGACGACGATGGACCCGAAGAAGCGCACGCTCCTGCGCGTCGCGGTCCTCGACGAGGCCCGGGAATCGACCGGCGACACGGTGGAGCGCCTGATGGGCAACAAGCCCGAGGCCCGTTTCGCCTTCATCAGCGAGCGCGCCGCCTTCGCCGAGGGTGCCGATCTGGATATCTGACGGCGCGGACGAGATCGCCGTCCTGATCGCGCCGCTGCGAACCCTTCCGATTCCCAACACGACACCCGCCGGATCACGACGTGCGCGCGGGCTGGAGACGAAAAAAAGCCCGGCCTCGCGGCCGGGCTTTTTCCGATCGAGGGGGCGCGGCCGTGAGGCCGCGACCGACCTCAGTAGGATCCGAACTTGTAGTTCAGGCCTGCGCGGACGACGGCGAACTCGTCGTCGCGGCGGCCCACCGGGCTGAAGGCGACCGGCAGGAGGTTGGCGGCGTTGACGACCAGGGCGCC
>NZ_JAUYZI010000059.1 GCF_030700245.1 Methylobacterium amylolyticum
GTCCGGCCGCCCCGGCGCGCCCCGGCGCCGCGCGCCCTGCCGGTGCCGCGCCCGGCGCCCGCCCGCCGATCACCCCGCGCCCGGCCTCGGCCGAGCCGCGCCGGGTCCTCACGGCGGACACGCGCAAGCCGCGCGACCTCAACTTCATGGCCCGGCCTGCCGCGCCGCCGGAGCCCGAGAAGTCCGCGACCCCGGCCACCGCCGCCCGGCCTGCCGGCGCGACCGCTCGGCCCGCCCCCGGTCGCGGCGCGCAGACCAACGAGGACGAGTCCGAGACCAAGCGGGTGATCCGCCGTCCGGGCATGCCGCTCAAGATCATCACGCCGCCCAAGACCCCGCGCTCGCCCGGCGGCGACCGCAACCGCGGCCGGCTGACCATCGCCACCGCCACCTCCGGCGAGGATGAGCGCACCCGCTCCGTCGCCTCGTTCCGGCGCCGCCAGCAGCGCATGAGCGGCCACCGGCAGACGGAGCAGAAGGAGAAGATCGCCCGCGACGTGACGATCCCCGAGAGCATCACCATCCAGGAACTCGCCAACCGCATGTCGGAGCGGGCGGTCGACGTGATCCGCCTGCTGATGAAGCAGGGCCAGATCCACAAGATCACCGACGTGATCGACTCCGACACCGCCCAGCTCATCGCCGAGGAGCTCGGCCACACCGTGCGCCGGGTTGCCGCGTCCGACGTGGAGGAGGGCCTGTCCTCCGACGAGCCGGATCTGGAGGAGGATCTCGATCCGCGTCCGCCGGTCGTGACGATCATGGGCCACGTCGACCACGGCAAGACCTCGCTGCTCGACGCGATCCGCAAGGCCAACGTCGCCGACGACGAGGCCGGCGGCATCACCCAGCACATCGGCGCCTATCAGGTGGCGGCGCCGTCGGGCGACATGGTCACCTTCATCGACACCCCCGGCCACGCGGCCTTCACCTCCATGCGCGCCCGCGGCGCCAAGGTGACGGACATCGTCGTGATCGTGGTGGCGGCCGACGACGGCGTCATGCCCCAGACGGTGGAGGCGATTCAGCACGCCAAGGCCGCGGGCGTGCCGATGATCATCGCCATCAACAAGATCGACAAGGCCGACGCGAACCCGCAGCGGGTCCGCACCGAGCTGCTCCAGCACGACATCCAGGTCGAGTCGATGGGCGGCGAGACCCTGGAATTCGAGGTCTCGGCCAAGACCGGCGACGGCCTGTCCGACCTGCTCGAGGGCCTCCAGCTCCAGGCAGAGATCATGAACCTGCGCGCCAACGAGAAGCGCGACGGCGAGGGCACGGTCATCGAGGCGCAGCTCGACCGCGGCCGCGGCCCGGTGGCGACCGTGCTCGTCCAGCGCGGCACCCTGTTCACCGGCGACATCGTCGTGGCGGGCGCCGAGTGGGGCAAGGTCCGCGCGCTCATCGACGATCTCGGCGAGAACGTGCAGTACGCCGGCCCGTCGGTGCCGGTGGAGGTGCTGGGCTTCAACGGCACGCCGGACGCGGGCGACCGCGTCATCGTGGTGCCGAGCGAGGCGCGCGCCCGCGAGGTCACCGAGTACCGCGCCCGCATCAAGCGCGAGCGCGCGGCCGCCCGCAGCGGCGGCGCCAACCGCTCGCTCGTCGACATGATGCGCGAGATGAAGGAGGGGTCGAGCCGCAAGGAGCTGCCCGTCCTCATCAAGGGCGACGTGCAGGGCTCGGTCGAGGCGATCACCGGCGCGCTGGAGAAGCTCGGCAACGACGAGGTCGGGGCCCGCATCCTGCTCTCGGGGGTCGGCGGCATCACCGAGTCGGACATCACCCTGGCGCAGGCTTCGAAGGCGGTGGTGATCGGCTTCAACGTGCGCGCCCACAAGGAGGCCCGCGAGGCCGCCGAGCGGGCCGGCGTCGATATCCGGTACTACAACATCATCTACGACCTCGTGGACGACATCAAAGCCACGCTGTCGGGGATGCTGCCGCCGACGCTCCGCGAGGAGCGTCTGGGCGAGGCCACGATCCTTCAGGTCTTCGAGGTGTCGAAGGTCGGCAAGGTCGCGGGCTGCCGGGTCACCGACGGCGTCGTCGAGCGCGGCGCCCATGTCCGCCTCGTGCGCGACAGCGTCGTGATCCACGAGGGCAAGCTGAAGACCCTCAAGCGCGTCAAGGACGACGCGAAGGAGGTCACCTCCGGCCAGGAATGCGGCATGGCCTTCGAGAACTTCGAGAACATGCGCGCCGGCGACGAGATCGAGTGCTACCGGGTCGAGGAGATCCGCCGCACCCTCTGATCCCCGGACGGTACGTCCGGTCAGGGCGGCCGCGGCAGGCAAGCCGCGGCCGTCTTTTTTCGATGTCCAGGGTGACGTGCGCGACGGACTCGCGGCGGCACGCCGAATCCCGAACCGATGGCTCAGAAACCGACCTCCACCGGTCCCTCGCAGCGTCAGCAGCGCGTGGCCGAACTCATCCGCCACGCGCTCGCCGAGGTTCTCCAGCGCGGCGACATCCAGGACCCGGTGCTCGGCAGCCACGTGGTGACCGTGCCCGAGGTGCGGATGTCGCCGGACCTGAAGCTCGCCACCGCCTACGTCATGCCGCTCGGCGGCCAGGACGAGGCACCGGTGATCGCCGCGCTGGAGCGGCACCGGCGGGTGCTCCGCCAGGAGGTGGCCCGCCGGGTGAACCTGAAGTTCGCCCCCGAGCTGCGCTTCCGCCGCGATGAGACCTTCGACGAGGCCGCGCGGATCGACCGGCTGCTGCGCGACGAGCGCGTGCAGCGCGACCTCGAGCCCGAGCGCCGGGACGGGGAAGAACCGGATTCCGACGCCGGGCATTGACCCGGCACCTCGGTATTGCCGAGCCCTCACGCGCCGTGCCGCCGGCCGCGTCCGCGGAGGGCGTTCACGAGAGACGGGACGGGGCAGGGTTCCCCAGGGGCACATCGGACATGACGGTTCCCATCGACGATCACCCGCAGGCTGAACGCCCGGCCGCGGGGCCGCAGGCCGAGCCTCGCGCCCCGGACGGGCGCCGTCCGCACGGGGGGCCCCAGCGCGGGCCCCGCCCGGACCGGCCGAAGCGCCGCGACGTCTCGGGCTGGGTGATCCTCGACAAGCACGTCGGCATGACCTCGACCCACGCGGTCGCGGTGATCAAGCGCGCCTTCAACGCCAAGAAGGCCGGCCACGCCGGCACCCTCGACCCGCTGGCCTCGGGCATCCTGCCGATCGCGCTGGGCGAGGCGACCAAGACGGTCCCGTTCGTCATGGACGGCCGCAAGGCCTACCGCTTCACCGTGCGCTGGGGCGTCGAGACCGACACCGACGACGCCGAGGGGCGTCCCGTGGCCACCAGCGACGACCGTCCCACCCGCGAGGCGGTGGAGGCGGCGCTGCCGGCCTTCGTCGGCGCCATCGAGCAGGTGCCGCCGCGCTACTCGGCCATCAAGATCCAGGGCGAGCGCGCCTACGACCTCGCCCGCGACGGCGAGACCGTGGAGCTGGTGGCGCGCCCGGTGCAGATCGACCGGCTCGCGGTCGTCGCCCACGACGGCGCCGAGACGGTGGTCGAGGCCGAGTGCGGCAAGGGCACCTACGTCCGGGCGCTGGCCCGCGACCTCGGCCGGATGCTCGGCTGCTACGGCCACGTCTCCGCCCTGCGGCGCACCCGCGTCGGCCCGTTCTCCGAGGCCGAGGCCTGCGCGGCCGCGACCCTCACCGAGGCCGGCCCCGAGGCGGCTCTGGCGCACCTGCGCCCGGTGGAGACCGCCCTCGACGCCATCCCCGGCGTCGCGGTCTCGCGCGACATGGGCCTGCGGCTGATGCGCGGCCAGCCGGTGATCCTGCGCGGGCGCGACGCGCCGGTGGCGGGCAAGGCCTTCGCCACCTGCTCCGGCATCCTCGTGGCGGTGGGCGACGTCGAGCGCGGCGAGCTGGTGCCGCACCGGGTGTTCCACCTCGGCGGCACCGCCCCCGGCCGGGCCTGATCCGGGTTTCGGAAGGGCGGGCCCTTTCGCGGGGTTAAGGGCGGAGCCCCGCGATCCTCAGGGCTCTGCCCTGAGAACCCGCCGAAGGGACGCGTCCCTTCGGAAACCCCGATGAGGCGCATCGGCGCACCCGGAACGATCGACCCTGCTCCCGGTTGGGCCCCCGGTCGAGGCCGGGGGGGCGATGCGCGAGATCGAGTGTGACGTGGCGGTGATCGGGGCGGGGACCGCCGGCATCGCCGCGTACCGCGCCGCCGCCGAGGCCGGCGCCCATGCCGTGCTGATCGAGCGCGGCCCCGGCGGCACCACCTGCGCCCGGGTCGGCTGCATGCCCTCGAAGCTGCTGATCGCTGCGGGCGAGGCCGCCCACGCGGCCCGGGGCGCGGACCTGTTCGGGGTGCGCGTGTCCGGCGTCGCGGTCGACGGGCCGGCGGTGCTGGCCCGCCTGCGGGCGGAGCGCGACCGCTTCGTCGGTGCGGTGTTCGACTCCCTGGACGCGATCCCCGCGGACCGGCGCATCGCCGGGCACGCCCGCTTCCGCGATCGCGGGAGCCTCGCGGTCGGCGACGCCTGCATCGTCCGCTACCGCGCGGCGGTGATCGCCACGGGGTCGAGCCCGGCCGTGCCGGAGCCGCTCCGGGGCCTCGGCGCGCGCGTCCTCACCACCGACACCCTGTTCGAGATCCCCAACCTGCCCGCCTCCCTCGCCGTCCTCGGGCTCGGTCCGGTCGGCATCGAGCTCGCCCAGGCGCTGGCCCGCCTCGGGGTGCGGGTGACGGCGCTCGATTCCGGGCGAACGATCGCCGGGCTCACCGAGCCCGACCTCGTCGGGCAGGCGGCGGCGCTGTTCGCCGACGCCATGGACCTGCATCTCGGCGCGCGGCTCGACGCGGCCGAGGCCGCCGAGGGGGGCGTGCGTCTGTCCTGGACCTGCGACGGGGCGTCCGGCGCAACCTCGGGTTCCGCGACGGTCGAGCGGGTGCTCGCCGCCGCCGGGCGGCCGCCCAACATCCGCGACCTCGGCCTGGAGACCACGGGCCTGCGGCTCGACGCGGACGGGATGCCGGCCTTCGACGCGCGCAGCCTCGTCTGCGCCGACGCGCCGATCCTGATCGCGGGCGACGCGGACGGCTGGCGGCCGGTGCTGCACGAGGCGAGCCGCCAGGGCCGGATCGCCGGGGCCAACGCGGCGGCGCTGGCCGCGGGCCGGTCGACGCAGGCGCCGGAGCCGTGGCCGAGCCTCGCGATGGTGTTCACCCACCCCCAGGCCGCCGCGTTCGGCGCCCCCTACGACCCGGACGCGCGCGACCGGATCACCGGCAGCGCCGACTTCTCGGACCAGGGCCGCGCCCGGGTGGAGGGGGTGAACCGCGGCGGCATCCGCCTCTGGGCCGGCCGGGACGGCCGGCTGTTCGGCGGCGAGATGTTCGGCCCGGCCGTCGAGCACCTCGCCCATCTCCTGTCCGGCGCGCTGCGCGACGGTCTGACGGCGCAAGCGTTGCGGGATCGGCCGATCTATCATCCGACGGTTGAGGAGGGCGTCGAGACTGCTCTGTCCGAAATCATACGCAAGGTCTCGGCAGAGTGAGCGGCGCGCCGCGTGGTCGCATACCCCCGTCAATTCCAGCCCAGGACAAGCATTGCGCTTCGCCGGTCCCCCCGTCATACCGAACGTGATGAGCCGGTTCCGATCCTGATGCCGCCGGACACGCGCGCCGACAGCGGCATCGACCTCGACGACCTCGCCCCCGAGGCGCTGGACCGCCTCGACGAGGGGGTGATCGGGCTCGACCCGGTCGGCACCATCGTGGTGTTCAGCGAGGGCGCCAGCACCCTGTCCGGCCTCTCGCGCGAGGCGGTGCTCGGCCGCGACTTCTTCCGCGATGTGATGCCGGGCACCAACGTCCCGAACTTCCGCGGCCGGTTCCTCGCCGGCAGCCGGAACGGGCGGCTCGACGAGCGCTTCGAGTACGTGTTCGGGCGCCTGCCCCAACCGCTCCGCGCCGCCGTGCGGATGCGGTTCGGCCGCATGTCCGGCGACCGGCCGGTGACGTGGCTGACGATCGATCCGATGGAGAGCCTCGGCGGCAGCCAGCCGCGCGAGGCGGTGATGGCGGCGATCAATAGCCGGGTCCGGGCCGAGCCGGTGGATCCGGGCCTGTGCGAGCGCGAGCCGATCCACATCCCCGGCTCGATCCAGCCGAACGCGGTGATGCTCGCGGCGGACGCCGAGAGCCTGCGGATCGTCGCCTTCTCCACCAACGTCGCCGAGATCGTCGATCCCGCGGGGCCGGCGCTGTCCGGGCGGCACCTCGCCGACGTGCTGCCGGGGGGCTTCGCCGACACGATCCGGGCGCGGCTGGCCAGCGGCACCCTCGACGACGGCCGCTCCGTCCGCCGCCGGCTGACCCTGCCGGGACGGCCGGGCGCGGTCTACCACGCGGTCGCCCACGCCCATTCCGGCCGGGTGATCGTCGAGCTGGAGCTGGAGCCCGACGCGGCCGACGATTTCGCGGTGGCGAGCCAGGTCGACACCGAGCTGGCGGTGACCCGCCTGCGTGCCGCCGAGACCCTGGCCGGCGCCGCCCGGATCGCCGCCCTGGAGATCCGGGCGCTCACCGGGTTCGAGTCGGTGCTGGTCTACCGGTTCGACACCGACTGGAACGGCGAGGCGGTGGCCGAGGACAAGACCCCGGACTGGGCGCGCAGCCTGCTCGGCCTGCGCTTTCCCGCCTCCGACATCCCGGCGCAGGCGCGCAGCCTCTACACCAAGGCCAAGAGCCGCTTCGTCATCGACCGCGACAGCGTGCCGGTGGCCCTGATGGCCACGCCGGACGCGGGCAACGCCCCCGTCGACCTCACCTTCGCCCAGCACCGCACCCTGTCGCCGATCCACCTGGAGTACCAGCGCAACCTCGGCGTCAACGGCTCGATGTCGATCTCGATCATGGTCGAGGGCCGGCTCTGGGGCCTGATGATCGGCCACCACCGCCGGCCGCACTACGTCACGCCCGAGACCCGCGCGGCGGCGACCGTGCTGACCGACGCCTTCGCCATGCGGGTGCAGGAGATCGAGTCCCGCCGCCTCTGGGCCGAGCGGCAGGCGCATCTCGACGTCGAGGGGCGCCTCGTGCGCGGCCTGACCCGCTCGGACGATTTCGTGGCCGCGCTCACCGGCGGCGCGACCACGCTGCTCGACCTGTTCGAGGCGGGCGGCGCCGGCATCGTCTCGGGGGAGCGGGTGACGCTGATCGGCCGCACGCCGCCCTCCGAGGCGGTGGCCGACATCGCCGGCTGGCTCAAGGAGACGTTGCCGGCGGGCGAGCCGACCTACGCCAGCAGCAGCTTCACCGCGGCGTTCCCGGCGGCGGCGGAGCATCGCGAGATCGCCAGCGGCCTGCTCGCGGCCTTCGTCGACGAGTCGCGCGAGAACCTGCTGCTGTGGTTCCGCCCCGAGGTGCCGAGCACCGTGACCTGGGGTGGCGACCCGAGGAAGCCCGTGCTCGCCGGCAGCGGCCCGGTGGCGGTGCTGCCGCGCCGTTCCTTCGAGCGCTGGGTCGAGGAGCGCACCGGCTACGCCGCCCCCTGGGCCGAGTGGCAGATCCAGCTCGCGGGCTCGCTGGCCGAGGCGGTGGAGGGCGTGGTGCTGCGCCAGCGCCGCAAGATCGACGAGCTGACCGGCCTGCTCGTCGAGAAGGAGCGCCTGCTCGCGCAGAAGGACCTTCTGACCCGCGAGATCGACCACCGAGTGAAGAACTCCCTGCAGATCGTCTCGGCCTTCCTGCAGATGCAGCGCCGCCAGATCGCCGACGCGGAGGCGCGGCAGGCGTTCGCCGAGACCTCGGCGCGGGTGATGAGCGTGGCGCGCGTCCACGACAGCCTCTACCAGGCCGACAGCGTGCAGGAGGTCGATCTCGGCCAGACCATCGAGAGCCTGTGCAAGGACCTCGCCGGGCTGGCAGGGGAGGGGCACGCCGTCGACCTCACCGCCGAGCGCGGCCTGATGGTGCCCTACCGCAAGGCGGTGGCGCTCTCGCTGATCGCCACGGAACTCGTGACCAACGCCTTCAAGTACGCCGCCAATCCCGCGGGCGGCGGGCGCGTCGAGGTCAGCGTCTCGGGCATCGGCGACGGCGGCGTGCAGCTCAAGGTCTGCGACGACGGCGACGGCCTGCCCGACGACTGGGCCGACACGCAGACGCGCGGCGGTACGCAGGGCTCCGGGCTCGGGATGAAGCTGATCCGGGCGATGCTCGACCAGATCAACGCCCGCCTCGACGTCGCCAACAGCCCCGGCGCCTGCTTCACGATCACCGCGTGAGTGCCGTCCAGGACGCGGGCCTGCACGCGCGGCTGCGCGCGGCGACCGGGCCGGCGCACGCAGCCCTGGAGCGGGATCTGGACTGGCAGGCGCGGGTGGCGACGCTGCTCGGCTACCGCGCTCTGCTCGCGCGGCTGCACGGCTTCCACGCCGCCTGGGAGCCGGCGATCGGCGGCGCCCTCGGCGATCCGGCCTTCCTCGATCCGCGCCGCCGGCTCGGCGCGCTCGTTGCGGATCTGGCGGCGCTGGGGCTCTCGCCCGGCGGCATCGCCGCCCTGCCCGCGGCCCGCCCGATCCGCCTGCCCGACCCCGCCGCGGCGACCGGCGCCCTCTACGTGCTCGAAGGCTCCACCCTCGGGGGCCGCCTCATCGCCCGCCACATCGCGGCCCTGCACGGCGCGGACGCGCCCTGCGCCTATTACCGCGCGCACGGCTCCGGGAGCGGGGCGATGTGGGCGGCGTTCCGGGGCCGCCTCGACGCCCTTCCGGAGGCCGGCGCTCCGGCGGCGGAAGCGGCGGCGGTGGCGACCTTCGAGGCCCTGCGCGCGTGGCTCTGCGCGGGCGAGCCCGTCGCCCCCCGCTCACGGCGCCCGGCGGATCCGGTAGAGGCCGAAGCGCCGTGAGGCCGCGAGCGGTTCGAGCCGCTCCGGCATCGGGTTCCCGTCCTGCGGACCGACCACGTAGAGGTAGCCGAAATCCCGCGTCCAGTCCCGCGCGTAGGCCGGGGCCCCGGGCGCGGGCAGCCCCGCGGCCAGCGCCCGCAGCTCCGCCATCGGTACCGGACCGCCGTAGGGCACGGCGAGGCGCCGGCTCTCCGCCCGCACGGTCACCGGCTGCTTGCCCGCGGCGGTGAACAGGGTCGGCACGAACGCGTCGGCGTAGTGCACCGCGAGCGTCGGCGCGTTGTACATCGGGTACGCGGCGAGATCGGCGAGCGGTGGGTCCTGGCCCGCGCCGGAATGGGCGACCAGCACCCGCGCGCGCCGCTCGATCCGGCCGAACGAGGCGATCAGGTCGGCGTAGTCGCGCCGGTAGGACCACCACAGCGTGCCGGCCCAGGCGACGTTGACGAGGATCAGCGCGCTCGCCGCCGCCGCGACGGCGATGCGGGCACGCGGCGCCAGGGTCAGCGTCAGGAAGGCCGGGACGATCAGCAGGGCGGCGGTGAGGATCCGCAGGTCCACGAAGGCGGTGTCCTGCAACCGGCCCGGCATCGCGAGGTAGAGGAGGGCGAGCCCCGCCGCGACGACCGCGCCCGAGGCCTCGAAGGCGAGGGCGCCCCGGCGGGCGAGCCCCGCGACGAGCAGGATCAGCGCGGTGCCGGAGGCCACCGAGACGACGACGTCGTAGCCGTCGAGGATCGCGACCAGCCAGAACGGCTTCGCCGCGACCTGCCACGCCGTCCCGGCCTGCCCGACGGCGCCGCCCGAGGCCGCCATCAGGCCGGCGAGCGCGACGGCGGGGGCCGCGAGCAGGGCGAGGCGCGCCGCGCATTCCGGGGGTGTCGCCCGGCGGGTCCAGACCCGCCACAACTCGTGCAGGCCCAGCACGAAACCGTACAGGCCGAGGCTGAACAGGTGGGCGAGGAAGCAGGCGGCGGTGACGGCGACGTGGACCAGGGCGCGCGCCGCCCAGGCCCGCCGCGGCAGGGCGATCCAGGCGGCCAAGCCCCACAGGGCGATCCCGAGGCCGAACGCGAAGTTCAGGAACCCCCAGGCGAAGGGCACGCTGTTGAGGGCGAGGAGCGCGCCGAAGCCCGCGAGGTGCAGGCGCCGCTTCACCGCATAGTCCAGGGCGAGCGCGCCGGTCAGGACCAGGACCTGGCTCGCGAGCAGGAACAGCCGCGTCGCCGTCTCGACGTCGACGAGGCGGGCCAGGGGCGGCACCAGCAGGTCGAGGGCGAGGTTCGGGTAGAGGGCGAAGGCCACCCGGTAGTGCGGGTGGGGCGCCTCGCCGGAGAGCAGGTACATCCGGGCGAGGTGGTTGGGGTAGTCCGCCATCGCCGGGATCGGCACCGCCAGCGTCGGGGCCAGCGCGAGCACGCTCAGCGCCGCGATGATCCCGAGGCAAGCGGGGCTCGTCCCGGGCGAGCCGCCGGGTGGCACGGCCTAGCCGCCGCCCTCCGCCAGCAGCCCGTCCACGAACGCGCCCAGCCCGGTGCGGCGCGTGCGCCGCAGCCGCTCCGCCGCGAGGATGCCCTTGAGCGCCTCGAAGGCGTTCTGGAGGTCGTCGTTGACGATGACGTAGTCGTACTCGCTCCAGCGCTGGATCTCGGTGCGGGCGTTGGCGAGCCGGCGCTCGATCGTGTCGGCCGAGTCCTCGGCCCGGCGCTCCAGGCGCTGGCGCAGCTCCGCCATGCTGGGCGGCAGGATGAACACCGTCACCACGTCCTCGGCGAGCTTGGCCCGCACCTGCCGGGTACCCTGGTAATCGATGTCGAAGATCATGTCGCGGCCGGAGCCGAGCACCTTCTCCACCGGCCGCCGGGGCGTGCCGTAGAAGTTGCCGTGCACCTCGGCCCATTCCAGCAGGTCGTCGCGGGCGCGCAGGTCGTCGAACGCCTCGCGATCGATGAAGTGGTAGTGCTGCCCGTCGATCTCGGAGGGGCGGCGGGTGCGGGTGGTCACCGAGATCGACAGGTCGAGCGCCCAGGCCGGATCCCGGGCGATCGCCCGGGTCAGGGTCGTCTTGCCGGCTCCCGAGGGCGAGGACAGGATCAGGATCAGCCCCCGCCGCGCAATTCTCTTTTCGGAGTCAGACTGCGTCTGCATCATCCGCGTGGCTCCGCCGCGATTCCCATCCACCCCGCCAAGTCCCAGAAAAACTACTCGATGTTCTGGACCTGCTCGCGGAACTGCTCGACCACCGCCTTCAGCTCCAGGCCGATCCGCGACAGGCCGACGTCGCCCGCCTTGGCGCACAGGGTGTTGGCCTCGCGGCCGAATTCCTGGGCCAGGAAGTCGAGGCGCCGGCCGATCGGGCCGCCCGCCGCCAGCAGCTCGCGCGCGGACGCGACGTGGGCGCGCAGCCGGTCGAGCTCCTCGCGCACGTCCGCCTTGGCCGCCAGCAGCACCGCCTCCTGGTGGAGCCGGTCGGGGTCGAGCCCGGTGCCGCCGAGCGCCGCCACCGACGCCGCGAGGCGGGCGCGCACCGCTTCGGCCGTCCGGCCCGGGTCGTCCTCGGCGGCCTGGGTCAGCGCGGCGATGCGCGCGACCTGGGCCGAGACCACCTCCTCCAACTGGCGCCCCTCGGCGCGGCGGGCCTCGACGAGGTCGGCCACGAGCCGCACCACGCCCTCGGCGAGGTCGCGGGCGAGCGCGTCGGTGTCGGGGGCGGCCTCGTCCTCGGCCTCGACCACGCCGCGGATCCCGAGCAGCCCGTCGAGGGTCGCGGGGGCGACGCCCGCCGGCACCGGCACGCGGGCGACCGCCGCGGCGAGGCTCGCGAGCAGCGCCTCGTTGATCCGCACCCGGGCGGCGGTCTCGGCCCGGGTCAGGTTGAGCGAGAGCTGGCACTGGCCGCGGGAGAGGGTCTTCTGAAGGGCGGTGCGGGCGGTCTCGCCGAGCCCCTCGTAGCCCGTCGGCACGCGGGTCCGCACGTCGAGGCCGCGCCCGTTGACGCTGCGGACCTCCCAGGCCCACTGCACCGGCCCGGTGGTGCCGGCGGCGCGGGCGAACCCGGTCATGCTCGCGATCTGGGCCATGCGAAAGAGGGGTGCCGCCGTGCGTGGAACGGCGCCTGTAGCACGGATCGCCGCGGGGGGAAGAGCCGGCCGCCGCCACGGGGCGCTGGCGGCCGATCCGCTCGAATTGCAGCGATTCCCGTCACCGGTCCGCAAGCCGCCGGTGCCAGGATGCCGCCGCACGACGGAGACCTCCCATGCGGACCCTGATCCTGACCGGCCTCGCGGGCCTCGCCCTGATCGCCGCCGGCGACGCGCAGGCCCGCGGCCGGTTCCGCGCCGGCCACGCCCACCCGCACGCGGAGGCGCATCCGCATATGGAGGCGCATCCGCACGCGGGGCCGCAGCCCGGCGCGCCGGCGCCGGATCTCGCCGTGCGCGAGGCCGCGGGCACCCGGCCGGTCTACGTGCTGCTGCCGAACGCGGGCGGCGGGCCCGACCGCGCGCTGCCGGCGCTCGCGCCCCCCGTCGCTCCCGATCCGGCGCGGGAGAGCCCGGCCCAGGAGAGCCCGGCGCAGATCGCCCCGTCCCAAGCCAGCCCGGTCGAAGGCGGCCCCGTACCGGGCAGCCCCGCGCAGGCCGGCGCTCCGGCTCGGAGCGCCGCGCCGGTCCGGGTCCCGGCGAAGGCGGTGGCCGAGGCCGCGCCGTGGTGCCGCTCCGGCCGGGTCGTCGGCACCGGGAGCGGCTTCTGCATGATCAACTGAGGCGGGGCGGAGGCCCTATCGCCGACCGCGCGGCGCGGGCGCCGGGTCGTTCAGCACCGGCACGGTCTTGGGCGAGCCGAGATCGTAGGTCCGGTTCCGGAGCGGGTCGAGGCGGGTGCCCTCGGAGGCGTCGAAGGCGCGCGTGCCCGGGTCTGCCTTGGGCGCGTCGAGGAAGGCGGCGTTGGTGTTGCTGCCCGGCCCGTAGGCCGAGGCGCGGCCCGGCGCGCTCGGCTCGGCCGGCGGCTCCGCCTTGTCGACCGCGTCCGGCGGCGCCTGCCGGCTCTTCTCCACCGCGCGCCAGCGGGCGACGTTGCGCTGGTGGCCCTCCAGCGAGTCGGCGAAGGCGTGGCCGCCGGTGCCGTCGGCCACGAAGTACAGGTCCTTGGTGCGCGAGGGGTTGGCCACCGCCTCCAGCGCCGCCTTGCCGGGATTGGCGATCGGCCCCGGCGGCAGGCCCTCGATCACGTAGGTGTTGTAGGGCGTCGCCCGGTCGATCTCCGAGCGTAGGATGCCCCGGCCGAGCGTGCCGCGCCCGCCGACGAGGCCGTAGACGATGGTCGGGTCGCTCTGGAGCTTCATCCGCTTGTTGAGGCGGTTGATGAACACGCCGGCCACCCGCGGGCGCTCGTCGGCGCGGCCGGTCTCCTTCTCGACGATGGAGGCCAGCGTGACCATCTCGGCGGGGGTGCGCACCGGCACGTCGGCGCTGCGCCGCAGCCAGATCTGGTTCAGCACCTCGCGCTGCTTGGCCTTCATCAGGTTGACGATCTGCTGGCGGGTGGCGCCGCGCTCGAACTTGTAGGTGTCGGGCAGGAGCGAGCCCTCGGTCGGGATCTCGTTGATCTCGCCGCTGAGCACGTCGTTGTCGTTGAGGCGGGTGACGATCTGCTCCGAGGTCAGCCCCTCGGGGAAGGTGATCGCGTGCTGCACCTGCCGGCCGGTGGCGACGGTGTCGATCGCGTCCGAGATGCTGGAATGGGCCTTGAACAGGTACTCGCCGGCCCGCAGCGGCGGCCGGCCGCCGAAGCGGGCGGCGAACTCGAACAGGCCGGTATGGTCGATCACGCCCTCGTTCTTCAGGATCTCGGCGATCTCGCCCGTCCCGCTGCGGCTCGGGATGACCACGACCTTGTCGGCGGCGAGCGGCCCGGGCTCGCGGGTCTGGCGCTGGAACAGGGTGACGGCGATCATCGCCGCGATGGCCGCCACGACCGCGAAGGTCATCAGCCCGCTGACGATCCCGATCAGGCCACCGCGCTCGCGCTCCGGCTTCTCGGGGGGCGGGGGCGCCGCCGTGGGCTTGATCGCCTCGCCCGGCGAGCGCGGCGAGAGCCGGTTCGGGAGGGCCGGCTCGCCGGCCTCCGCAGGGTCGCGCGCGGTCGCTTCGGGGGCGGGCTTGGAACGGCGGAAGAACATCGGGATCCTGCTGGGAGGCGGCGCCCCCCGTCTCGCGCCGCGGGCCGGGATCGGTTGCCCGCGGTCCGGGTGATCGCACCCTGAGCGTGTGCCGGGTTTGTGGCGAAAATGCCGTTCCGCGCCGCGAAGGGCGGTCCCGCTCACCCCGGCGGCTGGCACACGGCACAGTAGAAGGTCGAGCGATTGGCCTGCACCAGCCGCGCCACGCGGCCGGTGCAGCCGGGGCGGGTGCAGGCGAGGCCGGTCCGGTCGTAGACCCGGAAGGCGTGCTGGAAGGCGCCCGCGCTGCCGTCGGTGTGGGCGTAGTCGCGCAGGGTCGATCCGCCGGCCTCCACCGCCTCGGTGAGCACCGCCACGATCGCCCGGGCCAGCGCGTCGGCCTTGCGCGTCGCCCGCCCGCCGGGCCCGGCGAGGCTGCCGGCCGGCGCCTCCGGGTGCAGGCCGGCCCGGTGCAGCGCCTCGCAGACGTAGATGTTGCCCAGGCCCGCGATCAGCCGCTGGTCGAGGAGCGCGGCCTTGAGCGGGGCGATCTTGCCCCGGAACAGCCCGGCGATCACCGCGCCGGTCAGCCCGTCGAGGGGCTCGACCCCCATCCGCGCGAAGTGGCGGCAGGTGTCCAGGGTGTCGCTCGGCACGAGGTCCATGAAGCCGAAGCGGCGCGCGTCGTTGTAGGTGACGGTGGCGCCCGAACTCATCGCCATCACCACGTGGTCGTGCCTGGGCGTGCCCTGCGCCCCTTCGAGGTAGAAGTCGCCCGGCGACAGGTTGCGCCCGTCCGGCAGCGCCACGTCGAACCGCCCGCTCATGCCGAGATGCATGATCAGCGTCTCGCCGGAATCGAGGCCGGCCGCGAGGTACTTCGCCCGTCGCGCGAGGTCCGTCACCGTCCGGCCCTCCAGCCGCGCGGCGAATCCCTCGGGGAACGGGAAGCGCAGGTTCGGCCGCCGCAGGGTCACCCGGCTGAAGCGTGCACCGACCATCGCGGGAACGAGCCCCCGCCGCACCGTCTCGACCTCGGGCAGTTCCGGCATTTTTTCGGGGTCTCGCGCGCGGCGCGGGGTGCGCCCGTCTCGGATATCGGCGGGTTCGGGGCCGGCCGCAATGCGGCGGGGCTCGCACCATTCGCCGCGCGGGCGCCGGGAGGGCCGGTCGGGGCGGCCGGGTCCTGTAGCAAGAAGTTGTATGTCCGATTGATTGCAGTTCAATATTGTCGGTCCGGCGTTTCGCTGAGGATTTTTAATTTGAAGATCTAAAAAACATAAATATTGACACCGTCGATCGATGTGGCGACGTGGCTCGTCATGAGCAAGTCCCTGCATCCGACATCCAACACGGCCGCGGCGCGCGCAGGCGCCGGGATGATGCGGGCGACGCTTGCAGGGGGACTTGCAGGGGGATTCGATCGCCTGGGCGCGCGTCGGCCGAGGCCTGGGCAGGCCCTCGCCGGAGGCCGGGCTCTCGCCGCCTTCACGGCCGCCTCGCTCGCCCTGTCCGGCGGTGCCGCGGCGCAGACGGCCGCGGGGGGCAGCGGGCTCGGCGTCCAGCTCGACACGATCTCGGTCGAGGCCCAGGGCGCGCAGGGGCGGACGGGCTGGGGCGCGGTGCGGGGCTCGGGGGGGACGGCCTCGGGCCTCCCGCCGGTGTTCCCCGGCGGTCAGGTGGCGCGGGGCAGCCGGGTCGGCCTGCTCGGCAACCGGGACTACATGGAGACGCCCTACAGCGTCACGACCTACACAGAGCAGACGATCCGCGACCAGCAGGCCACCACCGTGGCGGAGGTCCTGACTACATCGGATCCCTCCGTCCGCGCGGCGATCGGGTCCGGCAACCGCTACGACGCCATCACGATCCGGGGCTTCCGGGTCGAGAACCGCGAGTTCGCGCTCAACGGCCTGTACGGACTCGTGCCGGATTTCCGGGTCAATCCGGCGCCGATCGAGCGGATCGAGCTGCTCAAGGGGCCCGCCGCCTTCCTGTACGGGGTGTCGCCGAACGGCAGCGTCGGCGGCACCGTCAATCTCGTCACCAAGCGGGCCGGGCCGGAGCCGCTCACGCGGGTGACGACCGACTACGCGTCGACCGCGCGCGGCGGCATGCAGGTCGACGTGGCGCGGCGATACGGGGACGAGCGGCAGATCGGCGTGCGCGTCAACGGGGCGATCTTCGGCGGCGACCAGCCGATCGACCGGGTTTCGCAGCGCAACGGCGTCGGCTCGCTGGCCCTCGACTATACCGGCGACCGGCTGCGGCTGTACGCGGACGTGATCTACCAGAACGACTATTACCGCAGCCCGACGCGCGGGTATCTCCCCCTGTCCGGCTTCCGGATCCCCCGGGCCCCGGACCCCCGGATCAACCTCTCCCAGACTTTCGATTACGCGAAGGCCGACAGCCTCACGGGCCTCGCGCGCGCCGAGTACGACCTCCTCCCGAACGTGACGCTGTTCGGGGCGATCGGCGGCAACCGCTTCGGCTACGACAAGCAGGAAACGCCCGGGGCGACCATCGTCGACGGCGCCGGGAACGCGACCTCGTTCTCCCGCTACCAGGGCGGCGGGACGATCGGTGTGTCCGGCGAGACGGGCGCCCGCACCCGCTTCGAGACCGGCGGGATCGGCCACGAGGTGGTCTTCACCGCGACCTCCCTCGACCAGGACCTGACGCTCGGCCAGATCACCTACGGTGCGTACCGGACAAACATCTACAACCCGGTGCTGCTGCCCTCCCCGGGGCTGCCCATCCTGGCCAGCTCGTTCACCCGCGGCCGGTCGAGCTTCGCCCGGCTGACGAGCTTCGCCGGGGCCGACACGATGACCTTCGCCGACGGGCTCGTGCAGGTGATCGTCGGGGCACGGCGCCAGGAGATCGAGACCGGCAACTATGCCCCCACGACCGGCCTGCTGACCCGGCGCTACGATGCCGCGGCGGTGACGCCGTCCGTCGGCGTGGTCGTGCGGCCGACGCAGGCCCTGTCGTTCTACGGGAACTACATCGAGGGCCTGACCGCGCTGACAGCCCCGGACAGTGCGGTCAACACCAATCAGGTCTTCGCCCCCGTCCGCTCGACGCAGTACGAGGTCGGCGCGAAGGTCGATTTCCAGACCTTCGGCGCGACGCTGGCGGCCTTCCAGATCACCCTGCCGACCGGGATCACCGACGCCGCCACCCGGACCTTCAGCATCGCCGGCGAGCAGCGCAACCGCGGATTCGAGGGGACGGTGTTCGGCGAGATCGCGCCCGGCCTGCGCCTCCTGGGCGGAGCCACGCTGATCGACGGCCGGCTGACGAAGACCGCGGGCGGGATCAACGACGGCAACGCGGCGGTCGGCGTGCCGCGCTTCCAGGCCAATGTCGGCGTCGAATGGGATACGCCCTTCGTCCCCGGCCTGACGGCCCTCGGCCGGGTGATCTACACCAGCTCGGCCTATACCAGCATCACCAACACGCAGAAGGTGCCGAACTGGGCGACCGTCGATCTCGGCCTGCGCTACCGGACCGTGCTCGCGACGACGCCGGTCACGCTGCGCGCCCTCGTCACCAACATCGCCGACGCGCATTACTGGATCGCCAACCCAACGGGCTACCTCATCAGCGGCCCGCCGCGGACGCTCTGGCTGTCGGCCGCGGCGGACTTCTGACGCACGCCGCTCCGCCCCGGCAGCCGCCCGGCACGATTGCCGGACCGGCACCGTGGCGCTACCCTCCGATCACTGATGGCACGTTCGGCGCCCCGTCCGGATTGAGGCCGCCTTCATGCCGTTCACGGTGACGGTCTGCCACGACGAGGCCACCGGGGTCTGGTACGTTCTCGACTCGGATCTGCCGGGCCTGCACGTCGAGGCGGCGACCCTCGACGCGCTGGTGGCCATCATCCAGGATGTGACGCCCGACTTGGTCGTGAATCTGCCCGGACCGACCTGAACGATCGATCGGCGCGCGTCACCGCCGCCGCAGCCGTACGTAGAGCGCCCCCGCGCCGCCGTGGTGGCGCGCCGCCTCTTCGAAGCCCAGCACGATGCCCCGCAGCTCCGGGCCGCGCAGCCAGTGCGGCACGCTGCGGCGGAGCACGCCGCGCTCGGAGAAGGCGTCGGCGTAGCCCGGGCCGCCCTTGCCGGTGACGACCAGCACGTGGGCGTGGCCGGCGGCCCGCGCCCGCAGCAGGAAGCCGGTCAGCGCCGCGTGCGCCTCGGTCTGCACCATGCCGTGCAGGTCGATCCGCGCCTCCACGGCGAGGCGCCCGCGGCGCAGCCCGAGCCGGGCCTGCCGCTCCAGTCCCTCGGGCGCGGCGTGGCGCTGGGGCGGGGCCTGGTAGGGCGCCGCGGTCGCCGGCCGGGCCGGATCGGTCGCGGGCTTCTGCGGCTTCGGGGCCTTCGTCCGGGCTGTCGGCGGCGCGGCGGGCAGCGCCAGCGGCGGACCTACGTCGGGCATGACCCGGGGTGCCGGGGGCGGAACGGCGACCTCGGCCGGCCGGGCGCGGCCGCGCAGGGGCGTGATCAGCCGGGCGATCTCGCCCCACAGGCGCGCCTCCCCGGCGGTGAGGGTGCGCGGGCGGCGCGGCGGCCTCACGGCCGGGCCCGAGGTTTGGGCAGCAGCACGACGAAGCCGACCGGATCGCGCAGGTTGCCCGCCGCCGCGCCGGCCTCGGCGCCGGTGCCGAGATACAGGTCGCCGCGCGCCGGTCCGACGATCGCCGAGCCGGTATCGGCGGCGACCACGAGGCGGCCCGCCGCATCCGGCGTGGTGCCGGGCGCGGGGCCCGGCAGGCGCCCGGCCAGCCAGAACGGCAGTCCGTAGCGCCACAGGCCGCCGTCCACCGCGACGCTGCGCCCAGGGCTGAGCGGCGCGTTCGCCGCCCCGGGCGGGCCCAGCGCTGGGTCCTCCACGGGGGCGAGGCGGAAGAAGATGTAGGAGGCGTTCTGGCGGATCAGCCGCCGGGCCGTGTCGGGATGGGCGCGCAGCCACGCCGTCCAGCGGGCGAGCGTCAGCCCTTCGAGCGGCAGGTGCCCCTCCTGGACGATCAGCTTGGCGACCGCCGTGTAGGGCCGGCCGTTGCGGCCGTCGTAGAGCACCCGCACCGCCGTCCCGTCCGGCAGCCGCACCCGCCCCGAGCCCTGGACCTGGAGCACGAGGAGGTCGACCCCGTCGCGCAGCCACAGGATCGGCCGCGCCCGCGCGCCCAGCGCTCCGTCCTCGATCGCCGCCCGGTCGGGATAGGGCTCGAAGCCCGAGGCCGTCGCCCGCGCCGCCCGCAAGCCCGGGTCGAGGCCGGGCCGGGTCTCGCCGGCGCCGAGGCCGACGAGGTCGTCGGGCCGGGCGAGCACGGGGGCGGTGAAGCCGGGGCCCGGCTCGCGGGAGCCCGCCATCTCCGGCTCGAAATAGCCGGTGAGGAAGCCGGGCCGCCCGTCCGGCCGGACCACCCGGAACGCGTCGAAATTGTCCCGGAAGAAAGCCGCCGCTTCGCCCGGCGCGGTGTCGCGGGCCGCCGCGCAGGCGGCGGCGAGGTCGGCGGGGTCGCCGAGGACGGTGGCGGGCTGCGGCTGGGCGGGCGGGGGCGCCGCGCACACCCGGCGGAAGGCGTCGAGCGCGGCGGCGGGATCGGAGCCCGGGAAGCCCGGCAGATCCTTGAGCGCGACCGGCTCCAGCGCGGCGTCGCCGACCGTCGTGGGAGCCGCGCAGGCGGAGCCCGCTACCAGCAGCGCCGCGAGCAGGGCGGCCGGACCGCCTCCGAACCGGGCGCGCGGGATGGGCACGGCAGCAAGATCACAAAGAAATCAGGCGCCGGCCTCGGTGGCCACGAGCTGCCAGTTCGGGTCGCGCGAGCCCAGCGTGCGGGCGAAGGTCCAGACGTCCGGCACCTCGACCACGGCCTCGGCGCTGCCGTCCACCACCTTGCCCTCGGCATTGCGGGTCGCGGTGATCAGGTTCGACAGGAAGCGGACGGTGACCTGCGCCACGCGGTTGCGGACCTCGACGGCGACGATCTCGGCCTTGTCGATCGAGACGAAGGTGGTCTCCAGCGTCTGCCGGTTGCGCTCGCGCTCGGAGATCGCTCGCTCGAACGCCTCGCCGACCTCCTTGGAGAGCAGCGCGCGCAGGGTCTTCCGGTCGCCCTTGGCGAAGGCGATCATGATCGCCTCGTAGGCGCTCTTGGCGCCCTCCAGGAAGGCGCGCGGGTCGAAGGCCGGCTCGGCCTGCACCACCGCTTCGAGCCCGCGGGCCACCTCGGAGCCGGGCTCGGCGATGCCGCGCCAGTCCCGGGCCGCCGCGGCCGGCGCGGGCGCGGACTGCACCCGGTCCGCGCCGGGCAGGCGCACGACGTTGTCGCCCTCCGACCGGCCCTGCGGCTCGGTCCGGCTGCGGTCCACCGGTTTGAACGGCGAGCGCTCCGCGCCGGTCTTCTGACCCAGCACCGAGCGCAGCCGCCAGATCACGAAGACCGCCAGCGCCAGGAAGATGATCGTCGTAACGTCGAAGCTGTCCTGCATCACCGATCCGCTGGCCGCCGCCGCTCTTGGGTTCGCCCCCCGCGCGGGCCGGGCTCGAGGAGCGGCGCTGGCGAGGGGCCGCCGATCCCGGCGACTCATATCCGACCAACGCGCAAGGATCGAGCCGGTTGTGAGCGACGAAGCCGCGCGACCCCCGGCGGACCCGATCCGCCCTTCGCTTGTCCACACCCGGCCGGCATGTTAGCGCCCGAGCCCTCCGGGCCGGATATGGTTGGCGGCCCGGCCCGCGACAACCCGCGCCGGCCGCGCCGGACGTGTGCCCGAGAAGGATGACCCGCATGGCCGACTCCCCGGCAGCCAACGGCAACGGCGGCGGCATGCCGCAAGGCGATGCGCCGACCATCAACGCGCTGGCCCAGTACGTGAAGGACCTGTCCTTCGAGAACCCGAACGCCCCGCGCTCGCTCCAGCCCAAGGAGGGCCAGGGGCCGCAGATCAACATCCAGGTAAACGTCAACGCGCAGCAGCTCTCCGAGACCGATTTCGAGGTCGAGCTGACGCTGGACGGCGGCGCCAAGATGCAGAACGAGACGCTGTTCGCCTTCGACGTGAAGTATGCCGGCGTGTTCCGCATGCTGAACATCCCGCAGGACCAGCTCCACCCGGCGGTGATGATCGAGTGCCCGCGGCTGCTGTTCCCGTTCGCCCGCCAGATCGTCGCCGAGTCGGTCCGCAACGGCGGCTTCCCGCCGCTCTACATCGACCCGATCGACTTCGTCGGCCTCTACCGGCAGAAGATGATGGAGGCCCAGGAAGGCCAGGGCGGACCGCTCGCCTCCTGACGTGACTCAGGGCGCGCATCACGGCGCATTCGGCCCCCGATAGGCCGCGGCGAGCGCCCGCAGCGCCTCCGCCGCCCGGCCCCGCAGGGGCCGGGCGTGCAGCACCACCCGCGTCACCGGCAGGTCCGGCAGCCCGAGGCGCGCCCCCGCCTCCGCGAGGCCCGCCGGCGCGGTGCTCGGCGCCAGCGCCGCCACGGCGAGCCCGGCCCCGACCGCCGCGCCGACCGCCAGCACGCCGCCGCCGACGAACACCTCCCGCCAGGGCAGCCCGGCCGCGTCGAGGGTCGTCTCCGCCGCCGCCCGGACGTTGCAGGGGCCCGCGAGCGTCGCGAGCCGCAGCGGCCCGGCCGCGGGATCGTCCCGGTCCCAGGCGAAGCCCGGCGCCGCGAACCATGCCAGCCGCTCCGTCGCCAGCACGGTGCCGCCGGGCTCCTCCCCCTCGTCGCGGACGAGCACCGCGTCGAAGCGGCCGTCGCCGAACGCCGCCCGCAGCGCGCGCGAGGGCAGGATCGTGACCTCCGCGACGAGGCCGGCGCCGTCGAAGCCGAGCCGGGCGAGGCGGGCCGGCAGGTCCGGGCCGGCCACGTGGTCGCTGATGCCGAGATCGAGCCGCGGCGGAGGCGCTCCCGTGAGATCGGAGACCGCCTGCGCGTGCGCGTCGAGCAGGCGCCGGGCCGCGGGCAGGAAGCGGGCGCCGCGCGGGGTCGGCGCGACGTGCCGCGGCGTCCGGTCGACGAGCCGGATCCCCAGCCGGTCCTCCAGCCGCTTCACCCGCAGGCTGATCGCCGCCTGCGAGGTCGCCAGCGCCTCCGCGGCCCGGGTGAAGCTGCCGAGATCGACCACCCGGACGAAGGCGCGCACGCCGTCGATATCGAGGACCGCCTCCGCCATCGCGATATGACTCCGTTATGATAGATATAGCGGTGCATATGTTCCTGTAATCGTCGCTCGGTGCAACCCTGCACGCGTCACCCACGGAGGACGCGATGCTGCTCGCCCGCTACCGGCACCGATTGCCGGCCGACCACGACATGGAGGCGGTGCGCGCCCGCATCCGCGCCCGCGGCCCGACCTGGGACGCCGCGCCGGGCCTCGCCTGCAAGGCGTTCGTCATCGAGGAGCGCGCCCGCGGCGCGGCCGAGAACGCCTACAGCTCGCTCTATCTCTGGTTCGACGCGACTGCCGCGGCCGACTTCCTCGCCGGCCCGGGCTTCGAGGCGGTGATCCGGGCGTTCGGGCGGCCGCGGACCGAGACGTGGCTGCCCTGGGCCGTCCGGGTCGGTACTGCGACAGGAGCCGCCAGCCTCGGGATCGAGGAGGGACGCGTCCCGCTCGGCGCCGATCTCGCAGCGGCGCGGGCCGAGGAGGCCGGGCGCGCGGAGCGGCTCGCCGCGGAGCCGGACGTGGCGGCCGTGCTGGTCGGCCTCGACCCCGCCGCGTGGCGGGTGACCCGCTTCGTCCTGCGCGCGACCCCAGCGGACGCGGGCGGGGCCGAGATCGCCCATCTCGCCGCGCCGGCCCTCTCTGCCCGAGCCCTCACCGTTCCGGGCCTCACCGTTCCCGGCCTCGCGGTCCCGCGCGATTCCGACCCATCCCGGAGCTGATGAGACGCCGCCATGCCCTTCACCCGGATTTCCCTGCGCGCCGGCAAGAGCGAAGCCTATCGCGCCGCCCTGATCGCGGGCGTCTACGCGGCCCTGCGCGAGACCTTCGCGGTGCCCGAGGACGACCTGTTCGCGGTCGTCCACGAGCACGACGCGGCGGGCTTCGCCTACGGCCGCGACTACCTCGGCATCCGCCGCAGCGACGACCTCGTGATCGTCCAGATCACCGCCAACGCCACCCGCACCACGGCGCAGAAGCGGGCACTCTACGCGGCCATCGCCCGCGAACTCGGGCGCGATCCCGGATTGCGGCCGGGGGACGTGTTCGTGAACCTCGTCGAGGTGGCGCCGGAGAACTGGTCGTTCGGCGAGGGCGGGATGCAGTACGGCCCGCCGGAGCCGTGACGCGCCTTCACCGATGTTGCCCGCGGGGCCTCGGTCGGCGTCCTGCCCGCCGCCCTGCCCGCCGCCCCGGTGACGGGCGCACTGGCTGCCCGCCCGCACGTGCCTGATCCCGGCTTGGCGCAGCCGCCTGCCGGGCGTCCCGATACGCGCGCCGTTCGACCGCAGCGTCATTCGTCACAGCGATGCGGGTCATTCCATCACACCTCCGTGACCCGCCCGATGAGAGTGCCTGCCCGCTGGAGAGTGTGGCGCGCGAGTCGCCATTGTTCAGTCGATTCTTGCTAATTTATCAATCAACATCGTTACTCGCCGACTGGTTGTATTTGAAATATTGGAGTGCAGCTCTTGTCGATCTTCGGTGAAAGGCGCGGTTATCTGTCCGGCATCCGGAAATCGGCGATGCTGCACGTCGCCGGGATCGTGTCGCTGGTCGCGCTGTTCCTGGGCGCCTGCAACACTGTAGCCCCGAACCGCCTGTCCGCCTCGGAGACGGCCGATCTTCGCTTCACCGCCCTCGACGTCCAAATGCCTGAGACGGCGCGGTTGCGGTGGAGCGGTGGGGAAGCTGCGTACCTGCGGGCCCGCGGCATCGACTCGAACGACCCGGCCCTCATCGCGACGCCGCAGGCGCGCGCCGCGATCCGCGACATCGCGGCCGAACGCGTCAAGGCTGTGCTGCAGCGTGCCCTCGCGTCCAGGCCCGAGGGGACGAGACCGGCAAAGCTCTCGATGACGATCACCGAGATCGAGATCGCCTCGCCGGCCCAACGGATCGTCCTCGGCGGCGGGACCTCTTTTATCCGGGCCGACATCGAGATCCGCGATCAGAGGACGAACGCTCTCCTGACGACCTACGTCGGCGGCCTCGGCGGCCAGTATTCGGGCTCGGGTCTGATCGGGGTCGTCACGGATGCAGCCCTGGAAGCCGGTGGCCGCGACGATCTCTTCGACCGCACGGCCGAAGCCTACGCCAAGAGCTTCGTGCGGTGGCTGACGCCTTGACTGCGGCTCGCCCCCGCCGGAGCCGTGACGCGATGGATGCTTGACCGGAGCGGCCGAACCGCTCAGGTCCGGGCCCCCGCCGCAGCCCCGGACCCGCATGGCCCCCACCGCCCACCTCGCGCTCATCAACGTCTTCATCGGCGACATCCAGGGTGGGCTCGGGCCGTTCCTCGGGACGTGGTTGGCGGAGGCCGGCTCCTGGAGCCCGACCCGGGTCGGCCTCGTGGTGACGCTGGTCGGCTTCGGCACGCTGTTCCTCAGCGGTCCGTTCGGTGCTCTGGTCGACCGCTTCGGGCACCCGCGGGTGCTGATCGGCCTCGCCTGCGGGGCGATCCTGGCCGGGACGCTGCTGTTGCTGCCGGCCCGCAGCTTCCCCGCGGTGCTGACCGCGCAGCTCCTCGCGGCGGCGGGGGGCACGCTGCTGCTGCCGGCGGTCGCTGCGCTGACGCTCGGGATCGTCGGCAAGGACCGGTTCCCGAAGCAGCAGGGCCGCAACCAGGCGTTCAACCACATCGGCATCCTAGTCGCTGCCGGCGCGATCAGCCTCGGCACCGCGCGGTTCGGGCCGGCGATCGCCTTCTGGGTGCTCGGCGGCATGGCGCTGGCGGCGATCGTCGCGACGGTGACGACGCCGGCCGGGGCCTGGAACCGGCGCCGGGCGGTGGGCTGGACCGAGGACGATGCGGACGAGCCGGAGCGCAGCGGCATCCGCCAGGTGCTCGGGAACCGCCGCCTGCTGGTGCTGACGGTGGCGCTGACCCTGTTCAACCTCGGCAACGGCGGCATGCTCTCGCTGCTCGGCCAGAAACTCGTGGCGACCGCGGCGGACGCCACCACCTGGACCGCCCGCTACGTGATGGTGGCGCAGCTCGTGATGGTGCCGGTGGCGCTGCTCGCCGGCTCGATGGCCGACCGGCGCGGCCGCCGCCAGCTCCTGATGGTCGCCTTCGCGGTGCTGCCGGTGCGGGCGGTGATGTCCGGGCTGATCGACGACCCCTGGTGGCTGATCGCGGCGGAGGTGCTCGATGGCGTGGCCTCGGGCATCGTCGGCGTCGCGGTGCCGGTGGTGGTGGCCGACCTCACTTGGGGCTCGGGGCGCACGCAGACGGCGCTCGGCAGCGTCAACGCGGTGCAGGGCGTCGGCGGGGCGCTGTCGGCGTGGTACGGCGGGCTCGCCTACAGCGTGTTCGGCTGGACCGGCGCGTTCCTGTCGCTCGGCGTGCCGGCGCTGGCCGCCCTCGCCCTGGTGATCTGGCTCGACGCCACCCCCGAGCCCGGCCGGCGCCGCCGTCGCCGCGAACGCCGCGCCGCCCCGCAGGCGGCGTAGGTTTGTTCGCGACCCATTTTGAAGGCGGCCCGTTTCCGTCTTTGCGAGCGGAGCGAAGCAAACCAGCAGCGCCACATTCTGTCGGGTCGCGCTGCCCTGGGTCGCGTCGCTTCGCTCGCGATGACGATGCGGATCCCGCGCATGAAAAAGCCCGGCCGGGGCCGGGCTTCGCGCGTGCTGGGAGGAAAACCGAAAAAAATCAGCCGATGTAGGGGCTGCCGGTGGCGGCGGGGAACCGGTCGGCCAGGGCCCGGCGGAGCTTCTCCAGGGCGCGGTTCTCGATCTGGCGGACGCGCTCCTTGGAGATGCCGAGCCGCTGGCCCAGGGCCTCCAGGGTGGCCTGATCCTCGGCGAGCCGCCGCTCGCGCAGGATGCGCAGCTCGCGCTCGGACAGGACGCCCAGCGCCTGCTGGAGCCACACGAGGCGCCGCTCGCCGTCGACCGTCGCGCCCACGGTCTCGTCGGGCAGAGCCGCGCCGTCGACGAGGAAGTCCATGCGCTCGGAGGAGGCGTCGCTGTCCTCGCCCACGGGCGCGTTGAGCGACATGTCCGGGCCCGACAGGCGGGCGTCCATCAGGGCGACGTCGTCGCGGGACACGCCGATGGCGCTGGCGATCCGGCGGTGGATCTCGTCGCCGACATGCTCCTCGGTGGACTGCATCAGCCGGGCGCGCAGCCGCCGCAGGTTGAAGAACAGCGCCTTCTGCGCCGAGGAGGTCCCGCCGCGCACGATCGACCAGTTGCGCAGGATGTAGTCCTGGATCGAGGCGCGGATCCACCACGTGGCGTAGGTCGAGAAGCGCACGTCCCGCTCCGGCTCGAACCGGGCGGCGGCCTCCATCAGCCCGACATGGCCCTCCTGCACGAGGTCGGCCATCGGCAGGCCGTAGTGACGAAAACGCCCCGCCAGGGCGATGACGAGGCGCATATGGGCGGAGATCAGGCGGTGCAGGGCGCGCTCGTCGCGGCGGTCCTTCCAGCGGACGGCGAGTTCGCGCTCCTCCTCGCGGGCGAGGAACGGCGCCTCCATCGCAGTCCGTATGAACTGCCGTCGAATTCCCGCGATTTCCGCCATTCCGCCTGCCTCTTGTGCCCGAGTGCTGATGCGGCGCCGAGCCTAGTGTCCGGCGCGCAGGGCGTCACGATCGTTCGACGCCAGGCGTGCGACAACGGGAGGCGAAACGCGAAAGTTCCGCCGCGGCGCGGCAAAGGGAGGGCCGCGCGGCCACGATTTTGTGCTTTGACACGGTCACATGGGTTGCGCCGCGGATTCGTCCAGCCCCGGCCGATCCGAAGCTGGGGATATTCTCGACTCGGCCGCGCACGAAAAAGCCCGGCCGCGGGGCCGGGCTTCGGGTCGGTGTCGCGAGGGTCGGCGCGCCCTCAGGCGGCCTCCTCCTGGATGTCGTCGCCGTCGGACTCGCCCTCGGTCTCCGCCTCGCTCTTGGCGCGGCGGGGCGACTTGGCGAGGCTCTGCTCGATCAGCTTCAGCGCCTCGGTCTCGGTGATGCGGTTGACCGAGGAGATCTCGCGCACGATCCGGTCGAGGGCCGCCTCGTAGAGCTGGCGCTCGCTGTAGGATTGCTCGGGCTGCGCCTCGGAGCGGTACAGGTCGCGCACCACCTCGGTGACGGCCAGCAGGTCGCCCGAGTTGATCTTCGCCTCGTACTCCTGGGCGCGGCGCGACCACATCGTGCGCTTGACGCGCGCCCGGCCGGTCAGCACGTCGAGCGCCTTCTTCACCAGCTCCGGCTCGGCGAGCTTGCGCATGCCGACGCTGTTGGCCTTGGCGGTGGGCACCCGCAGGACCATCTTGTCCTTCTCGAAGGAGACCACGAACAGCTCAAGCTTGTAACCCGCGATCTCCTGCTCCTCGATGGCGGTGATGCGGCCGACCCCGTGGGCCGGATACACGACGGCCTCGCCGGTCTTGAAGCCTTGCCGGCCTGGGGTCGTCTTCTTGGCTGTGGTCATGCGAGAAGGGCCTCCACTGGTGCGCGGCGCGTCGTGCGCCCCGCGCGAAACCGTGCCTCCGGGTCCGGGGACCCGACGCTGCCGCACGCACGCAGTCGGAGACGCCGCCGTGGACAGGCCCACGGCGGTCGGTCACATGCAACCTCACGGGATGGAACGCATTTCGGCGTCGAGGGAGCACGTCTGGCACGAGCGACGGCAGGCGGATTGTGTACCACAATCCCGGCCCGGAATCAAAGCATCGTGGACGGCGACGCGCGGCGACGGAGCGGCGTCCGCCGACTTTTACACCGGCGGCGGCGGACACGAATGACCTGGGCGCGGGGCTGGCCTTCCGCCCGCGCGGGGCGAAGGCGCGCCGCGAACCCCCGCCGGACTCCGCTCAGTCGCCCGAGCCGGGATTGGGCGAGAAGTGGGCTTCGAGCTTGCCGGACACCCCGTCCCACTCCTTGGCGTCGCCCGGCGCGTCCTTCTTCTGGGTGATGTTGGGCCAGCTCTTGGAATAGTCCGCGTTGAGCTTCAGCCACGCTTCCAGGCTGGACTCGGTGTCGGGCTTGATCGCCTCGGCCGGGCATTCCGGCTCGCACACGCCGCAATCGATGCACTCGTCCGGGTGGATGACGAGCATGTTCTCGCCCTCGTAGAAGCAGTCCACCGGACAGACCTCGACGCAGTCCATGTACTTGCACTTGATGCAGTTGTCGGTGACGACGTAGGTCATCGGCTATCTTCGTCCTAAGGGCGTCGGTCCGGGCGGAACCGCGAAGGCCCGCGCGCCCGGATCCGGTTGGCGCCGCGCTCGCGCGCAAGGCCCGGTGCGGGCGACCGGGCGTCGGATGCGAAGGGCTCTAGACGCTGCCTCCCGGACTGACAAGCGCGCGGGGCGGTCGGCGGGGCGGCGGGAGCGGCTCTGTGGCGCCGGGTCATCACTCCGGGGCGGGCGGCGCGTCGCCGGGGGGCGCAGGACCTGGGGGCGACAGGTCGTCGTAGAGGCCCTGCGCCTCCGGGGCCGGGCCGCGGCGCTCGCCGAGATCGACCACCCGCACGGCCCGGGTCGCGTGGGCGGCGGCGACCGTCACCACGTCGCCGACCGCCACGGCCTTGGCGGGGTCCAGCGCGCGAACGCCGTTCACGCGCACGAAGCCCTCCGCGACGAGGCGCGCGGCGAGCGTTCGCGTCCGTGCGAAGCGCGCGAACCACAGCCACTTGTCGAGCCGCTGCCGCCCCGCGCGCATCGGACGCGGCGCGTCAGCGCTTGCCGGGATCGCCGGATTCGAGCTGCGCCTTCAGGGCGGCGAGCTTGGCGAACGGCGAGTCGGGGTCGGGCTGCCGCTCCCGGCGGGGCGGGCGCGCGTCGGGCCGCGGGCCGGCGTGGCGGGGCTCGTCGCGGCGCCGGTCCTGCCGGTGGTCCGGGCGTCCGCCCTCGAAGCGGTCGCGGCGGGGCCCGTCGCGGCCGGGGCGCGGACCGCCCTCGCCCTCAGGGCGCCGCTCGCCGCCGGCGGCGCGGCGCTGGTCGGGCCGGCCGCCCTCGGGGC
>NZ_JAUYZI010000006.1 GCF_030700245.1 Methylobacterium amylolyticum
ACCTCGGCGGCGGCGACGCCCTCGGGGTAGGGCAGGTCGGCCTCGACGACCAGCGCGCGGCGCAGGGGGATCGAGAACGCCACCCCCAGCCAGCCGCCGATCAGGCAGACGAGGCTCGTCTCCCAGAACGGGAAACCGTGCCAGTGGCCGATCAGCACGAGGCCGGGCAGCACCAGGATGACGTTGCACAGCGTGCCCGCCGCCGAGGCCTGGGTCTGGACGATGTTGGTCTCCAGGACCCCCGCCCCGCCCACCGCCCGCAGCGCCCCCATCGCGATCAGAGCCGCCGGGATCGAGGACGAGAACGTCATCCCCGTCTTCAGACCCATGTAGACGTTGGCCGCCATGAACACGACGGTGACCGCCGCCCCGAGAGCGATCCCGCGCGCGGTGATCTCCTGCCCCGCCCGGGAGCCGGTCCGGCCCGCGGCGACCTCGTTCCTCGCGTCCATCGCGTCCCCGTCACCCGATGATCCGCCGCCCGGCGAGCGGACGCCCCGTCGCGCCCGCAGGACACCACGTCCGGGCAAGCGCGACAATGCGGCGGCCGGACCACAGAGCGCGGCGGGTCTTGGCGCGGCGGGACTTCGCGCGGCGGGACTCGGCGCGGCCCCTGTACCATTTTCACGTGCATTCCGACCGGCACGGGCATCCCCTCGGGCGCCGCGCGCCCTAGCTCGGCTCACGAGGGCTCGCCGCGGGATCGGAGATCCGGGGGGCCAGAGATCCGGGAGCCGCCGATGTCCCGCGCCGCGCACACCAGCCTCGTCCTTCTGCTCACCCTGTTCGCCGGGGCCCCCGCCGCCCAGGCGGCGGGGGAGGGCACCCGCTACACCGCCACCCTCACCGCCGGCAGCGAGGTGCCACCCGCCGAGTCCAAGGGCACCGGCTCGGTGACAGCGACCTACGATCCCGCCAGCAAGCGGCTCTCCTGGACCGGCCGCTACGAGGGCCTCACCGGGCCGACGACCGCCGGCCACTTCCACGGCCCGGCCGCGGCCGGCGCGAACGCGGGCGTGCTGGTGCCGGCCGACGTGAAGGCCAGCCCGTTCTCGGGCGAGGCCACCCTCGACGACGCCAAGGCCGCCGATCTTCAAGCGGGGAAGATGTACTTCAACATCCACACCGCGGCGAACCCGAAGGGCGAGATCCGCGGGCAGGTGGAGGCGGCCCGCTGAGGCCCTCGACAGGCCGCGCGCGCGGTTGCAGGACGGGGCCTCCACCCGCGCGGGAACCCGACGACCGATGAAGCAGACCGAGGCCATCATCGCCTGGACCCCCGCGCGCTGGTCCGAGTTGCGGCCGGAGACGGCGGGGCAGGTCGCCGTGCTGCCGGTGGCGGAGGCCGAGGCGGCCAAGCGCTACATGATACGGTCGGGCGCGAGTTCCGCCGCGCTGCGGACGCTCCCCGAGGAGGCGCGCATCGCCCGCCTGTTCATCGACTTCCAGACGCTGGTGGTGCGCGACGGCATCGACCCGCAGGCCGCGCACCGGGCCTTCCTGCAGATCGACGAGTACCGCTACCGCATCGCCCCCGACACCGAGGGCGCGGAATTCGAGGATCCGCCCGAGGACGATTGAGACGCGTCCCATCCGACGCACCACCGGAGTGAGGCCATGCCCGTATCCAGACGCACCCTCCTCGCCGCGGCGGCCCTGGCGCCGCTCGGCGCCCGCGCGGCCCGCGCCGAGGAACCGCTGATCCGCCGGTCGATCCCGTCGAGCGGCGAGACCCTGCCCGCGATCGGCATCGGCACCTCGCGGCGCTACGAGGTGGCGCCGACGCCCGAGGCGGTCGCGCCGCTGAAGGCGGCGGTGGAGACCTTCGTGCGGCTCGGCGGCTCGGTGATCGACACCGCGCCGAGCTACGGCACCGCCGAGGACGTGCTCGGCGTGATATTCTCCGAGACCGGCCTGCGCGACCGGGTGTTCCTGGCGAGCAAGGTCGACACGCGGGGCCGCGCCGACACGCTGGCGCAGTTCGAGCGCTCGCTGAAGCGGCTGCGCACCGATCGCCTCGACCTCGTGGCCGTGCACAACCTGATCGACACGGCGGAGAATCTCGCCGTGCTGCGCGACCTCAAGGCCCAGAAAAAAACCCGATACGTCGGCGTGACAGTCTGGCGGGACGGGCAGCTCGACGACCTGGAGGCGACGATGCGCCGGGAGACGCTGGACTTCATCCAGGTGAACTACGCGATCGACAACCGGACGGCGGCGGAGCGGGTGCTGCCGCTGGCCGCCGACAAGGGGATCGCGGTGATGATCAACGTGCCGTTCGGGCGCGACCGGCTGTTCAAGGCGGTGCAGGGCAAGGACTTGCCGCCGGTGGCCAAGGAGATCGGCTGCGCGAGCTGGCCGCAGTTCTTCCTCAAGTACGTCCTCGGCAACCCGGCCGTGACCTGCCCGATCCCCGGCATGGCCAAGGTCTCATACGTCGAGGACAACGTCGCCGCCGCCCGCGGCAAGCTGCCGGATGCCGCGCAGCGCAAGCAGATGGAGGCCTTCATCGATGCGGTCTGATCTCTTTCCGACGACGCGCCGCGCGGCGCTCGCCTTGGCGGCCGGCCTCGTCCTCGCGAGCGCCCCGGCCCAGGCGCAGGAGGGTCCCAAAAAAATCCGGATCGGGGTGATCGGGGCCGGCAACATCGGCGGCACGCTGGGCACCCTCTGGGTGAAGGACGGGCACGAGGTGATGTTCGCCTCCCGCCACCCCGAGACGCTGAAGCCGCTGGTCGACGGGCTCGGGCCCAAAGCGAAGGCCGGCACGCCGGAGGAGGCGGTCCGGTTCGGGGATGCCGTGTTCCTGGCCGTGCCCTACAAGGCCTATCCCGAGCTGTCGAAGGAGATCGGCCCGGCGCTCAAGGGCAAGGTGGTGCTCGACGCCGGCAACGCGACGCAGCGCCGCGACGGCCCCCTCTACGACGAGGCCAAGGCCGACGGCATCGGCGCCACCACGGCCAAGTACTTCCCGGGCGCGCGGATCGTGCGCGCCTTCAACGCGGCGAACTACAAGGTGTTCGAGAAGGCGGGCGCCAACGGCGGGCGGGACCGCGCCGGGGGCCGGATGGGCATCCCGATCGCCGGCGACGACCCGGAGGCGCTGAAGGTCGCCGAGGGGCTGGTGCGCGACGCAGGGTTCGATCCCGTCGTGGTCGGCCCGCTCAAGGACGCGGACAAGTTCGCGATGGGCTCGCCCGGCTTCGGCCACGACGTCACAGCGCCGGAACTGCGCAAGACGCTCGGGCTCGCGCAGTGACCGGACGCGAGCGGGTGCCCGTTGCGCTCCCTCCCCCCTCTGCGGGCCACCGTGTCCACGGATCTGTCGATGACGGCTGCGACGCGCTCTCCTCCCCCCTGTGGGGAGGAGTCGGAGGTGGGGGTGGTTCCGGATCGAGCGGGGCGGCGCCTCCTGCACCACCCCCACCCCTGGCCCCTCCCCACAAGGGGGAGGGGAAGCGCGCCGCGGTTCGACGACAGATCCGGAGCCGATGGGTGAATCTGGTAGCCTCCGCGGGGGAGGGTCCCCTGCGCCGCAAGAGGGGAAGGGGATTTGCGGCGCTGGGCTTCACGGCGCGTGCCTGATCCCGCCCCCCCGCGCGGCCGCCTCGCCAGGCTGATCGACCTGCATCCCGGGGAGGGGCCGGCGCTCGCGTGGTCCTGGGCCTACATCTTCTCGATCCTGGCCGCCTACTACGTGCTGCGACCGATCCGCGACCAGATGGGCGTGGCCGGCGGCCTCGAGAACCTGCCCTGGCTGTTCACCGCGACGCTGGTGGGCATGCTGGCCCTCAACGTGCCGTTCGCGTGGCTGGTGAAGCGGATGCCGCGGGCGCGGTTCGTGCCGCTGACCTACCGGTTCTTCGCCGCCAACATCCTCGTCTTCGCGGGCCTGCTCTACGGCGCGCCGCCGGATTGGGACGTGTGGATCGGGCGGGGATTCTTCGTCTGGCTGTCGATCTTCAACCTGTTCGTGGTGTCGATCTTCTGGGCGACGATCGTTGACGTGTTCTCGAACGCGCAGGGCAAGCGCCTGTTCGGCTTCATCGCCGCGGGCGCGACGCTGGGCGCCATCGCCGGCTCGGCCACCACCGCCGGGCTCGCGCGGAACGTGCCGACCTGGGGGCTGATGCTCTGCGCGGTCGTGCTGCTCGAAGCGGCCGTGTTCTGCATGCGCGGGCTCGCCCGGCTGTCGCACCAGCTCCACGAGGTGCCGGGCGCCGCCGGGGAGCGGGGGGAGAGCACCATCGGCGGCAGCGTCTGGGCGGGCATCACCCGGACCCTGTCCTCGCCCTACCTCCTGAACATCGCGCTGTTCCTGCTTCTGTTCTCGGTCACCTCGACCTTCCTGTATTTCGAGCAGGCGGGCATCGCCAAGCGCAGCTTCCCCGACCGGGCATCGCAGACGGCGTTCTTCGCCTCCGTCGACCTCGCGGTGAACGTGCTGACGCTCGGCGTGCAGCTCTTCCTCACCGGCCGCATCGTCAACCGTCTCGGCGTGGGCGTCACGCTCGCCCTGCTGCCGGCCTTCAGCGTGCTGGGCTTCGCCGCGCTCGCGGTCACGCCGACGATCGCGGTGATCGTCGCCTTCCAGGTGCTGCGCCGGGCCGGCAACTTCGCCATCGCCCGGCCGATCCGCGAGGTGCTGTTCACGGTCGTGCCGCGGGAGGACCGCTACAAGTCCAAGGCGTTCATCGACACGGTGGTGTACCGGCTCGGCGATCAGGTCGGCGCGTGGTCGTTCACCGGCATCGGCGCGCTGGGCCTCGGCGCGGCGGGGGTGGCCGGGGCAGCGGTGCCGCTCTCGGTCCTGTGGCTCCTCAACAGCCTGTGGCTCGGGCGCGCGCAGGAACGGCGGCGGACGGCGCAGGAGGACGAGGCCGGGGCGGTCGATCCGCCGGCCGCGCGGCCTGAAGCGTCCCGGTAGGGCCGGTCAGCGGCGCCGACGGACCGGGACGGGAATCGGCTGGGGTGCGGGCCGGAACAGGGCGAAGAGCCCCGCCCGGACGGTCGGGATGCCGAGCGCCGCGCAGAGGGCGGCGAGCGGGCCGGCGGTCGCGAGGACCGTCGCGGTGAGATCCGTCATGGCTCTGGCCCTCCGAAAGGGTCGGTCCAGCCTGTGCGGCCAGGGTTAACGAAGCGTTACCGTCGATCGTTAACGGACGGTTTACCGGGCCGGTGCGAGGTCGGCGGACCCGCCCCGGGCCAGGGAGCCGCGCGATGACGTCAGACCGGCCTGCCCCCCGGATCCGCCCCTTCGGTCGCCCCCTTGGACTCCCCCTTGGCCGCCCCCTTGCCCGCCCTGCGGCGCTCGGTCTGCTGCTCGCCCTCGGTGCGCCGGCCGCGGCGCAGGAGGTGCTGGTCCTGCGGATCCGGCCACAGCCCGACCCGGTCGAGGCTGCGCGCGCCGCCCGCGAGGCGGTCTGGGCCCGCAGCCAAGCGCGCGCCCGGGCGGCGATCGCCTCGGTCTGCACCGGCTGCCTCGCGCCCTGGCAGCCGCCGGAGGCCGCGATCAAGCTGCGAGAGCCGGCACCCGAGGGCCGCGTCGCGGCACTCGCCGATCCTGCGCCGCGACCGCCGACGGGGCTTGAACCCGACCCCGACCTTGGGGCATCCGAGCCGACCTCCGAACCATCCAGCCGCGAGAGGCATCCATGACGCAAGCGCACCCGACCAGCGGCGCCGAGCCGGACGTCGACTGCCCCGTGACCCTGGAGACGCTCGGTGCGGTCTACCGCGCGGACGAGTACGACCTGCCCGAGATCCTGGCCCGGATCCCGGCGCTGAAGCGCGCGCAGCTCGCGGCCTACCTCTACGGCAAGAGCCACATGCACCAGCTCGGCCTCAAGGTCGCCCGCGCCTGCGAGCGCGAGGATCTGATCCGCGCGGCCGGCGAGATCGGCTCGGTGATCCACGGGCAGGCGCACATCAAGAAGACCCGGCCCGCGCCCGACCCGGCGGAGGCGCTGACCCGGCACAAGCCGATGCCCGGCCAGAAGAAGGTCAGCCTCGCCGGTGCGGCCGCCAAGCCGGCGATCAGCCTCGGCGGATCGGCCAAGGTGCGCAACTTCGACTGACGCGGCGGCGGCCCGGGACACCCCCGGGCCGGCCCGGAGCCGGGGCGCTTCAGGTCGTTGTTATCGCAGGGGGTTTCCCGGAACCCAGCTTCCCCTTTCCCCCATCTTGCTCTAAGCGCTCGGGATGAACACCGACCACGACAAGATCCTGATCGTCGACTTCGGCTCCCAGGTCACGCAGCTCATCGCGAGGCGCGTCCGGGAGGAGGGGGTCTACTGCGAGATCGTGCCCTTCACGAAGGCGGAGGCCGCCTTCCGCGAGCAGCGGCCGAAGGGCGTGATCCTGTCGGGCGGGCCCGAATCGGTCACCGTCGAGGCGAGCCCGCGGGCGCCGCAGCTCGTGTTCGACGCGGGCGTGCCGGTCTTCGGCATCTGCTACGGCCAGCAGACGATGGCGGCGCAGCTCGGCGGTGCGGTCGAGGGCGGGCACCACGCCGAGTTCGGACGGGCCGAGATCGAGGTCCTGGCCGAGTGCCCGCTGTTCAGCGGCGTCTGGCACACGGGCGAGCGCTATCCGGTCTGGATGAGCCACGGCGACCGGGTGACGAAGCTGCCGGAGGGCTTCACCACGGTGGCGATCTCGAAGAACGCCCCCTTCGCCGCGGTGGCGGACGAGGCGCGGGGCTACTACGCGGTGCAGTTCCACCCGGAGGTGGCGCACACGCCGCACGGCGCGCTGCTGATCCGCAACTTCGTGCGCGACATCGCCGGCTGCTCGGGCGACTGGACGATGGGCGCCTACCGCGAGGAGGCGATCCAGAAGATCCGCGAGCAGGTCGGCTCCGAGCGCGTGATCTGCGGCCTGTCGGGGGGCGTCGACTCGGCGGTGGCCGCGGTGCTGATCCACGAGGCGATCGGCGACCAGCTCACCTGCGTGTTCGTCGACCACGGCCTGCTGCGCCTCGGCGAGGCCGAGCAGGTCGTGGCCTTGTTCCGCGACCACTACAACATCCCGCTCGTCCACGTCGAAGCCTCGGGGATGTTCCTCTCGGCGCTCGAAGGCGTCAGCGACCCGGAAGTCAAACGGAAGACGATCGGCCGCCTGTTCATCGACGTGTTCGAGGCGGAGTCGAGGAAGATCGGCGGGGCGGCGTTCCTGGCGCAAGGCACGCTCTACCCGGACGTGATCGAGAGCGTGTCGTTCACCGGCGGTCCCTCCGTGACCATCAAGAGCCACCACAACGTCGGCGGCCTGCCCGAGCGGATGAACATGCGGCTCGTCGAGCCGCTGCGCGAGCTGTTCAAGGACGAGGTGCGGGTGCTCGGGCGCGAGCTCGGCCTGCCGGAGGGCTTCGTCGGCCGCCACCCGTTCCCCGGTCCCGGCCTCGCCATCCGCTGCCCCGGCACGATCACGGCCGAGAAGCTCGACGCGCTCCGGAAGGCCGACGCGATCTACCTCGACGAGATCCGGCAGGCCGGGCTCTACGACACGATCTGGCAGGCCTTCGCGGTGATCCTGCCGGTGAAGACCGTGGGCGTGATGGGCGACGGCCGCACCTACGACCACGTCTGCGCGCTGCGCGCCGTGACCTCGGTCGACGGCATGACCGCCGACTTCTACCCGTTCGACATGGCCTTCCTCGGCCGGGTGGCGACCCGGATCATCAACGAGGTGAAGGGCATCAACCGGGTGACCTACGACATCACGTCGAAGCCGCCGGGCACGATCGAGTGGGAGTAGACGACGGAGGCCGGCTCGATCCTCGCGGACGGGAACCGCTCCGCCCGCAGGGAGGAGCCGCCCTCATCGATCGGCGCGAAGTGGGTTGATCGCGGAGACCCCGGCGAAATCCTTCGCGTTGTCGGTGACGACGACACATCCGTTCGCCTCCGCGATGGCGGCGACGATCGTGTCGAGGGCGCTGCGGGGCTTCCCCGCCACCCTGCCATCGGCCATCAGGCGTGCCCAGATCAGCGCTGCCGCCTCGTCGAAGGGTAGGATTCGCCCCGCGAACAGGGCTTGGGGTCCTTCGGCGCCCTGGAACCACGTTTCCAGCGCGGAACGTTTCTTTCCGGCCGGCAGATCCAGAATGCCGCGGCGCAGCTCCGCGACCGTCAGCGCGCTGATGTAGAGGTCTTCGTCGTTCTGCTCGGCCATCCAGGTCAGCAGAGCTGCCGAAGGCGTGACCTTGGTGACGTTGCTGAGGATGTTGGTGTCGAGCAGGTAGCGCATCAGAGATCGACGCTTCGCCCGCTCCCCTCCGGGCGCGCGACGTCGAGGTCGGCTCCGACCAGCGGCGAACGGCGGAGCGCCGCCAGGATGCCGCCCTTGCGCGGCGGCTCGCCAGCGATCGATCGGCTCAGGACGTCGCGCAGGTGGACAGCCTCGGGCCCGTCCTCGGCCAAGCGGCGGGCCAGGGAACGGATCAGATCGCGATCCGCATCGCGGCCCATCACCTCGAACCGCGCGAGGCCGCGCGCGCCGAGGCGGGCACGATAGTTGGTGACGGCGCGCTTCTGCGACGTGCCCATCGCGGCCCCCGGTTCTCTCCAGGAATATGTCCGGTGATCGCGAGGCGTTCAAGCGCCGCGGCGCCGGATCCGTTCACCCGCATCGGCGAGGTCGCGGGGACCTACCCCCCGCACAGAGCCGGCTCCAGCGCCTTCATCGTCGGCCGGAACGCACCGAGATGCAGCCCGTCGCGCAACGCGCCGGGTTTGGCGAAGCCGGTGTCGCCATCGCGCAGATCCGCGAACGGATCGGCGAAGGTGCAGCCGAGCCGGCCGCACAGGGATTGGAGGCGCCGCGAGTAGTCGCCGACCGCGGCGGCGTCCATGAGTTTGCCGATCTCCCGCCCGACCGGGGGGAGGGCGGTGACGACGACCCGGCCGCTCACCGTCTGGAGGCCGCGCACGATTCGCTCGGCGGACGCCTCGAACCGCGCCGCGACCTCGGGAGAGCGCGGCGCGTTCTTGGCCAGGATGTCGTTGGTGCCGATGGTCAGCGAGGCCGCCCGCGGATGGACCCGGAAGGTCAGGCGCGCGAGGTCGTCGGCGTAGGCGGCGGCCGTGGCGCCGCTGACCCCGCCGTTGACGACCGGCCACCCGCAGGGTCGCTGGTCGCTCGGCTGAAGCTCGGTCTGCGAGTCGCCGGCCAGGAAGACGGCGTCCGGGGGCGCCTCGTCGAGGTGCACCTGCACGGTGATCAGCCGCATCCCGGCATAGGCGCGCGCGTCCACCGGCGGGCGGCGCAGGACCCAGACGAGCCCCCCGCCGACCGCGCCACCGAGCCCGACCAGAACCGAGCCGACGAGCCCGATCACGAGAAGGCGGGTCACGGCTCGGCCCCGGCCCGGTCGACACGGGCATCGGGCCGGGCGTCGGTGGAGGCGAAGTAGGGCTTGATGTCGAGGAGCGGCGTGCCGTCGAGGCAGTCGAGGCCGCGCACCCGCAGGGTGTCGCCGTCCCGGCCCAGCAGCTCGACTACCGACAGGGCGATGGGGTTCGGCCGGGCGGGGGAGCGCAGGGAGAAGGTGCCGCGCGGCCCGTCGGCGTGGCGGGGGCGCTGCACCACGAGGCCGCGGGTGGCGTGCGCCATCCAGTAGAGCAGGATCAGGTGGGTGCAGCCGGTGACGTTGCGCAGGGCCGGCGCGTAGGGCGGGTCGACCGCGACCGTGCAGACGGCGTCCGAGCCCAGGCCGTTCTTCGGGCACGCGGCGCGGTCGATCCACGGGGTGCGCAGGCGGCCGATGAAGTGGAGGCCGGCATCGAAGCGCTCCGGCAGTGCCGCCGCTTCCTCGCCGGGGCGCAGCCCGAACGTGTGGTCCCCGGCCATGCCGCCCCGCTCCGATCCCACGGGCGCTTTCGGCCATGCGGGGCGGATCTGCAAGTCTCGCCGCCTCGCGCCCGTCCCGCCATCGGTGTAGAGCCCGCGGGAACTGACCGGAGGGACCATGGTCGAGCGCGAATTGCGGCCGATGCAGGCGGTGCCGGACGTGGACACCGCGATCGAGCGCCTGATCGCGCTCTACGCCGAGGCGACCCGGGCCCTGCGGGAGGCCCTGGAGCGCTACCTCGACGGCGGCCCGCCGCCGGACGCGGCCGAGCGCCTCGCCTTCCGCTACCCCGAGCTGCGGGTGACCTACCGCCCGGAGGGACCGCTGCCGCTGCTGCGGCGGGCCACCGCCAAGCTCCAGGCCGGCGGCGCCTATGCCACCACCGTCACCCATCCGGAGGTCTTCCGCGACTACCTCGCCCGGCAGCTCGAACCGCTGGTGAGCGATTACGGCGTCGCGCTCGAAGTGGGCGTGAGCGCTCAGGAGATCCCGTACCCCTACGTGCTGGAGGCGGGGCTGGACCCGGGCGGGCGCCCCGTCGACGGCGCCGAACTCGCCACGTGGTTCCCGGTGCCGCTGCTCTCGGTGGTGGGCGACGAGATCGCCGACGGGTCCTTCCCCGTCGTCGAGGGCGAGCCGCGCCCGCTGGCGCTGTTCGACGCGGTGCGGGTCGACTACTCGCTGCGCCGCCTCGTGCACTACACCGGCTGCGACTGGCGCGACGTGCAGCCCTGGATCCTGCTGACGAACTACCACCGCTACGTCGATCAGTTCGTCCGGCACGGGCTGGAGCGGCTGGCCTCGGGTGAGGCGGGCTTCGAACGGCTGGTGCTGCCGGGCGGGATCGCCGTCACCCGGGCCGAGGCGGCCTCCGCCGACCCGGCGGCGGTGATCGCCGCCTCGCCCTGGCACCGGCACCAGATGCCGGCCTACCACCTCGTCGCCCGCGGGCCGGACGGGGCGATGCAGGGCACGAGCCTCGTCAACATCGGCGTCGGCCCCTCGAACGCCAAGACGATCACCGATCACCTCGCGGTGCTGCGCCCGGATTGCTGGCTGATGGTCGGCCATTGCGGGGGCCTGCGCCAGTCGCAGACGATCGGCGACTACGTGCTGGCCCACGCCTATTTCCGCCGCGACCGCATCCTCGACGAGCTGGTGCCGCCGGACGTGCCGGTGCCGGCGCTCGCCGAGGTACAGGTGGCGCTCCAGGCCGCGGCCGCCGCCGTGACCGGCGAGCGCGACGACGCCCTCAAGCGGCGCCTGCGCACCGGCACCGTGGTGACCTACGACGATCGGAACTGGGAGCTGCGCTTCACGCAGGAGCGGCGGCGCATCAATCAGTCCCGCGCCATCGCCGTCGACATGGAGAGCGGCACCGTGGCCGCGCAGGGTTACCGCTTGCGCGTGCCCTACGGCGCGCTGCTCTGCGTCTCCGACAAGCCGCTGCACGGCGAGATCAAGCTGCCCGGCGCGGCCAACGCCTTCTACGACCGGGCCGTGTCCGAGCACCTGCGGGTCGGCCTCGCCGCCCTCGACGCGCTGCGCGCCGACCGGCAGGGGTTGCACTCGCGCAAGCTGCGCAGCTTCGACGAGCCGCCGTTCCGGTGAGACGTCGCACAACCCTGCGGCGTAAAGGCCTGCTTATACCCGGGGATCATCGCGTCCGGTCGCGGAGTTGGACGGGGACTTTCCTCTCGCGACAACGGATTCAACCATGACGAAACGTCTGGCTCTCGCATCGACCGCGGTGCTGGCCGCACTCGCCTTCGCCCCGACCGGCGCCGACGCGCGCGGCCTCGGCGGCGGCTTCCATGGCGGCGGGTTTCACGGGGGCGGCTTCCACGGAGGCGGCTTCCGGGGCGCCGGTTTCCGCGGGGCCGGCTTCGGCGGCGGCTTCCGCAGCGGCGGGTTCGGCTACCGCGGCGTCGGCTTCGCCAATCGCGGCTACGGCCGCGGCTTCGCGGGCCGGGGCTTCGGCTACAACCGCGGCTTCGGCTACGGCCGGGGGTACGGCTACCGGCGCGGTGTCGGCTACGGGCTCGCCGGCGTCGGCCTGGGGCTCGGCCTCGGCTACGGCCTGAGCAACGTCGGCTACGGCGGCTACTACGGCGACGGGGTCTACGGCGCCGGCTACGACGGCGGCTGCGGCTATAGCTGGGGCGGGCCGGTCCCGGCCTATTGCGGCGGCGCCTACGGTTACCCGTACTGATCCTGCCTCGGGCCGCTCGGTGCCTGGGAACCCGGCCGCAGCGGCGGCCGGGTTCGCGCCTCACCCGGCGGCCGTCCGCCCCCCGCGGCCTTCGCCGTTCGCGAAGGCTGCGTGCGCGACTCCCGTCTTGCGAACCGTTCCAGTCCGCCCAGGATGCGCCGGTTCTTTCGGGGGTTGGAGAGCGTCATGGGCGGGGAGGCGGCGATCCTGGCGACGGCCGCCGTGCTCGTGCTCTGCATGGGTTTGTGGGCGAGCGCGCTCCTGCCGGAGATCGTCACCGCGCTCGCCTTCTTCGGCCTCGCGATGCTGCTGCGGCTCGGCAGCGCCGCCACCGTCTTCTCCGGCTTCTCGGCCTCGGCCTTCTGGCTGGTCCTGTCCGGCCTCGTCGTGGGCCAGGGCATGACGCGCACCGGCCTCGGCGCCCGGATCGCCCGGATGCTGGCGACGCGGCTGTCGGGCTCCTACGCCACCTTCATCGCCGGGCTGGTGGTCCTGAGCGTCCTGCTCGCCTTCGTGATGCCCTCCAACATGGGTCGGATCGCCCTGATGATCCCGGTGACGCTGGCCCTGTGCGACGCCTTCGGCCTCGCCGCGGGGCGGCCGGGGCGCGTCGGCGCGGTGCTGGCGGTGGGGGTCGCGACCCCGGTCCTGTCGGCCGCGATCCTGCCCGCCAACGTGCCGAACCTCGTGATGGCCGGCTCGGCGGAGACGCTGCTCGGCCTGCACCTCTCCTACCTGTCCTACTTCGTCCTGCACGCGCCGGTGCTCGCGGGCGTGAAGGGCGTGCTCCTCGTCGCCCTCGTCCTGCGCCTGTTTCCGGACCGGCTGGAGCCGGGCCACGACGCGCCGCCGGCCCTGCCGCCGCTGTCGGGGGCCGAGCGGCGGCTCGCCGTCGTGCTCGCTCTCACCCTCGCCCTGTGGATGACCGACAGCCTCCACGGGATCGCCCCGGCCTGGGTCGGGCTCGCCGCGGCAGTCATCTGCCTGCTGCCGCGCGTCGGCGTGCTGCCGCCCGAGGCGTTCGGGCAGGTGAACATGCGGGTCTGCTTCTACATCGCGGCGCTGCTCGGTCTCGTCGCGCTGGTGAACGAGACCGGGCTCGGCGCGCGCCTCGGCCACGTCCTGCTGGCGCTGGCGCCGCTCGCGCCGGGCGCGCCGGCCCAGAACTTCGCGACGCTCACCGGCATCAGCACGGCGCTGACCCTGCTCGTCACCGCGAATGGGGCGCCGGCCCTCTACACGGCGCTCGCGGGCGACATGATCGGCGCCAGCGGCCTGTCGCCGCTCGCCGTCGTCTCGGCGCAGGTGATCGGCTACTCGACCCTGTTCTTTCCCTATCAGGCACCGCCGATCGTGCTCGCGAGCGAACTCGGCGGGGTGCGCCTCGCGGAGGCGACCCGGCTGACGCTCGGCTTCGGCCTCGCCTCGCTGATCGTGGCCGCGCCGCTCGACTACGCGTGGTGGCGCCTGCTGGGAGCGCTCCAGTGACAGAAATCGAAAACCCTCACATCGCCGCTCTCTACCGCGCCGCGGCATGCCGCATTGCGGTTGGCCGGGGCACGCACTAGCGCTACCAGATTAGAGACGGTCCAGTTCGCACCTGCGAGGCACGAGAACCCGATGGCACCAACCGCCCGCCCGACAGTGGCCCAACCGCTCTCGCCCCATCTCCAGATCTACCGCTGGACCTGGACGATGGCGATGTCGGTCGTCCACCGGATCACCGGCACGGCGCTCTACGGCGGCACCGCCCTGGTGGCGATCTGGCTCGTGGCGCTCGCCGCCGGCCCGGCCGCCTACGGCTGGGTCGCGGGCTTCTTCGGGTCGTGGCTCGGGCGGCTCGTGCTGTTCGCCTACACCTGGGTGCTTCTGCACCACATGCTCGGCGGCATCCGCCACTTCGTCTGGGATGCCGGGGCCGGCTTCGACCGCGCCCAGCGCCTCAGCCTCGCCCGCCTGACGCTGATCGGCTCGGTGAGCCTCACCGTCGTGGTCTGGGCGGTCGCCCTCCTGGTCCGCTGAGGAGATCCGAGATGGCCAAGGAAGAGATCCGCCAGGACACCCGCGTCTCCATCCGCACGCCCCGCGCCCGGGTGCGCGGTCTCGGCGTCTCGCATCACGGGGCCGGGCACTGGTGGCTCCAGCGGCTCACCGCCGCCGCCAACGTGGTGCTGATGCTGGCCTTCGTGGTGATCGTCGCCCGCATGTCCGGTCGCGGCTTCGTCGAGGCGCGCGCGCTGGTGGGCAGCCCGTTCGTGTCGATCGTCCTGATCCTGGCGATCCTGTCGGTGACGATCCACATGCGTCTCGGCATGCAGGTGATCATCGAGGACTACGTCCACGCGCCGGCGACCAAGATCGCGGCGGTATTTGCAAACAATGTCTACGCGGTCGTCGTGGCCGTGGCCTGCCTGTACGCGGTCCTGCGCGTCGGCTTCGGCCAGCCCGTCTGAACCGCCAAACGTTTGTCATGACGCGCTCTCCCTCGCCGAACCGGCGTCCGCCTCGGCGGAGAGCGCTCTAGATCCAGGGGAAGCCGATCATGGCCGCCAACGGAACCAACGGCAGCGGGCCTGCCTACACCATCCACGACCACGCCTTCGACGTGGTGATCGTCGGCGCCGGCGGCGCCGGCCTGCGCGCCACGGTCGGCTGCTCCCAGGCGGGCCTGCGCACCGCCTGCATCACCAAGGTGTTCCCGACCCGCTCGCACACGGTGGCGGCGCAGGGCGGCATCTCCGCCTCGCTCGGCAACATGGGGCCGGACGACTGGCGCTGGCACATGTACGACACCGTCAAGGGCTCGGACTGGCTCGGCGACCAGGACGCGATCGAGTACCTCGTGCGCAACGCCCCCGCCGCCGTCTACGAGCTGGAGCACTGGGGCGTGCCCTTCTCGCGGACCGCGGAGGGCAAGATCTACCAGCGCCCGTTCGGCGGCATGACCACCGATTACGGCAAGGGCACCGCCCAGCGCACCTGCGCGGCGGCCGACCGGACCGGCCACGCCATGCTCCACACCCTCTACGGGCAGGCGGTGCGCAACAAGACCGACTTCTTCATCGAGTACTTCGCCCTCGACCTGATCATGGACGAGGAGGGCCGCTGCCGCGGCGTCATCGCCCTCGACCAGGCGACCGGCGAGATCCACCGCTTCCGCGCGCAGATGACGGTGCTGGCCACCGGCGGCTACGGCCGCGCCTACTTCTCGGCCACCTCCGCCCACACCTGCACCGGCGACGGCAACGCCATGGTGCTGCGCGCCGGCCTGCCGCTCCAGGACATGGAGTTCGTGCAGTTCCACCCCACCGGCATCTACGGCGCCGGCTGCCTGATCACGGAAGGCTCGCGCGGCGAGGGCGGCTATCTCACCAATTCCGAGGGCGAGCGCTTCATGGAGCGCTACGCGCCGTCGGCCAAGGACCTCGCCTCGCGCGACGTGGTCTCCCGCTCCATGACCATGGAGATCCGCGACGGCCGCGGCGTGGGCAAGAACAAGGACCACATCTACCTGCACCTCGACCACCTCGACCCGAAGATCCTCCACGAGCGCCTGCCCGGCATCTCGGAGAGCGCGAAGATCTTCGCGGGCGTGGACGTGACGAAGGAGCCGATCCCGGTCATCCCGACCGTGCACTACAACATGGGCGGCATCCCCACGAACTATCACGGCGAGGTGCTGACCCTGAAGGACGGCAACCCCGACACGGTGGTGCCCGGCCTGATGGCGATCGGCGAGGCCGCCTGCGTCTCGGTGCACGGGGCCAACCGCCTCGGCTCGAACTCGCTGATCGACCTCGTGGTGTTCGGCCGCGCCGCCGGCAACCGCTGTGCCGAGATCGTCGAGCCGAACGGCCGCGCCCAGGAACTGCCGAAGGGCGCCACCGACAAGGCGCTCGCCCGCCTCGACCGCTTCCGCTACGCCGACGGCGGCACGCCGACCGCGGCCCTGCGCGCCGAGATGCAGAAGACGATGCAGAACAACTGCGCCGTGTTCCGCACCGGCGAGGTGCTGGAGGAGGGTCGCGGCCTGATCCACAAGGTCTGGAACGCGGCCGCCGACGTGAAGGTGACCGACCGCTCGCTGGTGTGGAACACCGACCTCCTGGAGACCCTCGAGTTCGACAACCTGATCGGCCAGGCGGTGGTGACGATGGAATCGGCCGCCAACCGCACCGAATCCCGCGGCGCCCACGCCCGCGAGGATCACCCGGACCGCGACGACAAGCAGTGGATGAAGCACACGCTGAGTTGGCTCGGCGGCGACGGGCAGGTGTCGATCGACTACCGGCCGGTGCACACCTACACCATGTCGAACGAGATCCAGTACATCGAGCCGAAGGCGCGGGTGTACTAAGCCCGCCGAGGTGGCCCGCCACGAGGGTCGCCGCTGCGCGCCCGGGAGATCGCGATGATCACCATCGAGTCGGACGATGATGTCGCTGAGACGGCGAGAGATGTCTCACGCATCACACGCAGGGCCGGCGTGATGCAGGGCAAGGCCTGCATCCGCGGCATGAGGGTCACGGTCGGGATGATCCTGGGAAACCTCAGCGGTGGCGCGACGATCGAGGAACTTCTGAGGCTCTATCCCTACCTTGAGCGCGAAGACATCAGCCAAGCGCTCGCCTACGGCGCGTGGCTCGCTTCGGAGCGCGAGAACCAGCTCGACCCAGTCAGGTGAGGGTCATCATCGACATGAACCTGTCGCCGGAATGGGTGAACTACCTCGAAGATGCAGGCTACGAGGCCGTGCACTGGTCCAGGGTCGGACGGGAGAACGATCCCGACGAAGCGATCATGGCCTGGGCAACGGCCTATGACCACGTCGTGCTCACCGGCGACCTCGATTTCGGAGAAGCCTTGGCACGAACCGGACGAGCGCGTCCGAGCGTCATCCAGATTCGGTCGCGCGACACGCGCCCAGCCCTCATCGGAGCCGCCGTCATTGATGAGGTGCGCCAAGCCGAGATCGACCTCCGATCCGGAGCGCTCCTCACCATCGGCTCCAACCGCACCCGCCTCAAATCCCTTCCGCTGAAGACCTGACCATGGCCCAGTTCTCCCTCCCCAAGAACTCGCAGATCTCGCCCGGCAAGTCCTGGCCGGCGCCCGCGGGCGCGAAGAACCTCCAGACGTTCCGGATCTACCGCTGGAACCCGGATGACGGCCAGAATCCGCGGATCGACACCTATCAGGTCGATCGGGACGATTGCGGCCCGATGGTTCTCGACGCGCTGCTGTGGATCAAGAACACGGTCGACGCGACGCTCGTCTTCCGCCGCTCCTGCCGCGAGGGCATCTGCGGCTCCTGCGCGATGAACATCGAGGGCCAGAACGCGCTCGCCTGCACGATGGGCATCGACGAGTGCAAGAGCCCCGACAACGCCCTGCCGGTGCTCACCCGCAAGGACAAGGACGGGGCGATCCGGATCTACCCGCTGCCGCACATGCCGGTGCTGAAGGATCTGGTGCCCGACCTCACCAACTTCTACGCCCAGCACGCGGCGATCGAGCCGTGGCTCCAGACCGAGACCCCGGCCCCCGAGAAGGAGTGGCGTCAGACGCCCGAGGACCGCGCCCGGCTCGACGGCCTCTACGAGTGCATCCTGTGCGCGTGCTGCACCACGAGTTGCCCGAGTTACTGGTGGAACGGCGAGAAGTTCCTGGGGCCGGCGGCGCTGCTCCAGGCCTATCGCTGGCTGATCGACTCGCGCGACGAGAACACCGGCGAGCGGCTCGACAACCTGCACGATCCGTTCCGGCTCTACCGCTGCCACACGATCATGAACTGCGCCAACACCTGCCCGAAGAGCCTGAACCCGGCCAAGGCCATCGCCGAGATCAAGAAGATGATGGTCGAGCGCACGGTCTGATCCGTCGGCGCCGGTGAGGCTTCCCCGCCACACCGGACCGAAATGCCGCGCTCCGGCGGAGCGCGCCTTGCGGGCAGCGCATTTGGGACCGAGGCATCGAGGCGGGTGCGGGACCTGCGCCCGCCCACGCTGACCTGCAAGTGGACCGATGCCGCGCCCGAGCCTGTCGACCCTCGCCGTCCTCTGCCTGAGTGCCGCGCTCGGCGCCTGCGCCTCGGCCCGCACCGACCCTCCGCGCACCCGTGCGGCCGCGCCCCGCATCGACTACGACGCGCCGGTGGCGGCCGTGCCGTCGGGCACCGTGACGGCGGCGCCGCTCGCCCCACCGCCGGGCGTCGCGGCGAGCCCCGACACGCCGCCCCCCGGCCCGCAGGCGGCCCTGTCGCCCCCGGCACCGACGGTCGTGCCCGAGCCCGTCGTGGCGCCGCCGCCCGCGCCCCCCGTGGTGACGACCGGGCGCTCGGCGGTGGTCGGCACCTGGGACGCCAAGGACCCGACCGGCGCGAGTTGCAAGGTCACGCTGTCGAGCGCGCCGGCGCTCGACCTGTACAAGGCCTCCGCCGCGGGCTGCGCCAACCGCGACCTCGCCCGGGTCTCGGCCTGGGATTTCCGCGACGGCGAGGTCTACCTCTACCAGCCGGGCGGCACCGTCGCGGCGCGCCTGCGCCAGGGCGGCGGCTCCCTGGACGGGGCGCTGACCAAGTCGGGCGCCTCGCTCGCTCTGGTGCGGTAGCTCCGGGTTTCGGACGGGCGCGGAGCCCCGCGCCTCGACGCGCGGCCCGTTGAACACACCGTGCGCATGGCCGTGCGGCGTCGCGTGCGCTTGGCCGCCGGGGATCGACGCTTAGATCAGCGGCTCCCGGCCGGACACCCCCGCACACGATGTTCCTGAACTGGCTCGAGCGCCGCATCGACCCGTTCGCGCCCTTCGACGCGGGGCGGATGCCGCCGAAGACCGTGACCGGCTTCGCGTGGTTCTACCTGCGCCCGATCCGCGGCGCGCTGCTCGCCCTGTTCGTCATCGCGGTGATCGCCGGCACGGTGGAGGCCTCCCTCTACCTCGTGATGCGCTGGTTCATCGACCTGCTGGGCACGGCCGACCGCGCCACCCTGCTCGCCGACCACGGCGTCGGGATCGGCCTCGCCCTCGTCCTCGTGGCGGTGGTGCGCCCGGTGGCGATCTGGGCACACGAGGTGCTGTCGAACCAGCTCGTGGTGCCGCAGGCGACCAACCAGATCCGCTGGCGCGCCCACCTCTACACGCTGGGCCACGCGCTCTCGTACTTCCAGGGCGACTTCGCGGGCCGGCTCGCCAACCGGGTGGTGCAGGTCGGCACGGCGGTGCGGGAACTCGCCGTCGTGTTCATCGACACGCTGCTCTACGTGGCGATCTACGCCGTCACCGCGGTCGGGCTGTTCGGTACGATCTCGCCGTGGCTCGCCCTGCCGGTCGTGATCTGGATCGCCGCCTATGCCGGGCTGACCGCGTGGTTCGTGCCCCGCGCCCGCGCCCGCTCGCACGCCACCGCCGACACCCGCTCGGCGCTGATCGGCCGGGTGGTCGACAGCTACACCAACATCCTCACCGTCAAGCTCTTCGCACGCGACCGCGAGGAGCGCGCGGCGGTGCGCGACGCGGTCGAGACCCACACGAGCGCCTACCTCCACCAGTTCCGGCTCGTGACGCTCACCACCACCGTGCTCGGCGCGCTCAACAGCGCCCTGCTGATCGCGATGGCGGTCGCATGCCTCGTCCTGTGGCAGCGCGGCGGCATGACCACGGGGGAGGCCTCGGCCGGCCTCGCCCTGGTGCTGCGCCTGATCGCCATGTCGGGCTGGGTGATGCAGACCGTGCGCGGCGTGTTCGAGAACGTCGGCGTCATCCAGGAGAGCATGCAGACGATCGCCCGGCCGCACGCCCTCGTCGACGCCCCCGACGCCGAGCCCCTGCGGGTCACGGGCGGGGAGATCCGGTTCGAGCGGGTCGGCTTCCACTACGGGCGCGACGACGCCTCGATCATCGCCGACTTCTCGCTGACGGTGCGGGCCGGCGAGCGGGTCGGACTGGTGGGCGTCTCGGGGGCCGGCAAGTCGACGCTGGCCTCGCTGCTCCTGCGCCTGCACGACGTCGAGAGCGGCCGCATCCGCGTGGACGGGCAGGACATCGCGGGGGTGACGCAGGCCTCCTTGCGCGAGGCGATCGCGATGGTCAGCCAGGACACCTCGCTGCTGCACCGCTCGATCCGCGACAACATCGCCTACGGCCGGCCGGACGCGAGCCGGGAGGCGGTGGAGCGCGCGGCCCGCCTCGCCCACGCCGACGGGTTCATCGCCGACCTCGTCGACCACAAGGGCCGGCGCGGCTACGACGCCCATGTCGGCGAGCGCGGCGTGAAGCTCTCCGGCGGCCAGCGCCAGCGCATCGCCATCGCCCGGGTGATCCTCAAGGATGCGCCGGTGCTGATCCTCGACGAGGCGACCTCGGCGCTGGACAGCCAGGTCGAGGCCGCGATCCAGGATTCCCTCGACGCGCTGATGGCCGGCAAGACCGTGCTCGCCATCGCCCACCGCCTCTCGACCATCGCCGCCCTCGACCGCCTCGTGGTGATCGACGCGGGCCGGATCGTGGAGGAGGGCACCCACGCCGAGCTGGTCGCCCGCGGCGGCCTCTACGCCGGCCTGTGGGCGCGCCAATCCGGGGGCTTCCTGGGCGACGGGGCGCGCTACGAGGACGCGGCCGAGTAGGCGGTCCCGCCGCGGTGCGGGCGTGCAGAAACGTCACGCGCGCGCGCCGCGACCGAAACGGGCCGGCGGATGCCGGTGGACGCCCCCGGACCGGCTTGACTCCGAGCGACCGCCCGCCGCATTGCACAGTTTAGAACGATAGTGCTGTGCTCCCGCCGACCGCACCCGCGAAGTGCGCCTCGGACGGCCGCAGCCGCCCGCGTCTGGAGTGCAGAGACCTTGGCGAACACCTCCGCCGCCGCCCACGCCGCTGCCCCCGAAGGCAGCCGCCGCGACTTCCTGTTCCTCGCGACCGGCGCCGGACTGGCGGTCGGCGCCGCCGCCGTCGCGTGGCCGCTCGTCTCCTCGATGGCGCCGGACGCGGACGTCATCGCCGCGGGCGCCCCGATCGAGGTCGATCTGACGCCGATCCAGGATGGGCAGATCATCAACGTGTTCTGGCGCGGCAAGCTCATCTTCGTGCGCAAGCTGACGGGCAAGGAAGTGACCGACATGAAGGCGGTGCCGGTCTCGGCCCTGTCCGATCCGGCCGCGTTCGACACCCGCGTCAAGAACGGCCACGACCAGTGGCTCGTCGTCTACGGAAACTGCACGCATCTCGGCTGCGTGCCGATCGGTCACTCGGGCAATTTCGAGGGCTGGGCCTGCCCCTGCCACGGCTCGCAGTTCGACGCGGTCGGGCGTGTCCGACGCGGCCCGGCGCCGACCAACCTGCCGATCCCGCCCTACGCCTTCCAGACGGATGCCAAGATCCGGATCGGCGAGACCGGCGGCGGCAAGGCAGCGGCCTGAGGCAGAGGGAGTCAGGGAGACATGAGCGGAACCGCCAGCACCTACGTACCGAAGAGCCGCGTCGCCAAGTGGTTCGAGGCGCGGCTGCCGATCGCCGGACTCGTCCACTCGTCGTTCGTGGCCTATCCGGTCCCGCGCAACCTCAACTACTTCTGGACCTTCGGCGCGATCCTGTCGGCCTTCCTCGGCATCCAGATCATCACCGGTGTCTGGCTCGCGATGCACTACGAGCCGTCGGCGACGGGAGCGTTCAACTCCGTCGAGAAGATCATGCGCGACGTGAACTACGGTTGGCTGCTGCGCTACGCGCACGCCAACGGCGCGTCGATGTTCTTCGTCGCTGTGTACGTGCACATGTTCAGGGCGCTCTATTACGGGTCGTACAAGGCCCCGCGCGAGGTACTCTACATCCTCGGCGTCGTCATCTATCTGCTGATGATGGCCACCGCCTTCCTCGGCTACACCCTGCCGTGGGGCCAGATGAGCTTCTGGGGCGCCACCGTCATCACCAACATCCTCGCCGCGATCCCCGTGGTCGGCGACACCATCCAGACCCTGCTCTGGGGCGGGTACTCGGTCGGCAACCCCACCGTGAACCGGTTCTTCTCGCTGCACTACCTGCTGCCCTGGATGATCGCGGGCGTCGTCGTCCTGCACGTCTGGGCTCTGCACGTGACCGGCCAGAACAACCCCGCCGGCATCCCGATCAAGTCGGGCAAGGACGCGGTGCCGTTCACCCCTTACGCAACGGTGAAGGACGTGTTCGCCACCGTGGTGTTCATGATCCTGTTCGCGTGGTTCCTGTTCTACATGCCGAACTACCTCGGCCACGCCGATAACTACATCCAGGCGAACCCCGCGGTGACGCCCGCGCACATCGTGCCGGAATGGTACTTCCTGCCGTTCTACGCGATCCTGCGCGCGGTGCCCTCGAAGCTCGGCGGCGTCATCCTGATGTTCGCGGCGGTGATCATCCTCGCCTTCGCGCCCTGGCTCGACACGTCGCGGATCCGCTCGTGCAACTACAGGCCGATCTACCGGCAGTTCATGTGGGTGTTCCTGGGCGTGTGCCTGCTGCTCGGCTGGCTCGGCTCGCAGCCGCCGGACGGGGGCTACGTCCTCGCCGCCCAGGTCTGCACGGTCTACTACTTCGCCCACTTCCTGGTTGTGATGCCGCTCTGCGGGCTGTTCGAGACGCCGAAGCCGCTGCCGGGTTCGATCCTGGAGAGCGTGACCGGGCCCGGCAAGCAGGTCGGGGGTGCCGGGGTGCCGATGGGCGCGGCGGCCGCGCCGACGACCAAGGGTTGAGGCGGGACGCGTTCGGATGACCATGACCCTCACCCGCTCGACCCTCCTCGCCGCCGGCATGGCGGCCCTGCTCCTCGGCGGCGCCCCGGCCTCGGCCGAGGACGCCCACGGCGGCCCGATCCCGGAGCGCGTCAAGTGGAGCTTCGCCGGCGTGTTCGGCCGGTTCGACACGGCGCAGCTCCAGCGCGGCTTCCAGGTCTACAAGGAGGTCTGCTCCTCCTGCCACTCGATGAAGCTCGTCTCGTTCCGCAACCTCGGGCAGGAGGGCGGGCCGAACTTCTCCGCGCCGCAGGTGAAGGCGCTCGCCGCCACCTATCAGGTCAAGGACGGCCCGAACGACGCGGGCGACATGTTCGAGCGTCCGGGCCGCCCGGCCGACACCATCCCGCCGCCCTTCCCGAACGACCAGGCGGCGGCGGCGGCCAACGGCGGCAAGGCGCCCCCGGACTTCTCGGTGATCGCCAAGGCGCGGACCTTCTCGCGCGGCAACCTGACCTTCCTGTACGACTGGCTGCCCATCGTCGGCTATTCCGAGCAGGGGCCGGACTACATCCACGCGCTGCTCAAGGGCTACACCGAGCCGCCGAAGGGCTTCGAGATGCCCGAGGGTGGCCACTACAACGCGTATTTCCCGGGCCACATCATCGCGATGCCGCCGCCGATCTCGGACGGGCAGGTCACCTACGCCAAGAACGACAAGGGCGAGCCGGTGGTGCCCGAGACGATCGATCAGTACTCCAAGGACGTCTCAGCCTTCCTGATGTGGGCCGCCGAGCCGCACATGATGGACCGCAAGGCTCTGGGCTTCCGGGTGATCCTGTTCCTGATCGTGCTCTCGGGGCTGCTCTACTACGTGAAGAAGAAGATCTGGTCGGACGTGGGCGGCGAGGTCCACGGCTTGCAGCCGGAGCTGCACAAGACCTACTGATCCGGGCACAGGACCGATCGGCATCCGGGCCTCCCTCGCGGGAGGCCCGTCTTTTTTGGGTCTGTGCCGCGTGCTACCGCGGGACCGGTGCGCGGCTCAGGCGAGCGCGCGGAGGCGGAAAGAGTTCGGCATGACCGCAGCGGTGCTCGGGGTGATGGGCGGCTCCGGCGTCTACGATCTGCCGGGGTTGGAGGACGTGCACGAGGAGCGCGTCGCGTCCCCCTGGGGCGAGCCCTCGGACGCCCTGCGGATCGGCCGGATCGGCGGGACGAACGTGGTGTTCCTCGCCCGGCACGGGCGCGGGCACCGCTTCTCGCCGTCGGGCATCAACTACCGCGCCAATATCGACGCCATGAAGCGGATGGGCGTCACCGACCTCGTGGCGCTCTCGGCCTGCGGCTCGTTCCGGGACGAGTTGCCGCCCGGCCTGTTCGTGCTGATCGACCAGTTCGTGGACCGCACCCACGGCCGCGCCTCCTCCTTCTTCGGCGACGGCTGCGTGGCGCACGTGTCGCTGGCCCATCCGGTCGGCCCGGGCCTCCAGAAGCGCATCGGCGCCGCGGCCGCGGCCGAGGACATCCCGGTGCACCGGGGCGGCACCTACGTCTGCATGGAGGGGCCGCAATTCTCGTCGCTGGCCGAGTCCCGGGCCTACAAGGCGCAGGGCTTCGACGTGATCGGCATGACCAACATGCCCGAGGCCAAGCTCGCCCGCGAGGCGGAGATCACCTACGCGACGATCGCGATGGTGACCGACTACGATTGCTGGCACCCGGGCCACGACGCGGTCGACGTGGCGGCGGTGGTGGCCGTGGCCCGGGCCAACGCCGACAAGGCCGCCCGCCTCGTGGCGCGGCTCGCCCGAGACTTCCCCGCCGAGCGCGAGCCGTGCCCGGCGGGCTCGCACCGGGCCCTCGACGGCGCGATCATGACCGCCCCCGCCGCCCGCGACCCGGCGCTGCTGGCCAAGCTCGACGCCGTCGCGGGACGCGTCCTCGGCGCCTGACCTGGACGCGCACTGCGGGGGCGGACCGGCTTCCACTTCGCCGGCCCGCGCTCTAGAAGGCACGCGCCCCCGGCCGCAAACCACGCGAAGTCCAGAGAAAAATGCGCAGCGCCAGCATCAGCCGGAAGACCGCCGAGACCGACGTCAGCGTCTCGATCTCGCTCGACGGCACCGGCACGGCGGCGGTCGCCACCGGGATCGGCTTCCTCGATCACATGCTGGAGCTGTTCGCCCGCCACGGCCTGTTCGACGTGGAGGTGAAGGTGGACGGCGACCTGCACGTCGACCAGCACCATTCCGCCGAGGATTGCGGCATCGCTCTGGGGCAGGCCTTCGCCCGGGCGCTCGGCGACAAGCGCGGCGTGACGCGCTACGCGGACATCCACCTGCCGATGGACGAGGCGCTGACGCGCGTCTGCGTCGACATCTCCGGGCGGCCGTTCCTCGTGTTCCGCACGCAGTTCCGCGTGGAGAAGATCGGCGGGTTCGACACGGAGCTGGTCCGGGAGTGGTTCCAGGCCTTCGCGATGAATGCCGGGCTGACGCTCCACGTCGAGACGCTCTACGGAGACAACGCCCACCACGTCGCCGAGAGCTGCTTCAAGGGGCTGGCCCGCGCCTTGCGGACGGCCGTCGCCGTCGATCCCCGGGAGGAGGGCCGCGTGCCCTCGACCAAGGGCACGCTGTAAGGGAGCGGCCGCCATGCGGACACGGATGCGCAGCTACACGCTCCACATGCCCGCCGAGTCCCGGCCGGGCGACGCGCACGGGCTCGACCGGGCGATCCTCGTGCCGGACGGCTTCGTGTGGCCGGCCTTCGCCTTCAGCGTGTTCTGGTTCCTCTATCATCGCCTCTGGGTCGCGGCGCTGATCGTCCTCGCCGGGCTCGCGGCGCTGGCGTCGGCCGGCTACGCGCTCGGGCTGCCCACGGTCGCGGGCGCGGCGGTCAGCCTGCTGGCCGCGTGGCTGATCGGGCTGGAGGCGTCGAGCCTGCGGCGCTGGACTCTGGCCCGGCGCGGCCGCCCGGCCCGCGACGCGGTGGTCGCCGCCAACGCCGAGGAGGCCGAGGCCCGCGCCATCACCCGCTGGCTCGCCGGCGCCGCCGCGGTGCCGGACCCGCGCCCGCCCGCCTTCCCGAGCGGCCCGACCCGGGGGATGGAGCCGGTGGTCGGCCTGTTCCCGGCCCGCGAGGGCGGCCGCTGATGACCTCGCAGACCGTCGCGATCATCGATTACGGCTCTGGCAACCTGCACTCGGCGGTGAAGGCGTTCGAGCGCGCGGCGCGCGAGGCCGGGCTCGACGGCACCCGCATCCGCCTGACCGCAGACCCGGAGGTGGTGGCCGCCGCCGACCGGATCGTGCTGCCGGGCGTCGGCGCCTACGCCGATTGCCGGGCGGGCCTCGACGCGGTGCCGGGCATGGTCGAGGCGATGGAGAGGGCCGTGCACGGGGCCGGCCGGCCGTTCCTCGGCATCTGCGTCGGGATGCAGCTCCTCGCCACCCGCGGCCTCGAATACGTCGAGACCCCGGGCCTCGGCTGGATCCCCGGCGATGTCGGCCCGATCCGCCCCAGCGACCCGGCCCTCAAGATCCCGCATATGGGCTGGAACACCCTGTACCCGGTCCGCAGCCACGCGCTGTTCGCCGGCATCCCCGTGGGGGAGGGCGGGCTGCACGCCTACTTCGTCCACAGCTACGCGCTGGATCCGGCCCGACCCGACGACGCGGTGATGCGCGCCGAGTACGGCGGCCCGGTCACGGCGGCGGTTGCCCGCGACAACGTCGCCGGCACGCAGTTCCACCCGGAGAAGAGCCAGCGGCTCGGCCTCGCCCTCATCGCCAACTTCCTCCACTGGCGTCCGTGACCGGCCCCGCGGCCCACGAACACGAAAGACGACCCGCGTGATCCTGTATCCGGCGATCGACCTGAAGGAGGGCCGCTGCGTCCGCCTCGTCCAGGGGGACATGGACCGGGCCACGGTGTTCGGCGACGATCCGGCGGCGCAGGGCGCGACCTTCGAGGGGCAGGGCTTCCCCTGGCTGCACGTGGTCGACCTCGACGGCGCCTTCGCCGGGGCGCCGCGCAACGCCGAGGCGGTCGAGGCCATCCTTGCCCGGGTCGGCATCCCGGTGCAGCTCGGCGGCGGCATCCGCGACATGAAGACCCTCGACGGCTGGCTCGCCAAGGGCGTAGCCCGGGTGGTCATCGGAACCGCGGCGGTGCGCGACCCCGGCTTCGTGCGCGAGGCCGCCCGGCGCCACCCCGGCCAGGTCGCGGTCGGCATCGACGCCAAGGACGGGCGCGTGGCGGTGGAGGGCTGGGCGCAGACCTCCAGCATGACCGCGGAGGAGCTGGGCCGCCGCTTCGAGGACGCGGGGGTGGCCGCGATCGTCTACACCGACATCGCCCGCGACGGCATCCTCAAGGGCCTCAACGTCGAGATGACGCTGGCGCTCGCCCAGGCCGTGTCGATCCCGGTGATCGCCTCGGGTGGGCTGGCCTCGATCGACGACGTGCACCGCCTGCTCCAGCCGGACTGCGCGCTGATCGCCGGCGCCATCACCGGCCGCGCGCTCTACGACGGCCGCATCGACCCGCGGGCGGCCCTGGCCGCGATCGCGGCGGCGCAGCGCCCGGCCCCGTGATAGGATCGCGGCGGCGAGAGAAGCGCCGCGGGAGGCTGCGATGAGCGCGAAGGCAGCGGTCCGGCCGGAACCGGCCCCGACGGCCTACGAGGACGACTTCTACACCTGGACGCAGGAGCAGGGCGCGCGCCTGCGGACGGGGGATTTCGCGAGCCTCGATCTCGAGAACCTCGCCGAGGAGATCGAGAGCTTGGGCAAGGGCCAGTTCGCGAGCCTCGCGAGCGCGCTGCGGATCGTGCTTCTGCACATGCTGAAGTTCGATCATCAGCCGGCGCGGCGGACACGAAGCTGGGCGGTCTCGATCGCCACGCACCGCAAGCATATCGTCGCGGAGCTCAAGGATAGCCCCGGCTTGAAGAGCCGTATCGCCGAAGCGGTCGAGCGCGCCTACGACAGAGCCCGCATCGAGGCTGCCGGCGAGACAAAGCTTCCGTTGAAGCGCTTCCCCGAGATCTGTCCCTACACGACCGAGGAGATCATGAACCGGCCGTTCGCGATCGATCCCGACGCCTGAGCGAGAGGCTCGACCCGTGCTCAAGACCCGCATCATCCCCTGCCTCGACGTGAAGGACGGCCGCGTCGTCAAGGGCGTGCGCTTCGAGGCCCTGCGCGACGCGGGCGATCCGGTCGAGGCGGCCAAGGCCTACGACGCGGCCGGCGCCGACGAATTGTGCTTCCTCGACATCACCGCGAGCCGCGAGGCCCGCGGCACCCTGCTCGACGTGGTGAGCCGCACGGCGGAGGCCTGCTTCATGCCGCTCACCGTCGGCGGCGGCGTGCGGGGCGTCGAGGACGTGCGCGCCCTCCTGCTCGCGGGCGCCGACAAGGTCGCGATCAACACCGCCGCGGTGAAGGACCCGGACCTCGTCGCCCGGGCGGCGGAGAAGTTTGGGGCGCAGTGCATCGTCGTGGCGATCGACGCCAAGCGCGTCTCGGGCCCCGGCGAGCCGGCGCGGTGGGAGATCTTCACCCACGGCGGCCGGGACCCGACCGGCACCGACGCCGTCGCCTTCGCCCGGCTGGTGGCGGAGAAGGGCGCGGGCGAGTTGCTCGTCACCTCCATGGACCGGGACGGCACCCGCTCCGGCTACGACCTCGGCCTGACCCGGGCGATCTCGGACGCGGTCGCCGTGCCGGTGATCGCCTCGGGCGGGGTCGGCGGCCTCGACGACCTCGTGGCCGGCGTCGCCGAGGGGGGCGCGAGCGCGGTGCTCGCCGCCTCGATCTTCCATTTCGGGCAGGCCAGCATCGCGCAGGCCAAGGCCCACATGGCCGAAGCGGGGCTGGCGATGCGCCTCGACGGCGCGGGGGGAGCGCGCGCGTGACCGATTTTTTTCTCACCAACGCGGCGCTGCTCGATCCCGCCACGGCCCGCGAGGCCCCCGGCGCACTGCTGGTCCGCGACGGTCTGATCGCCGACGTCGCCTGGACCGGCGACCCCGGGACGCCGGCAAACGCAAAAGAAATCGATTGCGGCGGGCGGGTGCTCGCGCCGGGGCTGATCGACATGCGCGCCTTCGTCGGCGAGCCGGGGGCGGAGCACCGCGAGACCCTGGCCTCCGCGAGCGCGGCGGCCGCCTCCGGCGGCGTCACCACGCTGGTCTGCATGCCCGACACCAACCCGGTCATGGACGGGCCGGCGATCGTCGATTTCGTGCTGCGCCGCGCCCGCGACACCGCGAGCGTGACCGTGCTGCCGGCCGCCGCCGTCACCAAGGGGCTCGCCGGCAAGGAGATGACCGAGTTCGGCCTGCTCCAGGAGGCCGGGGCGGTCGCCTTCACCGACGGCCTGCGCGCGGTGGCCAACGCCCAGGTGATGCGCCGGGCGCTCACCTACGCTCGCGATTTCGGCGCCCTGATCATGCAGCACGTCGAGGAGCCGACGCTTGCGGCCGAGGGCGTGATGAACGAGGGCGAGCTCGCCTCCCGCCTCGGGCTGATGGGCATCCCCCGCGAGGCCGAGACGGTGATGCTGGAGCGCGACATCCGCCTCGTGCGGCTGACCGGCGCCCGCTACCACGCGGCGATGATCTCCTGCGCCGACTCGGTCGAGATCGTGCGGCGGGCCAAGGCGGACGGCCTGCCCGTGACCTGCGGCGTCTCGATCAACAACCTCGTGCTCAACGAGGGCGATATCGGCCACTACCGCACCTTCTGCCGCCTCTCGCCGCCCTTGCGCGACGAGGCCGACCGCCACGCGGTGGTCGCGGCGCTGAACGAGGGCGTGATCGACGCGGTGGTCTCCGACCACAACCCGCAGGACGTGGAGACCAAGCGCCTGCCGTTCGCCGAGGCCGCCGACGGGGCGCTCGGGATCGAGACCCTGCTCGGCGCCGCCCTGCGGCTCGTCCACACCGGCGACATCGCCCTGCCGCGGCTGCTGGCCGCGATGACCGCGAACCCCGCGCGGATCCTGGGCCGGGCGGCCGGCCGCCTCGCGCCAGGCGCCCCCGCCGACCTCGTGCTGATCGACCCCGACCTGCCCTACGTCCTCGACAAGCGCCGGCTGAAGTCCCGCTCGAAGAACTCGCCCTTCGACGAGGCGCGGCTCCAGGGCGCGGCGGTGCTGACGCTGGTGGGCGGGCGGATCGTCCACGCGGCCGACGACGTGGCGAAGGCGGCCTGACGGCGCCTTTCCGGGCGCGGATTCCCGACGCCCCGCATTACGGCTAAGGTGGAGGCGCGTCAGTCCGGGGCCGCGCAGTGGAACCCGGGGTGACGGGGCGGGGGCAGCGGCGGAACGATCGGCCGGCCATCCGCGCGTCCCGAGCCCGAGGCCCCGATGACACCCGCCGACCTCCTGACGCCCGCTGCCCTCGGCGGCCTCGTGCTGGGCTACCTCCTGGGGTCGATCCCGTTCGGGCTGATCCTGACCCGGTACGCCGGGCTCGGCGACGTGCGCGCCATCGGCTCGGGCAATATCGGCGCCACCAACGTCCTGCGCACCGGCCGGAAGGGCCTGGCCGCGGCGACGCTGCTGGGCGACGCCCTCAAGGGCACGGTCGCGGTGCTGGTCGCCCGGCAGCTCGGCGAGGGGCCGGCGCTGGCCGCCGGGCTCGGGGCCTTCCTCGGCCATCTCTTCCCGGTCTGGCTCGGGTTCAAGGGCGGCAAGGGGGTCGCGACCTTCATCGGCGTGCTGCTCGCCTTCAGCCCCCTCGCGCTCGTGGCCTTCGCCGCGATCTGGCTCGGGCTCGCCTTCGCCCTGCGCTACTCGTCGCTCGCCGCGCTCGCGGCCTCCGCGGCGACGCCGGCGGTGCTCTGGGCGCTGGGCGCCCCCGACAAGGCGCTGCTCTTCCTCGTGCTCGGCGCGCTGCTCTGGTGGAAGCACGCCCCCAACATCCGCCGGCTCGCCGCGGGCACCGAGGGGCGGATCGGCCAGAAGGGATAGGGCGACCGATGCCGGCGCCGTCCGCCCCCATGCGGCTCACCGAATCCCAGCGCCTGGACTGGCTGCGGCTGATCCGCACCGAGGGCGTCGGCCCGCGCACCTTCCGCGGGCTGATCAACCGCTTCGGGGGCGCGGCCGCCGCCCTCGACGCCCTGCCGGGCCTGACCCGCCGCCAGGGCCGGTCCGTGACCCCGCCGAGTCGGGCGCAGGCCGAGGACGAGATGGCGGCGCTCGCCCGCCTCGGCGGCCGCTTCCTGGCGATGGGGGAGGGCGACTACCCGCACCTGCTGCGGATGACCGACGCCGCCCCGCCGCTCATCGCCCTGCGCGGCGAGGCGGCGGGGCTCGCCCGGCCCGCGGTCGCGATCGTCGGCTCGCGCAACGCCTCGGCGAACGGCCTCGCCTTCACCGAGCGGCTGGCCCGGGGCCTCGGCGAGGCCGGGCTCACGATCGTCTCCGGCCTCGCCCGCGGCATCGATGCCCGCGCCCACAAGGCGAGCCTGACCACCGGCACCGTCGCGGTGATGGCCGGCGGCCAGGACCGGATCTACCCGGCCAACCACGCCGCCCTGGTCGACGCGATCCTCGACGCGGGGGGCGCCGTGCTCGCCGAGATGCCGATGGGCTGGGAGCCGCGCGGGCGCGATTTCCCCCGCCGCAACCGGATCATCTCCGGCCTCGCCTACGGCACGATCGTGGTCGAGGCGGCGCGCCGCTCGGGCTCGCTGATCACCGCCCGCTACGCGCTGGAGCAGGGGCGGGAGGTCTTCGCCGTGCCGGGCTCGCCCCTCGACCCGCGGGCGGAGGGGACGAACGACCTGATCCGCCAGGGCGCGACCCTGGTGGCGGAGGTCGCCCACATCCTCGACGCGGTCGGCCCGCTCATCGAGCGCGGACCGGATGCCGAGGCCGCCCCCGCCCGGGACCGGCCGGACTTCGCCGACCAGCCCGATTTCTGGGACGAACTCGACCTCGACGGCGGTGCCGCACCCGCGCCCGCCGCCGACTCCGCCGAGCCTGAACCGGAAGCACAGGACGACCGCGCCCGGGTGCTCGCCCTGCTCGGTCCGAGCCCGATCGGCACCGACGAGCTGGCCCGCACCGCCGCGGTGAGCGTGCGCGTGGTGCAGACCCTGCTGCTGGAGCTGGAACTCGACGGCCGGATCGAGCGGCACGGCAGCGGCGCCGTCTCCCTCGTGGCCCGCTGAGCGGCCCTCACGCCGGGTCGTCGTCCCCGTCGCCCAGGTTGCGCATCACGTCGAGGCAGCCCTGGAGGATGTAGGCGGCGGCGAGCTTGTCCACGAGTTCGCCGCGGCGGGCGCGGGAGGCGTCGGCCTCGATCAGCGCCCGCGTCACCACCGCCGTCGACAGCCGCTCGTCGAAGAACGTCACCGGCAGCGGCAGGATCGGGGCGAGGTTGCGCACGAAGGCGCGGGTCGACTGCACCCGCGGCCCCTCGCTGCCGTCCATGTTGAGCGGCAGGCCGAACACGAGGCCGCCGACCGCGTGCGTCCGGCACAGGGCGGCGAGGCGGGCGGCGTCGGGGGTGAACTTCACCCGCCGGATCGTCTCCAGCGGGCTCGCGATCTGGCGGCCGAGATCGGACAGGGCGAGGCCGATCGTCTTGGTGCCGAGATCGACCCCGATCAGGCGGGCGCCGCCCCGCGAGGCGGCGGCGAAGGCGCGGATCTCGTCCCTGTTCATCGCGCCCCGCCTACGCGAGGCCGGCCCGGCGCGCCAGCAGTCCACAGGGTTAACCACATCCGCACGCGGCCTCGGCTGCCGCGGGAGCCGAAAGTGGCTAGGCTGGTTAACGTTTCGTTAAAGCCCGCTCCGGGGACTGTCGTGCCGGCTGTTTTCCAGACCGCTAACCGTGCCGCGACCGCGCGCGACCGGGCCAGGGCCCGCAGGCAGCGCTGGATGCTGCTCCTGGCTTTCGAGATCCTGGTGTTCGGCTTCGCCCAGGCCGCGTTCCAGCCGGTGCGTCGGCCCGGGATCACCGTGGAGCAGACGGTGACGCCGAACCACGTCGTCACCTGAGTGCCCGCGTTGCGGCGCCTCGGAGCGCGGTGCTATAGCCCGGCCGGCCGCGGGAGGTGGTTCCGCGCCGGGACGAATGGGACGGCATGTCGGTCGACGAGAAGACAGTCCGGCGGATCGCGCACCTCGCGCGGATCGCGGTCACCGACGAGGAGGTCGGGCCGCTCGGAGCCGAGCTGAACGCGATCCTCGCCTTCGTCGAGCAGCTCGACGCGGTCGACGTGTCCGGCGTCGAGCCGATGACATCGGTCCTGCCGATGGCGATGAAGAAGCGCGAGGACGTCGTCACCGACGGCGGCCGGGCCGACGACGTGGTCGCCAACGCGCCCGAGACCGAGGACAACTATTTCCTGGTGCCGAAGGTCGTCGAGTAGGCGGCCCGGTCCGGCCCCCGATCGGGGCCTTTCGCAGGCAGGCGCGCGAGCGCGCGGGGACTTTGAGAAGCGTGAGCAGCCCGAACGAACTCACCCTGGCCGAGGCGCGCGACGCCCTGAAGGCCAAGCGGCTCTCGGCCCGCGAGCTGACGCAGGCGCATCTCGACGCGATGGCGAAGGCGCGGGCACTCAACGCCTACGTCCTGGAGACGCCGGACCGGGCGCTCGCGATGGCCGGCGCCTCGGACGGCAAGATCGCCGCGGGCGAGGCGCGCCCGCTGGAGGGCCTGCCGCTCGGCATCAAGGACCTGTTCTGCACCCACGGGGTGACGACCACGGCCGGCTCGAAGATCCTGGAGACCTTCGAGCCGCACTACGAATCGGCCGTCTCCGCGAATCTCTGGCGCGACGGCGCGGTGATGCTGGGCAAGCTCAACCTCGACGAGTTCGCCATGGGCTCGTCGAACGAGACGAGCGCCTACGGTGACGTGGTCTCGCCCTGGCGGCGCAACGGTTCGGACGCCAGGCTCGTCCCCGGCGGCTCGTCCGGCGGCTCGGCGGCGGCGGTCGCGGCGCGGCTGTGCCTCGGCGCCACCGCCACCGACACCGGCGGCTCGATCCGCCAGCCCGCCGCCTTCACCGGCACGGTCGGCATCAAGCCGACCTACGGCCGCTGCTCGCGCTGGGGCACGGTGGCCTTCGCCTCCTCGCTCGATCAGGCCGGCCCGATCGCCCGCACGGTCCGCGACTGCGCGATCCTGCTCGGCTCGATGTCCGGGCCGGACCCGCGCGACACCACCTGCGCCGACCTGCCCGTGCCCGACTTCGAGGCGGCGGTCGGCCGCGGCGTGAAGGGCCTGACCATCGGCATCCCGCGGGAGTACCGGGTCGACGGCATGCCGACCGAGATCCAGGCGCTGTGGGACCAGGGCGCCGCGTGGCTCAAGGAGGCCGGCGCGACCATCAAGGACATCTCGCTGCCGCACACGGCCTACGCGCTGCCGGCCTACTACATCGTCGCCCCGGCCGAGGCGTCCTCGAACCTCGCCCGCTACGACGGCGTGCGCTACGGCCTGCGCGTGCCCGGCGCCAACATCGCCGACATGTACGAGAAGACCCGCGCGGCGGGCTTCGGCCGCGAGGTGAAGCGGCGGATCATGATCGGCACCTACGTGCTGTCGGCAGGCTACTACGACGCCTACTACGTGCGCGCCCAGAAGATCCGCACGCTGATCCGGCGCGACTTCGAGGCCGCCTACGCGGACGGGGTCGACGCGATCCTCACCCCCGCCACCCCGTCCTCGGCCTTCGGCATCGGCGAGAAGGCGTCCGCCGACCCGGTGGAGATGTACCTCAACGACGTGTTCACGGTGACCGTGAACATGGCCGGCCTGCCCGGGATCAGCGTGCCGGCCGGCCTCGACGGGCAGGGGCTGCCGCTCGGACTCCAGCTCATCGGCCGGCCCTTCGACGAGGAGACGCTGTTCGCCACGGCGCAGACCATCGAGGCGGCGGCCGGGCGGATCGCATTGCCCGGAGCGTGGTGGGCATGACCGTCCCGTTCTATCCCTGGACCGTCTGGATCTGGGCGGCCTTCGACCCCGCCCTGATCGTGGTGGCGCTCTATCTCGGCTGGACGGCGAGCCAGTTCGGCAAGACGTTCATCGCGGCGATCGCTGCCTTCGCCATCGCCGTGCTGTTCTCCTACGTGGTGACGGCGGCGGGTATCCCCTGGCCGGCACCGATCACCCATGACGGGCCGACCTTCTTCTCCGTCCGGGCGGTGGCGGCGCTGCTCTGGGCGATGCTGGGCTTCGGGGCCCGGCGGGTCGTGCGGCGCCGCGCTTGACCCCCGCGGGCGGCGGCTCCTAACTGAACGCCGCGACAGCGCCCGATCCCACCCACCGCCTCATCCTGAGGTGCCCGCGTCAGCGGGCCTCGAAGGAGGGCTCCAGGGATCGCGGCGGCTTCTGGAGGCCTCTTATCGAGGCGGCGCGCGCCGCGCCTCGGGATGAGGCGGTGGACTGGACCCATCGGAAAGAGCCGGCCCGGACGACCATGAACGCATCTGTCGACCCCAAGAAGCTGATCAAGGGCGGCCTGCACGACTGGGAGGTGATCGTCGGCATGGAGATCCATGCCCAGGTGACCAGCCGGGCGAAGCTGTTCTCCGGCGCCTCGACCGCCTTCGGGGCCGAGCCGAACGATCACGTCTCCCTCGTCGACGCGGCGATGCCGGGCATGCTGCCGGTGATCAACGCCGAGTGCGTGTCGCAGGCGGTGCGGACCGGCCTCGGCCTCAAGGCCCAGATCAACCTGCGGTCAGTGTTCGATCGGAAGAACTACTTCTACCCGGATCTGCCGCAGGGCTACCAGATCTCGCAGTACAAGGACCCGATCGTCGGTGAGGGCGAGGTGACCGTCGACATGGCCGACGGCACGACGATCACCGTCGGGATCGAGCGGCTGCACCTGGAGCAGGACGCCGGCAAGTCGCTCCACGACCAGGACCCGACCCGCAGCTTCGTCGACCTCAACCGGTCCGGCGTCGCGCTGATGGAGATCGTGTCGCGGCCGGACCTGCGCTCGTCGGAGGAGGCCAAGGCCTACGTGACCAAGCTGCGCACCATCCTGCGCTATCTGGGCACCTGCGACGGCGACATGGAGAAGGGCAACCTGCGCGCCGACGTGAACGTCTCGGTGCGCCGCCCCGGCGACCCGCTCGGCACCCGCTGCGAGATCAAGAACGTCAACTCGATCCGCTTCATCGGGCAGGCGATCGAGACCGAGGCGCGCCGCCAGATCGCCATCCTGGAGGACGGGGGGTCGATCCAGCAGGAGACCCGCCTGTTCGACCCGGGCAAGGGCGAGACGCGCTCGATGCGCTCCAAGGAGGAGGCGCACGATTACCGCTACTTCCCCGATCCGGACCTGCTGCCGCTCGAATTCGATCAGGCGTACGTCGACGCCCTCGCCGCCGGGCTGCCGGAGCTGCCGGACGCCAAGAAGGCCCGCTTCGTGGGCGATTTCGGCCTCAGCGCCTACGACGCGGGCGTGCTCGTGGCCGAGCGGGCGTCGGCCGACTACTACGAGGCCGTGGCGCGCGGGCGCGACGGCAAGGCCGCGGCGAACTGGGTGATCAACGAGCTGTTCGGCCGCCTCAACAAGGAGGGGCTGACGATCGAGGCGACCCCGGTCTCGGCCGATCAGCTCGGTGCCATCGTCGACCTGATCGGCGAGGGGGTGATCTCCGGCAAGATCGCCAAGGACCTGTTCGAGATCGTCTGGACGGAGGGCGGCGACCCGCGCGCCCTCGTCGAGGCGCGCGGCATGAAGCAGGTGACCGACACCGGCGCCATCGAGGCGGCGGTGGACGCGATCATCGCCGCCAACCCCGACAAGGTCGAGCAGGCCAAGGCGAAGCCGACGCTGCTCGGCTGGTTCGTCGGCCAGACGATGAAGGCGACCGGCGGCAAGGCCAACCCGGCGGCGGTCAACGCGCTGCTGAAGGAGAAGCTGGGGATCGAGGGATGAAAGCGCCCGGCCGTCGCTTACCTTGTTGGCGACGCACGCCCATCCTATCGTCGCGCAGCGTGCGCCTGACGCAGGCTCGGAACCGCCGATGTCTCACATCCAGTTGATCGAGAAGGCCGTCCTCCCGACGTCCCTGTGGCTGACGTTCTGGGACCTCGGTGAGCAGAGCCAGATCTCGATGGAGATCGCCGCGCCGACCGAGATCTACGAGGTTGGTGCGGTCTTCAGCCTCGACCGGGATGCCAAGTTCGAGCGGCTGGCATTGAGGCCGGTGTCCGACGGCGACGTGTCGGCGTCACTGCGCCAGCATCTCCTGATCCCGTTGCCGGCGCGTGTGCCGCGCCAGGATCATCCGATTGTGCAGAAGTCCGTGTCCATCCGCGAAACGAGCGATGCCACGACGCGCGTCCACGCAGGGCTGATCAGCTTGATCGGCTGAACGCCGGTGATCGAAACACCGATCAATCGAGCCCAGGCTGCGCAGTGCCGTCCGTCTCCGGGAAGTCTCGGCGCGCTCTTCACACTCTGCGCCGTCAGTTTCGAAGGACGAACGTTCTCGCTGAACGTCGCCGATATCCGAGCCGGGGATGTCATCATCCAGAGCCGGCCGTCGATCGACCAACTGAATCCTGTTTACCGCTATCAGCGTCTGCTGTTTGGCGCAGACGTGGCTCGGTGGACGCATTGCGGGATCATCGACGAGAATCTTACGGTCTGGGATGCGATGCCCGGCGCCCATGTCAGGTCGCGTCCACTCCGTGTACTCCTGAGCGAGTCTCACAGACTCAAGATCGTGCGGCCCGTTATTCCGCCAGCGCCGGTCGGGTTGCGAACGTCTCTCCTGCAATTTTCCAATCACCAGTACAGCGTCTTCAGCGTCGAAACCGTCGGCCGGCTGGGTGCACGGCTCGCGCGCGCCGGACCTTGGCCGAACCCCGCCACGAACGACGGAACGGTCATGTGCTCACTGTTCGTCTCCGACGTCCTGCGCCGATCGACACGGCATGGGTTTTTCCGGCAACTGCCTATCGCAGTTCCGGCCGACTTCGCGACGGATGCTGATTTTACCGACGTACCACTTCACTGGTGCGCCGCAGAGCCTTGAAGAAACGCGGCGGGAGCGGTCTGAGGTGGGGCATTTCGCGTGTTCGAAGTCGTACCGTGTCGGTCGCTTCTGCGCCCCTGGGACCGCTCTCGTCCCGCTGTCCGTACCGTGCCGCTGGGTTCCAGGCCGAACGTGTCCCGGCGCCGTCTAGGCGGCCTTCTGCTGCGGTGGAGTCATTCCTGTCTCCTCCAACCCTGCCGGCCAGTAACGACCCTGCGATCCGCAGACGATCGAGTTCTCCGGCCGATCCGTGCCCGCATCTGCGAAGCACAGGATCAGACTGCGCCCGTCGAAGTCTGCGGTCAATACGAAAAATGCGGCCGCGCTTGATCTCCATCGTCTTGCCGCCGCGATCCCGCAGCGCGTGCGAGGCGGATCAGAGGGTTAGCGCGGGGAGACCGGCACCGCAAAAGATCGCCCAGGTCAGCGGCCCGCACCCATGTTGTTCTCGACGAGGAAGCGGACCGCCCGGTCGAAGGACTCGTCGGTGTTGCCGCGCAGGTCCACGCTGTAGGCCCGCTCCGGCCCGGTGCCGTCGAGGGGTTTGACGTAGACGTTGAGGTTCAGGATCAGGTTGGAGACCTTCTGCACCTCGCCGGTGATCGCCACGTCGGCGCCGAGCTTGCGCGCCAGCGCGTCGGCGCAGCCGTTGCAGCGGCGCAGTTCGGGGCCCTTGGCGACCTCGTCCCGGACCGGGTCGGTCGAGACCACCGTGAACAGCCCCTTGTCCCGCAGAAGGTCGCGCAGTTCGGCGCTGGTGCGCTTCAGGCGCTCGTGCTCGGCCGCGTCGGTCGGGACCGGCGAGAGGTTCGAGTACTGGAGATCGAACACCGCGGCCTTCTTCGACGCGGCCAGCGCCGGGCCGGCGATCCAGGGGACGGTCGCCAGAACGGTGGCGAAGAGGGCGGCGGCGATGCGGGCCATGGGGCTCTCCCGGTGCGGCACCGCCCGGATCCTGCCCGCCCTCCGACAGGGAACGGCGGTCAGGAGCGATCGAGATGCGAGCGTTGCGCGCCTTCGGACAACGCCCGGATGCAGAGGCGGTGCGGTGACGGGCGGTGCGCTCAGCGCCGCTCCGCCTCGGCCCGCGGCCCGGCCGCCGGCGTGCCCCAGCCCGCGACCCGGTCGCGCAGGTTCATGAACCATGCGGGCGGCGGCGCGCGACCGTCGCCCACCACCACCGTGGCGGTCATGCCGGCCACCAGCGGCACGTCCGGCGGCACGTGGTCGATGCGCACCCGCACCGGCACGCGCTGGGCGAGCCGCACCCAGGTGTAGACCGGGTTCACGTCCGGCAGGCCCTGCGTGCTCGGGGCGGCGTTCGCGGTGGAGATGCCGAGGGTGATGCTCTCCACGGTGCCCTTGAGGTGCGGGGCGTAGCCCATCAGCGCGATGTCGGCCGGGTCGCCGACGTGGATGGCCGCCATCTTCGTCTCTTCGAAGTAGCCGTCGATCCAGAAGGAATCGGTGTCGATGACGCTGATGTTCGAGGTCCCGGTCCGGGCATAGTCGCCGACCCGCATCAGCAGGTTGGTCACTCGGCCGTTGACCGTCGAGGTCACCCGCGTGCGGGCGAGATTGACCTGAGCCTGCCGCAGCCGCGCCTGGGCCCCCTCGACCGCCGCGGCGGCGATCTTGGCGTTGCCGGCATAGATCTGCTTCTCCTCCACCGAGGTCGAGACCGTGGTCAGGGCCTCGCGGCGGGCGGATTGCGCGCTCTTGACCGAGAGATCGGCCTCGCGGTTCTTCACCTCGGCGTCGGCGGTGGTCACCGAGACCTCGAAGTCCACCGGATCGATGACGTAGAGCACGTCGCCCTTGCGCACCGCCTGGTTGTCGACGACCCGCACTTCGACGATCTGGCCGGCGACCTGGGGGGCGATGTTGGCGACCTGGACCCGCACCCGCCCGTCGCGGGTCCACGGCGCTGCCACGTAGAACTCCCACATGAAGGCCGCGGCCACGCAGGCGGCCGCCAGGATCACGGCGGTGGCGGCCAGCCGGAACAGTGTCGCCGCCCGGCCGCGCCGGGCCACGAGCGGGCGCGGCGCGGTGATCGGCGGCGGCTCCTCGCGAGGCTGCTCGCGAGATTGCTCGGAAGGGGCGGACGGATTCGGGTCGTCCTGCGGGTCGTCCGCGTCGGCGCTCGTGCGGTCCATGGCGTCAACGTGTGCGAGGGCGGTGGATCATGATGTTTCCCGCCTAGAGGAACGCGAGCAGGAGGGCGAGGACGCAGACGTAGATGCCGGCCTCGGCCAGCGGCGCGTTGGCGACGTAGCGGCTGAGGCGGATCCAGGCGAACACCCGGCGGAGCAGCAGGAAGATCGCCAGCGCGCCGAGCGCGTAGGCGACGAAGGAGGAGATCAGCACCCCGCCGATATGGATGTCGCGATACATGGAGCCTCCCCGCCTCAGAACGGCGCGATGGCGAGGCGGCGCAGGACCCGCCGGTGCCGGCCGATGGTGCGCGCCGCGATCATCAGGTCGCTGACCGCGCGCGCGGCGGCGAGACGCACCGCCCGGCCCTGCCCCGACGCGGCGGCGACGAGGTCGCCGGCCGCCCGCTCCAGCCCCCGGTCGTCGCCGGTCGCGAGCGCCGCGCGGGCCCCCGGGATCGGGCCCCGCATCGCCTCGGTGCTCCAGAGCCGGCGCAGCTCGGCGTGGCCCCGCGCCGCGGCCGCCTCCAGCCGGGCCAGCGCCAGGGCGTGCGACAGGCTCAGCCGCCGGACCACGCCGCTGCCGGAGCTGTAGCCCGCGAACTGGAACAGGCGGTCGGCGTTCAGGCTGGTGCGCGTCGTGGCATCGCCGCCCTCGCCGATCAGCGCGTCGGCGAGGCTGCGGCGGGCGGAGCCGAGGGCGAAGGCGCGCTGCTGCCCCGGCGTGACCGGCAGGATGATCCGCACGAGGACCGAGAGAATGATCGCCGAGGCCACCACGAGGAATGCGTTCAGGAGAAAGGCCTGGGCGTCGTAGGTCTGCGGGTTGGACGGTCCGAGCAGGACCGGGAAGAACACGATCACGATGAAGCCGATGCCGAAAGTCTTCGGGTTGAGCGACAGGAAGCAGCCGAAGAAGATCACCGGCGCCATCACCATCGCCAGGATCGGGAAACCCTGGACGCCGGTGAGAAACACGAACCGGGCGATCCCGGCGCAGGTGGCGGCGATGCACATCCCGATCAGCACGCCGTTGGCGAACTTCTTCGGATCGGGTGCCACCGAGGACAGCGTTGCGGTGGCCGCGACCTGGACCAGGGCGAAGGAGGCCTGCGGCAGGCCGAGCGCCACGAACAGCGCGGCGGTCACTCCGAAGCCGATCGCCACCCGCAGCGCTCCGCGGAAGGCGACGGGAAAATCCCGGTGGGTCGGCAGGCGGGCGTCGCGCAGGGGCCGGTGCCCGTCGGCCAGCGCGCGCAACCCGTCCTGCGCGAAGGTCGCGGCGCAGACGACGTCGAGGGCGCGCTGGAGCGCGACCACCTCGTCGGCGGGACGGCGGTCCCGGACCGCCGCGTCGACGAGGTCGCGCAGCCGTGCGTCGTGCCGGTCGAGATTCTCGTCCTCCGGCGCCTCGGCGACGCGGCGGCAGATCGCCAGCGCCTCGTCCACCGCCGGGCTCGGGCGGCGCAGGTGGGACGCGGCCGCGGCGGCGGTGCGGACCGCGGCGGCCATCGCGTAGAGGGCGGCGATGCAACTGCGCGCGCCCGCCGCCCGGTTGGCGCCGTCGTCGAGTTCCCCCGCCACGGCGCTCGCGTCCGCCCGCATCGGCGCGATGCTGCGCAGGAGCGCGGCGAGGCGCGCCGCTCCGAGATCGCCGCGCGCCAGCGTCTCCCGGGCGTAGGCGCGCGTCGCCTCCCAGGCGTCCGTCATCTGCGGCAGCAGCGCCCGCCACGTGCTCGGCGAGGCGAGCGCGTCGTTGATGAAGGTGATGGCGATGATGCCGAGCACGATCACCGCGACGCGCGACACGGCGGCGTCGAACACGCCCTGCGGGGCGTCGATCTGCGACAGCGCGATGATCGCCACGGTGTAGCCCGACAGCATGGCCCCGTAGGCGCGGGTGTCCTGCAGGTACTGGGCGACGAACACGCACAGGCCGAGCCACAGGGTGAAGCTGACGAGCAGCAGCACCCGGTCCTGCCCGAACAGGGCCACCAGCACGATCGCCACCGCGGCGCCGATGATCGTGCCGAGGAAGCGGTACAGCGCTTTCGACAGGGCCTGCCCGCGCTTGGGCTGGGCGAGGATGGCGACGCAGACGGCCGCCGAGGAGGCGCTGTCGAGCTGGAGCCAGAAGGCGGCGGCGAGCGCCAGCATCATGGCCGTCCAGATGCGCAGGGCGAACGCCCAGGCCGGAAGCTTCGGCACCCAGGTGTCGAGGCGGTCGATCAGGCGATCGACCCGCGAGGCCGCCGCACCCGCCTCAGCCAAGGCGGGCCGTCCCGTCCGCCCCACGCGCCCGCCGCATCATCTCGCCTCGCACGTCGCAGGGGGTCGCCCGGCACTGCCAACGCTCGGCCGCCGGGGCGGTTCGCGCGCTCAGGCCTTGTCGCTGCCCTTGAGGCGCTTGTTGCACTTGCTCCAGAACTGCGGCCACTTCGGCCCCTGCGCGGTCTTCTGCGCGTCGGTGAGCCCGCGCCACTCGGCGCCGCACTTCTTCTGCCGGTCTCGCGCCGCCGCCTGCCCGGGGCTCGGCTCCCTGGCCGTGTCCTTGCCGGTTTCCTTGGCGGCCGGTGCCGGAGAGGCGGGCGCCGCGGCGGCCGGCGCCTTCGGCGTCTCCCGGGCGAGTGCGGGCTGCGCGAGGGCCAGCGGCGCGCACAGGGCCGCGATCCTGGCGAGACGGTCGATCATCCGGGCATCCTCACGTGGTCGCCGCTCGGGCGGGCGGTCATCACAGCCGGCCCGGCGGCCCCGGACAAGGGGCGCCCGGGCACCGTCGACAAGCGGGCCGCCATGCTCTCGCAATCGTGAGTGCCATGTCCCGGCGCGCTTGAGGCGGCCCGGGAAATCGTCTTCACTGGCGCGGTCGTCCGAGGGCCGCCGGCGCCGGACCGTCGAGGAACCGTCGAGGAGCAGCAGGATATGGCAGCGGTGACGGGCGCCCCGATCGACGTCCACACCTGGAGCACGCCCAACGGCTGGAAGATCCCGATCATGCTGGAGGAGTGCGGGCTGCCCTACCGGGTGGTGCCGGTCAACATCGGCAAGAACGAGCAGTTCGCCCCCGACTTCCTGGCGATCTCGCCCAACAACAAGATCCCGGCGATCGTCGATCCCGACGGACCCGGCGGCCAGCCGATCGCGGTGTTCGAGTCGGGGGCGATTCTCCAGTATCTCGGTCGCAAGACCGGGCTGCTCTACCCGGCGGACGAGCGGGCGCGGGTCGAGGTCGACGCGTGGCTGTTCTGGCAGGTCGGCGGATTCGGGCCGATGCTCGGCCAGACCCACCACTTCACGATCTACGCGAAGGAGAAGGTGCCCTACGCCATCGACCGCTTCACGAGCGAGGCCAAGCGCCTCTACGGGGTGCTGGAGCGGCGGCTGGAGGGGCGCGAGTACATCGCCGGCGACTACTCCGTCGCCGACATCGCGACGCTGACCTGGGCCAAGCTCAACTACAAGCAGGGGGTGGACATCGCCGCCCTGCCCAACGTGAAGCGCTGGCTGGACACGGTGCTGGCGAGACCCGCGGTGCAGCGGGGCCTCGCCGCGATCTGACCCGGGTCAGTGCTTGTTGGCCGCCTGCTGGTTCACATCCGGCACCTTGGTCCAGGTCTGCGAGCCGCACAGGATCTTGAGCAAGCAGCCGGACACGGCGAGTTCGGACTCGTTCTCGCGCGCCACGCTCACCGCGTAGGTCTTGCCCTCCTCGATGTTGTAGATCTCGCCGGAGAACTTGTCGTCGTCGGGCTTCAGCCCGTCGATGAGCTGGAGGCCGAGCACCGGGCGGGCCCGCTTCTTCGGGTCGGGGTTCTTGGTGTCGGTGCGCGGCGCGCCGCCGTCGGTGGTCGGGACCTTGAGCCAGACCACCTTGCCGCAGACGAGCCGCTGGGACGGGCCGCAGCGGTCGATCCGGATCTTGGCGCGGCCGTCGCCGGTGAGCCACGTGCCGGACGGGTCCTTCGGCGCGTCGGCCGAGGCGGCCGAGAGGCCGGCGAGCAGCAGGGCGGAGCTGAGGGCGAGGCGCATGGTCGTCTCCGGTTGGGGCGCCGTCTCCGGCGCCGGGCGGCGGGTTGCGGCGATTGAGCCGATGCAATCGGGCGATTTTTCGGCCGTGTTGCGGCCGCGCCACGGCCGAGCTTGCGCCGGGCCCTCCGCGCCGCGGGTTGAGGCGGGGAGGGGGGCCGTCTATAAGCCGGCCGCCGCAGCGCAATGCGCCGCACGCGACCGCGCTCCCGCGCGCCTCGCAACGCGCACCCCTCACCCTTCAACAGACCGGACCGACCATGGCCAGCGAGCGCACCTTCTCGATCCTCAAGCCCGACGCCACCCGGCGCAACCTCACCGGCGCCGTCAACGCGGTGATCGAGGAGGCCGGCCTGCGCATCGTCGGCCAGCGCCGGATCCGCATGACCCGGGCGCAGGCGGAGACGTTCTACGAAGTCCACAAGGAGCGGCCGTTCTACGGCGAGCTCGTGGAGTTCATGACCTCGGGTCCCGTCGTCGTGCAGGTGCTGGAGGGCGAGAACGCCGTGGCCAAGTACCGCGAGGTGATGGGCGCCACCAACCCGGCCCAGGCCGCCGAGGGCACGATCCGCAAGAAGTTCGCCGAGTCGGTCGGCGAGAACACCGTCCACGGCTCGGACAGCCCGGAGAACGCCAAGGCCGAGATCGCCCAGTTCTTCCAAGATTCCGACATCGCCGCCTGATCCCGGGTGGCCGGCCGGGCACACCGGCCGGCCGTCTCCTTGGAGCCGTTCCCGGTCGCGCTGCAATCGTGCACGGCTGTAAGTCTTTGTTTCGACGCGCTCTCTTTCGCCGAACCGGCATCCACTTCGGCGGAGAGCGCTCTAGGCAGCGACGCGATCGATCGCGGGTGTGTCCGCCCCGTCATTGACGGGATGCGGGGTGCGGGAGTCCAACGGCCGAGCTTGTTTCCCAGACCCCGGACCGCACCCCGATGACGACCCGCCGCCTGCCCCTGCTGATCGCGACCGGCCTGCTCGCGCTCGGCGCCACCGCCGCCCTCGCCGGGGGCTCCTCGGCCCCGTTCGAGCAGTACCAGCCCGACCCGGCGCTCAAGACGGCCTCGAAGACCAACCTCGAAGGCCGCGTGCGCCACGCCTGCGCCGTGGTCCAGGCGCGCATGACCAACGCGCCCGAGGCCTCCCTGGAGCGCCCCTGCGGCTGCTACGCCCGCCAGACCCTGCGCAGCCTCGACGAATCCGAGATCGAGGCCTACCGCACCACCGGCTACTTCAACGATTCCGCCCGGGCCAAGGCGCTGTCGGCGCTGGATAGCTGCAAGCTCCAGCGGCCGGTTTGAGGAATCCCGGGGCGCTGCCCCGGACCCCGCCCCCCGTTACAGGCTCAGGAGTGCGCCGTCCGGCGGCGCGCCGGCGATGACGACGCGGCCGCCGTCCAGGCGGGCGCGGCCGCCCGCCACCAGGGCCAAAGCTGCCGGATAGAGGCGGTGCTCCTGCACGATGATCCGCGCCGCGAGGCTGTCCGGATCGTCGCCCTCGTGCACCGGCACCGCGGCCTGGGCCACGATCGGCCCGGAATCGAGTTCCGGCACCACGAAGTGCACCGTGCAGCCGTGCAGCCGCACCCCGGCGGCCAGCGCCTGCGCGTGGGTGTGCGTGCCCTTGAACAGCGGCAGCAGCGAGGGGTGGATGTTGATCATCCGCCCCGCCCACGCCTCGACGAAGCCGGGGGTCAGGATCCGCATGAAGCCCGCGAGGCAGACGAGGTCGATCCCGGCCTCGCGCAACGCGGCATCGAGCGCCGCGTCGAACGCCGCCCGGTCCGGATAGCGGCGGTGGTCGATCGCCCGGGCCGGGATCCCGGCCTCGGCCGCGCGGGCGAGGCCCGCCGCGTCGGGTCGGTTGGACAGGACCAGGGCGATCTCGGCCGGGTAGGCCGGATCCCGCGCCGCAGCGATCAGCGAGGTCATGTTCGAGCCGCGCCCCGAGATCAGGATCGCGACGCGGGCCTTGGTGCGGGGTGCCGTCAAAGCGCGAGGCGCCCGGTGAAGGTCACGGGCTCCGGGCCCCGCGCGGTGATCCGCCCGAGGCGCACCGGCGCCTCGCCGGCCCGGGTCAGGGCCTCGTCCACGTCGTCCACCGCGTCGGCGGCGGCGATCACCACCATGCCGATGCCGCAGTTGAACGTGCGCAGCATCTCCGCCTCGGCGACGCCGCCCTCCCGCGCCAGCCAGCCGAACACCGGCGGCGGGCCGAGGTTGTCGAGGTCGATGGCGATGCCGACGTCGTCCGGCAGCACGCGGGGCAGGTTGTCGGGGAAGCCGCCGCCGGTGATGTGGGCGAGCGCCCGGATGCCCTCGGTCGCCCCCAAAGCGGCGAGCAGCGGCTTCACGTAGATCCGCGTCGGTTCGAGCAGCGCCTCGCCGAGGCTGCGGCCGGGGGCGAACGGCGCCGGCGCGTCCCAGGGCAGCCCGGCCTTCGCCACGATCCGGCGCACCAGGGAGTAGCCGTTGGAGTGGACGCCCGAGGAGGGCAGGCCGAGCACCGCGTCGCCGGGCCGGATGCCGGGCCGCGGCAGCAGCGTGCCGCGCTCGGCCGCGCCCACCGCGAAGCCGGCGAGGTCGTAGTCCGCGCCGTCGTAGAGGCCGGGCATCTCGGCGGTCTCGCCGCCGATCAGCGCGCAGCCCGCCTGCCGGCAGCCCTCAGCGATGCCGCGGACGATGTCGGCGCCGATGCCGGGCACCAGCTTGCCCGTGGCGTAGTAGTCGAGGAAGAACAGCGGCTCGGCGCCCTGGACCACGAGGTCGTTCACGCACATCGCCACGAGGTCGATGCCGATCGTGTCGTGCCGGCCGGTCTCGATGGCGATCTTGACTTTGGTGCCGACCCCGTCGTTGGCCGCCACCAGGATCGGGTCGATGAACCCCGCCGCCTTGAGGTCGAACAATCCGCCGAAGCCGCCGATCTCCGCGTCCGCCCCCGGTCGGCGGGTGGCGCGCACCAGCGGCTTGATCGCATCGACCAGCGCGTTGCCGGCGTCGATGTCGACGCCCGCCGCCGCGTAGGTCAGCCCCTTCTCAGTCCCGGCCGTCATGGAATGCGCCTTCCCGGTCCTCGTCGGGCCCCGCTCTAGAGCGCCCGCCCGCGGAGGGGAAGCCGGTTCGCCGCAAGCGGTCTGCCCGCCGCCCCGAGATCGGGGGCAACCGGAGGGACGCGGTCAGTGGGCCAGCTTCAGCGTGATGACACCCCCGACGATAAGCGCGACGCCGGCGAAGCGCGCGATCGACGACGGGTCGCCGTAGACGGCGATGCCGACCAGAAACGTGCCGGCCGCTCCGATACCCGTCCAGATCGCGTAGGCGGTCCCGATCGGGATCTCGCGCTGGGCGAGCCAGAGCAGGAGGCCGCTGCCCGCCATGAAGGCGATCGCGACGGCGATCCCGCTCCATCGGCTGTTCGGCTCCTGGGCCATCTTCAGGCCGACCGGCCAGCCGATTTCCAGCAGGCCCGCGAGGATGAGGTAGATCCAGCTCATGATACGATTTACATACGATCGTATTACAACGTTGGCAAGGGTGCGCGCATGGGAAGGCCCCGCAGCGTCGATCGCGAACACCTGCTCGACACGGCCGAGACGCTCGTCTCGGCGTCGGGGGCCGCGGGCCTGTCGTTCGGCGGCATAGCGGCCGCGGCCGGCGTGCCGAAGGCCAGCGTCCAGTCTGCGTTCGGGACCAAGGAGGCGCTGATCGAGGCCATGCTGGAGCGGTGGATCGGGCGGGAGCAGGAGCGCTTCGCCCGCGCCGCCGGCCCGGACCCCGACCCCCGCGCGCGGATCCAGGCCCATCTCCGGACGCTCTGCGAGGAGCCGGCCGACGAGAGCAGCCGCGTCGCGACCCTGCTCGCGGCCATGGCCGGGTCCGGGGAGCAGATCGCCAGTGCCGCCCGCTGGTACGCGGCGCGCGTCGGCGACCTCTCCGCGCGGACCCCGGAGGCGCGGCGGCTGCGCATCGCCTTCCTCGCCGCCGAGGGCGCGTACTACATCCGCCACCTCGTCGGCTTCGACCTCAGCGACGCGGTGTGGCGAGAGATCTTCGCGGACCTCGAACGCATGGCCGACGATCCCGGGATCGACCGGCCCGCCTGATGTCCGGGGCCGGAAAGGCGGCGACCCGGCGGCCGGCGATCCCCAGGGGGCGGCCCGACGATCGATCGCGATCCCGGGGGCGCGGCCTTGATCGGGCCGGCCCGGGCGCCCACTGTCCGCCCGGGAAAGTGTGACCAGGGGGGCGGCGGTGTTGCGCACGCGGGCCGTGATCGGATTGGGGGCGCTCGTCGCGTTCGGGATCCTCGTCTACCTCCTGCGCGAGGTGATACTGCCCTTCGTGGCCGGGATCACGCTGGCCTACCTGCTCGACCCGCTCGCCGACCGGCTTGAGCGCCTCGGCCTCGGCCGGCTCACGGCCAGCCTCCTGATCCTGGCGCTGTTCGTCGTCGCGCTGATCGTCTGCCTGCTGATCCTCGTCCCGCTGACCGCCAATCAGGTCGTGGCGCTGATCAACGCCCTGCCGGGGATGGTGTCGCGCCTCCAGGGCATCATCGCCGACCGGGCGGGGACGCTCCTGAACCGGATCGGGGGCGAGAACGTCATCGGCGAGTTGCAGAGTTCGGTCGGCACGCTGGCCACCCAGGGCGGGGCGTGGCTCCTCGCCTTCCTCAAGTCGCTCTGGTCGGGCAGCCAGGCGCTGATCTCGATCGCCTCGCTGCTCGTCGTGACCCCGGTGGTGGCCTTCTACATCCTCGTCGACTGGGACCGGATGATCGCCGCCATCGATTCCTGGGTGCCGCCGCGCCACCGCGCCACCGTGCGCGACCTCGCCCGGCAGATCGACACCGCGATCACCGGCTTCATCCGCGGCCAGACGCTGGTCTGCCTGATCCTCGGCAGCTTCTACGCGGTCGGCCTCTGGCTGGTCGGGCTGAACTTCGGCGTGCTGATCGGTCTGATCGCCGGCTTCCTCACCTTCATTCCCTACGTCGGCACGCTCACCGGCTTCATGCTCTCGGTGGGCGTCGCCCTGGTGCAGTATTGGCCGAACTCGGACTGGCTGCATCTCGGGCTGACGGTCGGCGTGTTCCTCGTCGGCCAGTTCATGGAGGGCAACGTCATCAGCCCCAAGCTCGTGGGGGACTCGACCGGCCTGCACCCGGTCTGGCTGATGTTCGCGCTGCTGGCCTTCGGCGCCCTGTTCGGCTTCCTCGGGCTCCTGCTCGCGGTGCCGATCGCCGCCTCGATCGGCGTGCTCGTGCGGTTCGGCCTGACCCGCTACCTCCAGAGCCGGCTCTATCACGCCGAGCAGCCGGTGCTGATCGACGTGAGCGGCAAGCCTTGACCTGAGGCGGACGAGGCTCAACCTCTGCCCCGCATGCGCGACGACGCCCCACCCCGGCAACTGGCCTTCGACCTGCCGCTCGATCCCCGCTACGGCCGCGAGGATTTCCTGGTCGGCCCGGCCAACGAAGCGGCCTACGCGCTGGTCGAGGCGTGGCCCGACTGGCCCGACAGCGTGCTGATGCTCACCGGCCCGCCCGGCAGCGGCAAGAGCCACCTCGCGGCGATCTGGGCCGAGCGCGCCCACGCCTGGACGATCCCCGCCGCCGAGGTGCGTGCCGAGGGCGTCGGCCATCTCGTCTCCAACGGCGCCCTCGTGGTGGAGGACATCCACCGGCCCGAGGGCCGCGACGAGGCGGCCCTGTTCCATCTCCTGAACGTGGCCCGCGAGCGCGCCGCGCCCGTGCTGTTGACGAGCGCCGCCGGCATCGACGCCCTCGGCCTCGCCACGCCGGACCTGCGCTCGCGCCTGCGCCTCGCCCCCGGCGTCGGGATCGAGGCGCCGGACGACGCGCTCCTGCGGGCGGTCCTCGTCAAGCTGTTCGTCGACCGGCAGCTCGTGGTCGATCTCGGGGTGATCGAGGCGGTGGCCCTGCGCATCGACCGCTCGCTGGGGCTCGCCCGGGACGTGGTGACGGAACTCGACCGCGACGCGCTCGGCCGCGGCCGCCGCATCAGCCGGCCGCTGGCACTCGCGGTCCTGCGGCGCCTGGGGCTCGACGGCGAGGCGGACGGGTAGGGTGGGGTTGCGCCCCGCGGACCGCTGTCACGGAACCGTCGTGAAGGCGGCGGGTGGGCGGTGGTAAGGGGCGCCGGGACAGGCGCGAGACACAGGGACCGGAGATGGATTCGACAGCCAAGCCCCTCGATCGCGACCCGGCCGAGTCCAAGGCGGCGGAGTCTGGGGCAGCAGCGTCCGGGGCGGCAGCGTCCGGGGCGCCGGAATCCGGGATCGCGGAGTCCGGGTCGGCCGAGACCCGCGGGCGCCCGGCCGCCCGCCGCCCGGCCGCGCCGCGTCGGCAAGCGGGGGACAAGCCGGCCGCCGCGGCGCCCGACGGCGCGGCCCCGCCCGCACCGCCGTCGACCGCCACCGCCGACGCGGGCGACGAGTGGCCCGCCGCGCCCGAGCCGGTCGCCGCCCCGGCCGCGCCCGCGGACGCCGCCCGCGAGCCGGTTCTGGAGGCCGGCCGCTCGCTGCGCCACGCCCCCGAGCGTTTCGTGAACCGCGAGCTCTCGTGGCTTCAGTTCAACCGGCGCGTGCTGGAGGAGGCCTCGAACCCCAACCACCCGCTGCTGGAGCGCCTGCGCTTCCTGTCGATCTCGGCCAACAACCTCGACGAATTCTTCATGGTCCGCGTCGCCGGCCTGCACGATCAGGTCCGGGCCGGCATCACCGTGCCCTCGCAGGACGGCCTGAGCCCCTCCGAGCAGCTCGCCCGCATCGGCATCGAGGTCGGCCGCCTCGCCGTCGATCAGCAGGCGCGCTGGCGGGAGCTGCGGGGCGAGCTGCACGCCGCCGAGATCGACCTCGTCGAGCCCGCCGACCTCGCCCCCGCGCACGCCGCGTGGCTGGAGGAGTACTTCCTCACCCTCGTCTTCCCAGTGCTGACGCCGCTCGCGATCGACCCGGCCCACCCGTTCCCGTTCATCCCGAACCTCGGCACCACCCTGGCCCTGCTGCTGGTGCGGCCCCGGGACGGGCGGGTGCTGCGCGCCCTGATCCGCCTGCCCGGCGTCCTCGACCGCTTCGTGCGCCTGCCGGCGCTCGACGGCGATACGCATGCCCGGTTCATCGCCATCGAGGAGGTGATCGGCCTGTTCACGGGCCGGCTGTTCCCCGGCTACCTCGTCAAGGGTCGCGGCGCCTTCCGGGTGGTGCGCGACTCAGACCTCGAGATCGAGGAGGAGGCCGAGGATCTCGTCCTCCACTTCGAGACGGCGCTGAAGCAGCGCCGCCGCGGCGTCGTCATCCGCCTGGAGGTCGAGGCCGGGATGCTGGAGGAGCTGCGGACCTTCGTCACCGAGGAGCTGGAGATCTCGACCGAGGCGGTCTTCCTCGTCGAGGGGATGCTGGCGCTCAACGAGCTGTCGCAGATCGTCGGCATCGACCGGCCGGACCTGAAGTTCAAGCCCTACGCCCCGCGCTTCCCGGAGCGGATCCGCGAGTCGGGCGGCGACGTGTTCGCCGCGATCCGCCAGAAAGACTTCATCGTCCACCACCCCTACGAATCGTTCGACGCGGTGGTGCAGTTCCTGGCGCAGGCGGCCCGCGACCCGAACGTGGTGGCGATCAAGCAGACGCTCTACCGCACCTCGTCCAACTCGCCGATCGTCGCGGCGCTCGCCGAGGCGGCCGAGGCCGGCAAGTCGGTCACCGCCCTCGTCGAGCTGAAGGCGCGCTTCGACGAGGAGGCCAACATCCGCTGGGCCCGCAATTTGGAAAAGGCCGGCGCGCAGGTGGTGTTCGGCTTCGTCGAGCTGAAGACCCACGCCAAGCTGTCGATGGTCGTCCGCCGCGAGGGCGACCGGCTCGTCACCTACTGCCACGTCGGCACCGGCAACTACCACCCGATCACCGCGCGGATCTACACCGACCTGTCGTTCTTCACCGCCGACCCGGCCATCGCCCGCGACGTGAGCCGGATCTTCAACTTCATCACCGGCTACGCCGAGCCGGCGGAGCTGGAGCGGATGGCGGTCTCGCCGCTCACCCTCAAGCCCCGGCTCCTGGAGCACATCGAGGCCGAGATCGCCCACGCGAGGGCCGGGCGGCCGGCGGCGATCTGGATCAAGTGCAACTCGCTGGTCGACGGCCAGATCATCGACGCGCTCTACGACGCCTCGGCGGCCGGCGTGCAGATCGACTGCGTGGTGCGCGGCATCTGCTGCCTTCGGCCGGGCGTGCCGGGGCTGTCCGAGACGATCCGCGTCAAGTCGATCGTCGGCCGCTTCCTGGAGCACGGGCGCATCTACGCCTTCGGCAACGGCGTCGGCCTGCCCCACCCGAAGGCGACGGTCTACATCTCCTCCGCCGACCTGATGAGCCGCAACCTCGACCGCCGGGTCGAGGCGCTGATGCCGGTCACCAACCCGACCGTCCATCAACAGGTTCTCGACCAGATCATGCTGGCCAACCTGCTCGACAACCGGCAGAGCTGGCGCGTTCTGGCGTCCGGCGGCTGCGAGCGCGTCCAGCCGGCCGAGGGCGAGGAGCCGTTCAACGCCCACAAGTACTTCATGACCAACCCGAGCCTGTCCGGGCGCGGCAAGTCCTCGAAGAAGTCCAGCCCCCGGGCGCTCAGCCGGCGCGCCCAGCGTCCCTGACCCCTCGCCGGGCGCGCGGGGAGGCCTACACTGTCCCGCGGCGCGGCCCGGCGCGCCCGACCGACCAGGAGCCGCAGCGTTTGGCCAGCCCACGCGCCAACCTCACCCTCGCGCACGCCGCCGACGCGCCGCTGGGCGACCCGTGCCGGCCGGTGGCGATCATCGACATCGGCTCGAACTCGGTCCGGCTCGTCGCCTACGACGGGCTCACCCGGGCGCCGACGCCGCTCTACAACGAGAAGGTTCTGTGCGGGCTCGGCCGCAATGTCCTGACCACGGGGCGGCTGAACGAGGAGGCGGTGGCGCGCGCGCTCGCGGCGCTCGGCCGGTTCCGCATCCTGTGCGAGACGATGCGGGTGGGCAGCGTCCACGTGCTGGCCACCGCCGCCGCCCGCGACGCCTCGAACGGGCCCGACTTCCTGCGCGCGGCGCAGGCCGCCTGCGGGCAGGAGATCCAGCTCCTGTCCGGCCGGCGGGAGGCCGAGCTGTCGGCGCTCGGCGTCGTCTCGGGCTTCCACGCGCCGGACGGGGTGGTCGGCGACATGGGCGGCGGCTCGCTGGAGCTGGTCGACGTGCGCGGCACCGTGGTGGGGCAGGGGGTGACCATGCCGCTCGGCGGGCTCGCCCTCCAGGATCTCTCAGGCGGCTCGATCAAGAAGGCCGGCAAGATCGTGCGCGAGCACATGCGCAAGGCCGCCCCGCAGCTCGAGACGCTCAACGGACGGACCTTCTATGCGGTCGGCGGCACGTGGCGGGCCATCGCCCGGCTGCACCAGGCGGCGCGCGGCTATCCCGTCCACGTGATGCACGGCTACACGGTCGATCCGACCGACGAGTTGAGCTTCCTCCAGATCGTCGAGCAGACCGACGTGTCGCAGCTCGGCGACATCGACGCGATCTCCGAGGCGCGCCGGCCGCTGCTCGCCTACGGCGCCGTGGTTCTCGAAGAAATCATCCGCGTCGGCCGCCCCCGGGCGGTGGCGGTGTCGGCCTCCGGCGTGCGCGAGGGCCTGCTGTTCGAGCAGCTCGACCGCGAGACCCGGCTCCTCGACCCGCTGCTCGCCTCGGCGGCCGAGTTCAACGCCCTGCGCGCCCGCTCGCCCCGCCACGGCGAGGAGCTGATCGGCTGGACCGACGCGTTCGTGGCCTCCCTCGACGGGCACGAGACCGCCGACGAGCGCCGCCTGCGCCACGCCGCCTGCCTTCTCTCGGACGTGGGCTGGCGCGCCCATCCCGACTATCGCGGCGACCAGAGCATCGCGGTGATCCAGAATGCCGCCTTCGTCGGCGTCGACCACCCGGGACGGGCCTACCTCGCCCTGTCCGTGTCCCTGCGCCACAGCGGCGTCGCGCCGGAGAAGGCCAACCCGCTGCTCCGGGGCCTCGCCGGCCCGCGCCTGTTCGAGCGGGCCCGCCTGCTCGGGGCGCTGCTGCGCGTCGCCTTCCCGATCTCGGCCGGCATCGACGGGGCGCTGGGCCGCGCCCCGATCGCGGTGGAGGGCGGACGCGCGGTTCTGCGGCTGCCGCCGGACTGGGCCGACCTCGGCAGCGAGCGGCTGCTGAACCGGGTGCGGGGCCTCGGCCGCGTGCTCGGACTCGATGCCCGGATCGAGATCGGCTGAGGCGAAGTCCGGGTTTCGAAAGGCTCGCGCTCTCGCACGTGCAGGGTGGCCCCCTGTGATGCCGGGGCCTCGCCCCGGCGTCCCACCGAAGGGCGCGCCCTTTGGCAACCTGGGACTTCAGCTCAGGCGGGCTCCAGCCCGAGGAGCCGGCTGTTCGGCCGGACCACGTCGATGTGGCGGGCGCGGAACTGCCAGTACAGCATGACGCTGATCAGGGCCGCGTAGAGGCACCAGACCGAGGTGAAGGCGTAGCCCTTCACCGCCAGCGTCACGGCCACGCCCGCGAGGTTGAGCCAGCCGAACCAGCGCACCACCCGGTGGCTCGACGCCACCAGCGCGCCGCAGGTGGCGATCACGTAGACCGCCGCCACCCAGGCCAGCGCCGTGCCGGGATTGTCGTAGCGGATCGAGTGATGCTCGATGCTGGCGGTGCTCGGATCGACGATCAGCTCGCGGAACACGATCGCGGACAGGACCGCGCCCAGGGCGGTCAGGGCGGCGATGCCTCGGCGGCGCCAGCCCGGCGGCTCCATGAGCAGCACGGCGAGCGGCATCAGGAAGGGCAGCACCCCCTGTGCGTACAGGATGAAGATGAAGACGAGGTGGCCGAGCGCCTCCGGACGGATCCGCCCGTCGAGACCGAGCCAGACGAAGCCCTCCGTGAACTGGTGCAGGGCGAAGAACATCGGCATTGCCGCGAACAGCACCGCGCGCGGATGGCGAACGTGGGAGAGCGTGGCGACGCCGACCGCCCCAATGACGCCGCTCGCGACGAAATTCGCCTCCGCCGAGAAACACATCGCCCGATCAGCCCCGCATGCCCTTCGGGGCGTGGTGCGGGCGCCGCGGGTCACGGTCAAGCCTCATCCGCGGCCCGGGCGGCGGCGTCCTCCGGAATCTCCGCCGAAGCGCAAGCGCAAGGCGATGCCGGCGGCGAGCGCTACCAGAGCGAGCATTGTGCACAGGCTCAGGGCCGCGGTCTCGCCGAAGCGCTCGATCACCAGCACGAGGGCGAGCGGCGCGGCCGCCGAGAGCAGCAGGCTCGGCGCCACGAGGAGGCCGACGAGGCTGCCGTAGACGGCCGGGTCGAACAGGGCGAGCGGCAGGCTGCCGCGGGTGATGGTCAGGACGCCGTTGCCCGCCCCGTAGAGCAGGGCGAAGGCCACGGCCGCCGCGAGGCTGACGCCGCTCCACGATCCCGCCACGAAGGCGACGGGCAGGAGCGCGCAGGCGGCGAGGTTGAGATCGAGGGCGGGCAGACGCCGCCCGAACAGCACCTCGCCGAGCCGCGCGGCCGACTGGCCGATGCCGCGCAGGGTCGCGATCCAGACGGCGGCGGAGGCGGCGAGCCCGAGCCCGGTGAGGATGTTGATCATCCCCGCCGACATCGCCGCGTTGAGCACGTTTGCCACCGTGGCGATCAGCGCGTAGAGCGCACCCGCGAGCCGCCGGTCGAACGGCGTCAGCGCCAGCGGGCGCGCCGCCGGCCGCGCGGGCCCGGCGGGACGGTCGGAGAAGCGCCCCCGCGGGATCGCGAGGTGCAGCGGCAGGGTGAGCAGGGCGAGCCCCGCGTAGCCGACGAGCGCCCCGCGCCAGCCCAGCGCCTCGGCGAGCGCGTGGCCGATCGGCCAGAGCACCGTGGAGGCGAGGCCGCCGAACAGGGTGATCTGCGCCATCGCCGGCTTGGCCTCGGCGCCGCCGATGCGGGCGAGCGCGGCGAAGGCGGCGTCGTAGAGGGCGCAGCGCATCGCCAGCCCGAGGCAGATCCAGGCCGCGTAGTAGCCGGGCAGGCTCGTGGCCGCGGCGACCCCGAGGCAGCCGGCGGCGGCGAGGCACGAGCCCGCGGACATCACCGGCCGGCCCCCGAAGCGGTCGATCGCGCGGCCGACCAGCGGCGAGGCGACCCCCATGACCACGAGGCCGATGGAGAAGCCGCCGTGCACCTGCGCGTCGGTCCAGCCGTTGCCGGCCGCGATCAGCGCGCCGAAGCCGCCGACGAGGTAGTAGGTGACGCCCCAGCCGACGAGCTGCGACGCGCCGAGGCAGAGGACGACCCGGCGCGGAACCGAGGGTTGCAGGGCCTCGGTGGGCGGGACCTGCACCGGCGCGATCAGGACCGGACCGGCCTCACTCCGAGATCATGCCGGCCCCGGCCTCGCCGCCCACCGCGCTCGCCTCGGCGTCGCCCGCCTGCGCCTCGGCCACCGCGGCGGCGGTGACGTTGACGATGCCGCGGGCGGTGACCGAGGGCGTGAGGATGTGGGCGGGCTTGGCCGGGCCGATCAGCAGCGGCCCCACCGGCAGCGCATCGGCCAGCACCTTGGCGAACTGGAAGGCGATGTTGGCCGCGTCGAGGTTGGGGAAGATCAGCACGTTGGCCGCCCCCTTCAGCCGCGAGCCCGGCAGCACCCGGTCGCGCACGACCTCGGACAGGGCCGAATCCGCCTGCATCTCGCCGTCGACCTGAAGACCGGGGTCGCGCGCCTGAATCAGCGCCAGGGCCTCGCGCATCTTCACCGCCGAGGGCGAGTCCGACTGCCCGAAATCGGAGTGGCTGAGCAGCGCGATCTTCGGTTGCAGGCCGAAGCGCCCGACGTGGTTGGCGCAGGCCGAGGCGAGCTCGGCGATCTCCTCGGCGGTCGGGTTCTGGCGCACGTGCGTGTCGGCGAGGAAGTAGGCGCCCTCGGTGGTGACGATCAGGCTCATCGCCGCGCACTGGGTGATGCCGGGCTTGAGGCCGATCACGTCGCGGATGATGCGCAGGCGGGTCTCGAAGCGGCCCTCCAGCCCGCAGATCAGCGCGTCGGCCTCGCCGCGGCGCACGGCGATGGCGCCGATCACCGTGCTGTTGGTGCGCACCAGCGTGCGCGCCGCATCGGGGGTGATGCCGCGCCGGCCCGCCACGTCGAGGTAGGTCTGGACGTAGGCGCGGTAGCGGGGATCGTCCTCGGGATCGATCAGCTCGAAGTCGCGGCCGTGCTCGATCGACAGGCCGAAGCGCTTCAGCCGGGTCTCGACCACCCGCGGGCGGCCGACGAGGATCGGCTTGGCGACCCGGTCCTCGACGATCGCCTGCACAGCCCGCAGCACCCGCTCGTCCTCGCCCTCGGCGTAGATGACCCGCTTAGGGGCCTCCTTCGCCTTGGTGAACAGCGGCTTCATGAGCAGGCCGGAGCGGTGGACGAACCGGTCCAGGCTCTCGGCGTAGGCGTCGATGTCGGCGAGCGGCCGGCCGGCGACGCCCGAATCCATCGCGGCCTTGGCCACCGCGGGGGCGATGCGCAGGATCAGCCGCGGGTCGAACGGGCTCGGGATCAGCGATTTCGGCCCGAACGGCCGCGCCTCGCCGCCGTAGGCGCGGGCCACCACGTCGGAGGTGGTCTCGTGGGCGAGCCCGGCGATCGCCTTGACCGCGGCCTTCTTCATCTCCTCGTTGATCTTGTGGGCGCCGACATCCAGCGCCCCGCGGAAGATGTAGGGGAAGCACAGGACGTTGTTGACCTGGTTCGGGAAGTCCGAGCGCCCGGTGCAGATCATCGCGTCCGGCCGCTCCTTCTCGGCCAGGTCCGGCATGATCTCGGGGTAGGGGTTGGCCAGCGCCATGATCAGCGGCTTCTCGGCCATCTCCTTCAGGTACTCGGGCTTGAGCACGCCGCCGGCCGAGAGGCCGATGAACACGTCGGCGCCGGGGATCACCTCGGCGAGCGTGCGCTTCTCGGTCTCCTGGGCGTAGATGTCCTTCCAGCGGTCCATCAGCTCGGGCCGGCCCTTGTAGACCACGCCCTTGATGTCGGTGACGGTGATGTTCTCGACCCGGGCGCCGAGCGACACGAGCAGGTTGAGGCAGGCGAGCGCCGCCGCGCCCGCGCCCGAGGTCACGATCCGCACGTCCGACAACGTCTTGCCGGCGAGTTCGAGGCCGTTGAGGACGGCCGCCGCGACGATGATCGCCGTGCCGTGCTGGTCGTCGTGGAAGACCGGGATGTTCATCCGCGCCCGGCACTGCTCCTCGACCTCGAAGCACTCGGGGGCCTTGATGTCCTCCAGGTTGATGCCGCCGAAGGTCGGCTCCAGGGCGCAGACGCAGTCGACGAGCTTGCCGACGTCCTTCTGGTCGACCTCGATGTCGAACACGTCGATCCCGGCGAACTTCTTGAACAGGACCGCCTTGCCCTCCATCACCGGCTTCGAGGCCAGCGGACCGATGTCGCCGAGCCCCAGCACCGCCGTGCCGTTCGAGAGCACCGCCACGAGGTTCTGACGGACGGTGAGGGTGGCCGCCTCCTGCGGGTCGTCGTGGATCGCCATGCAGGCCGCGGCCACGCCCGGCGAGTAGGCCAGCGCGAGGTCGCGCTGGTTGCCGAGCGGCTTGGTCGCCTGGATCTCCAGCTTCCCGGGGCGCGGTTCGCGGTGGTAGACGAGCGCCCCGGACTTGAGGTCCTCGGACATGTTGTCGCCCATCGCGCTCGCTCCCCTTCACATGCCTCGGGCGGCCCCCTCCACCGGCGGGGCCGCGTCTTGAGCGGTTTGTTGCAACGGCTGCGCAGGGGGCGCAACCCGCACAACGAGACCCGGATCCACCTCGCCAAGCTGGCGCGGACCTACGGATTCTCCATAGGAGCCTACTCGTACGGGCGTCCCAAGGTGCGCTTCCCCGAGAGCGGGCGGCGCCTGACGATCGGCCGCTATTGTTCCATCGCCGACAAGGTCGAGATCCTGCTCGGCGGCGACCACCGGCTCGACTGGGTATCGACCTACCCGTTCGCGGCCATGGGCGGGCTTTTCCCGGACGCCGACGCGCCCGCGGACTACCACGCCTCGCGCGGCGACGTGGCGATCGGGCACGACGTCTGGCTCGGCTCCGGCTGCACCATCCTGTCCGGGGTGAGCGTCGGCCACGGGGCGGTGGTGGCGGCCCGCGCGGTCGTCACCCGGGATGTGCCGCCCTACGCGGTGGCGGCCGGCAACCCGGCCCGGATCGTGCGCCACCGCTTCGACGCCGAGACCGCGGCGGCGCTGGTGGCGGCGGCGTGGTGGGACCGGCCGCACGCCGAGGTGACGCGGCTGGTGCCGCTGCTCCAGAGCGGGCAGGTCGCGGCGCTGCTCGCGGCGTTGCGCGCGCCCGCGGATTCCCGTACCGAGCCGGCGCCATGACCGAAACCGCCATGACCGACACGCCCCCCGACCGCCTCGCGGCGAACCCGAACAGCCCGTACTACGACGAGAAGCTCCTGGAGCGCGGCGTCGGCGTGCGCTTCAAGGGCGTCGAGAAGACCAACGTCGAGGAGTACTGCGTCAGCGAGGGCTGGGTCCGGCTCTCGGCCGGCAAGACTCTCGACCGGGCCGGCAACCCGATGACGGTGAAGCTCAAGGGCACGGTCGAGCCCTATTTCCGGGACGCGGACTCGGAGGTTTAAGGTCGAAAAGAGGGGTGCGATCAGTCGAGCCGGATCCTGATCGACGTGCTTGCGGCGACCTCACGTGAGCCATATCTTGGCCTCACGTGAGGGAGGCGAGACATGTCGAACGAGGCCGTGATCGCGCAACTCCTCGATGTCAGCCGGCCCCCGGCCGGGACGGTGTCGACGAGCGAGATCGTCAGGCGCATCAAGGAAGGGTTGCCCGTTCAGGCGCTGGACCGGGTTGCAGCGGCGGTCGCGCCGGACGATCGCGAATTCAGGTTCGGCGTGGTGAAGAAGGCGACGCTGAGCCGACGAAAGGCCCCGCGGTCGGGCGATGCGCGCCTGTCGGAGTTGGAGGGCGCGAAGGTTGTCCGGTTGGCGCGTGTCTGGACGCTCGCTTGCGCGGTCTGGAAGAGCGAGGATGCAGCCCGGGACTTCCTGTACCGGCCCCACGCCCTGCTCGAGGGACAACGTCCGATCGACGCGGTCATGGGATCGGAGTTCGGCGGTCCTCAGGTCGAAGCGATCCTGGGCAGGCTTCAGTACGGTTCCGCGGCTTGACCGCGCAAAGACTTCCGCACGTTCAGAAAGCCTACCGGATCGGCGACCCGGCTGGCGAGCATTCCATCTTCGACGCGGCCGGTGCAGCCCTGTATCCGGGCCGATGGAACACACCCTCCAGCCCCATCATCTACACCTCGGCGGATTACGGGACGGCGATGCTGGAAAAGCTCGTCCACGGCAGCGGCTTCCTACCGCCGAACCAGCACTACATCGAAATCATCCTTTCCGTGGGTCTGTCCTACGAGGCCGTCAATCTTGCGGCGCTGCCGGGCTGGGATCTGGCGGACGGCTCGGTCTCGAAGGCGTATGGGGAGACGTGGTTCCACGCCAAGCGATCGCTGCTCCTGTTCGTACCGAGCGTCGTCGCCCGCGTCGCCGAGAACATCCTGATCAACCCGACACATCCGGAGTTCGGGCGCGTCTCGCACAGCCGACACATTCCCGTCGCCTGGGACAATCGGTTGTTCAAGCCCGCTGATCCCGGCGCCGAGCCGGATCCCGCGCTTCGTCAGGACGCCGTCACGGGTCGCTAGCGAGGTCAGCGCCGTCCCGCCGACGCAGCGCAGCGAAGAAGTTGGCCTGTGCCCCCCGCACCAGCGTCTCCACTTGCTCCGTTGAGCGCGGCGCGTCGATTACGAGGCTCGTCAGCACGTCGGTCCGCCGCCGACGCTGCTTCATCGTGCGGGGGTGGTTCGACAGGCGCAGGTGCCAGGGGCTGCCCGGCGGCCGCAGGTAGAGGCTGTCGCCGCGGGTGTTGCGCGCCGCCTCGGCGAAACCCCGGGCCTCCAGCAGGCGCGCGGCGTAGGCGATGGCGGCCGCGGGCGAGAGCGCCGCGCTCACGGCCCGGCCGGCTCGATCGTGCCGAGCTTGGCCCGGCCCAGCGCCCGGGCCTTCAACGCCAGCGCCGGCCGCTCGACCGCGTACCAGGACAGGGCGGCCACCGGCATCGTCAGGGCCAGCGCCGGGGCGAGCAGGGCGAAGCCCGAGGGCCCGGGCCACAGGGCGTGCAGGCTCTGCTGCACCGGCCAGCCGTAGAGATAGATCCCGTAGGACAGGTCGGCCGGTGGGTCGAAGATCCTCCGTGCCAGCGGCCCGAGGGCGAGCCATACGGCGCCGTAGCTCTCCGCCAGGAACAGTAGCGGCGGGTAGGCCGGGGTCCGGGCGAGGACGAACAGCCCGACGCCGAGGCAGAGCAGGGCGGGCCCGGAGATCCGCAGCCGCACCCGCCAGAGGTAGAGGCAGGCGCCGGCGGTGAAGATCAGCGGCAGGCGCAGGGCGGTCTCGACGCCCTTCGGCAGATCGGCCCCGCGCAGGGCGGTCATCGCGAGCAGGCCGGCGGCGAGGCCCGCGAGCAGAAGCGTCGCCGGCCAGCGCCGCCGCAGGGCCCCGCAGAGGGCGGCGGCGAGCACGCCGAGGTAGCACAGCACCTCGTACTTGAGCGTCCAGACGGTGCCGAGCGGCGCCCGGTAGGGGTTGGCCTCGAACAGGCCGGGCAGCGCCGCGTTGCTCTTGAAGGTCGTCAGCGTGCCCTGGACGAAGCGCCACAGGCCGGGCTCGCGCAGGTACTCGGCGAGCGGCAACCGGGTCAGCGCCCCGCCGAGGACGAGGGCGACGACGAGCGTCGCCGCCGCCAGCCCGGGGAGGATGCGCAGGGTGCGGGCGAGCGCGTAGTCCCACGCCCCCCGCCGGTCGCAGCTCATGGTGACGAGGAAGCCCGAGACGGCGAAGAAGCCGTTCACCGCGTGCTCGCCGAGCGTGTAGCCCGTGGCCCGCGCCAGCGGCTCGTCGGCCGCCGCGCCGGTGGCGACGCTGAAGGCGTGGGAGACCACCACCGCGAGCGCCAGCAGGAACCGCAGGCCGGTGAAGCCGTTCGGGCCCTCCGCCAGGGCCTCGGCGATGGTCGGGATGCGGCTCACGCCAGCCCCTCCCGGTCGAGCGCCCGCCGCCCGCGCAAGGCGGCCAGCGCCCCGGCCGCGGAGCCGCCGTAGCGCTCGACCCCGGCGCGGCGGAGGGCGAGGGCGGCGAGCGCCGCCTTCGGCAGGTTGACGAGCATCGTGGACGGGCTCGGATCGGGCAGGCCGTACTTGCGGCTCACATAGGCCCGCGACCACGCCTGATGCCAGCGCGTCCGGAACACGCGGCCGGGCTCCGGTGCCGAGGATCGCCCGCGCCCGTGCAGCGCCACCGCGGCGTGGACGTGGACCAGCGCGCGCCCGGCATCGGCCACCCGGCGGCAGAGGTCGTCATCCTCGTAAAATAAAAAAATCTCCTCGTCGAAGCCGCCGAGCGCGAGGAACAGGGCGCGCTCGACCATCAGGCAGGCCCCCGACAGGAACGGGGCGCAGGCGTCGCCCTTCGGCAGGTCGCGCCGGCCGCCGGGGTTGGTCAGGTAGGGCGCGAGCAGGGAGCGCGGCTGGTAGAAGAACCGCCCGTCCGGCTCGACGATGCGGGGGGCGAAGAGCCCCGCATCCGGCCAGGCCCGCGCCGCCGCCGCCAGCGCCGCCGCGGCACCCGGTTGCAGGATCACGTCCGGGTTGACGATCAGCACGTGGCCCGCCGCGCTCGCCCGCACGCCGCGATTGTTGGCGCGGCCGTAGCCCTCGTTGCGCGCGTTGCGGAGCACCCGCGCCCCGGCTGCCTCGGCGATCGCGACGGAGGCGTCGCGGCTGGCGTTGTCGACGACGAGGGCCGGCACGCCCTCGACCTTCAGCGCCGCGAGGCAGGCGGGCAGGGCCTCGGCGCTGTCGTGGGCGACGACGACCGCCGCGAGGCCCGTCACCGGACTACCGCAGCCCGAGCTGCGACTTGTCGGCCAGCCGCCCGTCGGCGAACGTCACGTCGAGGTTGGCCCCGTAGGTCCCCCGCCCGTACCACGTGTAGACCGCCCGGCGCTGGGTCCCGATCCGGAGGCGGGAGACGCGCCGTCCGGCGCAGCCGAGATGCCGATCGACGGCGGCGCGGCTCATGCCCCGCTTCAGGGCGCGGTACTGCGCGGCGGTCGGGCGGCAGCCCTCGGGCTGGGCCGTTGCGGGCGCGGCGGTCACCAGCCAGAGCAGGGCTGTCGCCGCGCCGGCCGCGCGGAACCCGAGCGCGGGCCTCACCCCTTCTTCTCGGGCAGATTGAGGCGGATGTGCAGCTCGCGAAGCTGCTTCGGCGTCGCCTCGGCGGGGGCACCCATCATCAGGTCCTCGGCGCGCTGGTTCATCGGGAACAGCACCACCTCGCGGATGTTCGGCTCGTTGCACAGGAGCATGACGATGCGGTCCACCCCCGGCGCGATGCCGCCGTGGGGCGGGGCGCCCATGCGCAGGGCGTTCAGCATGCCGCCGAACTTTTCCTCCAGCACCTCGCGGCCGTAGCCGGCGATGGCGAAGGCCTTCTCCATCACGTCGGGGCGGTGGTTGCGGATCGCGCCCGACGAGAGTTCGACGCCGTTGCAGACGATGTCGTACTGGAACGCCTTGATCCCGAGGATTTTCTTCGTGAGTTCGCCGTTCTCGCCCTCGGAGGCGAGCGCATCCACGTCGAACCCCAAGAAAACCTCGCGGTCGATGTTCGGCATCGAGAACGGGTTGTGGGAGAAGTCGACCTTCTTATCTTCCTCGTTCCACTCGTACATCGGGAAGTCGGTGATCCAGCAGAAGGCGTACTGATCCTTGTCGGACAGCCCGAGTTCGTCGCCGACCCGCACGCGGGCCTTGCCGGCGAGCCCGGCCGCCTTCGCCTCGGGTCCGGCGGCGAAGAACACCGCGTCGCCGGCCTTGACGCCCGCCTTCTCGGCGATCCGCGCCTGGATCGCGGCGGGGATGAACTTGGCGATCGGCCCCTTGCCGACGAGCCCGCCGCCCTCGTCCTCGAACACGACGTAGCCGAGCCCCGGCGCACCCTCCGAGCGGGCCCAGTCGTTCAGCTTGTCGAAGAAGGATCGCGGCTGCGCCGCCGCGCCGGGGGCGGGCACCGCGCGGACGACGCCGCCGGCCTTGATCACGCCCTTGAACGCCTTGAACGCGACCGCGTCGTCGGCGAACTCGTCGGTCACGTCGGCGATGATCAGGGGGTTGCGCAGGTCCGGCTTGTCGACGCCGTAGCGCAGCATCGCGTCGGCGTAGGTGATGCGCGGAAATTCCTCCGTGACGCGCTTGCCCGCCGCGAACTCCTCGAACACGCCGCGCAGCACCGGCTCCACCGCCTGGAACACGTCCTCCTGCGTGACGAAGCTCATCTCGATGTCGAGCTGGTAGAACTCGCCCGGGGAGCGGTCGGCCCGCGCGTCCTCGTCGCGGAAGCAGGGCGCGATCTGGAAGTAGCGGTCGAAGCCCGCGATCATCGTGAGCTGCTTGAACTGCTGCGGCGCCTGCGGCAGCGCGTAGAACTTGCCCGGGTGCACGCGCGAGGGCACGAGGTAGTCGCGCGCGCCCTCAGGCGACGAGGCCGTCAGGATGGGGGTCTGGAACTCGAAGAAACCGCCGTCGCGCATCCGGCGGCGGAGCGCGTCGATGATCGCGCCGCGCTTCATGATGTTGGCGTGCAGCTTCTCCCGGCGCAGGTCGAGGAAGCGGTAGCGCAGCCGCGTCTCCTCCGGATATTCCTGGTCGCCGAAGACCGGCAGGGGCAGCTCGCCGGCCGGCCCCAGCACCTCCAAGTCGTCGATGTAGACTTCGACCGCGCCGGTCGGCAGTTCCGGGTTCTCGGTGCCGGCGGGCCGGGTGCGGACGCGTCCGTCGATCCGGATCACCCATTCCGAGCGCACCGCCTCGGCCGCCTTGAACGCCGGGGAGTCGGAATCCACCACGCACTGCGTCACGCCGTAATGGTCGCGCAGGTCCACGAACAGCACGCCGCCGTGGTCGCGGACGCGGTGACACCAGCCGGAGAGCCGGACGGACTGCCCGACTTCGGACGGGCGGAGCGCCCCGCAGGTGTGGGTACGGTAACGGTGCATGACGGCTTCTTCTTGGGATGAGGGCGGCACCATTCACGCGGGGCCCCCCGAGTCAAGCCGCGCCGCCGACGGCCTGCCCGGCACGGCCCCGGAATCGCCCCGCACGGGCGCGCGCGGCCTACCGCGCGCGCCCCCGCGACCCCATATGATGTTCATGAATGGACAGGATTTTTTCGGGCCGGGAGCGGGGCGCGGCCGCGGCGCAGGCGCGCTCGCCGGGGCGTGGCGGACGCTGCCGCTCGAGGGCCGCTTCGACCTCGTCTACGAGGACGGCACGGGGGCCTGGAGCAGCCGGCGGCTCGCCGCGCGGGAACTGAGGCTCGGCCCCGGCCGGACGCTGCTCGGCGGCATCGACGCCGCGCGCGGCGGCTACCGCGGATTCCGGGTCGATCGCATCCGCCGGCTCACCGACCGCGATACCGGCGAGCGCGTCGAGACCGGCATCCTCGACCTGCTGCTCGCCCGCGCCGAGGCGCAGCGCCGGGCCGAGGCGGCGCTGATCCGCCGCCGAACCCGGGCGCGACGGGGGGCAACGCTGGCCGGCGCGGCGTGAGGCCGCGCGGCCGGGCTCAAAATGTGGGGACCAGAACTTGTGCGGCTCCCCATCACCGCGGCCGTTGCGTATAGCCGGGGGATGGACCTGATCTCCGACACGCCTGCGCTCCGCGACGTCTGCGCCCGGCTCGCCGCCCAGCCCTTCGTGACCGTCGACACGGAGTTCATGCGCGAGACGACCTATTATCCCAAGCTCTGCCTGATCCAGATGGCGGCGCCGGACGGGACGGCCGTGCTCGTGGACCCGCTGGCCAAGGGGCTGGACCTCAAACCCTTCATCGACCTGATGGCGGACGAGAGCGTGGTGAAGGTGTTCCACTCCGCGCGCCAGGACCTCGAGATCGTCTGGCTGCTCGGCGAGATCCTGCCGCACCCGTTCTTCGACACCCAGGTCGCGGCGATGGTCTGCGGCTACGGCGATTCCGTCTCCTACGAGCAGCTCGTCAACGACGTCGCCAAGGCCAAGATCGACAAGTCCTCGCGCTTCACCGACTGGTCGCGCCGGCCGCTCTCCGAGGCGCAGCTCGCCTACGCCCTGTCGGACGTGACCCATCTCGTGAAGGTCTACGAGGCGCTGGTGGCGGACCTGCTGCGCACCGACCGCGGCGCGTGGCTCGACGAGGAGATGGCGGTGCTGACCTCGCCGGAGACCTACCGGGCGGACCCGGCGGAGGCGTGGCGGCGCCTGTCGGGCCGCATGCGCAAGCCCCGCGAGATCGCCGTGCTGATGGAGGTCGCCGCGTGGCGCGAGGCCGAGGCGCAGGCGCGCAACGTCCCCCGCGGCCGCGTGCTGAAGGACGAGGCGGTGATCGACGTGGCCTCCGCCGCCCCCCGCAGCGTCGAGGCGCTCGGGCGCCTGCGGACGATCCCCGCGGGCTTCGAGCGCTCGCGCACCGGGGCCGACATCCTCGCCGCGGTCGACCGCGGGCTCGCCCGCGACACGGCCGAGATCCGGCTGCCCGAGCGGGTGCGCCGGAGCGGCGGCAACGGCGCGCTGGTGGAACTGCTGAAGGTGCTGCTGAAGGCCGTCTCGGAGGCGGAGGGCGTCGCGCCCAAGATCATCGCGACGGTGGACGACCTGGAAGCGGTGGCCGACGACGACGAGGCCGACGTGCCCGTGCTCCAGGGCTGGCGCCGCGGCCTGTTCGGCGAGAAGGCGCTCGCGCTGAAGCACGGCCGCCTCGCCCTGTCGGCGCAGGCCGGACGGGTGACGGTGCGCGACCTTCCGCCCCCCGACGCCTGACAGAACGGGCGCCGGTGACGGCGCCCCGGCTTCACGGCGACGTGACAGCGGGCCGGCACGGGACTAAACGGCAATCGGATTGCCGCTTGATCCCAACCTGCTCGCTGAACGCGTCCCGCGTATGCTCGATCCGCCCGGAATCCTGAAGACCCTGACCGGGCGCGGCCTCGTGTCGGCGGACGGCTGCGAGGCCGTCCGGGTGCGCTACCGGGTCCTGATCGAGCGACGGCCCGAGGGTCTGGTCGCGCACGGCACGCTCAACGGCACGCACGCCAAGCTGCGCCCCGTCTGGCTCCAGCCGGACGCGCACCTGCGCCTGAAATCCGGCCGTCATCTCGACATCTCCCTGACAGACCTCGTCGGCAACGAGGCCGAGTTCGAGAGCACGGGACCCGTACCGGACCTGTGACGCCCGCATCCGGGGTCGGGTCCATTCCGCGGAACGCGGCGCTCCGATCTCCGGCCCCACGACCGGGCCGGCCGCCGCGGATCGTCCCAGGATGATTCGGCAATCTCCGCGTCCGCTGCCAGCCCGGAATCCGGCGCGGCGTCCGGCATCGCCATGCGGCGAGACGGCGCAGCGGGCCGCCGCTGGACCGGAGCCGACGACCGGTCCCGGGCGATCCGGCATCTCGCGTTGCGGAAAACTCCGGCCCTCAACCGGGAGGGTCTCGGCACGAAGCAACCCTGAGACGAGGCGGGAACACCGGGATGAAGCCGCTGCGAGCATAGGTCGCGCGCGATGGAAGCGGCCGCTTGCAAGTCATGCATGGATCAGGCGTCACGCGCGCCAGTCGCGCCAGAGATCGCGCCGCGGATTTGTGCGACGCAGCAATTTGTTTTGCAGAGCAGAACGCCGCGTAGCCTTCCGGACCTCGGCAAAGATCCTTTCACCCTGGCCTCGGCCGGGCCCGAGACCCGATTGACGGCGCTCAAAAATCTCTTAAGGTCGCCGCAAGCTTCGGTTTCGAGGGGGCTGCCGCGGGGATGGCGGCCTCTGGCTGGGGACCTCGAACGGTCTCCATCGACGACAACCGCCCGCTATCGAAGCTATTCGATCCCTGTCGCAAACAGTCAGGTCGGGGTCCGAGGGACGCCGCTCACGGCGCGCGCCTATCGGTCTCTCAAAGACTTGCCGGAGGAACCCATGAGAGCGGTACATCTCCTCGCCCTCGGTGCGGGCGTCGCCGCCGTCGCCGCGCCGGCGCTGGCCAACGACAGCGTCCTGAAGGGCATCGCCAACCCGGCGGAGCAGGTGCTCCAGACGGTGGACTACGCCAACACGCGCTACTCCAAGCTCGACCAGATCAACACCAAGAACGTCAAGGATCTCCAGGTCGCCTGGACGTTCTCGACCGGCGTGCTGCGCGGCCACGAGGGCTCGCCGCTGGTCGTCGGGAACATGATGTACGTCCACACCCCGTTCCCGAACATCGTCTACGCGCTCGACCTCGACCACGACGCCAAGATCGTGTGGAAGTACGAGCCGAAGCAGGACCCGTCGGTGATCCCGGTGATGTGCTGCGACACGGTCAACCGCGGCCTCGCCTACGCCGACGGCGCCATCATCCTGCACCAGGCCGACACCACCGTCGTGTCGCTCGACGCCAAGACCGGCAAGGTCAACTGGTCGGTCGTGAACGGCGACCCGAAGAAGGGCGAGACCAACACCGCCACCGTGCTTCCGGTGAAGGACAAGGTCATCGTCGGCATCTCGGGCGGCGAGTTCGGCGTGCAGTGCCACGTCACCGCCTACGACCTGAAGTCCGGCAAGAAGGTGTGGCGCGCCTACTCGATGGGCCCGGATGACCAGATCCTGGTCGACCCGGAGAAGACCACCGATCTCGGCAAGCCGGTCGGCAAGGACTCCTCGCTGAAGACCTGGGAAGGCGATCAGTGGAAGACCGGCGGCGGCTGCACCTGGGGCTGGTTCTCCTACGATCCGAAGCTGAACCTGTTCTACTACGGCTCGGGCAACCCCTCGACCTGGAACCCGAAGCAGCGTCCGGGCGACAACAAGTGGTCGATGACGATCTGGGCCCGCAGCCCTGACACCGGCATGGCCAAGTGGGTCTACCAGATGACCCCGCACGACGAGTGGGACTTCGACGGCATCAACGAGATGATCCTCACGGATCAGAAGTTCGACGGCAAGGAGCAGCCGCTCCTGACCCACTTCGACCGCAACGGCTTCGGCTACACGCTGAACCGCGAGACCGGCGCCCTCCTGGTCGCCGAGAAGTTCGACCCGGTGGTGAACTGGGCGACCAAGGTCGACATGGACAAGAGCTCCAAGACCTACGGCCGTCCGCTCGTCGTGGCGAAGTACTCGACCGAGCAGAACGGCGAGGACGTGAACTCGAAGGGCATCTGCCCGGCGGCGCTCGGCACCAAGGACCAGCAGCCGGCGGCTTACTCGCTCAAGACGCAGCTCTTCTACGTCCCCACCAACCACGTCTGCATGGACTACGAGCCGTTCCGGGTGACCTACACCCCGGGCCAGCCCTACGTCGGTGCGACCCTGTCGATGTACCCGGCCCCCGGCTCGCACGGCGGCATGGGCAACTTCATCGCCTGGGACAACCTGAACGGCAAGATCAAGTGGTCGCTGCCCGAGCAGTTCTCGGTGTGGTCGGGCGCTCTCGCCACCGCGGGTGACGTGGTCTTCTACGGCACGCTCGAAGGCTACCTGAAGGCGGTCGACGACAAGACCGGCAAGGAGCTGTTCAAGTTCAAGACCCCGTCGGGCATCATCGGCAACGTGATGACCTACCAGCACAAGGGCAAGCAGTACGTCGGCGTCCTCTCCGGCGTCGGCGGCTGGGCGGGCATCGGCCTCGCGGCCGGCCTGACCGACCCGAACGCCGGCCTCGGCGCGGTGGGCGGCTACGCGGCCCTGTCGCAGTACACCAACCTCGGCGGTCAGCTCACCGTCTTCGGTCTGCCGAACTAATCCGTCGCAGGCTCAAGAACGCAGAACGGTGCCGGCGCGGGCTTCCGCGCCGGCACCTTTGTGATTTAGACTCACTCGCAAGAGGCTACGGCTCGAAGGGAGACGGAAGGGCCTCGTCCAGGGAGACGTCAACGTTGCAGCACCTCGGCAAGATCATCACGCGGCCGGTTCTGGCCGCCCTCGCCCTAGCGGCCGTTTCCGCGGTCGCCGTACATGCTGAGGACGCCAAGCCCGATCCCGCTCTCGCCAACTCCCTCAACCCGAACGACAAGTCCGCGGAGCAAGATGAGAAGCTCCTCAAGAAGGACGCTGCCGTGAAGGTCGAGGACGGCAAATACTTCGACGCGGAAGGACATCCGACCTTCCACGTCACCGACGCCGGCAAGAAGTTCGACTGGTACACCTATTCCGGTTACCGGCGCTATCACGCCGAGTGCCACGTCTGCCACGGGCCGGACGGCATGGGCTCGACCTACGCGCCGGCGCTGAAGGACTCGCTCAAGCACCTGTCCTACGAGGAGTTCATCGGCATCCTGGCCGGCGGCAAGCAGGAGGTGAACGCCTCCGAGCAGAAGGTCATGCCGGCCTTCGGCGACAACAAGAACGTCATGTGCTACTCGGACGACCTCTACGTCTATCTCAAGGCGCGCGCCGCCGGCGCCATGGGCCGGATCCGTCCCTCCGAGAAGGAAGACAAGCCCGAGGCCGCCAAGAAGGCCGAGAAGGAGTGCATGGGCGGCTGATGGCCCCCTCCAACGCCCTCCGCACGCTCCTCTGCGCCCTGTCCCTGACGGCGGCGCAGGGGGCCCTCGCGCAGCACCTGCCCGACACGGTGACGACGGATGTGCTGCGCGTCTGCGGCGATCCCGGCAACATGCCGTTCTCCGAGCGCAAGGAGGACGGCTTCGAGAACCGGATCGCGGAGATCGTCGCGGACGAGCTGAAGATCAAGGTCCGCTATTACTGGCTGACGCAGGGTCCCGGCTTCGTGCGCAACACGATCGGGACCGGCCTGTGCGACCTGATCATCGGCCAGACCTTCGGCAACGATCTCGTCCAGACCACCAACCCGTACTACCGCTCCGCCTACACGCTGGTGACGCGGACCGGCACGCTGGACGGCGCCACCGCGCTCGACGACCCGCGGCTGAAGGGCAAGCGCATCGGCGTGATCGCCGGCACGCCGCCGGTGAACCGGATGGGCGAACTCGGCCTCGTCGGTTCGATGCGGACCTACGCCCCCTACCAGCTCGACCCCGCCCGCAAGCACCAGACGGTCTCGGCCGGGGTGATCGCCGACCTCGCCGCCGGGGAGATCGACGCCGCGATCCTGTGGGGGCCCGCCGCCGGCTGGCTGGCCAAGCGCAGCGGCACGGCGATGACCGTCACGCCGCTCCTCAAGGAGCCCGAGCGCCCGCCGATGGCCTACCGCATCGCCATGGGGGTCCGGATCGGCGAGAACGACTGGAAGCGCACGCTCAACGGCGTCCTGCGCAAGCGCAAGGCCGACATCGAGCGGGTCCTGCGCGACTACGACGTGCCGCTCCTCGAAGAGGACGCGAACGCGCTGCTGGAGCCGGGCGAGCGCTGATCCGGGATTCCGAAGGGCTGCGCCCTTCGGCAGGTTTTCAGGGCAGAGCCCTGAAGCTTGCAGGGTTCCACCCTGCACCCGCGAGAGGGCTCGCCCTCTCGACACCCGGATCTCTCAGGCCCGCGCGATACCCGTCCGGTCGAGCTTGGCCAGGGCGTCGGCGACGCGCTCGCCGCCGATCGCGAGGTCGGGGGCGATCTCGGCGAGCGGCACCAGCACGAAGGCGCGCTCGCGGACGTAGCGGTGCGGCAGCACGAGCCGCGCGTCCGACACGGCCGCCCCCTCGTAGGCCAGCACGTCGATGTCGATGAGCCGCGGGCCCCAGCGCTCCTCGCGCACCCGGCCGAGGTCGCGCTCGACACCGAGGCAGGCGTCGAGCAGGGCGTGCGGATCGAGATCCGTGTCGATCGCCACCGCGCCGTTGAGGAACCAGGGCTGATCGGTCTTGCCCCAGGGGGGCGTGCGGTAATCGGCGGAGCGGGCGCGGATCCGGATGCCGGGCACGGCGGCGAGCCCCGCCACCGCGCGGTCGAGCAGCGCGGCCATGTCGCCGACATTGCTGCCGAGCCCCAGATAGGCCCTCACGCCGCGCGCCCGCGGGTGATCTCGACGCCGACCCGGTCGAGGATCGCGGGCACCGGCGCGCTCGGCTTGTCCACCCGCACGGTGATCGCCTCGATGGCGGGAAAGCGGTCGAGGATCGCCGCCGCGATCGCCTCGGCCAGCGCCTCGATCAGTTTGAAGCAGCGTCCCTCGGCGATCTCGACGGCGATCCGCGTGAGGTCGGCGTAGCTGACGGTGGCCTCGACCGCGTCCGCCCGGCCGGCGGGGGCGAGGTCGAGGCGGGCGTCGAGGTCGATGTAGAAGCGCTGGCCCAGCACCGCCTCCTCGGGCAGCACCCCGTGCCGACCGTAGACCGCGATCCCGACGACGCGGATGTGGTCGCTCACGGCCGCGCCTCCGGCCGCATCACCGCGTCGACCACCCGCAGCGCCTCGACATGGGCGGCGACGTCGTGGACGCGGACGATGTCGGCCCCCAGCGTCGCGGCGAGCGCGTGGGCCGAGAGCGAGCCGTAGAGCCGGTCGGCCGGCCGCGTCTCGCGGTCGTGCAGACGCCCGAGCAGAGACTTGCGCGAGACGCCGACGAGGACGGGAAAGCCCAGCGCCCGGATCTCCGGCAGCCGCCGCAGCACCTCCAGGTGCTGCTCCCAGCTCTTGCCGAAGCCGACGCCGGGATCGAGCACCACGTCGCCGTCCGGGATGCCGGCCCGGCGGGCGATGTCGAGCGAGCGCTCGAAGAAGCGCTTCAGGTCGGCGAGGATGTCGATCCCGGGCTCCACCGTCTCGCGGTTGTGCATGACGATCACCGGCGCGCCGTGGGCGGCGGCCACCGTCGCGATGTCGGGCTCGCGCTGGAGGCCCCACACGTCGTTGACGATCCGCGCCCCGGCCTCCAGGGCGAGGCGGGCGGTGGAGGCCTTGTAGGTGTCGATCGAGATCGGCGCCGGGAGCGTGCCGGCGAGCGCCCGGATCACCGGCAGGACGCGGGCCTGCTCGGCCTCGGCCGGCACCGGCGTGTGGCCGGGCCGGGTCGACTCGCCGCCGATGTCGAGGATCGCCGCGCCCTCGGCCGCGAGCCGCTCCGCCTGGGCGCGGGCCTGCGCCTCGCCGGCGAACAGGCCGCCGTCGGAGAAGGAATCCGGCGTGACGTTGAGGATGCCCATCACCAGCGTGCGGCGCCCGAGATCGGGCAGCAGGCCGGGCAGGGCGGGGGAGGGGGTCACGGGGCTCGCGCTCCTCGGCGGGATCGGCGCGCCGGTGTGATCGAAACCGCGGCCCGGCGCAACGCCGGACCGCGGGGAGGCGGGGGAACCGAGTGCCGGCTCAGCCGCGGTAGCAGCGCACCTCGGCCTCGGCCTGGGCGCGGCGCAGGTCGGCGACCTTGTCGTCGAACACCTTGGTCGAGCGGAACTCGTTGGCGCGGTTGCCCACCCCCTGGCGCATCGACAGGATCGTGCTGGCCTGCACGTACTTGTCGTAAGGCAGGATCGCGGCGAGCTGGTCCAGCGAGCACGCGCATTTCTGCATGTTCTCGCGGGTCTGGCCGTTGGCCGCCATGCAGGCGAACACGTAGTCCACCCGGGCGTCGGTGGGATAGTCGTTCTCCTCCGCCGCGCGGCCGGGGGAGGCCGCCAGACCCAGCGCGAGGACGAGGGCGGCGAGGCCGCCGAGATCAGCCAGCCTTCGGGTCATAGTTCAGCTTCTCCTGCAACAGCTCGCCGCCGTCCTTGGAACGCGAGGCGGCCTCCATCGAGACGATCTCACCCGGCACCGCCGGGGAGGTGACGACGGTGTAGGTCAGGTCGTCGAGCCCGCGCATGCGCTCGGTCATCGGGTCGCCGGCGAACGGCCGCGTCACCACCTGCCAGCCGTCGACCTCGCGGTCGCCGACCTTCACCTTCACGGGCGTGACGGCCGCGCGCTCGCGCAGGCCGCGGCGGATCGCGAGCTTCAGGTAGCGCGGGTTCGCCTCCAGCACCTTGGCGAGCGCGCGCAGGTGGTTCTCGAAGAACAGCGAGACGATCGGGTTTCCGGTCATGTCCTCGAACGGACCGGCGGGCACCCGGTTGAGGCCGGAGAACATCGTCACCGCGATGTCGCGGGCGTCGGCGCTCGGCGTCCCGGCGCCCCCCTTCTCGGCGACCGTGGGCTTCTCGACCTTGAGGGTGACCGTATCCTGGAGCGGCGCCCCGAACGGCCCCTTGGCGATCCCCGAGCGGCGCAGGTAATCGTAGGTGATGGTGCTGCCGGGCGCCGCGTTGCGCATCTGCGGCTGCTCGAACAGCAGGTCGGCGGCGCTGGGCGGGGCGGCGGCGTTGGCGGGGGTGACGGCGGGCGCGGGCGCCTCCTCGGCGAAGGCCGGCACCGCCATCAGCCCGAGCGCGACGGTCGCCGTCGCGAGAAAAACCTTCACGGTCACGCATCCTCCTTGAGCGGCGACCGGATGTTGCTGCCGATCGTCCGGTAGACGTAGTCGGGGGGCGTCTCGGCGGCCTCCTCGACGGCGAGCGCCCGCACCTTGGCGTGCAGGGGCGAGAGCGAGCAGGCCGGGTCGGTAGCCGCCGCGTCGCCGGCCAGCGCCAGCGCCTGGCAGCGGCAGCCGCCCCAGTCGCGCTCCCGCCGGTCGCAGGAGCGGCAGGGCTCCTGCATCCAGTCGGTGCCGCGATAGGCGGTGAAGGCCGGCGCGTCGCGCCAGATCTCGGCGAGCGAATGGTCGGTGACGTACCAGAATTCGAGGCCGGGGATCGTCTCGGCCGCGTGGCAGGGCAGGACCTTGCCCTGGGGCGTGACGTTCATCAGCTTGCGGCCCCAGCCGCCGGCGCAGGCCTTGGGGTATTTCGCGTAATAGTCCGGCACGACGAGGTCGATGACGAGCTGGCCCTTGAGCCGCTCGCGCGCCGCCTCGACGATGCGGATCGAGGCGTCGACCTGGGCCTTGTCCGGCATCAGCGCCGCGCGGTTGACGTAGGCCCAGCCGTAGTACTGGGTGTGGGCCACCTCCAGCCGCTTGGCGCCGAGCCTCACGGCCAGCTCGATGAAGCCCTCGACCTCGTGGATGTTGCCCCGGTGGATCACCGCGTTCAGCGTCAGCGGCAGGCCGAGCTCCACCACCTTGGCGGCGAACTCCATCTTCTGCGGCTGGGCGTTCTTCAGGCCGCCGATCTTCTCGGCGTTGCGCGCGTCGACGCCCTGCACCGAGAGCTGCACGTGGTCGAGACCGGCGTCGTAGAGCGGCTGGAGCTTGGCCAGCGCGCCGCCGACGCCGGAGGTGATCAGGTTCGAGTAGAGGCCGAGGTCGGCGCAGGTCTTGGTGATCTCGACGATGTCGTTGCGCGCCGTCGGCTCGCCCCCCGACAGGTGGACGTGCAGCACGCCGAGCCCCGCCGCCTCGGTCAGCACGCGCTGCCACGTGGCGGTGTCGAGCTCGCCCGAGCGGCGGTCGAGTTCCAGCGGGTTCGAGCAGTAGGGGCAGCGCAGCGGGCAGCGATGGGTCAGCTCGGCGAGCAGACCGACCGGAGCGGGCGCCTCGGCACGGATCGGGACTTGGGGGATCGGGACTTGCGCGTTCATCGCTCCAGCACCCGCTTCTCGGCCAAGCCCCGCAGCATCACGAGGATGTCGGCCTCGATCGCCCGCGGGTCGGCGGCGTAGGTCTTGCCGAGCTCGTCGGCGATGTCGGCGACCGTGCGGCTGCCGTCGACGAGTTTGAGGACGGCGACCGCGTTGTCGTCGAGGTCGAAGGTCCGCTCGGGGGCGAGCAGCACGTGCTTGGCCCGGGTCTCGTCGTGGCGCAGGCGCACCCCGCGGGGCAGGCGCGGCCGGTCGCCCGCCGCGAGCGCCCCGATCCCGGGCTTCGGTGCCGCGGCCGTCTCGGCGACGAGGCCGACGCCCGGCTGCCACGCGTCCGGCGGGATCATCCCCGGCGCCACGTAGGCGAAGTACAGGGCGTCGAGCTGCGTCCACAGCACGTTGCACTTGAAGGTCAGCGCCGCCATCGCCTGCCGCTGAAGCTCCGGCGTGGTGGCGTGCTGCTTGACGTAGTCGAGGGCGAAGTCGGCGTCGCGCGGCGCCTGGGTGAGCCGCTTGTCGAAGTAGGCGAGCGTCTCCTTGGTGATGAAATCGTAGTTCTTCAGCATCCCGGCGACCCGCTCGGAGATGATGGTCGGCGAGAACATCTCGGTCAGCGAGGAGGCGATGGCCTCCAGGAGCGACTTCTCGGCGACGAAGTGGACGTAGGCCTCGACGGAGAACTTCGTCGCCGAGAGGATGCCGCGGGTCGAGAGCACGTAGTCGCGGTCGAAGCCGACGCCCTCGGCGAGCTTCAGCCAGCGCTCGATGCCGCCGTCGCCGGGGGCGTCGCCGTCGTGGTCGACGATGCGCTGGCGCCAGACCCGGCGCAACGACGCGTCGGTCATGCGCGCGAGCACCGCGGCGTCCTTCACCGGGATCATCGCTTGGTAGTAGTAGCGGTTGAGCGCCCAGGCCCGGACCTGGTCCTTCGACAGCTTGCCGTCGTGCAGCAGCCGGTGGAACGGGTGCAGGTTGTGGTAGCGCCGGGCGCCGATGTCGCGCAGGGCCGCCTCCAGCTCCTCGGGGCTGAGCAGCCGCTCGGCGGTGTCCGGGGCGGGAGCGGGGAAGACAGCGTTCATGGCGTTTCCGGCGTCCGTTCTTAAGGGATCGCGTTTCTTCGGTTCCGGTCGGCGCGGGGGCGGCCATCCCGCGAACCGGATGTAGGGTCGACCCGCCGCCCGACCAAGCGGAGCGGCTCTGGGCCTCCATTTTGACGCGCTCTCTCGCGCCGAGCCGGTATCCACCTCGGCGGAGAGCGCGCTAGAGCGACAGGCTCAGCCCGTCATGGGCCACCGTCCAGCCCGCCGCCTCGACCTCGGCGCGCTCGGGCGAGCCCTCGACGAGGACCGGGTTGGTGTTGTTGATGTGCACGAACACCCGGCGGCCGAGGTCCACGTCGGCCAGCGCGTCGATCGATCCGCCGTCGCCCCGCATCGGCACGTGGCCCATGCGCCAGCCGGTCTTAACCCCCACCCCGGCGCGGATCATGTCGTCGTCGTGCAGCACCGTGCCGTCGAACAGCAGCGCGTCGACCCCGGCGATCCGGCGCCTGAGCCCGTCGGTGACGCGGGCGCAGCCGGGGATGTAGGCGAGGCGGCGCTCTCCCGCCTCGATCATCGCGCCGACCGTCGTCTCGGTCTCGGCGCCGATCTCCATCGTCTCGTCCTCCAGCCAGAGCGGCACCTTGCCGGGGACGGAGAACAGCGTGACGGCGAGGCCGGGAAGCGGCTGGAAGGGCGCGTCCATCGCGATCGCCTCCCGGGCGACGACGCCCTCGGCCATCACGTCGAAGACGCGGTTGGCGTTGACCGAATCGAGGATGCCGCGGGTCGCGTAGAGGGTGTAGGGCTGGCCCTCGCGCAGGGTCAGCAGCCCGGCCACGTGGTCGACGTCGCCGTTGGTGAGCAGCACGGCGCGGATCGGCGAGTGGCGCAGGCCCTCGCGCGGGTGCATCGCCGGATTGTCGAACAGTTGCTGCCGGATGTCCGGCGAGGCGTTGACCAGAAGCCAGTCCGCGCCGTCGGCGGAGACGGCGATGCTCGACTGCGTCCGGGGGCGCACGCGCTCCGGCTCGGAGCGGGCCAGCGTGCAGATCGGGCAGCGGCAGTTCCACTGGGGGAGGCCGCCGCCCGCGGCGGAACCGAGGATCACGACGCGCATGGTGCGGCTCCCGCGATCCCCGGCCCCTGAGAACTCAGTTGAAGGTGTCGATCTCGGCCGACTCGTAGCTCGTCACTTCCATGCCGACGCAGATCTCGGACACGACGGGGGCAGCCCAGGCCATGGTGTTTCTCCTTGCAATCATGATCACCGAGCGTCGTCAGAGCGATCCTAAGAAGACCCTAAGACACTGATGGCGCTCTCGTTTCAGGCGCAGAGCTGATATCGGCGATCTCGCGCCCGGCTTCAAGCATCAAATTGCCGGATCCTCCCAACTTTTTGGTGAGCCACCGGGGGAACCGCCTGAAACGCTTGGGAAATCGGCGCAATACCGCAGCAACCCCGACTTAAGTACAGGATCGCCGCGCCACCGCGTCACTGGCGGAAGTCGGGCCCGCGCAGCTCCAGCATGAAGCCCTTGCCGCGCACGGTGGTGAGCACCGGGCCGCCGTGGCGGACGAAATCGGCCATCTTCGAGCGCAGGTAGCCGATGTAGACATCGACCACGTTGAGCGAGAGGCCGCCCTGGCTGGCCCACAGGCGCTCGAAGATGTCGGCGCGGGAGACCGGCTTGCCGATGCCCTCCATCAGCATGGCCAGCAGGTCGGCCTCACGGGGGGTCAGCCGGGCATTCGCCTCGCCGCAGCTCGCCTGCCTCGTGTCGAGGTCGAGGACCAGCCGGCCGGCGGTGAGGCGCGAGCGCGGCGCCTCGGCCTGCTGGCGGCGCATCAGGTGGGTGCGCAGGCGGGCCACCAGCTCGTCGAACACGAACGGCTTGACGATGTAGTCGTCGGCCCCGAGCGCAAGCCCCTCGGCCCGGTCGCGGATCTCGTCGCGGGCGGACAGGAACAGGATCGGCCCCGGGTAGCCGCCCTCGCGCAGGGAGCGGCAGACGTCGTGACCGGACCCGTCCGGCAGGCCGACATCGAGGAGCACCGCCCCCGGCGCCGGGTCGCGGGCGGCCTGGATGGCGTCGTCGACGCAGGCGGCGGTGCCGACCTCGAACCCCTCCGCCTCCAGCCCGCGCGCCAGCAGGCCGCGGATGTCGACGTCGTCCTCGACGATCAGGATCCGCGTCATGCGGCCGTCTCCCTCAGATTCCGCCCGCCGGCCGCGCCCCCGGCCGTGCCCGCCTCCCATGCGGGATCGAGGGCGGGGATGTCCAGGCACACGCGGGCGCCGCGGCCGCCGTCCCCGCTGCCGAGGCCGATCGTGCCGCCGTGCTGCTCGACGATCCAGCGGGCGAGCGCGAGGCCGATGCCGAACCCGGTCGTGTCCGCCCCGGTCTCGCGGCCGGTGCTCGGGCCGCGGCGGAAACGCTCCAGCAGCTCCGCCTCCGGGGCGCCGAAGCCCGGCCCGTCGTCGGTGACGGTGATCCGCGCGGTGGGCCCCGGAGCGGCCGCCAGGGCCACCGTGACCCGGGTCAGCCCGGCGGCGTGGCGCAGGGCGTTGTCCACGAGGCTCTCGACGGTCTGGCGAAGCCATTCGCGGTCGGCGAGGCACTCCACGTCGGCCGTGCCGGGGTCGAGGGTCAGGCCGACCCGCCGGCGGGCGGCCTCCGAGGCCATGTTGTCCACCGCCTCGGCCAGCACCGCGGCGAGGCCGAGCGGCCTGCGGTCGAGCTCGATCGCGCCGGTTTCCGAGCGGGCGACGCGGAGCAGATCCTCCACGCGCAGCTTCAGCCGCTGGGCCCGCTTGCGGATCGTGGCGAAGGCGGGCGCCGGGTCGACGCCCCGGGGGGCCCCGCGCACGGCGAGGTCGCACTCGCCGAGGATGACGGTGAGCGGCGTGCGCAGCTCGTGGCTCACGTCGGCGAAGAAGCGGCGGCGGGAGCGGTCCACCGTCTCCAGCCGGGCGTTGGCGGCGCGCAGGTCGGCGGTGCGGGCGGCGACCGTGTCCTCCAGGGCGGCCCGGTCGGCGGCGACGTGCGCCTCGCGCCGGGCGAGGCGGGCGGCCATGCGGTTGACGTTGGCCATCAGCAGGCCGAGCTCGTCGCGGGTCGCCACCGGCAAACGCGTGTCCAGCGCCCCGCGGCCGATGGCGCTCGCGGCCCGGCGCACCTCCTCGATGCGCGCCAGCGTCGGCCGGCTGAGCGTGCGGTAGAGGACCGCGAGCAGGGCGAGCGCCGCCGCCACTGCGACCGCCGCCGCCACGCGCAGGCGGTCGGTGAGCGCTCGGGCCTCCTCGGAGCCGAGCTGCATGCCCCGCCGCTCCGCCTCGATCAGGAAGGAGAGGGGCTGCCCGGTCATCGCCCCGAAACCGTTGAGCGCGCCCTTGATCGCGTCCTGGCGGCGCTCGGGGTCGGTCTGGCGGCTGATCAGCGACACTTGCCGGTCGAGCACCACCCGGGCGGCGCGCAACTGCGCCATCGGCCGGGTGCGGGCCGCGTACTGCATGCGGTCGGCGGGGTCGTCGCTCGGCGGGAAGCTCCGGGCGAGCGCCTCGTCCACGGTGTTGAGCGCCCGGTCGACGTTGTCGCGGGCGATGCCCATCGCCTCGGGCTGGCCGTCGGGGTTGCCGACCGTCTCGACCGCGGCGAGGCCGAACTGCGTCAGCCGGCCCGACAGCTCGGCCAGCAGCTCCAGCCGTCCCTGGGCCGCGAGCGTCCGGTCCACGGTCCGCTCGGCGGCGGCGATGGTGACCAGCACGGCGGCGGCGGCCAGCACCACCACCAGGGCGCTCGCGGCCAGCAGGAGGACGAAGCGGGCCTTCAGGGAGCGCATCGGTGCGGTCCTGCGCTGCGCCGCGCGCGCCTCACGGCTCTCTCACAGAGACTTCGGCAGGCTGCCGCGGGCGGCGCAGCGCCAGCGCTCGACGTGCCAGTCGGGGTGGTCGCCCTGCCACTTGGCCAGCGTGCTCTGCGCGTTGCGCAGGCACACGAACGGGCTCGACGCCTCGTAGGACATCTGGATCCGCTCCTCGCGGCAGGTCGCGGGCTGGGCGATCAGGCAGACGGACAGGAGCAGCAGCATCGGCATCGACCCCGGGCGTTCCTCGATGCGCCGGCCGTCTCCGCGGGCCGGTCGCGGGTTCAGCTTACGACGCGCCGGGATCGCCTGCCTAGATGTCGTTGAAGACGCACGATGTTCTCGCAAAAAACCGGATTCCGCTGTCCCGCATCGTGCGCGGGCGTCAGGCGGCCACCCAGATCTCGCCCTTGGCGATCGTCGCGAGGTCGCCGGAATAGCGCCGCAGCGGCCGCTCCAGCAGCGCGGCGTGCTCGGCGCTCAAGACCCGCAGGTGCCGGGCGAGCAGGCGCAGGTAGACGAGGTCGTGCGCGCCGGTCTCCACGAAGGTCGGCGACAGCCGCCCGTGCCGGCCGACCAGCAGCGTGCCGCGGCGCATGCCGTAGCCGGCGTCGTCGCCGACTTCGAGGGCGGCGAGCGTCCCGGCGATCATCCGCGCGCCGGCATAGACGCCCGCCCGGCCGACGACGAGGGTGCCGCGGCGCATGCGGTCGCCGCAATGGGCCCCGGCCGCGCCGCGCACGATCAGCGTTGCGCCGTCGAGGCCGGCCCTGGCCGCGTAGACCGCGCCGCCGGCATGGTCGCCCGCATCGCCCTCGATCGTGATCACCCCGCCGGTGGCGCCCGCGCCGGCATAGGGCCCGGCATGGCCGGTCACGGTGATCGTGCCGCCGGCCATGCCCTCGCCGAGCCGCTGGCCGACATCGCCCGCGACGCGGATCTCGCCCTCCGAGAGCGCGGCGCCGACCCGGTCGAGGCGCTCAAGGCCGCCCTCGATCGTCAGCGTGTCCGAGCCGTCGAGGGCGACGGAGAAGCACTCGCCGAGGGAAACGCCGCGGCGGCTGGTGCCCACAGGCAGGCGCTCGGCCTCGGCTTTCGAGAGCCGGCTCAGCGCCAGGGGATTGATGGTCAGGAAGTCGAGGCGCTCGGGGGGCGCCTGCCGCAGGGTGAGGGTGCTCACGGGCTCAGGCCTCCGCGCCGCCATCCCGCGCGATCAGGTCGCGCAGGTGGTAGTGGTGGCGGCCGAGATTGCCGCCGTAATTGCCCGCGGTGACGGCGATCAGCCCGTGCCGGCCGCCGATCTCGGTGGCCGCGTGCAGGCCGGCACGCATCGAGTCGGACACCCCCTGCGACGTCAGGGCGTCGATGACGATCTCCAGCACCACGCCGCACTCAGGCGGCAGGGCCGAACCGGCCCGGCCCTTGAGGGTCGGGCAGTAGGCGTCGTTGGTCGAGGCCATCATGCCCTTGGTGCGGCCGCCGACCTTCGAGCCGGAGCGGACGATGCCGCCCGGAAACGGCAGGATCGCGCCGGGCACGGCGGCGGCGGCCTCGACGGCGACCTCGGCGACCCGCAGGGTCTCCGCGTGGGTGCGGCCGAGGAACAGCAGGTTGCCGCCGCCGACCGCGCCCTCGACGGCGCGGACCGAATCCTCACACAGGAACTCGCCGTCCATGACCGGGATGCGCCAGTAGCGCCGCTCCCGGCCGGTCGCGTCGGGCATCCGCTTGGCGACCGCGAAGCCGTCGCCGAAGTAGCGGATCGCGCCGCCGAGCTTGATCTTGTTCGGCCCGTCGACGCCCGCGTAGCAGGCGGTGCCGGGGCAGGTGAGGATGCACTGCCCCACCCGCTTGACCAGTTGGTCCTTCAGCCCGTTCGGCTCGAAACCGAACAGGAGGATGCGCACGCCCGGCCGCCCGTCCGGGGTCTCGTCGGGGGACAGCACCGCGTCGATGCCGGCCTCGGCGCCGCAGCCGATCACCGAGGTGGCGAAGCCGGTCATCGTCGTGGCGGCGATCATCGCCCACTTGGCCGTGTCGTTGGTGACGACGATCGCGGTGCCGGCGACGTCGAACGCCTCGGCGAAGGTGTCGATGACGCGGATGCCGTTGAGGGTGAGGTCAGACATTCTGGTGCGATCCCCTCACGCCCGGCACGCCACGGCCTCGAAGGCAGGCCCCTCGAAGGCCGCGTCCGGCACCGCGAAGCTGTCGAGCCCGGCGCCGAACCGGTCGGTCAGGTAGGCGTCCGTGCGCCGGGCCATGCCCGTGTCGGCCTCGACCGCGAGCGACAGGGTGCGGCCGGCGCGCCACTCCACGACCTCGCCGTCCTCGACGATCGGGGTGCCGTCCTTGAGCACGAGCTTGGCCGCGGTGAACATCGCCGTGCGGTCCGGGTCGTCGCGGTAGACGGCGACGTCAGCCCGCGCGCCGGGGCGCAGGTGGCCGCGGTCGGTGAGCCCGAGCAGCCGCGCCGGTCCCGAGCGGGTGAGCTGGGCGATCTCGGAGAGGGTGTATTCCCGCTCGATCCCCGGCAGCCCCGAGCGCTCGCCGACGACGGCCGGCAGGGTCGCGATCTCGCGGGCGCGCTCCTCGCGGTCCATCAGCAGGTGGATGATGCGCGGGTACTGGGTGAACGGGCCGCCGTTCGGGTGGTCGGTGGTGAGGATGGTGCGCTCGGGATCGGTCGAGAGCAGCATGATCTCCAGGCCGATCGCCCATTGCAGCGAGCTGGTGGGCCCGCGCGGCCGGTAGAGGAACGGCACCACGCCGCCGCCCTCGGCGTCGCCGGCGTTGATGGCCCACTTCTTCGGCTTAGCGCCCTTGCGGCCGGCGAACTGGCGCAGGATGTCGAGGGACACGGTCACCGTCTGGCCGAACACGACCTGGCCGATGTCGAGGGTGGCGTTCGGGTTGTCGGCGATGCACCGGGCGATCCGCTCGGCGGCCGAGCGGAAGCCGCCGCCCTCGTCCGCGCCGTAGGCGTAGAACTGGGCGTGGGCGAAGTGGATGCGCCGCCCCTCCGCCGCGTCGAGGGTCGCGGCGAAGGAATCGTCGGCGCCCGGCAGCCCGAGGTTGTTGCAGTGGACGTGCAGCGGGTGCGGCACGCCGATCTCCTCGACCGCGTCGAGGAGCGCGCCCATGATCGCCCGGGTGGTGAGGCCGTAGCAGGGGATCTCCTCGTCGAGCGACAGCTTCAGCGCCCCGTCCTTGAAGGCGGAGGCGCCGCCGGCGTTGATGCACTTCACCCCGAGGCCGCGGGAGGTGGCGACGTTGAGGGCGACGAGGTCGCGCACCGCCGCCGCGCCCTGGCGCTCGCGCAGGAGTTGCAGCAGGTGGTCGTCGTTGCCCATCACCGTGAGCGCGCCGCGGTCGAGCAGCGGGATGTCGGCGAGTTCGAGTTGGGTGGCGAGCGCGTGGGTCGGCGGCATCGCCGGCTCGACCGCGGTGGTGTAGCCCATCCGCGCGTAGGTGGCGCCGATCCAGGCGGCGGCACCGCCCGCGTGGGCGAACGGGTGGCCCTCGGGCGCCGCCTCGCTGACGTAGAGGTCGGGCAGGAGCAGCCGCGAGGTCACGACGTTGCCGCCCGCGATGTGCGAGTGCACCTCGACGCCGCCGGCCATCACCACGCAGCCCGCCGCGTCCACGACCCGGTCGGGCTCGCGGCCCGGCGGGGCGACGACGCGCCCGTCCTCGATCCACAGGTCGCCGACGGCGTCGCGGCCGGCCGTCGGATCGACGACGCGCCCGCCCCGGATCACGCTCAGCATGCGGGGACACTCCTCGACGCGGCGAGACGCTCGCCCAGGCGGGCCAGCACCGAGGCCGCGGACGGCAGGTCGGCCGGCCCGGAGGCGGGCCGGTAGGTGAGGGCGGCGCGGGCCTCGTGCCACAGCACGCCGCCGAGGTCGCGGCCGGGCCGGCCCACCTGGATGACGACCTGCGCGGCGTCGGCCGCGGGCTCGCCGAGCAGCGCCACCGAGGGCACCCGCGCGAGCCAGCCCGGCGCCGCCACCGGCACCGAGGCGAGCCACAGGGCGGCGTCGGCCTCGCCGGATTCCGCCTGCCGCGCGGCGTCGAACCGCCAGGGGTCGTGCTCCGGCACGCGGCGGCCGAAGCCGACCCGGGGCGCCTGCCCCGTGGTCCAGGCCGAGACCGGCACCACGGCGCGGTCCTGGCCGGGACCGGACAGGGCGAGCGCGAAGGCGCGGGTCGCGTCGTTCAGGTCGATCGCCAGACCCTGGAGCATCTCGACGCCGGGGGCGCCGAGTTCGGCGGGATCGTAGAGCAGGGCGACGTAGCGCCCGGCCGCGAGGCGGGCGGCGAGGTCGGCGACGGCAGAGGCCCCGGCGAGATGGCCGCGGACATGGGCGCGCAGCAGCGCCAGCGCCTGGGGCAGCCCCTGGTCGGCGGGGCAGGCGAGGGCGGCCCCGGATGCCGCGCCGCCCAGCGCCAGCAGGGTGCGGTCCGCCGCCGCGGCGCGCCCACGGACAGGTTTGGTGCCGGCGAGGCGCTTCAGCAGCGGGTCGCGCCAGGGCGTCTCGCCGACCACGAGCACCGCGTCGGCGCGGCCGACCGTCTCGGCCGGCGTGGTGGTCAGCGCGCCGGCGCGGCTCAGCGCGCCGAGTTCGGCGTAGGTCCCGGCGGCGCCCGCCGTGTCGACCGAGGCGCCGATGCGGCCGGCGAGGTCGTAGGCCGCGCGGATCGCCGCGACCTCGGCGCTGAGGCCGGCGATCACCGGCGCCCGCGCGGCGGCGAGCAGCGCGGCGGCGGCGGCGATGGCGGTGTCCGCGTCGGTCGCGTCACCCTTCACCCAGGCTGGCATGCTCCCTCGCTCGAAGGTTTCTCGGCCTCTCTCGGAGCGGGCGACGGCCGTAAGACCGGGCGGAGCGGGTGGCCCCGCATCGGGGGTCCCGCCGGAACGGAATGGCCTGACCGCCGGGCGGACCCGGGCGGGCGGCAAACTCGGCGCGCCGTCGCGCGCCAAGGTTTGCCTTCATCCGGCCGCCCCGGCAAGGCCCCCGCACCGCTGAACCCGCGACTCTCCCGATCCAATGCCTACGGGGGCAACCGGCGCGGCTCCGACCGGTTGCCCCATCAGCAACTCCCATGTGAGAAGCGCGCCGTGCAGGCAACGGTTCGAAGCGGCGCGGCGGCGCCCGGAGGATGGGGATCGTCGTGACCGAGGCCCCCGACCGGAGCGAGGCGCGGACGGTGCGGGTGGAGGCGCCGGCGCGCCTGCATTTCGGCTTCCTCGACCTGCACGGCGGCCTCGGCCGGCGGTTCGGCAGCATCGGGCTCGCCATCGATGCGCCGGCCCTGGCGCTCACCGCCGCCCCCGCCGCCGACCTGTCGGTCGAAGGGCCGGAGGCGGAGCGCGTCCGCCGCTACGCGCAGGCCGCGGCCGCCCATCTCGGGATCGGGACGGGGGCGGCGATCCGGGTGGAGCGGACGATCCCGGCGCATGCCGGCTTCGGCTCGGGCACGCAACTGGCGCTGGCGACCGCCGCGGCGCTCGCGCGGCTGAGCCGGAAGACCTTCGCGGCGGCGGCGTTCTCGGACGCGCTCGATCGCGGCAACCGCTCGGGGGTGGGCCTGAGCGCCTTCACCGAGGGCGGCCTGATCGTCGACGGCGGGCGGGGCCCGGACGGCGGGCCGCCGCCGGTGATCGCCCGGCTGCCCTACCCGGAGGACTGGCGGATCGTCCTGATGCTCGACGAAAGCATGGCCGGGGTCCACGGCACCCGCGAGGTCGAGGCCTTTCGCGATCTGCCGCGCTTCCCCGAGGCGCAGGCGGCGGCGATCTGCCGGATCGCCCTGATGCAGGTGCTGCCCGCCTGCGCCACCGCCGAGCCCGAGGGGTTCGGCGCCGGCATCACCGCGATCCAGCGCCTGATCGGCGACCATTTCGCCCCCCATCAGGGCGGGCGCTACGCGAGCCCGGCGGTGGCCGCCGCCCTGGAGCAGGCCGCCGCGCAGGGGGTGCGGGGCTACGGCCAGAGTTCCTGGGGGCCGACCGGCTTCGCGCTGATGCCCTCGGACGGAGAGGCGCGGGCGCTCGTCGTCGGCCTCGACCGGGGCGGGCCGCTGCGGTTCCTGATCGCCCGCGGACGCAACCAGGGCGCGACCGTCTCCGGGCCGGACTGCGCCTGACGCGGGTGGCCCCGGACGCGGCGGAGACTTGACCGCGGCCGGCCGGGTTGTCTTTGACGGGGGACGCCGGCCGGGACGGTTCGGCAAACGTAAAGAGGTCGCAACGCATGGCCCGCTCGATCCTGCACATGCTGACGCCGCTGCGGCACATGAGCCCGTTCGACGTGAACATGGCGGTGGATGCCGGCTTCGAGACCGTCGTCACCTACACGGGCGTCGATCTCGCCGACGTCGTGTCGCTGACCCAGGACTCGATCTTCTCCCGCTCGCCCGCCGACGGCACCCGCACCGGCATCTTCATCGGCGGCAAGAACGCCGAGGACGCCCTCGACATGGTGGACCGCGCCAAGAAGGCGTTCGTGCCTCCCTTCGCCAACCACCTCTTCGCCGACCCGGCCGGCTCGTTCACCACCGGCGCGGCGATGGTGGCGCAGGTGGCCCGGGCGCTCCGGCAGCGGTTTCAGACCGACCTGAAGGGCAAGCGCATCGTGATCTTCGGCGGCGCCGGCGTCGTCGCCTACGTGGCGGCGGTGATCGGCGCGCTGGAGGGGGCGCAGTCGGTGCTCGTCGGCCACGACGGCGAGGAGCGGGTCTCCAAGATCGCCTTCACCATGAAGTGGCGCTTCGGGATCGAGGTCGGCGCGGTCGACGGCACCGCGCCCGCCGACCGGCGCGCGGCGATCCGGGACGCGGACGTGATCCTCTCGGCCGGCCCCGCCGGCATCCCGATCCTCTCCGCCGAGGATCTGGGCTCCGCCCCGAAGCTCATGGTCGCCTCCGACGTCAACGCCGTGCCGCCGGCCGGCATCGCGGGCATCGACGTCAACGCCGTCGACGTGGCGCTGCCCGGCGGGCGCGGCATCGGCATCGGCGCGCTCGCGGTCGGCAACGTGAAGTACCAGACCCAGCAGCGGCTGTTCCGGCGGATGCTCGACTCCGAGACGCCGCTCTGCCTCGACTTCCGCGACGCCTACCGGCTCGCCGTCGAGATCGCCGGCTGAGCCCAGGGCCAGCTCGGCGGAGGGCCCGCGTGGCGGAGACGGTGCTGATCGCGGCCCAGTCCGGCCGCGCCCTGGCCGAGGCGGCGCGGCGCGCAGGGCTCGCGCCCCGCGTCGCCGACCTGTTCGGCGACAGCGACACCCTGGAGCTGGCCGACGCCTACCGGCCGCTGCCCGGACGGCTCGGCGCGGGGCTCGCGGCGGACGCGGTGCTCGCCGCCCTCGACGCGCTGGTGGACGGCGCCGGCCGCTGCCTCGGCCTCGTGCTCGGCAGCGGCTTCGAGGACGCGCCCACGCTCGTCGCCGCGATCGGCGCGCGCCACCGGCTGATCGGAGCGGGCCCCGAGACGATCGCCGCGCTGAAGGATCCCCTGGCGTTCGCCGCGCTCTGCGCCCGGCTCGGCGTGCCGCACCCGGCCGTCTCCGTTGGACCGGTGCCGGATCCGGAGAACTGGCTCCTCAAGCGGGCCGGCGGCAGCGGCGGCGGCCATATCCGCGCCGCGGGGCGGGGGCAGGCGCCGCCGGGACATTACTTACAGGCGCGCGCCCCGGGCCGGCCCTGCGCCCTGAACTTCCTGGCCGAGCGGAACGGCATTCGGCCGCTGGCGCTCACCGAGCAGTGGTGCGCGCCCTCGCCGATCCGTCCGTTCCGCTACGGCGGCGCGCTGGCCCCGACCGCCGCCGAGCCCCCGGCGCTGCCGGCCGCGATCACGGCCGCGATCGTGGAAGCCGCGGAAAAGATCGCCGCGGCGACGGGCCTGCGGGGTCTCGCGAGCGCCGATGTCCTGGCCGACGACGCCGGCTGGCGGCTCACGGAGATCAATCCCCGCCCCGGCGCCACCCTCGACGTGCTCGACCGGCGCGGGGCGCCGCTCTTCGCCGCCCACGTCGCGGCCTGCCTCGGCGGGACGCCGGAGATCGGGGCGGCGCCGGTGGATGCGGCGGCCTCACGGATCTGTTACGCGGGCGGCGACCACGCGCCCGTCCCGGCGCTCGCGTGGCCGGACTACGCCCGCGACCGCCCGCGCCCCGGCTCGACGGTGCGGCGGGACGCCCCGCTCTGCACGGTGCTCGCCACCGGCAAGGACGGGGGCGCCGCGCGCGCCGCCCTCGATGACCGCACGGCCCGGCTCGAAGCCGCGCTCGCCCGCGCCACAGCTCACTGACAAAGAGGAAGACGCCCCATGACGAGCGCCCCGCCGACCGAGACCCGCGACTACCCGAGCGTCAACGCGCTCAGCGCCCCCCTGGTCGAGCGCCTCGTCGCCGACGCCGCCGCCCTGCGGCTCGCCGTCACCCAGGCCGAGGGCGGGGCGCGGATGGTCGATGCCGGCGCCAATACCCGGGGCTCGATCGAGGCGGGCCGGCGCATCGCCGAGATCTGCCTCGGCGGCCTCGGCACGGTGACGATCGCCCCGACCGGGCCGATCCCGACCTGGCCCTACACGGTCACGGTCCACGCGGCCGACCCCGTGCTCGCCTGCCTCGGCAGCCAGTATGCCGGCTGGAGCCTCGCCGACGAGACCGGCGATTCCGGCTTCTTCGCCCTGGGCTCCGGCCCCGGCCGGGCGGTGGCCGCGGTGGAGGATCTCTACGGCGAACTCGGCTACCGCGACACCGCCGCCCGCACGGCGCTGGTGCTGGAGGCGGCCGGCGGCCCGCCGGACAGCGTCGTCGCCAAGGTGGCGGAAGCCGCGGGGCTGCGGCCGGAGGACCTGACCTTCATCTACGCCCCGACCCAGAGCCTCGCCGGCGCCACGCAGGTGGTGGCCCGCGTGCTGGAGGTGGCGCTCCACAAGGCCCACACGGTCGGCTTCGACCTGCACGCGATCCTCGACGGGATCGGCTCGGCGCCGCTCTCGCCGCAGCACCCGGACTTCATCAAGGCGATGGGCCGGACCAACGACGCAATCATCTACGGCGGCCGGGTGCAGCTCTTCGTCGATGCCGACGACGCCGACGCCAAGCAGCTCGCCGAGCAGCTCCCCTCCGCCACGTCGAGCGACCACGGCGCCCCCTTCGCCGAGATTTTCGCCCGGGTGAACGGCGACTTCTACAAGATCGACGGGGCGCTGTTCTCCCCAGCCGAGGCGATCGTCACCTCGGTGCGCACCGGCGCGACCTTCCGGGGCGGACGGCTGGAGCCGAGCCTCGTGGACGCGTCGTTCGCGTAGAGCCACGACGGCCAGACAGGGAAGACGGTCGAAACATCACGCGTTCCCCTCCCCGCAAGGGGGAGGAGAGGCGCGTCGGCGGACGAGGCGCCCGATCGACGACGAGCAGCGTAGCCTTTGCGGGGAAGGACACCCCGCGCCGCTCCCAAAAAGCACCATGCGCATCGCCCTCGCGGCCGACAACGGCAACTGGCACAAGGCCCGGCTCCTGGCGGCGCTCCGCGCGCAGGGCGTCGAGCCGGTGCTGTTCTCGCTCGCCGACGTCACCGTCGCCACCGGCGGCGGCGAGCCGCTGCGGGTGCCGGGATGCGACGGCGGCCTGCCGGACGGGGTCCTGCTGCGCACCATCGCCGGCGGCACCTTCGAGGCGACGACGCTGCGCCTCGGCGTGCTGCACGCGCTGGTGGCCGCGGGCTGCGTCGTCTGGAACGCGCCGACCGGGATCGAGCGCTCGGTGGACAAGGCCGCGACCTCGCTGCTCGTCGCCCGCGCGGGCCTGCCGACGCCCCAGACCTGGGTGGTCTCGAAGCGCGAGGCCGCCGCCGCCATCGCCGCCCGCGAGGCCCGGCCCGGCGCGCCGCTCGTCCTCAAGCCGCTGTTCGGCTCGCAGGGGGAGGGGCTGGCGCTGATCGAGCGCCCCGAGGACCTCCCCGACGAGGAGGCGGTGGCGCGGGTCTACTACCTTCAGCGCTACGTCCCCCGCCGGGACGGGCTGTGGCGCGACTACCGGGTGTTCGTCTGCGACGGACGGGCGGTCGCCGGCATGATCCGCGAGGGCGACGGCTGGATCACCAACGTCCACCGGGGCGGGCGCCCGCTCCCCTGGGCGATGCCGCGGGCCGCGGCGGAACTCGCCGAGGCGGCCGCCGCCGCGGTCGGGGTCGCCTATTCCGGGGTCGACCTCGTCGAGGACGGGGAGGGGGGGTTCTCGGTGCTGGAGGTGAACTCCATGCCGGCGTGGTCCGGGTTGCAGACCGTGTGCGAGGCCGACATCGCCGCCACCGTGGTGCGCGGCTTCCTCGCCGCCGTGCGGGCGTCGCGCACGCCCCGGCTCGTCGTGGCATGAGCGGGCGATGATTCCCCTTGCGCCCGGCCTGATCGCCACGCTCTACCGGGCCGCCTGCCTCGCCGAGCTCGACGCGCTGAAGCCCGGCAACGTCCACGCCTACGCCCCCGGCCACCGCATGGCGGTGGCCGACTTCGTCGCCAGCGCCGACGCCTCCGCCCCGGCGCTGGCCCGGGCGGGGGCCGGCGTCGGCGCCCGGGTCCGCGACGGCGTCGCGGCGACGCGGGCGGCGGTCGGCCAGAACACCAATCTCGGCATCCTGCTGCTCTGCGCGCCGCAGGCCGCGGCGGCCGAGGCCGGCGCCACCGTGGCGGACACCCTGGCCGGGCTCGGCCCGGACGATTCCGAGGCGGTGTTCGCCGCGATCCGCCTCGCCAGTCCCGGCGGGCTCGGCGGGGCGGACCGGCACGACGTGGCCGGCCCCGCGCCCGCCTCCCTCCGCGCCGCGATGGCGGAGGCGGCCCCGCGCGACCGCATCGCCCGCGCCTACGTCACCGCCTTCGCCGACATCGCGCAGATCGGCCTGCCGGCGCTCGCCGCCGCCCGGGCGCTCGGCCTCGACCCGGCGTGGTGCGCGAGCGCGGTCCACCTCGCCTATCTGCGGGCCGTGCCGGACAGCCACGTCGCGCGCAAGCACGGGGCCGAGGCGGCCGAGGCCCTGCGCCGGGAGGCCGAGACCCGGCTCGCCGGCCTCGACCTCGCGGCCCGGCCGGTCGCGCCGCTGATGGCCCTCGACGCCGACCTGAAGGCGCGGGGGATCAACCCCGGCACGAGCGCCGATTTCACCGTCGCGACCCTGTTCTGGGACGCGCTGGCCGCGGCCGGGGCGGGGCTCGGCTGAACCGCGCGAAACGTTGATCCAGAACGGGGTTCCGGCTCAGAGGAATTCCTCAATCACAGGGCTCCGGGCGGCTTGTGACAACCAGGGGCCCACTGTAGGGTCCGCCCCGCTGTCCGGCCGAACCGGCTCGGCCCGGCCCGCACGCGCGGGCGGCCGAGCGCCGATAACAAGGATGGCTTCCTGGCAGCGGCCCCCCGGCGCCGCAGCCTTCTCATCGGAATCCAGGGAGAGACACCGAATGGCGAAGATCACCAAGGTTCAGGTCGGCGAGGCCCTCGTCGGCGACGGCAACGAAGTCGCCCACATCGACCTGATCATCGGACCGCGCGGCTCGCCCGCCGAGACGGCCTTCTGCAACGGCCTCGTGAACAACAAGCACGGCTTCACCAGCCTGCTCGCGGTCATCGCGCCGAACCTGCCGTGCAAGCCGAACACCCTGATGTTCAACAAGGTCACCATCAACGACGCCCGTCAGGCCGTCCAGATGTTCGGCCCGGCCCAGCACGGCGTCGCGAAGGCGGTGCAGGACTGCGTCGCCGAGGGCATCATCCCGGCGGACGAGGCCGACGACCTGTACATCCTGGTCGGCGTGTTCATCCACTGGGAGGCGGCCGACGACGCCAAGATCCAGAAGTACAACTACGAGGCGACAAAGCTGTCGATCCAGCGCGCCGTGAACGGCGAGCCGAAGGCCTCCGTCGTCACCGAGCAGCGCAACTCGGCCCAGCACCCCTTCGCCGCGAACGCTTAGATCGGGGACGGTCCTGGGCAGAGCGAGCCTCCGCCCGCACCGCGGGGCCTGCTCCAGCGACTGGCTTCGATCTTCCTCGGCCGATAGGGCCACTCTCGAGCGGGACGGCGCGAGCCGTCCCGCTCTCTTTTTGTGCCGAGTCTCCCCGCGGACGGACGGGCGGGGCCTCACGTCTCCCGCAGCCGGCCGCGGGACAGGATGAACTCGGCCGCGTCGCCGATATCGGCCGCCAGCGCCGCCGCCGCCGCGGGGCCGTCGCACGCCTCGATCGCGGCGAGCATCTCGGCGTGGCGGCGGATCGCGCAGCCCCCGACGATCCGCTCCGGATGGGCGCGCAGGTCGAGGTTGATCATCGGCCCGGCCTTGAGCCACAGCCGGGCGATGATCTCGCGCAGCGGCGGCAGGCCGCAGGCGGCGTAGACCGCGAAGTGCAGGTCGCGGTTGAGCGCCACCGCCCGCGCCCCGTCGGGCCGCGGCGCCGCGGCGGCCGCCCGGAACGCCGCCTCGGCCCGGCGGATGGCGGCCAGCTCCGCCGCATCGCGGCGCTCGGCGCTGCGCGCCGCGGCCAGCCCCTCCACCGCCATGCGCGTCTCGGCGAGCGCCCGGAACTCCGCCACGGTCAGCACCGGCACCCGGATCGCCCGGTTCGGGGCGACCTCCAGCGCGCCGTCGGCGACGAGCCGGCTCACCGCCTCCCGCACCGGCATCACCGAGACCCCGAGCGCCGCCGCGCTCTGGCGCAGGGACAGCCGGTCGCCGGGGACGAGGCGGCCCGAGGCCAGCAGGTCCGACAGGGCGTCGTAGGCGGTCTCGGCCAGCGTCCGGCGTTCGATCTGGGGCAGGTCGGCGAGCGCCGGGGATGAATTCATGTGCCGAGCCTAGACGACAACGGCACTATCGCGCTAGTGATGTGTGATCACAGTTCGGGCGGGCCGCAGAGCCCATCCTCAAGGGCCCGGCTGGGGAAACGCGACCAGAGAGAGGCGAACCATGGACCGTTCCGGGGGCCGTTCCGACGATTCGATCTCGCGCCGGGGCCTGTTGAAGGCCGGCGGCGCGGCGCTGCTGGTGCCGGCGCTGGCGAGCCCCGCCCTGTCGCAGGGGCAGTCGGACGTGATCCGCATCGGCCACCTGACGCCGCGCACCGGCTTCCTCGGGCCGCTCGGCGAGTTCGCCCAGCAGGCCGCGCAGCTCGCGGTCGAGGAGATCAACGCGGCGGGCGGCATCGACGGCCGCAAGGTCGAGCTGCTGGCCGAGGACAGCGTCAACCCGCAGACGGCCTCGGCCAAGGCCGAGCGCATGATCCAGCGCGACCGCGTCGCCTGCCTGATCGGCGAGATCAACTCGGCCTCGGCGCTCGCCATCTCCCAGGTCGCGCAGCGCAACCAAATCCTGTTCGTCAACACCGGCGCCAACTCGGATGCGCTGCGCGGCGCCGACTGCAAGCGCTTCATGTTCCATGTCGAGGCGCAGAACACGATGATGGTGCGCGCCTGCGGCCGGGCGCTGCTCGACAAGGGCCTGATCAAGGACAAGAAGGTCTACGCGCTGACCGCCGACTACGCCTTCGGCCACGACCTCCTGAAGCAGGCCAAGAAGTTCTTCGCCGCCAACGGCGCCACGGTGGCGGGCGAGGACCTGATCCCCACCGAGCTCACCGACTTCTCGCCGTTCCTGCTCAAGGTCCGGCAGGCGCGGCCGGACGTGGTGATCTGCAACCTCGCGGGCGCGCAGATCACCAACTTCCTCAAGCAGTACAGCGAGTTCGGGCTGCCCTTCCCGGTCGCGGGCTTCGGCTTCGACCTCGCGCTCGCCTGGGGCGCCGGCCCCGGCAACTTCCTCGGCACGTGGCCGATCGTCTGGCACCCGCTGATCGAGTCGCCCAGCGCCCAGAAATTCGTCGCGGCCTTCAAGGCCAAGTACAAGCGCCCGCCCGAGAACCAGGCCTGGGGCGACTACACCGCCACCAAGATCGTCGCCCAGTCGATGAACACGCTCAAGTCGACCGACTCGATGAAGGTCGTCGAGTACCTCGAAGGCGGCGCCAAGTTCGACATCTACAAGTCCCGCGAGGGCTACTTCCGCGCCTGGGACCACGAGCTGATGCAGGAGATGTACGCGATCACGGCGCTTCCGGCCGACAAGATCAAGAACCCCTACGACATCTACACCTCGACCGGGCCGATGCCCGGCCCGAACGAGAGCCTGGAGGTGCTGGCCACCACCCGCGACGAGAACGCCTGCACCTTCCCGTCGTGAGGGTGCGCCCGTGCAGCTCGTCTTCATCCTGGAGCAGGTGCTCAACGGCCTCCTGATCGGGGTCCAGTACCTGCTGATCGCGCTCGGCCTGTCGCTGATCTTCAGCCTGGGCGGGATCGTCAACCTCGCCCACGGGGCGTTCTACGCCATCGGCGCCTACCTGACGGTGGCGGTGGCGCCGACGATCGGCTTCGGCGGGGCGCTCGTCGCCTCGCCGCTCCTCGTGGCGCTGCTCGGCCTCGTCATCGAGCGGTTCCTGCTGCGGCGCTTCTACCGGGGCGACCCGGCGCTGGGGCTGCTCCTGACCTTCGGCCTCGCGATGGTGGCCGAGCAGGCCCTGCGCATGATCTTCGGCGCGGCGCCACTGCCGTTCGGCATCCCGCCCTGGCTGCGCGGGCAGGTGTTCGTCGGCGACCTGATCTACTCGCGCTACCGGCTGGCGATCCTCGCCGTCGCCCTCGCCTGCGTGTTCGGCCTGTGGCTGCTGCTCACCCGCACCAGCTTCGGCCGCGTGGTGCGGGCGGGCGTCCAGAACCCCGACATGGTGGCCGCGCTCGGCATCTCGCTGCGGCCCTACATGACCGCGGTGGTGACGATCGCGGTGGGGCTCGCCGCGCTCGCCGGCACGATGATGGCGCCGGTCACCGGCGTGCAGCCGGCGATGGGCGCCGAGATCCTGACCTTCGCCTTCGTGGTGGTGGTGATCGGCGGGCTCGGCTCGTTCTGGGGGGTGGTGCTCGCCGCCCTCATCGTCGGCGTGGTGCGGGGCCTGACCGCCTACGCCTACCCGCCGGCCACCGAGGCCGCCGTCTACGCCCTGATGGTGCTGGTGCTGCTCGCCCGCCCGCGCGGCCTGTTCGGCGAGCACATCGCCCGGTTCGAATAGCGCGGAGCGCCCCATGTCCGGAACCGCGGAACCCCTGCCGCTGGCCGCGCCCCAGCGCGGCGCCATCCTGCGCGAGAGCTGCCAGCTCTGGGCGGCGCTCGCCGCCCTGGTGGCGCTGCCCTTCGCCCTCGACGCGATCGGCCTGACGCTCGTCACCGCCACCGACGTGGTGATCCTGGCGCTGGCCGTGCTCGGCCTCAACATCCTCGTCGGCTGGACCGGGCTGACCTCGTTCGGCCACGGGGCGTGGTTCGGGATCGGCGCCTACGCGGTGGCGATCCTCCAGACGCGGTTCGTGCCGGGCGACATGGCGCTGCCGCTCGTCGGCGCGCTGGCGATCACCGCACTCAGCGCCCTCGTCGCGGGCGGGCTGATCCTGCGGCGGCGCGGCGTCTACTTCTCGCTGCTGACGCTCGCGGTCACCGCGATGCTCTACTCGATCGCCTTCCGCTGGACCGACATGACCGGGGGCGAGAACGGCATCGGCGGCGTGCGGCGCTGGGCGTTCCTCGACGCGCCGATGGCCTTCTACGCGGCGGTCGCCGGCATCGCGGCCCTCGTCCTGTTCGGCCTCTGGCGCTTCCGCCGCTCGCCGATGGGCACGGTGCTGGTGGCGATCCGCGAGAACGAGGGGCGGGCCGGCTTCCTGGGCTACGCCACCAACCGCTACAAGCTCGCCGCCTTCGTGCTCTCGGCGACCATCACCGGCCTCGCCGGGGGCTTGGCCGCCTACAACCACCGTTTCGCCTCGGCCGACCCGATCGCCGTCGCCTTCTCGGGCGAGTTGCTGGCCATGACCGTGATCGGCGGCATGCGCTCGTTCCTCGGACCGGCGATCGGGGCGCTGTTCTACATCCTGTTCCGCGAGTTCCTGTCGATCTACACCAGCGACTGGCTGCTGTATTTCGGCCTCCTGTTCGTCGCCTTCATCGTGTTCTCGCCGGACGGGCTGGTCGGGATCGGCGCGCGGCTGCTGAAGCCGTTCCGCAAGGTCCCGAGCGAGGGCGCGGCGATGTCGGCGCGCCGGGCCGGCGCCTCGGGCCGGGTGCCGCCGCGCTTCATCGCCGAGGGCTCGACCGCCGGCCCCGTTCTCGTAGCGGAAAATATCCAAAAAAAATTCGGGGCGGTGGCGGCGGTGCGGGGCGTATCCTTCGCGGTGGCCGACCGGACGCTGCACGCGCTGATCGGCCCGAACGGCGCGGGCAAGACCTCGGCCTTCAACCTGCTCTCGGGCCTGTACCGGCCGGACGGCGGCAAGGTGCTGCTCGACGGGCGCGAGATCGGTGGGCTGGAGCCGTTCGCGATCACCCGCGCGGGGGTCGGGCGCTCGTTCCAGATCACCAACCTGTTCCCCGGCCTGTCGGTGGAGGAGAACATCCGGCTCGCGGTGCAGGCGCGGCACCCGAGCCATTTCAGCCCGTGGCGGGACGCGCTCGGCGTGGCCGAGATCCGCGACGACACCGCCGAGCTGCTGCGCTGGACCGGGCTCGCGGGGATCGAGCGGGCGGAGGCCGGCAGCCTGTCCTACGGCGGGCAGCGGCTCCTCGACATGGGGCTGGCGCTCGCCACCCGGCCGCGGGTGCTGCTCCTCGACGAGCCGCTGGCGGGGCTCGCCGCGGCCGAGCGCGAGCGGGTCGGCGACCTGATCAAGGCGCTGTCGGCCGACATCCCGGTGCTGCTCGTCGAGCACGACATCGACCGGGTGTTCCGGCTGGCCGACCGGGTGACGGTGATGGCCGACGGGGCGGTGCTGGTCGACGGCAGCGTGGCGGACGCCCGCGACGACGCCCGGGTGCAGGCGGTCTATCTCGGCTCCGGCACCGCGGCGATCGCAGCGAAGCCCCGGGCGAGCGCCGCCGCGCCGGAATCCCTGCTGACGATGGAGGGGGTGAACACCTTCTACGGCAAGTCGCACATCCTCAACAACGTCTCCCTCGACGTGCGCCGGGGCGAGGTGGTGGCCCTGCTCGGCCGCAACGGCGCCGGCAAGTCGACCCTGCTCAAGACGCTGATCGGCATCGCAGCCCCGGCCTCGGGCCGGATCGCGCTGGGGGACCGGGACATCGCCGGCCTCACCCCCGACCGGATCGCCCGGCTCGGCGTCGCCTACGTGCCCCAGGGCCGCGCCCTGTTCGCGGGGATGAGCGTCGCCGAGAATCTCGGCCTCGGCCGCCTGCGCCGCCGCACGGGGGCGGGGATGCACTGGGACGAGGAGCGCGTGCGGACGGTCTTCCCGCGCCTGAAGGAGCGCTGGAGCGTCGACGCGGCCCGGCTCTCGGGGGGCGAGCAGCAGATGGTGGCGGTGGCGCGCGCGCTCTCCGGCGACACCCGCCTCTTGCTCCTCGACGAGCCGTTCGAGGGCCTGTCGCCCGCCGTCACGGAGGAGTTGTTCGAGGCCTTCGACCGGTTGCGGCGGGAGATCGCCATCATCATCGTCGACCACCACCTCGACCTCGCGCTGGCGCTGTCCGACCGGACCGTGGCGCTGGAGCGCGGCGCGGTGCAGTGGACCGGCGCGTCGCGCGACCTGCGCGAGGATCAGGAGTTGCGGCGCAAGGTGCTTTGGTTGTGAATCCCGCGCCGGACCGGCGAGATGGACCGGCTGCCGCGCGCACGCTCCCTCCCCCCTCTGCGGGGGAGGGTGGCCAAGAAGGCGCTCCTCGCGTCAGGCCGGGTCGGGAGAGGGGAGCGCGGCTTCAGGAGAGGTCTTCGCGGTCGATGCCGTCCGCTACCTTCTGCACCGTCGCTCCCCTCACCCGACGCCCTTCGGGCGCCACCCTCTCCCGCAGAGGGGAGCGGGGGTGCGTTGGCAGCGTCAAGGGATGCAAGCGGGCGGGGTCGGCAGCATGCATCAATCGGAGTCATCCATGACCGAATCCGTCGCGATCGTCGGTTCCGGCCTGATCGGCCGGGCCTGGGCGATGATCTTCGCCCGCGCGGGCTGGGACGTGCGCCTGCACGACGCCGCCGCGGGGGTGGCGCAGGCCGCCGTGCCGCTCTGCGCCGAGGGCCTGGAGACGCTGGCCGCGCACGGGCTGTGCCCGGATCCCGCCGCGGCGGCCGGCCGCATCCGGGCGGCTGGAAACCTCGCGGAGGCGCTCGACGGCGCGACCTTCGTCCAGGAGAACGGGCCGGAACGGCTCGAGGTCAAGCGCGTCCTGTTCGCCGAACTCGACGCGGGGACGCCGAAGGGCGCGGTGATCGCCTCGTCCTCCTCGGCGATCCGCTGCTCGCTGTTCACGAAGGACCTGCCGGGGCGCGGGCGCTGCCTGATCGGCCATCCCGTCAACCCGCCGCACCTGATCCCGCTGGTGGAGATCTCCGGCGCGCCCTGGACCGATCCGGAGGCCCTGATCCGGGCGCGAGCCGTGTACGAAGCGATCGGGCAGGTGCCGATCACGGTGCTGAAGGAGGTGGAGGGCTTCATCCTCAACCGCCTCCAGGGGGCGCTCCTGGCCGAGGCGTTCCGGCTCGCCTCCGAGGGCTACGTCACCCCGCAGGATCTCGACCGCACGGTCGCGGACGGGCTCGGCCTGCGCTGGAGCTTCATGGGGCCGTTCGAGACGATCGAGCTGAACGCCCCGGGGGGTATCGCGGATTACTGCGCCCGCTACACCGGGTTCTACAAGCGGCTCGCCGCCGAGCCGCCGGCGCCGTCGGTCTACGAGGCGCCGGCGGTCGAGACGATCCTCGAGCGGTGGCAGGCCCCGGCGGACCTGCCCGCCCGCATGCGCCGCCGCGACGCGCGGCTCGCGGCCCTGCGCGCCCACAAGGCCCAACAGAAGGACTGAGCATGGCGACCCAGAGAAAAGTCATCATCACCTGCGCGGTGACGGGGGCGATCCACACGCCGAGCATGTCGCCGCACCTGCCGGTGAGCCCGGAGGAGATCGCCGACGCGGCGATCGGCGCGGCGGAGGCCGGGGCGGCGATCGTCCACCTGCACGCCCGCGATCCCGGCGACGGCCGGCCGGACCAGTCGCCGGAGGCGTTCAGTCGCTTCCTGCCGGTGATCAAGCAGCGCTCGAACTGCGTGGTGAACCTCACCACCGGCGGCGCGCCGACCATGACGATCGAGGAGCGGGTGCGCCCCGCCGCGACCTTCCAGCCGGAGGTCGCCTCGCTCAACCTCGGCTCGATGAACTTCGGCCTGTTCGGCATGCTCGACCGCTTCAAGGATCTGAAGCACCAGTGGGAGCGGGACTACCTCGGCAACAAGGACATCATCTTCCGCAACACCTTCGGCCAGATCGAGCACATCCTCACGACCTGCGCCCCGAACGGGACCCGGTTCGAGTTCGAGTGCTACGACACCGCGCATCTCTACAACCTGAAATACTTTTTCGACCGCGGGCTGGTGAAGGCGCCGCTGTTCATCCAGACGGTGTTCGGGCTCCAGGGCGGCATCGGCGCCCACCCGGACGATGTGATGCACATGAAGCGCACCGCCGACCGGCTGTTCGGCGATCAGTACCGCTGGTCGGTACTGGGCGCGGGCCGCAACCAGATGACGATCGCGGCGATGGCGGCGGCGATGGGCGGCAACGTCCGCGTCGGGCTGGAGGACAGCCTGTGGGACGGGCCGGGCCGCTTGGCCCAGACCAACGCCGCGCAGGTGCGCCGGGTGCGGAGCATCATCGAGGGGCTGGGGCTCGCGGTCGCCACCCCGGACGAAGCCCGCGAGATGCTCGACTTGAAGGGCGGCGACAAGGTCGCGTTCTAGCGCCGGCCCGCCTTCGGGCGCGGATTGCACCGTTCTGCGACAGGGCATATGTTTCGACATATGCCCGGGAGGCCCTCGTGGAGCGCACCGCCAGCCTGTTCATGAACAACCGCAGCCAAGCGGTCCGCATCCCCAAGGATTTCGAGTTGCCCGGCGACGAGGTGACGATCGTGCGCCTGCCGGACGGCTCTCTCCTGCTCCGGCCCAGACGAGAACTCGACGCCCTGCTGGCCACCCTGGCCCCACTCGGGCCGGAGGATGCCCTGGAAGACGTGCAGGATCTCGACATCGAGCCCGTCCACCTGTGAGCGGGGCGGCGCACTACATCCTCGACACGAACATCCTGTCGGATCTGATCAATCGCGGCCGGGACAGCGCGATCCGCAACGTCCTCGCAGGTTTGACGGGTCGCGTGCACACCAGCGTCGTCGTCGCCGCCGAGATCCGCTACGGCGTCGCGAAGAAGGGATCGCGGGCGCTGGCCGAGCGCGTCGAGGCGGTGCTCGGGACGATCCCGATCCTCCCGCTCGCTCCGCCGGCCGACCTCCGCTACGGCGAGATCCGGGCGGAACTCGAACGGAGCGGCCGGTTGATCGGCCCCAACGACATGCTGATCGCCGCGCAATGCCTCGCGCTCGACATGCATCTCGTGACCGACAACGGCGATGAATTCCGGCGCGTGCCCGGTCTCACCGTCGAGAACTGGCTGATGCGGAGCGGGGATCCTGCGGCCAACTGATCGATCCGCGCTGCGAGGCGAGGCTTTTTGGATCAGTCCGGTCGGCCGAAAGCGCGGTCGAGGTCGGCGGGCTTGATCCCGTCGATCTCCAGGTGCTTGAGGCGGCCCTGGTCGCCTGAGACGATCCGCACCGCGCCGGCCCCGACCCGCAGGGCCTTGGCGACGAGCCTGCGCAGGGCGTCGTTGGCCGCCCCGTCGACCGGCGGCGCGGCCACCCGCGCCTTCAGGTAGGGCAGGCCGGCCGCGTCGCGGGCCCACCCGTCCGCCGCGTCGCGACCGCCGCGCGGGGTGAGGCGCACCACCAGCCTGACCGTCATCCCCGATCCCGACGCCTCGCCCGGCCGCGTTCACGCGTCCTTACCGATCCGGCCGTAGCATCGCCGCGACGCGCCGTGCAGGGCGCTCATACGGCGCAGACCCCGCGATGCCCATCCGAGTTCCGGCGACATCGCGGGCGCTGCCGCCGATCCTGACGGCGCTCGGCGTCCTGGCGCTGGCGCTCCAGCTCGGTTGGTGGCTGCCGGAGACGCTCGCGCGCGACGACCTGCGGCGGGACTCGCCGGTCTACTTCTACGCCGCCGAACGGGCGGCTTCGGGGGCGCCGCTCTACACGGCCCATCCCGGGATCGGCCCCGCCACGCCCTACTGGGCGGGCTACCCGCAGACCGAGGCCGGCTACGTCCGCTTCCTCCAGGAGTGGTTCCTCTACCCGCCGCACTTCGCCGCCGCCCTGGCGCCGCTCGCCGGCTACGGGCTGCCGGCGTTCATGAAGGTGTTCACGCTCGCAGCGCTCGTGAGCGCCTGGATCTACGCCGCCTGCCTCGCCACGCTCGCCGAGGGACGCTTGAGCCCCCGCGGCTTCCTGATCGCCAACAACCTGCTGATCGCCCTGCCCGGGACGACGACGACGATGGGCTACGGCAACGTCGAGCCGGTCCTGTGGGCGCTGTTCGGCCTCGCCCTGGTCAGCCCGAGGCTCCGGGCGGCGGCGCTGACGGTGGCCGCCTCGGTCAAGCCGTACCTCGCGTGGTTCGCCCTCGCCGCCGCCTGGGGCGAGGGCCGGCGCGCCTGGGCGGTGATGGCCGCGGTGAGCCTCGCGATCCTGGGCTTCGGCGCGTGGCGGGTCGGGGTGCCGGCCTATCTCGACTGGCTCCGGACCGTGCCGCCGGTGCTGAGCCAGGGCACGATCGCCCTGCCCAACCTGTCGCTGTCGATGCTGCCGCTCAGGCTGCTCTGGGCGACGGGCTGGCCGGAACCGTCCGGCCCGCTGCCGCCGCCCGCCGCCGCCTACCTGCTCGCGTGCAGCGTCGCCGCGCCGATGCTCGCCCTGGTCCTGCTGCGGCGGCGCTCCCCGGCGCTGCGCTTCTCGGCCTGCACGGTGGCGGCGGTGGCGTTCTCGCCCTACTGCATGCCGACCTACCTGCCGCTGGCGCGGGGGGGGGGGGGGGGGGGGGGGGGGGGGGGGGGGGGGGGCGGGGGGCGCCGCCCCCCCCCCCCCCCCCCCCCCCCCCCCCCCCCCCGAGCCCGTAGCCGCGCGTCCGGAACCCCCAAAAAATCAAAAAATCTTGCCGGGGTTGAGGCGGTTGTCCGGATCCAGCGCCCGCTTCACCAAGCGCATGGCCGCGATCTCCGCGCCCGAGCGCGACAGCCCGAGCTTGCCGCGCTTCTCCAGGCCGATCCCGTGCTCGGCGGAGACCGAGCCGTTGAGCTCGGCCAGCGGCTCGTAGATCGCCGCGTCGATCGCGGTGTTGCCGGCGGCATCGAGGCGGGTGGTGTTCCAGTGCAGGTTGTTGTCGCCGATATGGCCGTAGACCACCGCCCGGCAGTCGGGGATCGCGGCGAGGCGGGCGAGCGCGCCGGTCACGTAGGCGTCCATCCTGGCGAGCGGCACGCTCACGTCGAAGGCGCGGTGGATGCCGTCCGCGTTCATGTGCTCGACCCGGTCGCGGATCCGCCACATCGCCTGCCGCTGCTCCTCGGAGGAGGCGAGCGCCGCGTCGAGCACCGTGCCCGCGGTCATCAGCCCGTCGAGGAGGTCGTGGAAGCGCTCGGCCTCTTCCGGCACGCACTCCACCTCGATGATCGCGTAGAACGGGTAGTCCTGGGGCAGGGGCGGGGTCTCCCGGCCGGGCTTGGTCATCAGCCGGTAGAAGTCCGGCCACAGGCCCTCGAACGAGGAGACCCGGCCCTGGAACGCGGCCTGCGCGGCCCGCAGCACCCGGGCGCCGTCGTCGACCCCGGGGCAGGCGATCAGCGCCGTGACGTAGCCCGCGGGCTCCGGGCGCAGGCGCAGCACCGCGCGGGTGACGAGGCCGAGCGTGCCTTCCGTGCCGACGAAGAGCTGCTTGAGGTCGAGGCCGGTGTTGTTCTTGATGAGCGGGCGCATCGAGGACACCACCGTGCCGTCGGCGAGCACCGCCTCCAGCCCCAGCACCATCTCGCGCATCATGCCGTAGCGCAGCACCCGCAGGCCGCCGGCATTGGTCGAGATCGTGCCGCCGACGGTGGCCGAGCCGCGGGCGCCCAGGTCGAGGGGGAAGAACAGGCCGGCGGCGCGCGCCGCCCCCTGCACCGCCTCGACGGTGGCGCCGGTGCCCGCCACCACCGTCATCGCCAGGGGATCGACCGGCTCGATCCCGGTCATCCGCTCGGTGGAGAGGGTGATCTGGTCCGGCGCGCAGAGGATGCCGTCGACGAGGCCGGTGGCGCCGCCGCGGGGCACCACCGAGACCCCGGCCTCGGCGCAGGCGGCCATCACCGCGCTGGTCTCGGCGGTGTCGCGGGGCCGCACCAGGGCGAGGGCGGCGCAGGGCTCGGCCGGCCGCGTCCAGCTCGCCGGCCGGCCGCGCAGCTCCTCCCCGGTCACGACGCCGGAGGCGCCGACGAGGCCGCGGAGGCGATCCAGGAATGCGGTCTGCGCGGCGTCGGTCATCGGCCTGTGGTCCGGTTGGGCACGCCGGTCTGTCACAAAAACCCGCGCGCGGCGAGGTTGCGCATCAGCGCCCGCGCCCCGAACGTCCAGGGCTCGCAGGCGTCGCAGGGGCGCATGCGGTTGACGAGGCGCCCCAGCTCCGGGCTCGCGATCGTCACCCGGTCGCCCTCGGCGTGGGTGAAGCCGAGGCCCGGCCCGTGCCGGTCCTGCACCGGGGCGAACATCGTGCCGAGCATGAGCAGGGCGCCGTCCGGGTAGGCGTGGGTGCGCCCCATCAGCGCCGCCACCAAGTCCTCCGGATCGCGGCTGATCTCGGAGAGCGGCGAGGTGCCGGCCATCGTGAAGCCGTCGTCGCCCACGACCTCCAGGCTCACGGTGGTGCGCCGGACGGTGTCCAGCGAGAAGGTGTCGTCGAACAGGCGCAGGAACGGCCCGAGCGCGCAGGAGGCGTTGTTGTCCTTGGCCTTGCCGAGGAGCAGCGCCGAGCGCCCCTCGAAGTCGCGCAGGTTCACGTCGTTGGCGAGCGTCGCCCCGACGATTCTCTGCGATGCGCTGACCGCCAGGGCCACTTCCGGCTCGGGGTTGTTCCAGCGGGATTCCGGGTGCAGCCCGGCATCCATGCCGCAGCCCACCGCCGACATCGGCTGGCTCTTGGTGAAGATCTCGGCGTCCGGGCCGATGCCGACTTCGAGGTACTGGCTCCAGGCGCCCTGGGCGACCAGCACGTCCTTGAGGGCGGCGGCCTCGGCCGAGCCGGGCTTGAGGCGGCGCAGGTCGGCGCCGACGAGGCGCTCGATCTCCGCCCGGATCGCGGCGGCTGCGGCGAAGTCGCCCCGCGCCCGCTCCTCGATCACCCGCTCCAGCATCGAGGTCGCGAAGGTGACGCCCGCCGCCTTGAGCGCCTGGAGGTCGGCCGGCGCCAGCAGCCACGGCCGGGTCGCGTCGCGCGTGTCCGGCGGGGTGTTGGCGAGCACCGCGTCGAGGCCGCCCAGATCCTCGCCCTCGGCCGCGCGGAGGGCCGCGGCGGGGTCGTCCGCCTCGCACAGGTCGCTGACGGTGGCGAAGCGCGCGGTGATGTCGATCACCCGCGCCGCGCCGTCCGCGCCCGCGCGCAGGGCGACGACGCTCGGCCCCCCGGCGTCCGGCCGCCACACGCGGCCGACCAGCGCCCCGCGGCACCCGTCCGCGGGCAGGATTTCTTTTGGACTCAAGCCGGTCGGGGACATGGCGGATCTCCTCAGCGGCCCCAGCGCAGGACCAGGGGGTCGAGCCGGCGGGCGATCTCGATCAGGCCGGCGCGGGTGTCCGGGTGCAGGGGCTGGATCGGCGCCCGGGCGGTCTCGTGGGCGATGACGCCGCCCTCCCGCATCAGCGCCTTGCAGGCGAGCAGCCCGCACTGCCGGTTCTCGTAATTGATCAGCGGCAGCCAGCGCCCGTAGGCCTCCATCGCCGCCTCGCGGTTCCCGGCGAAGTAGGCGTCGGTGATCCGGCGGATGCCGTCCGGGTAGGCGCCGCCGGTCATGGCGCCGGTGGCCCCGGCGTCGAGGTCGGCCAGCAGGGTGATCGCCTCCTCGCCGTCCCAGGGCCCCTCGACGCCCGGCCCGCCCTGGGCGATCAGCTCGCGGAGCTTGGCCGCCGCCCCGGCGGTCTCGATCTTGAAGTAGCTGACGTGCTCGATCTCCCGGGCCATGCGCGCGAGGAAGCCGGCCGAGAGCGGCGTGCCGGCCACCGGCGCGTCCTGGATCATGATCGGGATTTGAATCGCGTCCGAGACCGCGCGGAAGAAGTCGTAGATGCCGACCTCCGGCACGCGGATGGTGGCGCCGTGATAGGGCGGCATGATCATCACCATCGCCGCCCCGGCGTCCTGCGCCCGCCGCGAGCGCTCGGCGCAGATATGGGTGGCGAAGTGGGTGGTGGTGACGATCACCGGCACGCGGCCGGCCACGTGCTCCAGCACCGCGTGCATCACGCGCTCGCGCTCGTCGTCGGTGAGCACGAACTGCTCCGAGAAGTTCGCGAGGATGCACAGGCCGTGGGAACCGGCATCGATCATGAAGTCGATCGCCCGGCGCTGGCCGTCGAGGTCGAGGGCGCCGGAGGCGTCGAACACGGTGGGGGCGACGGGGAAGACGCCCCGGTAGGGGCGGGGGGCGGAGGTCATGCGGGCTCCCGTTCGGGCGTTGGGCGGCTGATGCGGAACGCTGCGAGACACGGCGGCGTCGCGAGGGGCCGGCGCAATTCCCCCCTCCCCTCTGCGGGAGAGGGAGATCGCGCGGGTCATGCGAACCTGCACGGCCCATGGGCGGACGGCGCAGCAGATACGCGCCGCCGCCCTGCACTCAAGTACCGGACCTCAAAAAAATCAATGGGTCATCTCGGCCGGCAGCGACTGCCCAAAGTACTTCTGGTAGATCTCGTTGAGCTTGCCGTTCTTCAGGTTGGTATCGACCCAGCCGTCGACCCAGGCCTTCAGCTCCGGATCCTTCTTCCGCAGGCCGACCGCCATCGGGTAGGCGTTCATCGTGATCTTCACCGCGAGCTTCTTGCCCGGGTTGGCGTCGCGGACGCTGTTGGCGGTGGACAGCGCGGCGGCCAGGATCGCCTGCTGGCCGGTGGCGACCGCGGTGTTGGTGGTCGCCTCGTCCTCGTAGCGCACGATGGTGGCGCCCGACACGGGCTTGAGCGCCTTGGTCAGCTCGATGTCGGCGGTGGTGCCGCGGGCGACGGCGACCGACTTGCCGGCCAGATCCTCGGGCTTCTCGATCTTCTCGCTCTCCGGGGCGGCGATCACCACGGGGATCACGCCGTAGGGCTTCGAGTAGTCGACGACGCGCTTGCGCTCCTCGGTGATCGAGAACGAGGCGATCACGATGTCGGCCTTGCCCGAGAGCAGGAACGGCACCCGGTTGGCGCCCGAGACCGGCACGATCTCCAGCCCGACGCCGAGGTCCTTGGCGAGCAGGCGGGCGGTGTCGACGTCGGAGCCGGTCTCCTGGGCCTTGCCGTCGAGCATGCCGTAGGGCGGGTGGCTCACGTCGATCGCCACGAGGATCTTGCCGCGCTGGCGGATCGCGTCGAGGGCGTCGGCGGCCTGGGCGGCGGCGGGCAGCAGGGCCATGAGCCCGGCGGCGAGGGCGAGGCGGCGGGTGGTGCGTGTGCGGAACATGGATTCCTCCGTGGGTGGGTGTCCGGCCGCCTCGCAGGGCGGCTCTCGTTGGGGGTGGGTCGTCTCAGAGCCCGTTGCCGACGAACTGGCGCAGCTCGGGCGTTTGCGGGTCGCGCAGGATGTCGCCGGATCCGGCCTCCCAGACGGTGCCCTGGTGCATGAACACGAGCTGGTCGGCGACCGAGCGGGCGAAGCCCATCTCGTGGGTGACGAGCACCATGGTCATGCCGCCCTGCGCCAGCCGCTCGATGACGCGCAGCACCTCGCCGGTCAGCTCGGGATCGAGCGCCGAGGTCACCTCGTCGAACAGGATCAGGCGCGGGTGCATGGCGAGCGAGCGGGCGATGGCGACGCGCTGCTGCTGGCCGCCCGAGAGCTGCTCGGGGTAGGCCTCGGCCTTGTCGGCGAGCCCGACCTGGGCGAGCACCTCGCGGGCAAGCTCCCGCGCCTCGCGGATACCGATCCGCTTCACCTTGCGCGGGGCGAGCATCACGTTCTGCGCCGCGGTGAGGTGCGGGAACAGGTTGTAGCTCTGGAAGACGATGCCGACCTCCTGGCGCAGCGCCCGCAGGTCCACGCCCGGCTCGTGCAGCTTGCGCCCGCAGACGGTGAGCCGGCCGCCGTTGATCGTCTCCAGGCCGTTGATGCAGCGCAGAGCCGTGCTCTTGCCCGAGCCGGAGCGGCCGATCAGCACGGTCACGTCCCCTCGGTGGACCTCCAGCGAGATGCCGCGCAGCACCTCGACCGTGCCGAACGCCTTCCGCACGTCCTCGAAGCGGACCATGGTCTCCCGGTCCGTCGCGGCCGCCGGGGCGTCGGCGATGAGCGTCGCGTCCATCTCGTTCACTCCGTCAGGCCCGGCGCATCCGCGCCTCGAACCGCCGGCTCATCACCGACATCGGGTAGCAGATCGCGAAGTAGATCAGCGCCGCGATGGTGAAGACCTGAAACGGCTTGTAGGTGGCGTTGTTGATGACCTTGGCCGAGTAGGTCAGGTCGAAGAAGCCGATCACGACCGAGTAGGACGTGTTCTTGACGATCTGCACCAGGAAGCCGACGGTCGGCGGCACGGCGATGCGCAGCGCCTGCGGCAGGATCACGTGGACGAAGCGCTGGAGGGGGCTGAGCGCGAGGCACTCGGCCGCCTCCCACTGGGTGCGCGGCACCGCCTGGATGCAGCCCCGCCAGATCTCGCCGAGATAGGCGCCCGACCACAGGGTCATGGCGAGGCCGGCCGCGGCCAGCGCCGGCACCTCGAAGCCGCCGATGCTGACGCCGAAATAGACCACGAACATGATCACCGGCAGCGGCACGCCCTGCACCAGGGCGACGTAGGCCCCCGCCCCGTGGCGCAGCAGCCAGGAGCCGGCGCCCCCCTTCCGCTTGGCCCGGGCGAGCGCCAGCGGCAGGCCGACCAGCGTGCCGCCGAGGAAGCCCAGCAGCGACAGCACCAGCGTCCAGCCGGCGCCGCGGAAGATGAAGAGCAGTTGATCCCAGGTGAGACCGAGCCAGGTCACGTCGGGCATGCCGGCCTCCTCAGAGCGGGGTGCCGAGGCGGCGGCGCCGCGGGAAGGCCACGGTCGCGCAGCCGAGCAGCACGAGCCGCAGGGCGGCGGCCAGCGCGACGTAGATCCCGGCGATCACGAGGTAGACCTCGAAGCCGCGGAAGGTGAAGGCCTGGATCTGGTAGGCGACCCCGGTCAGTTCCTCCGCCGAGATCTGCGACATGATCGAGGTCGCGAGCATCATCAGCACGAACTGGCTGACCAGCGCCGGGTAGACCCGCTCCACCGCCTGCGGGAGCTGGACGCCCCAGATCACCTGGCTTCGGGTGAGCGCGAGGCAGGAGGCCGCCTCGACCTGCCCCTTGGGGATCGACTCGAAGCCGGCGCGCATGATCTCGGCGGTGTAGGCGCCGACGTTGATCACCAGGGCGAGCACCGCGGCCGGGAAGGCGCCGATGCGCACCTGCAGCACGGCGAGCCCGAAGAACAGCCAGAACACCTGGATGACGAGCGGCGTGTTGCGGATCGCCTCGACGTAGACGATCGCGACCCGCCGCACCCAGGGCGGCCCGTACAGGCGCCCGACGGCGCAGAGGGTGCCGAGCAGGAAGCCGGGGAGGACCGAGGCCGCGGTCATGCCGAGCGTCAGCCACACGCCGCGCAGCAGTTCGGGTCCGTATTCGTCGAGAAACGCGAAGTCGAACTCATACGACATGCGCGGTCCCCGGCTCTCTCCCACACAAACGCATCGCCCGTCCCCAAGGTCGGCCCTCGAGCGATGCCGTGCATCGTCGCGGTGATATGCTGGAATGTGCCGATGGATGGCGTTCACCGGCCGATCAAAACGGCGCGACGACTGTGTTTCCTCGGGCAGCGGCGCCCTTCGGCGCTCTTGACTTCTCGACGGCTAACATGATTGAACATTGCACGCAATAGCCAATAAGCCGCCGCGCCGCCCACCGGATCCCGCCGGGGGCCCCGGGGCGGCCCGGAGGACACACCATGCCGACCGCGCCCGACAGCGCCCCCGCCATCCGTCTCAACCCGGCCGACAACGTCGCCGTCGCCCGCTCCCGCATCGCGCCGGGGGCGGAGACCGGCTTCGGGGTCGCGGCCCTGGGGGAGGGGGTCCCGAGCGGGCACAAGGTGGCGATCGCGGAGATCGCCGCGGGGGCGCCGGTGACGAAGTACGGGCAGCTCATCGGCTACGCGACCCGGGAGATCGCGCCGGGCGAGCACATCCACCTGCACAACATGGCGATGCGCGACGGCGCCGTGGCGCACGAGTTCTGCGCCGACGCGCGGGCGACGCCGCTGCTGCCCGAGGCCGAGCGCCGGACCTTCCGGGGCTACCGCCGGCCGAACGGCGCCATCGGCACCCGCAACTACATCGGCATCCTCACCTCGGTGAACTGCTCGGCCACCGTCGCCAAGGCGACCGCCGACCTGATGAACCGCACCGGGCTGGCCAATCACCCGAACGTCGACGGGGTGGTGGCGCTGACCCACGGGGGCGGCTGCGCCCTCAACACCGCCACCGAGGGCTACCGGTTCCTGGCGCGCACGCTGTCCGGCTACGCCCGCAACCCGAACTTCGGCGGCATCCTGATCATCGGGCTCGGCTGCGAGACCAACCACATCGGCAAGCTGATGGAGGAGTCGCGCCTCGCCGAGGGGCCGTTCCTGCGCACCATGACGATCCAGGGCATGGGCGGCACCCGCAAGACGGTGGAGGCGGCAGCGCAAGCGATCCGCGGCATGCTCGACGCCGTGAACGCGGTGGAGCGCGAGACCGTGCCGCTGTCGGGCCTTCGCCTCGCCCTCCAGTGCGGCGGCTCGGACGGCTACTCGGGCATCTCGGCCAATCCCGCCCTCGGCCACGCCGCCGACCTGCTGGTGCGGCACGGCGGCACGGCGGTCCTGTCCGAGACCCCGGAGGTCTACGGGGCCGAGCACCTGCTCACCCGCCGGGCCGTCGATCCCGCCGTGGCTTCGAAGCTCGTCGAGCGCATCGACTGGTGGCGCGACTACACCGCCCGCCACGGGGCGGAGCTGAACAACAACCCCTCCCACGGCAACAAGGCCGGCGGCCTCACCACGATCCTGGAGAAGTCGCTCGGTGCGGTCGCCAAGGGCGGGACCATGCCGCTGGAGGCGGTCTACGAGTATGCCGAGCCGATCGACCGCACCGGCTTCGTGTTCATGGACACGCCCGGCTACGATCCGGTGGCGGTGACGGGGCAGGTCGCGGGGGGCTGCAACGTCATCTGCTTCACCACCGGCCGCGGCTCGGTCTCCGGCTTCAAGCCGGCGCCCTGCATCAAGATCGCCACCAACTCCGAGATGTACAGCCACATGGAGGAGGACATGGACATCGATTGCGGGGGCATCGTCACCGGCACCGACACGATCGAGGCGGCGGGCGAGCGCATCTTCGAGCGGATCATCGCGGTCGCCTCGGGCGAGCGCTCCTTAAGCGAGGGCTACGATTACGGCGACAACGAATTCGTCCCCTGGCCGCTCGGCGCCGTGACCTGACGGGCGCGCCCTGACGCCGATGCTGGAGCGCCCGCGCCCCGCCTACGCGCTGATCGGCGACGCCCTGCGCGGGGCGATTCGGGACGGGCGGCTGCCGGCCGGGGCCGTCCTCGTCGAGAGCGCGCTGGCGGTCCTGTTCGGCGCGAGCCGCTCGCCGGTGAAGCAGGCGTTCGCGGCGCTTGAAAGCGAGGGGCTGGTGCGCCGCTTCGGCGGCCGCGGCGTGGTGGTCGGCGCCGCGGAGGCCGACCGGCGCATCGCCGTCACGCCGGACCTGCTCGGGCTCGGCGCCCCGGCGGAGGCCCGCGACGACGGCTGGACGGCCCTGTACTACCGGGTCGAGCGCGACATCATCCTGGCCTCGCTGTTCGGGCGGCCGCGGGTGAACGAGTTGGCGCTCGCCCGCCATCTCGGCGTCGGGCGCACCGTGGCGCGCAACCTGCTGGTGCGCGCCCAGGGCGTCGGGATCCTCGCCAAGGACGGCAACGCCCCCTGGCAGGTGGTGCCCCTCGACCGCGCCCGGATCGACCATCTCTACGAGCTGCGCATCGCCCTCGAACCGCCGCTGCTGCGCGCCGCGGTCGGACGCATCCCCGAGGCCGAGATCGCGGCGATGGAGGCGCGCCTGATCGAGGCGGCGCGCGCGATCCCCGCCCTCGACATCACCGCCCTCGACCGGCTGGAGACCGACCTGCACGTCGCCTGCCTCGGCCACAGCCCGAACACGGAGATGGCCGAGGCCCTGCGCCGGACCCGGCGCCTGCTCGTCGTCGGCAAGCACATCCAGGACGCGCTGCCGGGCCGCCCCGGCATCGACCCGTTCATGGACGAGCACCTCGCGGTGCTGCGCGCCGTCCGGGCGGGCGACGCCGCGACGGCCGGGGCGGCGCTCGCCGCCCACCTCGTCTCCTCGCAGGAGAAGGCGGTGCAGCGGCTCGCGGCCTTCCACGCCGACCGGACCGGGGCGCCGCCCCCCTTCATCGCGGCCTGACAGCCTCGCCGAGACAGCCTCGCCGAACCGGCTTCAAGTTCGCCCGCGCGTCGCGGTTTTCGGCGGCGCGCCCGGTTCCCCCGGCGCGAAACGACTCTACGAATGGTTGCACGAACGAGGGCCGGCCCCGCCAGAAGGGCCGCGCCGCGGCGCCTGGGAGGGAAGCGATGACCAAGCCCGACATCCGCGTGGCCACCTTCAGCGGGCCCGGCGCGGCGCCCCGCATCGAGAGCGTGCCCTGGCCGAAGGTCCCGGACAACGCCGCGCTGATCCAGATCGGCGCCTGCGGCGTCTGCGGCACCGATCAGCACATCCTGAAGGGCCACTGGCCCAAGCCCCTGCCGTGGCCGTTCACGCTGGGCCACGAGATCGGCGGCGTCATCGTCGAGAAGGGCGCGCGCTTCACCTGCGACTTCATGGAGAAGCCGCTCGACATCGGCTCGAAGGTGATGATCCCGCCGCTGATGCCGTGCGGGCACTGCTACTACTGCGTCCACTACCCCGAGCAGGCCAACAAGTGCCTGACCCCGGTCTATTACGGGCGCTATCTCGGCTTCGAGAAGGCGCCGCACCTGTGGGGCGGCTGGGCGGAGTACGTCTACGTCGATCTCGACATGCTGCCGGGCACCAAGGTCTACAAGCTGCCCGACGACATGTCCCTGCGCCTCGGCGCGCTCTCCGAGCCGCTGACCTCCTGCATCCGCGCCTTCAACCGGGCGGTGCGGGCCGGCGGCTTCAAGTGGGGCGACACCGTCGTCATCCAGGGCTCGGGGCCGATCGGCATCCTGGCGGTGGCCGCCGCCCGCGAGATGGGCGCGGGCCGGGTGATCTGCGTCGGCGCCCCCGAGGAGCCGCGCCTCGCCCTCGCGCGCCGCTTCGGCGCCGAGGCGACGGTGGACATCACGCAGGTGACGACCCCCGAGGACCGGATCGCCCGGGTGCGCGAGATCGTCGGCGGGTTCGGCGCCGACCTCGTGATGGACTGCTCCGGCCACCCGAGCGCCGGCCCGGAGGGCATCGAGTTCCTGCGCGACGGCGGCACCTACGTGGAGATGGGCCAGTTCACGGATGCGGGGAAGATCGAGACCTCCTGGCACCGGATCTGCTCCAAGGATCTCAACGTGCTGGGCTCCTGGGCGTTCACCGGCAACGACCTGCCGCTCGGCGTCGACATGCTCTACCGCGCCCGGGACAAGTATCCCTGGCTCGACATGCAGACCGTCTACCCGTTCACCGAGGAGGGGGTCGCCAACGCGGTCGCCGACGCGATGGCGATGCGGACGGTGAAGTCGACGATCGTGCCGTTTCCCGAGCTGGTGGCCTGACAGGCGGCCAGATCCCTGCGGAGGATGGCCGGGAGGCGCTTGCTTTCCGGCCGCCGGTCGATTTGTATTCAAAGCGCGGGAGCGGCCGGCAGAGCTGACCCGATGGGAGGGACGGGTATGGCCTCGGTGGGCATCCGCGAGGTGCGCAAGGCGTTCGGGTCGACGACCATCCTGCACGGGGTGTCGGTCGATATCCGGGACGGGGAATTCGTGATCCTCGTCGGGCCCTCGGGCTGCGGGAAATCGACCCTGCTGCGCATGATCGCCGGGCTGGAGAACATCTCCGGCGGCGAGATCCGCATCGACGACCGCGTGGTCAACGACGTCCCGCCCAAGGAGCGGGACATCGCCATGGTGTTCCAGAACTACGCGCTCTACCCGCACATGAGCGTGCGGGACAACATGGCCTTCTCGATGAAGATCCGGAAGGCGAAGCAGTCCGAGATCGACGAGCGCGTGAACCGCGCGGCCAAGATCCTGGGGCTGAGCCAGCTCCTCGACCGCTACCCCCGCCAGCTCTCCGGCGGCCAGCGCCAGCGCGTGGCGATGGGCCGGGCGATCGTGCGCGACCCGCAGGTGTTCCTGTTCGACGAGCCGCTGTCGAACCTCGACGCCAAGCTGCGCGTGGCGATGCGCACCGAGATCAAGGAGCTGCACCAGCGGCTGAAGACCACGACGATCTACGTCACCCACGACCAGATCGAGGCCATGACCATGGCCGACAAGATCGTGGTGATGCACGACGGCGTCATCGAGCAGGTCGGGCCGCCGCTCCAGCTCTACGACCACCCCGACAACCTGTTCGTGGCGGGCTTCATCGGCTCGCCGGCGATGAACTTCATCCCCGGCACGGTGAAGGCCAACGGCCGCCTGACCTTCGCCTCCGAATCCGGGCTCACGATCCCGCTCGACGCCGTCCCCCCGAACGTCGAGGGCAAGAAGCTGATCCTCGGGGTGCGGCCGGAGCACTTCGCGGTCGCGCCCGATGGCATCCCCGCCGAGGTGGCGGTGGTGGAGCCGACCGGTTCGGAGACCCTGCTCGCGGTGCGGGCCGGGGGCCAGGAGCTGACCTGCGTGCTGCGCGAGCGCGTGCGCGAGAAGCCCGGCGAGACCGTGTCCCTGCGCCCGAGCCTCGTGCACTTCTTCGACGCGGATACGGGCCGGCGCCTGGAAGCCTGACGGGACCTCGAGCCCCGATCGGGGCTGCCCGGGCCCGGGACCCAGGCCGGGCGCGAGACGAGAGGGGCCGGGCAAGGCCCCCGCGGACAGAACGACCGGTGCGACCAACCGGGACATGATCTAGGGAGAGCCGACACGATGACCGTTCTCGATCGCCGTTCCCTCCTCGCGGGCGCCGCCGCGACGGGGCTCGCCGCCGGCGGCGACCTGCTGGGCTTCGCCCGGGCCTGGGCACAGGAGAGCGCCTGGAAGCCGGAGCCGGGCGCGAACCTGTCGCTGCTGCGCTGGAAGCGCTTCGTGCCCTCGGAGGACGAGGCGTTCATGCGGCTCGTGGACGCCTTCTCGAAGGCGACCGGCGTCAAGATGACGGTCACCAACGAGTCGTTCGACGACATCCAGCCCAAGGCGTCGGTGGCCGCCAACACCGGCCAGGGCCCGGACATGGTCTGGGGCCTGTACTCGTTCCCGGCCCTGTTCCCCGACAAGTGCCTGCCGATGGCCGACGTGGCCGAGTCCCTCGGCAAGAAGTACGGCCCCTGGTATCCCTCGGCCGAAGCCTACGGCAAGGTGAAGGGCAAGTGGATCGCCATCCCCGTGGCCTTCAACGGCGGCTATCCGAACTACCGGATCTCGGCGATGAAGAAGGCCGGGTTCGACAAGTTCCCCACCGACACCGCCGGCTTCCTCGAACTGTGCCGCGGCCTCAAGAAGAACAACACCCCGGCCGGCTTCGCGCTCGGCCACGCCACCGGCGACGGCAACTCCTGGTGCCACTGGGCCCTGTGGTCGCACGGCGGCTACCTCGTGGACGCCAACGAGAAGATCATCATCAACTCGCCCGAGACGGCCAAGGCGCTCGAGTACGTGAAGGCGCTCTACGAGACCTTCATCCCCGGCACCGTCTCGTGGAATGACTCGTCCAACAACAAGGCGTTCCTGTCGGGCGAATTGTACCTGACCAACAACGGCATCTCGATCTACGCCGCGGCCAAGAGAGAGAACCCGAAGATCGCCGAGGACATGGACCACGCGCTGTGGCCGATCGGCCCGGTCGGCAAGCCGACCGAGTTCCAGCTCGCCTTCCCGATCCTGGCCTACACCTACACCAAGGCGCCCAACGCCTGTAAGGCGTTCATCGCGTTCATGATGGACGCGGCCAACTACAATCCCTGGTTGGAGGCGGCGCAGGGCTACCTGTGCGAGCCGATGAAGAACTACCCGAAGAACCCGGTCTGGACGATGGACCCGAAGAACGCGGTCTTCGCCGAGGCCGGCGCGCGCTCGCTCGCGGCCGGCGGCCTCGCCCCGGTCACCGAGAAGACCGCCGCCGCGCTCGCCGACTTCGTGGTCGTCGACATGTTCGCGAGCTACTGCACCGGCCGCGACGACGTGAAGGGGGCGATGCGCAACGCCGAGCGCGCGGCCCAGCGCATCTTCCGCAACGCCTGATCCGCCGCCGCGGGCGCCACGCGCCCGCGGCCCGCTCCCCACGGAGGCGACAGCATGGCGGACGCCGCCCTCACACACGACCGTCCCGCACCGGCCTCGGGCCGCACCGCCTGGGAGCGCCTGCGCGCGACCCGCGGCTGGGCCGGCTTCTGGTTCATGCTGCCGACCGCGCTGATCCTCGGCCTGTTCCTCGCCTACCCGCTGCTCAAGGGCATCTGGCTGTCGTTCACCAACGCCAAGATCGGCCGCGCGGGGGTGTTCATCGGCCTGGAGAACTACGAGTGGCTCTGGGACGACGACGTGTTCTGGCTGTCGGTGTTCAACACCTGCCTCTACACGGCGATCGCCTCGGTGGTGAAGTTCGGCGTCGGCCTGTACCTCGCGCTGCTCCTGAACAAGCACATCCCGTTCAAGTCGCTGGTGCGCTCGATCGTGCTGATCCCGTTCGTGGTCCCGACCGTGCTGTCGGCGATCGCGTTCTGGTGGATCTTCGACAGCCAGTTCTCGATCATCTCGTGGTCGCTGCGCCACCTGGGGATCATCGACGGCAACATCGATTTCCTGGGGCGACCGGACATGGCCCGCGCCTGCGTGATCTTCGCCAACATCTGGCGCGGGGTGCCGTTCATCGCCATCACCCTGCTCGCCGGGCTCCAGACCGTGTCGCCCTCCCTGTACGAGGCCGCGACCATCGACGGCGCCTCGCCCTGGCAGATCTTCTACAAGATCACCCTGCCGCTGCTGACGCCGATCATCGCGGTGGTGATGACCTTCTCGGTGCTGTTCACCTTCACCGACTTCCAGCTCATCTGGGCGATGACCCGCGGCGGGCCGGTGAACGCGACGCACCTGATGGCGACCCTGTCCTACCAGCGCGGCATCCTGTCGGGCTCGCTGGGGGAGGGCGCGGCGATCGCCACGGCGATGGTGCCGTTCCTTCTGGCCGCCATCGGCATCTCGTGGTTCGGCCTGCAACGGCGGGCGTGGCAGAGCGGGGGAGACGACCGATGAGAGCCCCGTCCCCGCCCGCACACGCGGACCCGACCCTGAGCGCGGCCACCGTCGCGCCCGCCCCGCTCACCGACAACTCGGAGGGCATGGCCTACCTCGACAAGCTGCCGCGGCGGATCGTGACGGTCTACCTGCCGCTGCTCGTCATCCTCGCGGTGCTGCTGTTCCCGTTCTACTGGATGGCGCTCACCGCCATCAAACCGGACGAGCAGTTGATCGACATGGAGCGGTACAACCCGTTCTTCGTGGTGTCGCCGACCCTCAAGCACATTCAGAAGCTGCTGTTCGAGACCCAGTACCCGCGCTGGCTGTGGAACACGATGTACGTCTCGGTGGCGGCCACCGCCCTGTCGCTGTTCGCCAGCGTGCTCGCCGCCTACGCCTGCGTGCGGGTGCGCTACCGCGGCGCGAGCTGGGTCGGGGCGGCGATCTTCCTCGCCTACCTCGTGCCGCCCTCGATCCTGTTCATCCCGCTCGCCACCATCATCCAGGCCTACGGGCTGTACGACTCGCCCCTGTCGCTGATCCTCGCCTACCCGACCATCCTGATCCCGTTCTCCACCTGGCTGCTGATGGGCTACTTCAAGACCATCCCCTACGAGCTGGAGGAGTGCGCGCTGATGGACGGCGCCAGCCGCTGGCAGATCCTCGTCAAGATCATCCTGCCGCTCGCCTTCCCGGGGCTGATCTCGGCCGGCATCTTCTCGCTGACCCTGTGCTGGAACGAGTTCATCTACGCGCTCACGTTCCTGTCCTCGACGCAGAACAAGACCGTGCCGATCGCCGTGGTGAGCGAGTTCGTGGACGGCGACATCTACCGCTGGGGCTCGCTGATGGCCGGCGCCCTGCTCGGGTCGCTGCCCCTCGTGATCCTGTACTCGTTCTTCGTCGAGTACTACGTCTCCGCGCTCACGGGCGCCGTGAAGGAGTAGCCGGTTGAGCCTGTCCCTCAAACTCGCCGCCCTGGCCGAGGCCGGCAAGCCCGTCCGCGTCGGCGTGATCGGTGCCGGCAAGTTCGGCTCGATGTTCCTGTCGCAGGCGCCGCGCACCCGCGGCCTGCACGTGGCCGGCATCGCCGACCTGAACGTCGAGCGGGCCCGGGCCTCGTGCGAGCGGGTCGGCTGGGAGCCGGAGCGGGCGCGGGCCGCCTCGCTGGCGGACGCCTTCGCCAAGGGCACGACCTTCGTCACCGAGGATGCGGAGGCGCTGATCGCCGCCGACGGGATCGACGTGATCGTCGAGGCCACAGGCCACCCCGGCGCCGGCATCCGCCACGCGCTGCTCGCCTGCCGCCACGCCAAGCACGTGGTGATGGTCAACGTCGAGGCCGACGCGCTGGCCGGCCCGCTGCTCGCCCGGCGGGCGGCCGAGGCCGGGATCCTCTACTCCTTCGCCTACGGCGACCAGCCGGCGCTGATCGCCGAGATCGTCGACTGGGCGCGCACGGCCGGCTTCGAGGTGGTCTGCGCCGGCAAGGGCACGAAGTACCTGCCGATCTACCACGCCTCGACCCCGGACACGGTCTGGGGCCATTACGGCTTCACCGAGGAGCAGGTGGCCGGCGGCGACTTCAACCCGCAGATGTTCAACTCCTTCCTCGACGGCACCAAGTCGGCGCTGGAGATGGCGGCCGTCGCCAATGCCTGCGACCTCCAGCCCGCCGACGAGGGCCTGCTGTTCCCGGCCTGCGGGGTCGACGACCTGCCCGACGTGCTGCGGCCGCGCGCCGACGGCGGCCAGCTCGCGCGCAAGGGCACGGTGGAGGTGGTCTCCTCGATCGAGCGGGACGGGCGGCCCGTGTTCCGCGACCTGCGCTGGGGCGTCTACGCGGTCTTCGAGGCGCCCTCGTCCTACGTGCGGGACTGCTTCAAGCAGTACGGGCTGAAGACGGATTCGAGCGGGCGCTACAGCGCCATGTACAAGCCCTACCACCTGATCGGGCTGGAGCTCGGGATCTCGGTGGCGAGCATCATGGTCCGGGCTGAGCCGACCGGCACCACCCGGACCTTCAGCGGCGACGTGGTCGCCACCGCCAAGCGCGACCTCAAGCCCGGCGAGCGCCTCGACGGGGAGGGCGGCTTCATGGTCTACGGCCGGCTGATGCCGGCCGCCGCCTCGCTCCGGGCCGGCGGCCTGCCGATCGGCCTCGCCCACGGGCTGACGCTCACCGGCCCCGTCGCCGCCGGCCAGCCGGTGCGCTGGGCGGACGTGCAGTTCGACGACGGCAACGAGGCGATCCGCTTCCGGCGGGAGATGGAGGCGGCCTTCCGGGGCTGAAACAACGGGATCCCGAAGGGCCCTCGGCCCTTCGGCGGGTTCTCAGGGCAGAGCCCTGAGCCTGCTCGCAGGGCTCGCGCCCTGCACCCGCGAAAGGGCTCGCCCTTTCGAAACCCGGGCTTGCCGGCCCGCCGGCTACAGCGGCAGGCTGCCCCGGGCCTCCAGCCCCTCGCGGATCGCCCGCTTGGTGATCTTGCCGTAGCCGGATTTCGGCAGCTCGTCCCAGAAGAACACCCGCTTCGGCAGCTTGTAGCGGGCGACCTCCGCCGCGAGCCACGCGATCAGCTCGGCCTCCGCCACGGTGGCGCCGGGGCGGCGCACGCAGACGGCGACGCCGACCTCGCCCCAGGCCGGGTCCGGCACGCCGAGGATCGCGGCTTCCGCGATGTCCGGGTGCTTGAGGAGCTTCTCCTCGGTCTCGCGCGGGTACACGTTCGAGCCGCCGGAGATGTACATGTCCGAGGCGCGGCCGGTGATGAACAGGAAGCCCTCGGCGTCGAGATGGCCGAGGTCGCCGGTGCGGAACCAGCCGTCGCGGAACGCCGCCGCGTTGGCCTCCGGGTTGTCGTAGTAGCCCGCGAACACCGCCGGGCCGCACACGCAGATCTCGCCGGTCTCACCCGCCGGCAGCGCCCGGCCCTGCGTGTCCTGGATCTCCACCTGCATGCCGGTGCGCTCGAAGCCGCAGGTGCCGACCTTGACGCCCGCGCCGTCCTCGGCCGCGTGCAGGCGCGGCGGCAGGACGGTGATGTTGCCCGTCACCTCGCCCAGACCGAAATACTGCACCAGCACCGGCCCGAGCGCGTGGAGCGCCCGCTTCTGGTCCTCGCGGTACATCGGCGCGCCGGCGTAGATCACGTGGCGCAGGCTCGACCGGTCGTGGCGGTCGACCGCCGGGTGCTCGACGAGCAGCTTCACGATGGTCGGCACCGTGAACATGTTGGCGACCCGCCAGCGCGCGACCAGCGCCCAGGCCTCCTCCGGGTCCAGCCGCTCGCCCGCGGTCAGCACCGTCTTGGCGCCGGCCGCCACCTGCGTGAGCTGGTGGATGCCGGCCCCGTGCGAGAGCGGCGCCACCACCAGGGAGGCGTCGGCCTCGGTGGTGCCCGGCATCAGGTCGCAGAGGTGGTTGGTGACCACGAAGGCCATCTGGCCGTGTGTGAGCACCGCCGCCTTCGGCCGCCCGGTGGTGCCGGAGGTGAAGAAGAACCAGCACGGGTCGTCGTGCTCGACCGCCGCGGTCGGCGCGGCCTGACCGGCATGGTCGGCGACGAGGGCGTCGTAATCCTCGCCGAAGCGCGTGCCGCCGATCTCCACCACGACCCGCAGGTCGGGCACGGCCGCGCGGATCGCGGCGGCGTGGTCGGGAAACACCGAGCCGCAGATCAGCGCCGAGGCATGGCTCGCCTTGGCGAGGTAGGCGACCTCGGCGGGCGTCTGCCGGAAATTGGCCGGCACCCAGACCGCGCCGAGCCGGAAGCAGGCGAACATCGACTCGAACATCTGGTTGCCGTTGCGGGCCTGCACCAGCACCCGGTCGCCCTTGGCGACGCCGCGCGCGCCGAGGGCTGCGGCCATCGCGTCGACCCGGGCGTCGATCTCGCCCCAGGTCCAGGTCTTCTCGCCCCACACGAGGCCGACCGCGTCGCGCAGCCGGCCGGCCGAGCGGCGCAGGAAGTAGGCGAGGTTCATCACCCGCCGCGAGCAGGGGGCGACCCCGCCCCGGGGCGCGAGGGCCGCGCTCATCGCCGCAAACCCTGCCGCGCCAAGCCCTGCCGCGCCCCCGTCCGCATCAGGACAGCTTCCCGCAGTACTTCTCGAGGATCGACCAGCCCTCGTCGCCGTAGCGGCCCTTCCACTCGGTGTAGAAGCCGGCCTTGCGCAGCTTGTCGCGGAAGGGGGCCGGGTCCGGCTTGTTGAAGGTCATGCCGCCCTTGGTCAGGTCGCCCTGGAGGCTGGCGTTGAGCTTCTCGACGTCCGCACGCTCCTTCATGCCGGCGTCGTTGATGTGCCGGGCGACCATCGTGCGCAGGTCCTCCGGGATGCGCTCCCAGGCGCGGCGGTTGGCCAGGAACCAGTAGCCGTCCCACATGTGGTTGGTGAGCGAGCAGTACTTCTGCACCTCGTTGAACTTCGCCGTGGCGATCACCGCCAGCGGGTTCTCCTGCCCCTCGACGATCTTGGTCTGGAGCGAGGAGTACACCTCGTTGAAGTTGATCGAGGTCGGCGCGGCGTCGAACGCCTTGAACATCGAGGTCCAGAGCGGCGACGGGGGGACGCGGATCTTGAAGCCCTTGAAGTCGTCGGGGTTCGCGATCGGCCGGGTGGAGGAGGTGGTCTGGCGGTAGCCGTTGTCCCAGATCTTGTCCATCGCCACGAGGTTGACCTTGGCGATGTGGCCCCGCACCCAGGCGCCGAGTTCCCCGTCCATCGCCGCCCAGACCTTGTCGTAGTCCGGGAAGGCGTAGCCGATGCCGTTGATCGAGGCGTTGGGCACGAGCGTCGAGAGGATCAGCGGCGAGAGCGTGAAGAACTCGACGCCGCCCGCGCGGAGCTGGCTCAGGGTGTCGGTGTCGGAGCCGAGCTGGCTCGACGGGAAGACCTTGAGGTCGAACCGGCCGCCGCTCTCGGTGCGCAGGGCCTCGGCCATCTCCCGCGCCCGGATGTTCATCGGGTGCGTGTCGGGCAGGTTGTTGGCGTATTTGTAGGTGAACTCGGCCTTCTGGGCCCGGGCGACGTGCGGGGCACCGATCGCCCCGGCGAGGACGGCCGTCGAGCCGGCGGACAGCAGGCGGCGGCGGGACAGGAGCATGGGGCGGCCTTCCGGTTGCGGGCCGCGGGGAAGGGGCCCGGCGTTTCCTCGGATCCGCGTCGACGCGCCGATCCTTGTCGTTCGCCCGCTTCGATATCCGCTCAAGCCCCGCTGTCAACGGCGCGCCGGTCGGGCGCGGGGGCAAGCGGCGCCGTTATGCCTTTCAGCCGCCGCCGTCTGTGACCGGCGGCGTGCCGTCGGCGCCGCGGCGCGGGTCAGGCGGCCTTGCGGCGTCCCCTGGGCTCGCCGTCGGTCTCGCCCTTGCCGTCCCCGATGCCCTCGCCGCGGGTTTCGCGCTCGGCCATGGCGCCGGGCTGGCCCAGACCGATCGCCTTGGCGAGGTTCGAGCGCGCCTGGCTGTAGGCCGGGGCCACCATCGGGTAGTCGGCCGGCAGCCCGTAGCGGGCGCGGTAGCCGTCCGGGGTCAGGCCGTGGCTGGTCAGGTGGCGCTTGAGCGTCTTGTAGGCCCGGCCGTCGAGGAAGCTGACGATGCCGTCCTGCTGGATCGACTTGCGGATCTGCGCCGGGGTCGGCTTCTCGATCTCGGCCTCGGCGGGTGCCGCGGCGGTGGCGCCCGCGCCGAGCCCGCGGATCGCCGCGTGCACGCTGGCGATCAGCGCCGGCAGCTCAGATGCCGGCACCGGGTTGTTCGACACGTAGGCCGCAACGATGTCGCCCGCGAGCTCGATGTAGTCCCGTCCCTGGCCGATCGTGTCTTCCGTCATTCTACTTTCACCTGATGGGGGCGACACGTCCGCGAATGCGGCGGCCGCACTCCGTACATCAGGATAGTATCGCCGGAATCAAGGGCTATCCGCGCCGATAACCTCCGGTGCTGTTGAAAAACCTCGGGCGGCGGGAAGCTCAATGGGCCGTGGCGGCCTCGACCCGCGAGCGGGTGAACAGGCTGGCGCCGACCGCCGCGCCGGCCGCGCGGATCAGCGCCGCCTCCTCGCAGGTGCGGGCCACCTTCAGGCCCAGCGGCTGGAGCCGCGCGTTCTCGGCGCAGTAGGCCGCCACCCGCGCCCGCCCGTACTCGGGCATCGCCGCGACCATCCTGTCGAACTCGTCCGCGTCGGCGCGGTAGAGCGCCGAGATCAACCCGATCGGGATCGGGTACTTCGCCAGGGTGGCCGTGATCGGTCGGGTGGGTGCAGACGCCATGCTTGCCTCGCCGCTCGGATGACGCGGCCAGGATTCGCGCACGTGGTTAACGGTCCGTTGCCGGGATCGCGGCGTCTCCCCGCGCGGGGACGGCACCGGCCGCGCGGCGGATGCCGGGCCCCGCTCAGCCGTCGCCGCGCGCGGCCGGCCGGGCCCTGCGGCGGGGCGGATCGATCCAGGCCCGCCCGTCCCCGGCCCCCGACGCCGTCTCGGCGGAGGTGGACCCGGACGGGGCCCCGGACGGCGGCGCGATCGATCCCGTGACCGCGGGGTCGTCCCAGATCACCGGCTGCCCGGCGAGGACGGGCGCCGGATCGGGCATGTTGCCGACGTAGCCGGAGACCGCGGCGCCCAGGGCGACGCCGACGAGGGCGAGCGCCGCGCCGTCGAGGAGGATCTTGCCGAGTCGCGCCATGGCACCGTTCCCGCGGGATCCGGTCGGGCTACGGCAACAGGCTTAACGCTTGACGAACTTTCCCTGAGCGGACCGTCCTCCGCCACGGCGGCCTTCAGACGGACACCGCCGCCATCACGCCGAGGCCGGCGGCGGGCAGGGCGAAGGCGAGGACGGTCAGCACGTCGAGGGAGGCCGGCCGGCCCGCGGCGAGCCAGCGGCGCGCGGCGAGGTTCTCGGCGGCCAAGCCGGCCAGCACGAGGCCGCACCCGACCATCAGCATGTTCATCGATCCCATGGCAGTGCCCTGATCCGGTGCGCGGATCGGCACCATACCCGGACAAGTCGTGGCGCGATGCCGCGGTTCAGCGGATCGCGACGGCGCAGGCGCAAAAGACGAGGCCGACGCCCGCGGCGGTCAGGAAACCGGCGCGCCACGAGGGGCCGCTCGGGCTGCGCAGCCTGGTCTCGGCGACCGCCGAGAGGAGGATGCCGGCCAGGAACAGGCCGCACGGGATCAGGTCGCTTCCGAGCATCGCACTCCTGCCGCGCCGGACGCCGTCCGCGGCCGTCCGTTCAGCAGGGCAACGAGCGGAATGGTGGCGGGTGCCGCGCGGCATTTCGGTCATCGCGGCGGGAGCGACTTTTTCCCAGGGCGGGCGCGGGGAGAACGGCGGACGGCTCCGGCGTCCACCCCGCGGCGCAACCTCACGAGCCCAGGAGGACGCTCGCCGAGCCGGCGACGGCCAGGGCGACGCCGCCCGCGAAGGCGGCGATCATCGCGTAGGAGAATCCCTTCAGCATCGTGCGCGCCCCGGTCAGCAGCGGTAGCCGCCGGCGGTCTGGCCGTACTGCTTGACCGGCCGGTTCTGCTGGTTGGCGTTCCCCTCGGCGGCCGAATCGCCTGGGCAGCGGTCGAACGGCGCGCCGGGGACGCCGATCGAGCCGGTGACGAGGACGTCGCCGGGCGTGACCGGCACCCCGCGCTCGACGGCCGGGGCGCGGCCGAACGGCGCGACGTCCTGGGCGAGGGCGATCGTGGCCGGGGCGGCGAGGGCGGCGGCGACGGCGATGCGGGCGAGAACGCGCGTGAACATGGCGGGACTGGAACTCCTGGAGACGGCGCGGCCCGGTGGTCCGGGCACGTGTTCGACCGTGTGACCGGCGACCGTGTGATCGGGAGATGGGGAGCCGGGTGCGCCCGCGACGTGCGAGCCCGCACGCTGCACTGCGGAACAATCGCTGAGCAGGCGCAACATGCCGGCCTGGCAGGCCAGGGCTCCGAACTCGGATGAACGCGACACAGCCGCAGCGTGTGTGTCGCCGATTCTGACACATGCTCCGTCATCCCGGGGCGCCGGAGGCGAGCCCGGGATCCAGAGCCGCCGACCACAGCCATGCCCGGCACGCCCTGTGGTTCTGGATTCCGGGCTCCGCTGCGCGGCCCCGGAATGACGGCGGTGGTGGATCGCAGCCGAGGTGGCCCGGCGTTACCCCGAGTTCGGAGCCCTGCCCGGCGGGCGCCGCGCGCCGGAGTGGCGACGGGACCGCCGCCTCAGCGCAGGCGGCTCGCGGAGGCGGCCTCGACATCGAACCGCGAGGGTTTGTGCTGCGGCGCCGAAGCGCACGCGGCGAGGCAGACGAGTCCGAGGACCAGGATCGCGATACGCTTCATGATGCCCCCCGCGGCGCGCCTCCGCGCACGGTCGGACGCGTTTGCGGCCGGATCATGCCGCGTCGAGGCGGGATGAGGCGCGGGGCGGTAGTCCGCCCCACTTCCGGCGGCGCGGTCCGCCCCGTACCCGGGTCTTGCGGGAGGCCTGCCGCCGGCCCGCGAACCCGGATGATCGCCGATGCCGATCGAACTCCATCCGCGCGGCGACCCGGCGCCCGCATGGGCGGATCGGATCGCGCGGTCGATCTGGCGCGCGGAGATCGCCCTCCAGATCTGGCAGCTCAGGCTGCGGCGTTGGCTCGACCGGCGCTAGGGCGCTCTCCGCCGAGGTGGGCACCGGCTCGGCGGAGAGCGCGTCAAAACAAGGGCTTGGAGCCGTGCACGATTGCAACGCGATCGGGACCGGCTCTAGGGCCGCGCGCCGAGCGCGTTGGACCCGCGGCTGGGGAGATACCGCGATCGCCGGCACCCCGCCCGATAAAGAAATCTTCTCACTTGCGACGTATGAGCCTGCGATCGGAGGCGGGCCAACATTCAATCGATCCGCATGGCGTCAATCTTCGAGCAACCGTGGTGGATCGGCGCGGCCACCGACGGTGCGGTTCGGCAGATCGCGTTCGCGGACGGCGCGAGTTGCCGCGCGCATCTGACCGTGGTCCCGCACCGGGCCTGGGGCCTCCGGCGGCTGGCGATGCCGCGGCTCGCCCGGGTGTGGAGCCCGCAGATCACGTTCGGCAGCGTGCGGCCGAAGAACCCCCTGCCGGCGCAGGTCAGGGCGTTGCAGGGCCTCGTCGCGCAGCTCCCGGCCCACGACGACCTCGCCTACACGCTGCCGCCGGAGAGCGACCTCGTCCTCGCCCACGGCCTGGCCGGCTTCGCGGTGACCCCGACCTACACGTTCCGGTCGGTGCCGTGCCGGGACGGGATGGCGGACGACGGGATGGCGAGCGACGGGATGGCGGGCATGGATCAGAAGATCCGCTACAACATCCGATCCGGGCTGAAGCGCGTCGCGGCGGTCGAGCACGGCGACATCGAGCGCTACATCGGCCTGTCGCGGGCGTTCATCCGCAGCCGCGCGTTCCGCAATTCCTACGACTACGACGCGCTCCGACGGATCTTCCGCGCCGCCCACGAGCGCGGCCAGGGCACGGTCCTGTCCGCGCACGACAGGCAGGGCCGGGACGTGGCCAGCGCCGTCCTGCTCCTGGACGAGCGCTCCGTCTATTACTGGCTTAATTGCCGCGACCCGGAGGCCGGCGACTACGTCGCCAACAGCGTCCTGATCTGGGAGGCGATGCGGTACGCCGCGGCGCGGAACCTGCAATTCGACATGGACGGCTACCACACGCCCGAGGCCGGGGTGTTCCTGTCCCGCTTCGGCCTCACCCCCGTGCCGCGCTACGCCGTCAGCCGCGCATCGCCGCGCTACGCGATGCTGAGCGCCCAGTACGATCTGGCGAAATCGCTCCTCTCCCCGGAGATGCGCGGCCGGCTGCTCGGCGCGCGCGGCCTGCTGGCGAAGGTCCGCGCGGCCCGCATCCGCTGAGAGCGGGGCTCCGGACGGTCCGGGGCGGGGCCGCCGCGGTCAGCGGGCCGCGGTGCAGGTGATCGGCGCGGCGCCGGGCGCCGTCCAGGTCACCTGCTCGCCCCGGCCGCGTAGCGCGTGCCGGCCGTCGCCGTAGAGGAAGCCGTCCCCCGACGGCTGCGCGGCCAGCGTCAGCTCGGGCCCGGCGGGCGGGCGGACCGTGGCGGGGGCCTGCGGGTTCGCCGCGTCGAACTGCGCGACGAGCGTCGCCCCGCCGGGACAGCGGAACGCGACGCTCTGCGCCGCGGCGGCCGGCGACGACACCGCGACGGCGAGGACGGCGATCACTCTCAGCATGCGCGCTCCGGGCAGGCGACGCCGCCCGCGAATCGCGGCGGACCTCCGTGCCGGCTCTCACCGTATCAGAAGCAGTGCCCCGACCAGAACGACCGCGATCGCCGCCACGGCGCCGAGATACACCGGGAGCGTCCAGCGCCGGGTTCCGTGCGGGTCGGCCGCGCGCCGCACGCGCTCGGAGGCCGCCTCGTTCGCCCGCGCCAGCTTGACCCGCTGCGGCGTCGGCGGTGTCCCGCCGGCCTCGTCGCAGGTGCCGAGCATGGCCATGCCGACATCGCCGTGGCGGACCTTGTCGCCGGTGCGCCCGCTGTCGATGTCGGCCTTGAGCTGCGCCACGGTCGGGTGGTCGGACGGCGGCGGCGCGCCGAGATCGATGTCGGCGGGCGGGGGCGGGGTCTCGGATCGCAGGGTCATGGACGGTCTCACGGGCAGTCTCACGGGTGGCGGGAAGCCAACGCGCCCGCGGCCCGCCCGTCGCGCCCGCGGCCTGTGGCGCGCTGACGCCGGTCCCGTCGGCGGCAGGCTGTCCCGGCACGCCCTCGCCCTACCTGTGGACGGAGACGATCGAGGAAGCGCCATGCAGAGCAGGCTCACGAAGACGATCATCGGCGCCGTCATCGCCGTGGCCCTGGCGGCGGCCGTGTCCTACGGGCTGATCAGCCAGCAGACCGCCGACCAGATCCAGACGCAGGCCAACCAGACCCTTCAGACCGATCAGACGGCGACCGCGCCCGATCCGCGGCAACCCTCGCCGCCCCAGAACACGATCCCGCAGGCCCCGGCGCAGCCCGGATCGTCGCCGCAGAGCCCGGCCCCCGCATCCCGCCCGTAGCGGCCCGCCAGGAACGGCCCGCCAAGACGCCGTCGGCGGCTCTCGCGACCGTCGTGCGGCGGTGCAGGCGACCCGGCACCGGTCGTGGCCCAACCGAGAGGGGGCGCCACGGCGAGCGTGGCCGATCGCGCCGGCCGGTGCCAACTCGGACCGATGCCCGCGCCCTGTGAGCGAGCCCGGGCCGCGCTACCTGGAAGGCGATGTTCCTCCCACCCGAAGACCGCGCGATCCCGCCGCGCCGGGAGCCGCCGCGGCCCCGGAAGCGGCCGGGCGATCCCGCGACGCTGCTGATCCTGCTGATCGCCGCCATGGGCCTGCTCGCGCCGGTCGGGGGCGGGACGGTCGTCGCGATGGTGTGGGCGCTGCGCAAGCTGTGGGGGTGAGACCTCGCGCGCCGTGAGACCTCGCGTGCCGTGAGACCCCGCGCGCACCTGCGCGAAATCTCTATTCCCGCGCGCTCCGGCCGGGACCGGCCGCATCTCCCGAAGACATCCGCGCCGATGCGCCCGCCGAACCTGCATCCGCCCCGGCGCGCGGGCCGCTTGCCAGACCGAGTTCGGCAGGTCTTGTATCGTGTCCGGGCGCGCGCCGATTCGAGACGCGCCCGAGACTTGTCGAGGCTGTCGGAGTCGAAGCAGATCCGTTCCTGAGCCCGCGGCGATCGATCTGGCATCGCCTGCGCCCGCGCATCACGCCGATTGCGTTTGGAGATCGCCGGTGGGTACCATTCCCGTATCAGCGGACAAACTGATCCAGTACTACGCGCGGCGGGACAAGCAGGACTCGACTTGGCCCGACGTCCAGGCGGTCATGAAGGGGATCCCCGGCACGCCCTGCTGCGTGCAGATCAGCCGGGCCTTCTGCGGGGCCGGACTCGCGGTCCCGGCCAAGAGCTGGCGCCGGTCGACCGCGGCGTTCCCCGGCGGGCGCGGGTGGCGCGCGCTCCTGGCCACGGACGAGGTCGAGGAGTTCCTGGCCGTCCCCTACGGCGACGGCGAGAACCTCCAGGGTCCGAAGACGAAGCCGGCCGACGTCAAGGGCGCGATCGGCGGGATCCCGGGGGTGCTCATCTTCCGCCACGGGCTGCGGAGGGGCTTTCCGCCGAAGGGGAAGTTCGAGCACACCGAGATCTGGGACGGCTCGCAGATCGTCCAGCGCGACATGGCGGAAGGGTATCTGTTCTCGTGCCCGCGGGTCCTGTTCTGGCCGACGGACGAGAGCGGCGCGGCGGATTTCGAGGTCTAGGATCGCGCATGGGGCTCGGCAGCCCCGTCGAGGCAGGGGTGGGGCAGGCGTCGACGCCGGGATCGCGGGCTCCGGGAGACGCCCCCGCGGGGAAGCGCCGCCTCGCCGGAGCCGCGCCCGATCGCGTTGCACACGGTCCACGACGCGGCGAGCCGAGGAGCGTTTCCGACCCTCCACCTCATCCCCAACCCTCCCCCTCATCCTGAGGTGCCCGCGAGAGCGGGCCTCGAAGGAGACCTCCAGGGATCGCGCGGCCGGCTGGAGTGCTCCTTCGAGGGCGCCGCTGCGCGACGCCGCCTCAGGATGAGGGGGGTGGTGGGATCGGCCGACGCAAACGCCGAACTGTCGTGGACCGTGCGCAACGCGATCGGGAACGGTTCCCAGTCCCCTTGTCCTGACGCGCGCTCTTTCGCCGAACCGGCATCCCCTTCGGCGGCGAGCGCTCCTAGCCCTCGGCCTTGTCGCCCTGGCCCTGCTTGGCACCGCCCCGCGGATCGGTGCTGTCCTCGCCGGTCTCCGTGCCGCTCGCGTGGCCCTGCGGGGTCAGGCGAGGCCGGTCCGGGGTCAGGTCCTCCGGCGTCTCGCGCTCGCTCGTCGCGCGCTCGGTGTCGTCGGCCATGGGCTGTCCTCCTGCTGAAGCGCGTGCCCTGCCGGGCCGGAAACGTGCCCGGTCCGGCGGAAGGCATGCTCGGCGAACCGCCGGGCACGGGAGAAGTTCGGGCGCGGCGTGTCCGGCACGCTCCGGCGGGCTCGCACCGAGGAACCGCGCGAGGCCCGTCATCGACGGCTCCTCAGGGTACCGGAGCGTCCGCGGAGAATACCCCCCGGCCCGGCAGCGCCGGGCTCGGCGGAGGCCCGCCCTGGGACGATGCGGCCCGCGCGTGGGAGTGGGGCGGGGCGGCGACCCGGCCGAGGGCCAGGGCGCCGGTCACCATCGCGAGGATCGCGAACGCGGCGAACAGGCCGTCGCCGATGGGCTCGGCCTGCCGCTCCAACCTCAGGATGACGTAGCCACCGATGGTGAAGACGCAGGCCGCGATCAGCGGGAGGGTGAGGCTCGGCACCGCGCCGCCCCTCACGCGAACAGGCCGGCAACGCCGAGGGCGCCGCTGACCACGCAGGTCGACAGCAGCGCGATCTCGATCGCGCCGCCGGCCTTGAAGCGGGCCGGCTTGATCGAGCCGGTGATGAGGGAGAGGGTCAGGAGCGCTGGCCCCGTGGCCTGATCGAGCACATGCGTGTCCTCGGCGCGCCGCGCGAGATCGCCCGCGGCCGCCGTCCTATCTCGCAAACGCGAGATGACAGGCTGCGTTGCGGAACGACGTGCACCGCTGGCATGCGCTCAGGGCGCGGCGTCGGCAGCGCGCTCTCGCCGGCCGGTCCCGTGCGGGAACGGCCCCGGAGAGGCCGGCGATCCGAAGCGATGGAGTTGAGGATGGCTCCCCGAGCAGTTAAGGGACAACGCTGAGAAATCAGCGCCTTAGTTCCCGCACCGCCCTATTCGGGCCCTTCTGAGCCGCAACGGTTTTTTCCGGCGGCTCCCGCACCCTCCCCACTCCTCCATCACCGCTGATCGACGGCTACGGTTTCCGCAGGCGGACGCCGGGCTCGCCATCGTTCAGGAAGATGATGCCGTTGCGCTCGCATGCGCCCTGTAGCGCGGCGATCGTTCGACCATGCGCGGCCAGAGGTCCGCTCTGCGCCTCGACGCGCTTGAGCGTGGTCAGAGGTACGCCAGAGGCTTCGGACAGCGCTTTCTGGTCCCACCGCAGTAGGGCGCGGGCGGCGCGCATCTGTTCGCTGGTGATGTGCATTCCGGTGCCTCTGGCGCCATTTCTGGGCTCCAGGGAATTGACTGTCAACCTTTGACGATCAGATAATGGTGCCTCAGGGACCACTTCCCTGACGGCCGAACGGAGCGTTCCAGCGCCCCGCCCGGCCTGACCACTCACGCCACCGGAGGGCGTTTCATGGCTATTTTCGCATCTACCACACACTCCCGATTCCCGGGGATCAGCAGGGCGCCCGCATCTACGGTCACGCTGGATGAACGGATCCTGACCGTAGGAGAGGGGGCGTCCTGCCGGGGCCACGTCTACCACCGGCGGGGCGAGTGGGCCGCGTTCCGGATCAGCGGCGAGCGCGTCGGCACGTTCGCCACCGCCCGCGAGGCGTCGGCTTCGCTGGGGGCGCGCTGATGGGACAGCGGATCACCGAAGGGGCTGACGGCCTCAACATCATCGCCGTGCGCGGCCGGGCGCTGTCTCACGGCTATTACGTCGCTCGCCGACGCACTTGGGGGCCCGACAAGTCCTGGCACATCGTCTTCGTGTTCCTGCTGGAGGACGAGACGGGGACGAAGCGAGGCGTGTTTCAGGCGGGGTCGACGGAGCCGGATCACCCGAAGCATTGGATCTTCCGCAGCCGGATCCTCGGGCTCGAGGATCTTCCGGCCTTTCTGCCGCCGCATCCCCGCGTGCAGCTCGCCGAGCTGGTGCACTGATCAAACCGCAAATTTGCGGTTTGATGCGCCCGGTCTCACAGCCGGGCGTTTCAATTTCAATTTAATGCGTTAGAGTGTGGGCCGAAATTTTATTTGAGGTGCCATCATGCGCCCGAATTCGAAACTCGACGTCGCTCACAAGCAGGCGGTGAATACCCAGAACCACGGGCAGGCCGTCGTCACCGCCACGCGGCGCGGCGATGCGGTTCGGGTACACGTCAGCATGTGGCGGAAGATGCGCGGCGCGGCGCACGGCGTCAGCAGCCTCGACATGACCGTGGGGCAGGCGATGCGCCTGCGGCAGATCCTAACCGAAGCGATCCGCTCAGCCTCGCACGCCGGGTTGGACGATGACGCCGCCCTCGACGGCGCCTCTGTAGCCACCAACGCGGCGCGAGGGGCCGGCGGCGAGGATCGGCAGCATGGCCGAGGAGAAGGCGTCAAAGCCGCCTAAGAAGCCCCGCAAGGTCAAGCCGGCGCCCACCGCCGCGGAGGTAGCTGAACGGGACGCCACCCGCTCTTGGACCTCCTGGAAGCTCGACGTTCAACGCGCCATCATCGCGGACAAGCGGATCCCGGCCGCGAGCGCGCGCCTGCTGATCTACCTGTTGCACGAGGCGAACCGGGAAACCGGGATCGCGATCGTCTACGACTCGCGTATCCGCGACGAGGTGCACGGCTTCGCCATCGATACCACCATCTACCGCACCCGGAAGCGCCTGCGCGATTTGGGCTGGCTCGAATATGTCCCGGGCAGCGGTCTCAACGCCTCACGCTATTCAGTGCGAGCGGACAACGTGCAGGGCGTGATGACCCGCGTGCGCCATTTGGCGGACGGTCGCCGGGAGGTGCAGGAGCGGCGCAAAAGCCTGCGGAAGGCGGGAATTGAGACCCTGCATTCTCAGCACAAGGAACAGCGCGCGGAACGCCGGAAGCCAATAAGTGACCCCCTGCATCTCGCTACACAAGCCACTGCCGCAGATGCATGGTTATCACCTTCACTCTCCCCTTCAGCATCAGGGCAGAGGGCTGCCGGGACGGAGCTAGGTGTAGCTCTGCGGGCTGCCGATGTGACGCCCGCTGCTGAGCCTGTCGCTGTGGCGCCTCAGGTTGTGGCTGAGGAGTGTGCCGGGTGCGGTGAACCCGCCACGCAGCGTCGGCGAGCCCCGGGCAGTTCGAAGCTGTTCCCGATGTGTGATGTCTGCGCAGAGGCGACGATCCAGTTGCAGGCCAATTCGGCGAGCAATTCCCGTCGCTCGGATCGAACCATCCGGAAATCCCGGACATCCGCCGCGCACCGGATCACCTGCACCGAGGATGAGTACCGCCGAGCTAAGGGCGATCTCTAGACGGCCCCGTCCGTGCGCTAGGTGGGGGCGCCAGCGGCCACGGTTGGCGCGCGGCTATGACCAGGCCGCCGAGCTTCCGACCGCCCTCCTGAGCGATCCTGCGAGCCCGTGCACAGCCTGCGACATTCGTGCACAGGCGAGCCTAGTAGCATCGGCGCGGCCAATCGAAATTCGCCCCTCATAACAATCCAAATGAGATTGTTTTGCAAAAGCGCGCTTGCGATCCGGCTCTATCCAAGCGAGTTTAATTGCAAGACGGAATGGTGCGCCTGACGCAGCCCCGTCAATTCCCGACCCGCTAATTCGAAATTCACCGCCCGCTAATTCCGGGTGGCGAATCCTCGTGTCGGCATCCTGGGGAAACCCCGATGATGCGCTTGCCCGAATTGCCGCCGGAGTTTCGGCCGGCCCCCGCACGGCCGCCACTCCTGGCGCGCGTGATCAGCGAAATGGCCGCGGCCGGCGTGCGCGTGTCGCCGCTGGGCGTGTTGTGCAGGCTGACCGACCTCGGCGCGGACGATGACGAGGTGGCGAAGGCGCTGGATCAGCTCACGGCCGCCGGCCCGATTGAGGGCGCGCTCCATGGCTGAAACCGCGGCGGCGCGCGTGCGCATCCTTGGGCTTCGTGTCTCCAAGCGCGCAGAGGACGGAAATGCGCTGAGCGGGATGGTCGCCTCGTTCGACGCCAAGATCCCGGGCCTGACCTTGTTCGGCGCCACGCTCTGGCGCAGGCGAGATGGCCAGATGACGGCCAGCCCGCCGCGCGGAGAGCGCAACGACGGCAGCTCGAGCGGCGTGCGGATTGATGACGAAGAGCTCAAGGCTGAGCTGTGCGCTGCTGCCTGCCGCGTCGCTGCGATCTTCGGCGCGAACGTCGATCCCGTCGAGCCGCCCGCCACCGCTTTCAGCGAATTGGCCGGCGCGTTGAAGGATCGATCTGCCTCCGATCGCGAGGCCTGAGCGTGGCCAGGCCGACCGCCCGCCAACGCGGCTATGGCAGCGCATGGGAGAAGGCTCGCGCCGCTCACCTCGCCGCGCATCCCCGATGCACGCATCCGGGCTGCACCGCCCAAGCTGTGCACGTGCATCACGCCCGGCCGCATCGCGGGAACATGGCCGTGTTCTGGGATCGCAGCCTGTGGCGCGGCCTCTGCGCTGAGCACCACAACCGGGACGCGCAGCAGCGTGAGCGACGCGGCTACGCCAGCGCCGTGGGTGCCGATGGCTTGCCGGCCGACAGGGCTCATCCGTTCCTCAAGGACTCCACATGACCGCACCATCGCTGCGCCTCAGGCTCATGGCCACCGTGTCGCCGCGCGCGCTTTCCCTCGCCGCCGGCCCCCGCATCGCTCGGCCGCGCCAGCCCGGGGGCGAGGAATGAAGCACGCCTTGAGATGGGAGGTGTGCCGGCTGTTCGAGCCGTGGGCCGCACCCAATGCCGCGCTGCTCGGCCCGCCGATCGCCACGGGCACCGTGACGCGAGACGACGATAACGCCAGCCCGCCGGCCGATGCGTTCTTCGCACCCAGCGATCCGATCGCCATCCCGGCCGGCCTCGACGGCGAGCGGTCGCTTATCCTGGTGTGCGAGGTGCACGGCCCGAGAGGATGGGTGATCACCATTGGCGCGCCCGCTGCCCCGCCCGCGGCGAGCGATGGCCTCAACCCGCCCATTGACCTTCACCCCTGCATCTTCATCCCGCCCTCGGGAATGCAGGGCAGTGGCCGATCCCGTGAGGTGCGCGCCGTGCGCCCCGGTAGCAGCTTCATCGCACAGCCCGTGAGATCCTGATCATGGCGGACGTCGAGTGGCTGAAGAGCCTGATCGAGCGCACCCCCGTGTTGGTGGTCGACCTCGTGAAGGCAGAGGCCGAGGGCGACACGGCGGCCCTGCGCTATCACGGCGCCGTGCTGGCCTGGCAGCAGGAAGCCGCGCTCGCGCTGTCGCCCGCCGAGCAAGCTGCCCCTGCCGACGTCAAGGGTAGGCCGGTCCGAACTCAAGGCGATAGGAGGGGCGGACCGGTGGTGGAGCCGCCCTCAGAATTAGTTTCGACTCGTGATTTTCCGCAAGGGCTCGCTCTCTAATGGGCCTGCGCGGTCCCGGTGCTGGTCGGCTGAAGGCGGCTGCGGCTGCTCTGCCCGCCCGGCCCCGGAAATTCCCGTGGGAGAAACCCGGTCTCACGCGCGCTCAGCGGGTAATCGCGTTCCTCGAAGCCCTGCCGGTCTCGAAAGGCGTGAAGGCCGGGAAGAAGATGCGTCTGCTGCCCGGTCAGCGCCGCTTCGTCGAGGCGCTGTACGCGGTCGACGGGAAGGGGCGTCGCAAGACCCGGCTGGCAATCCGGAGCGAGCCCCGCGGCAACGGAAAAACCGGGTTGGTCGCCGGCCTGTGCCTCGCGCACCTGCTGGGCCCGGAGAGCGAGGGTCGCGGCGAAATCTTCAGCGCGGCGATCGACCGCCAACAGGCCGGTCTCCTGTTCGCCGAGATGGAGGCGACGATCCTGCGGGTGCCGTCGTTCGCGGCACGGGCGAACATCGTCCGGTTCCACAAGCGCATCGAGGTGCTGAGCGGTCCCGGCCAGGGCTCGATTTACGAGGCGCTCAGCGCCGACGCCCGCCGCGCGCACGGTCTGAGCCCGTCGCTGTGGATTTTCGATGAGCTGGCGCAGGTACAGAGCGCCGAGTTGCTGGAGAACCTGCGGACCGCGATGGGCAAGCGGGCCGAGTCGCTCGGGATCGTCATCTCGACGCAAGCCCCCGACGATGATCACGTGCTCAGCCGCATGATCGACGACGGGTTGAGTGGCGTCGATCCGTCAATCCTGGTCGACCTGACGTGCGTCCCGCCTGAGGCCGACCCATTCGACCTCCCGACGCTGCTGAGAGCCAACCCGGCGGCCGGGATCTTCCTCGACAAGCGGACCCTGGCCGATGAGCTGGAGCAAGCGAAGCGCATCCCGGCGTTCCAGAGCCGGTTCCGAAATCTCCGGGCCAATCAGCGCGCCGAGGCCGACCCGGAAGCCCGGTTGGTGACGGCCGGCGTGTGGCGGATGGGCGCCGGCCCCGTCGACCGCGCCAGCTTGCGGGGCTGTGTCTGCTACGGCGGGTTGGACCTCAGCGGCTCACGCGATCTGACCGCCTTGTGCCTGATTTTCCCCCGCGAGGATGGGGGATTCGATGCCTTGCCGCAATTCTGGACCCCGGAAGGCGCGCTGGCCGCGCGCACCGCGGCAGAGGCCGAGAGGTTCAAGGAATGGATCGCCGCTGGCCACATGATGGCGATCCCGGGCCCGGTGATCCGCACGGATTGGGTTGCGGCGGAGGTGGCGCGGCTGGCGGAGGAATTCGACCTCCGCGGGATCGCCTTCGACCGCTGGCGGATCGCTCAATTCCGGCAGGATTTGGCGGACACCGGGTGCACGGTGCCGCTCACCGAATGGGGGCAGGGCTTCCGCGACATGGGGCCGGCCGTCGAGGGCTTCGCTGAGTCGGCGCTCACGGGCGCGATCCGGCACGGCAACCATCCGGTGCTCACGGCCGCCGTCGCCAACGCGATCACGGTCCCGGATCCGGCCGGCAATCTCAAGATCGACAAGGCGAAGGGCAACGCCCGCGGCCCTGTGCGGATCGACGGCGCCGTGGCGCTGATCATGGCGCTGGCTCTGGCGAAGCGGCTTGAGTCCGCACCCCGGGTCGACGTGTCCGACCTCCTGTCGAACATGGTGTGGGCGTAGATGGGAATTCTCGCAACGATCGGCCGGGCGCTCGGCCTGCGCGATGTAAAGGCTTGGTCCGAATGGTCCGGCGTCGGCACGTGGACCGGGAAATCCGTCACGCCCGAAACCACCTTGCAGGTGGCGGCGGCCCTGGCCTGCATCCGCCTGACCGCGGCGACGATTTCGACCCTGCCGGTGGCGGTCTACCGCGAGGGCCGTGACGGCACCCATGAGCGAGTCCCGGACCATCCTCTGTCCATCCTGCTCCGGCAGTCGCCGAACGCCGACATGACGGCCGTCGAATTTCTGGAGAGCATGGTCGGCTGCCTGATGCTCTACGGCAATGCGTTCGCGCTGAAGACGCGATCGGCCGGACAGGTCCGAGCGCTCGAACTGCTCAACCCGGAGCGGATGACGGTTCGTCGGCATCTCGAAACCGGGGAACTGCTCTTCATCTATTCCGACCCGCGCGGCCGAGAGACGTACACGGCCGACGAGGTGTGGCATCTTCGGGCCTTCGGGGTTGGCGGCGACCTGGGGCTCAGCCCGATCCAATACGGCCGGCAGGCCCTCGGGCTCGCCATCGCCACGGACGAGGCCGCGGCGCGGACGTTCGCCAACGGCATGAAGCCAGGCGGCTTCTTCCTCTCGAAAAATTCCCTCACGCCAGAGCAGCGCGCGCAGGCCCGGAAGGTCCTGGTGGAGCCCATGCAGGGGAGCGAGAACGCGGGCCGGATCGGCATCCTTGAGGGTGACACCTTCACCTGGCAGGCCGTCTCCCTTCCGGCGAAGGACGTCGAGCTGCTGGCCTCGCGCGGGTTGCATATCGAGGAAATCGCCCGGCTGTTCGGCGTGCCTCCCATCCTCATCGGCCACGCCGCCAACGGCGTCACCGCCTGGGGGACCGGGATCGAGTCGCTGATCCTCGCGTGGCTGACCACCAGCCTGCGGCCGCTGCTGATCCGGATCGAGGCGAGCATGAACCGCGCCCTCGTGGCACCGGGCGAGCGCGGCAGGATCTTCGCCGAGTTCAGCTTGGAAGGGCTCCTTCGTGCCGACAGCGAAGGCCGCGCCAAGCTCTACAGCTCGGCCGCTCAGAACGGGTGGATGACCAGGAACGAGATCCGCCGGCTCGAAAACCTCCCGCCTGTCGATGGTGGCGACGTGCCGACCGCGCAGGCGAACCTCTTGCCGCTCCCGAAGCTCGGCACTGTGGCGACGCTGCCCCGGGAGCAGGTGATCCCGCCGGCCAATAACGGGGAACACGAGTGATGCAGGTCAAGCGTCGAGCCTTCCCGCTGGCGATCAAATCCGTCTCCGACGGCGGCGCATTCTCCGGTTACGTGTCGATTTTCGGCACCCCTGACACCTATCGCGAGGTGGTCGCGCCCGGCGCGTTCAAGGCGAGCCTCGCGGCGACGAAGGCGGCCAACCGGAAGCTCCCGATCTGCTGGCAGCATGATCTCCGCGAGCCCATCGGCCACTGGGATGTGCTTCAGGAAGACGAAAAGGGCTTGTACGGCGAAGGCATCCTCTGGACCGCCGAGGCGCCCTACGCTCGGATCGCGCAGCGTGGCATGGCCTCCGGTGCGCTGTCCGGCCTGTCGATTGGGTACTTTGTCCAGGATGACGCCTTTGATGAGGTGCAGCGGATCCGCACCCTGAAGACGCTGGACCTCCGTGAGGCCAGCATCGTCACCGACCCCGCGCACGATGACGCCCGGGTCGACGTGGTGAAGGCGAAGCTCGCCGCGGGCGAACGCGTCACCGAACGAGAGTTCGAGTCCGCTCTTCGGGAGAAGGGCTTCTCGCGCTCGGCTGCTGAGGAGATCGCCTCCCTCGGCTTCAAGGCTTGGGATCGACGGGAGTCGGACCGGCCGCAGGCGGACCCCGCTGACGCGCGCGCCCTGGTGGAGCGCCTGAGCAGCTTCGCACTACCCAAATAGGGACCCCCCAAATGAACATGCATACCCCCGGTGGCCTCACGGCCGCCCACGTCGCCTATGGCCGCGAGTACGGCCGGAAGGATGCCGGCGGCCAGGGCAGCGAGCCCGGCACGTTCCGGGAGATCATGACCGCGCTCGACGCGCGGGACAAAGAGATCCAGGCGTTCGCCACCAAGGCCGATGCCGAGATCAAGGCGCACGGCCGGATCCTCGACGACACGAAGGGCGCGCTCGACAAGGTGCTCAGCGAGTCGGGCGCCCTCGCCGCGCGGCTCCTGGAGCTGGAGCAGAAGGCGGCCCGCCGCCCGGGCGACGGCGCGGCGCAGAAGTCGGTCGGCGAGCGCTTCACCGACCACGACGACTTCAAGGCCCTGGCGCACAAAGGCCGCGGCGTCGCCCGCATGGAGCTGAAGGCCGTCACCGCGATCACCAGCGGGACGACCGGCACGGGCGCGGCCGGCGCCGCGATCCGCCCCGACCGGCTGCCCGGCATCCTCGTGCCCGCCGAACGGCCGCTGACGATCCGCGATCTCCTGTCGCCCGGCCGCACGTCGTCCAACGCGATCGAATACGTGCGGGAGACGGGGTTCCAGAACAACGCGGCCCCGGTCGCGGAGGGCGTTCGCAAGCCGCAATCCGATCTCTCGCTCGGCACCGCCACCGCGAACGTCCGCTGTCTCGCGCACTGGTTCAAGGCGTCGCGCCAGGTGCTCGACGACGTTCCGGCGCTCCAGTCCTACATCGACGCGCGCGCCACGTACGGTCTGCTCTTCGTCGAGGAACAGCAGCTCCTGGCCGGCGACGGCACCGGGCAGAACCTGCTCGGCCTGCTTCCGCAGGCGACCTCGTTCAGCGGCGCGCTGCGCAAGTCCGGCGACACGAAGATCGACACGATCCGCCGCGCCATCCTCCAGGTGCGGGTCGCGGAGTTCCGCGCCTCCGGCATCGTGATGTCGCCGGGCGACTGGGCCGATATCGAGCTGATGAAGGACACGACAGGCGGCTACATCTGGTCCAACCCGGCGATCAACAACGGCCAGAACCTCTGGGGGCTGCCCGTCGTCGACACGAACAGCATGGCGGCCGATCACTTCATGGTTGGCGCGTTCAACATCGCCGCGCAAGTATTCGATCGCCAGCAGGCCGTCGTCGAGGTGTCCACGGAGAACGAGGACGACTTCGTGAAGAACCTCGTGACCATCCGGGCGGAAGAGCGCCTGACGCTCGCGGTGTTCCGTCCCGAGAGCTTCGTCCACGGGACGTTCACCCCCTGATCCGAACCGCACGATTGATCGCAACCGCGGGGGCTGGCGCCATGTGCCGGCCCCCTCTCATTTGGAGAACCGACGTGCCCCACGTCCGAGTCCTGCGACCCTTCAACAACGGCACGCACCACGCCTTCGTGCGCCCCGGCGACGTGCTCATGGTCAGCGATGAGCGCGCCGCGGATCTGATGCGCAACTCCTTGGTGGAGCCCTTCGCTGAGATGAAGGCGGCGCCGGTGCCCGAGAACAAGGCCGCGCCCCTGCCGGCGAACAAGAATGAGGCGGACCCGCCCGTCCGCCGCGGCCCCGGCCGCCCGCCCAAGGTGCGGTGACGCCATGCTGACGGTCATCACCCCGGCGGCCTCGACGGCGCTCACGACGCTCGGCCGGGCCCGTGCGATCCTCGGCTTCGCCAATACCGACGACGCGGCGGCTACGGTGCTGATCGGGCAGGCCTCGCGCGCCATCGCCGAGCACTGCCGCCGCGTGTTCGCGCTCGAATCGGTGCGGGAGACCTTCACCGATGAAGACCTCTGCGGCGGTGGCCCGATCCTCGCCCGCAGCCCGGTGGTGGAGATCACCAGCGTCCGCAGCGGCGCCGATCTCCCGGCGCCGGCCGATTACCGCCTTGACGCCACGACGGGGCGGCTCTGGCGGCTCGACGCATCCGGGCACGTGTTGCCCTGGTGGAGCGGCACCCTGGTGGTGGAGTACCGCGCCGGCTTCACGCTCCCGACGGATGCCTCAGGCGCGCCGGCCCCGACACTGCCCGATACCGTCGAGCGCGCCGCGATCGTGCTCCTGTCGACCTACCTGAGTCTCCGGAAGCGGGACCCGACCGTGAAGACCGACACCGTCGAGGGCATTGGCTCGACCTCCTGGTGGGTGCCCGGCGCCAGCGATCGCCTCGCCTCGCCGGAGGCCGAACAGCTCCTCATCCCCTTCATCCGCTATTTTCCGTGAGGCACGCCGATGGCTGATGGCGCCAAGATCGTCCGCGAGGTCGACCTCGATTACACCACGCGGGGCATCGACGAGGCCATTTCGAAGACGCGACAGCTCGCGTCTGACATGGACCGGCTCAGCTCGTCCGTGGACCGATCGGCCACTGCCGACGACAAGGCATCCGCAGCTCGGGACCGGTCGACGCGAGCGAAGACGAGCGCGGACGCGGCGGCGGCCCGCGCACAACGCCAGATCGAGGCCGAGAACCGTGCCCTTGCGGCGATGGAGCAGGCCCAGCAGGCAGCGGCGGCAGCCACCAGCGGTCTCACGTCGGCGCAGATGAAGGCCGTGGAAGCCTATGCGGCCGTGACCCGGGCGGGCAACGACAACGCCGCCGCCGTCTCCCGCACGGGGGAGGCGTTCAAGAGCGCCGGGAAGTTCATCGCCGAGCATCCGATCTTGGTCTTGGGAGCGAGCGTCGTCGCGGCGCGCGCCTTGGCGGGGCTCGCGACCTCTGCCGCCGGATCGCTCGGCGCCGCGTCGGCCAGTACGGCCGCCTTTGCGGAGGGCGCGGCCGGCATGGGCGCGGCCGTGGTAGGCGGCGCTACGCTCGCGGCTCGCGGCCTCGGGCTCGCCTCATCGGCGGCCACGGCCAGCGCTGCGGGCCTGGGGGCCTACGCCGAAAAGGTCGCCGGCCTGACCACTGCCACCAGCCTCCTGACGCGCGGCCTCGCCTTGGTGCCGCCGTTCCTCCTGCCGATCGCCGCGGGCTTCCTCGTGTTCGAGGCCGGCGCGGCCGCGATCCGGAAGGCTGGCGCCGACCTCGACAAGCTGGTGCAGCTCGGGGAGCGGGCAGAGAAGCTGGACGTCTCGGCCGGTTTTCTGAAGGCGTTCGAGTCCCTCGCGCCCAAGCTCCGGACCACGACCGACGCCATGGATTCGATGCTCGGCAAGGCGTCGAGCTTCCTCCGCGACTCCTGGGGCCAGGGCAACGGCCTGAGCAAGATGCTCGGCGAGATCAGCGCCACGGGCGCGGCCGGCGCGGGCGGGCTTCAGGCGACGGCGCTCGCCGACACAGCCACGACGATCGAGCAGCGCATCAGAGCCGCCCTGGAGGCGATGAAGGAGCTCGACGCGCTCGGGCTGCATCTCGCCTCGCTCCAGGTCGGCGAGCGCGTGTTCGGGCCGGAGTTCGCGGAGCGCGTCCGGACCGGGCAGACCAGCGTCGCGCAGATCGTGGCCGACCTCGACGCGGCGGCCGCGAAGGATCTGGTGCGGCAAGAGCAGGTGGACCGGGCCGTCGCCCTCAACCGCCAGATCGCGGACACGAAGCAGGCCATCAGCGACGCATGGGCCGTCACGGTCGACTTCTCCGGCGCCGCGCTCCTGCTGAACGAGGCGTGGCTGAAGATCCTCCAGGCCGTGCAGTGGGTGCTGGAGAAGATTAACGACGGCATCGCGGCCGTCACCAACTTCGGCGCAGCGGTCGCGTCGAGCATCGGCGGCGCGCTGGACGCGGCGGCGAACAAGGCCAGCGACCTCCTGGCGAAGTTCGGCATCATCTCGAAGCAGGCGGCCGCGGCGGAGGTGCAGGGGCCGCCTGAGCAGTACGGCCCGTTCCAGCCGAAGATCACCGGCCGCTCGTTCCCCTACGTGTTCGGCCCGACCGCGCCGAGTTTCCAGCAGGCCAACGCCGGGGCTCAGCAGGCGAAGCAGGCGGCGACGGAGGCCACCAGCGCCTATGACAACCTGATCCAGCGCACGAAGGATCGGATCGAAGAACTGGACCTTGAAACACGGACGATCGGCCAGAACACCGACGCCGTGATCAGGATGAAGCTCAACAATGAGCTGAACCGGGCCGCGCAAAAGTCCGGGATCGACGTCACGGCCGAGATGCGGGCCGAGTGGGACCGCCTCGGCGCGTCGCTGGCGGCGAGCACCGACCGCCTGTCGGCCGCGAAGCGCGAGATGGAGGTGACCCGCGAGGCGCAGCGCGAGCTCGGGGATCAATTCGGCACCTTCGCGGAGGATCTGATCCTCGGCGGCCGGAAGATCGGCGAGGCGTTTTCCGGGCTGGCCAAGACCTTCGCAAGCGGCAGCCTGAAGGCGCTCCTGACCGGGCAAGGCGGCCTCGCCGGGCTGTACGGCACCGCCCCGGAGAAGAGCGGCGAGCTGGGCGGGTTGCTCGGCGGCAAGTTCAGCCTGTCGAGCCTGTTCCCCACGCGGGAGATCCGCGAGGCCGTCACGGGCGGCACGGCGGACGGCAACGCCTCGTTCTGGGACGGCATCTTCAAGCAGAAGCAGAGCGCGCAGGGTGCGCCTCAGGGCTTCTTCAGTTCGCCAATCGGTGGCGCCATCGCGTCGGTCGGTGCCGGCGCGGCGACCGGCTACGCCAGCCAGAGCCCGTTGATGGGCGGTCTCAGCGGTGTGCTGGCCGGCGCCATGACCGGCAACCCGTTCCTCGCCGCCGCGGGCGGTATCGCAGGCATCGCAGGCGGCGCCTGCGGCCACAAACCCTCTCGGAAGAAGGATCGTGACCATGAGCGCCGTCAACGTCATCTGCGGTTCGCGTAGGGCCTGCGTCCTCACCGACGCCAGCCTGTACGACGGCAGCGGGACCATCGTCGCATTCGCGCTGAAGGCACACGCCGTCGACTCGTGGAACGGCGTCATCACAGGCCGCGGCGCCAACTGGGGCAGTCTCTATGCTGCTGAATTAGCCGAGACGTTCGGCTCGTTCGACGAGTTCGTGTCGCGGAGCGCCCCGGTTATTGAAACGGCACACCGAGCGGCCTTGGCCGAGTGGATGTCGAGCGATGTGAAGGGACAGAGCTTCATCGAGGTGCATGTCATCGGCTGGAGCGAGCGCCGCGACCGCCCGGAGGCCTACGTGCTGTGCTCGCCCTCCGCCTTCCTGGACGCGGAGGAGCCGACCTATGTGTGGCGCAGCCTGGAGGAGGAGGGCGGAATATTCCACTGCGCCCACCTGAACGGGGGCGAGATGTGGCAGCTCCACCGGCAGAGCGCTGAGGAAGGCGTCGACTGGACGGTTGAGACATTCGACCCGGTCCGGCACGGCATCCCGCTCATGGAGGCACAGCGCCGCCAGCCTGCCGACACGCGCGCAGGCGAGGGCGCGGCGGGGAAGCACGTGATCGGCGGCGAACTGTGGCTCACGGTCGTGGATCGCGAGGGCGTGCGCCAAGGCGTGATCCACGAGTGGCCTGACCGCGTGGGCGAGCCGATCCGGCCGGCACCGCTGGACGAAGGCAGCCTGCCGAAGGTCCCGCCGTCCGGCTTAGGACCGTCCTGGCCGTTCGAGCGATTCGATCGCGCAGTGAAGGCCGGCGTCATCGACTTCGCGACCTTCGACTTCGATCCGGCCGCCCTGGCGCGGCTCGAGGCGGCCGCCCCGCCCGGCGCCGGCCTGTCCCGGCAGCAGCGCCGCGCCGCGAAGGCGCAGGCCCGCAAGGGAGGACTCGCCCGTGTCTGAGATCACCGTGCAGATGCGCTTCGCCGATGACGGCGAGCGTCAGCGCTACTGGCGCCTCCGGGAGCAGCCCGAGATGCGCGAGGCGGTCGGCATGGGCCGGTGGCTCGCCGAGAAATACGCTTTGCCGCGGATCTACGGGAATGACGGGGTGCGCTCGCCCGCGCAGCTCGGCGAGATGACGAAGGGCTTTCTGGAGGCGGGCTATGTGGATGCCGCTGCGCACCACGGCCGCGACCTGACCGACGACGAAGCCTTCATGATCCGGATGGGCTATCAGGCGATCACCCTGCCCGCCCTGGAAGGCGACATGCGCACGCGCCAGGCGGGCGAGAAGCTTGGCGAGGGCCTGGCGCTGGCGCTGGCTGGCCTCGCGTCCTGCAACGAAGGGCTGCGGCTCTTGGGCGAGCCGGAGATTCCGAGTTTCCTCGCGCCGCCGCACCTGCTGAGCGTGCCGACGCCGCCCGCCCGCCGTCCGCTGCGGCCCGAGGATTTCGGCTGCCTGCCGGCTCAGCCGCGGCGCTGAAGAGGATCACCGGCCGGCCGACGACGGCAGGTGACGCCCGGCCCCGTGTGGCCACTGAGCATTCAGGCACGGGGCCGGGCACGCTATAATCGGACGATGCCGAAATCCTACATGAGCCGGGCGACCCTCGCGCGCGAACTCGATATGTCCGAGTCGACCGTGAGTGACATGGTCCGGCGAGGGATCCTGCCGCGTCCGCTCAGATTTTCGGCCGGCTGCATGCGTTGGCGCTGGGCCGACGTCGACATGGCCCTGCAATCCTTGGGGAACTCGGCTCACGCGATCGAGGATGCGGAAAGGGCCGAAGGCGTCCGCCGAGCGATCGAGGCTTCCAAGCAGCGAGCCGGTCGCAAATCCGAGCCCCGATGAGGCGCCACCCACGAAACCAGGTGCGATGATGAACGCTCACGCCGTGCCGGCTCTTGCTGGCGCCATGGCCATGCCACGCCAGAAATTCCGGCGGCCCGATCCGCCCCCGCCTCCGCCTGCGCAGCCGGGGACGTTCCGGCTCGCCCGCCTGAGCGAGGTGTCCGGCGTCGATATCGCCACGATCGGCCGCTGGACGTCGCGGCGGATCTGGGACCGTCAGACCGATGGCGACGGCCGGCACCGGTGGTTCACGTTCTGGGACTGCCTGCACGTGGCAATAATCAGGGAAATGGCTTCGCTCGGGATGCAGCTCTCTGGCCGCGGCGCGATCCTGTCCGAATCCCTCCTCCACTCCGCCAAGCTGCACGTGGCCTGGGAAGGCGACATCAACGACGTGCCGGACCGAATCGCCATCTACGCGCTCGACGGCTCGTGCCCTTGGATGATGGATTGGGTCACGCCCCTCGAAAGGCTCCCTCGGTCCTATGTTGTGCTGAACCTCCGCGGCGTCGTTGAGGATGTGAATCGGCGATATCATGCGCCCACCGAAAAATAAGAGCTATTCTTCTGGTGTATCATCTTCCTCTTTATCTTCTAATACTCCGTGAAGGGCCAAGATGCTATAGCCCCTAACTTCTCCACGGACCAATAGCAGTTCAACGTCTACGATGAAGCCAACTAGGAAGGGATTTTCCCTACCCGCCATCATCTGCTGCTTGATGTCCGGATCGTCGATGAATACCGGAAGGGGCTTCTTTTCAATAGTTTCAATGATGGCCTTATCACTAGTCTTACTAGGCTTGCCGCGCGTCGCAGCATACCAATACATGAGCCTCTTGTTGAAACGTTTTTGCTCTGGCTCCTTCATTACTTCAATCTGACGCACCGCCTGATTCTGGATGGCGTTTGCTTCCTGAGAGTTGAAGTTGACTGTTATATTCTGAGTGGCGCCGTCCGTAGCTTGGAACATAAAAACCGCTCCGGCCTCTTTCGCCGTGGGCTCAATGATTTGCTTTAGATCCCTAAGATCCTTGGTTGTAAGATTTTCGGAAGATTTCTTCCCTCCAAGAAGCGCATCAAAGCCACCTTTAAGATACTTCGCAAATCCGAGTACCTTTTTAGCGTCTTCAGTGTATGGGGCAACCGTACTAACAGCAGCCCCAACCTCTTGCGCGTAAGGAACTAGATCAGTGATGTAGCTGCCTCTTCTAAGGTCTGCCACAAAAAGCTTCGCTTCGCCTCGTGAATTAACGTCTTCCGATTCCACGGCATATTTCTGATATTGACGCACTAGAGCATTCAGACTGCTCGTTAGGTCGGTCACATCAAGTGGTTGTTTGTTGTCGAATTTGAGCGTCAATTTAGGCGCTTCACTCACTACAATTCCCCTCCCGCATATAGATTCTATTGGGCCGCCGATCAGCAACCGAGTTGAGCGGCCCGCTCGCCTAGCTCTGTATCGGCTTCAGTCAGCAAGCCAGACCTTCGATCTAGTGCTCCGTCTATCGCCTTTCGACCCCGCCGCCCGGAAGATCGGGCACACCCAATTCCAGAGTTGGATTCTATGCCGCGTCGCGCTGCCGCCGTCACGCAAGCTGACATCGCGCGCGCGATCCGTGCTGCGCAGGCGGCGGGCCTGCCCGTGGTCCGAATCGTTGTGCGCCCTGATGGGGTCGCGGTGGAGACGGCGGAGATCGCCGAAACCCCGGCGCGCGGGCGTCCTCTTGCCGAAAGGGAACGAGTGGTGGTCCTATGACGGAGAGCATGCCACGCCCGCGCCCAAAGCACCTTCACCGTGAGACGACCCGACACGGGGAGACCGTCTGGTATTTCCGCCGCGGCGCCGGTCCGCGGACGCGCCTGCGCGAGCCCTACGGCACCCGGGCGTTCTGGGCCGAGTTCGAGGCGGCGCTTGCAGGCCGGCCTACGGCGACGCCCAAGGCGGCCACGGTCGGCACCGTGGCGTGGCTGATCGGTCGCTACATGGCGAGCGCGCAGTGGACGGAAGCCCTGTCGGCCGCGACCCGCGCTCAGCGATCTGGGATTCTGCAAGAGACGGCGCGCATCGCGGGCATCGAGCCCGTCGAGGACATCACCACGCGCGCGATCCGCGAGGGCATGGATCGGAGAGCGGCCCGCCCGCACGGCGCCAATAACTGGCTGAAGACGATGCGCGGCCTATTCGGTTTCGCCGTTGAGCGCGAGTACCTGTCGGCCGATCCCACCCGCGGCGTGAAGCTCATGGGCGGCCCGAACGATCGCAACGGCTTCCACACCTGGACCGAGGAGGAAGTCGCGCGGTTCGAGGCGCGCTGGCCGATCGGCACCCGCGAGCGACTCGCACTCGACCTTCTGCTCTACACCGGCCTGCGCCGAGGCGACGCCGCTCGGCTTGGGCGGCCGCACGTCCGCAACGGCGTGATTCGGATCGAGACCGAAAAAACCGGCCAGGAGGTGACGATTCGCATCTTGGCGCCGCTCGCGGCCTCAATCGCCGCGGCGCCGACCGGCGATCTCACGTTCATCGCTGGTGAGCGCGGCCGGCCCATGACGAAGGAAAGCCTGGGGAATTGGTTCCGCGATGCCTGTGCGACCGCTGGTGTACCCGGCCGAGCACATGGGCTCCGCAAAGCCGGTGCGCGGCGGGCGGCCGAGAACGGCGCGACCGAGATGGAATTGAACGCGTGGTTCGGTTGGGCGGAAGGCTCGCGGGAGAGCGCCACCTACGTGCGCGGCGCGAACCGGGCCAAGCTCGCGGAGCGCATCGCAGAGCGGTTCAACGATGACGCTATTTCCGCACCTTCCGACCCGGTGCGGGCGGCAGGCCAGAAAGGCGAGCGATCTGAGGAGCTTAAAATTCGCTTGGCTCCCCGAGCAGGACTCGAACCTGCGACAAGGCGATTAACAGTCGCCTGCTCTACCAACTGAGCTATCGGGGATCGCGAGGGGGTCTCTACACACCGGGCGCGCGGGGCGCAAGGGCCCCGGGCGCGCGATTTCGGCGGGCCGCGCGCCCGGGGCGGGGTCAGCGGCGCTCGTAGAGCAGCCGGGCGCGGATCGTGCCGGGGATGGCGCGGATCTCGCCGAGCAGGGTCTCGGCGTCGGCGTCGGTGGCGTCGGTCTCCAGCACCACGTAACCGACCTCGCCGTCGGTCTGGTAGAACTGCGCGGCGATGTTCACGGCGCTGCGCGCGAACACCTCGTTGAGGCGCCCGAGCATGCCCGGCAGGTTGCGCTGCACGTGGATGAAGCGGATGCCGGTGGCGCGGGCCGGCAGTTGCACCTGCGGGAAGTTCACGGCGCCCACCGTCGCGCCGATGTCGGAGTAGTCCACGAGCTTGCGCGCCACCTCGGCGCCGATGCGCTCCTGCGCCTCCTCGGTCGAGCCGCCGATATGCGGGGTGAGGATGACGTTCTCCAGGCCCTGGAGCGGGCTCACGAACGCCTCGGCGTTGGAGCCGGGCTCCACCGGGAACACGTCCACCGCCGCACCCCTCAGGTGGCCGTCGCGCAATGCGGCGGCCAGCGCGTCGAGGTCGACCACCGTGCCGCGGGCGTTGTTGATCAGGAAGGCGCCGGGCTTCATCGCCCGGATCTCGGCCGGCCCGATCATGTTGTGGGTCGCCTCGGTCTCCGGCACGTGCAGGGAGATCACGTCGCACTGGCCGAGCAGGTCGTGCAGGGTCTCGGTCGGCTCGGTGTTGCCGTGACGCAGCTTGTCGGTGTGGTCGTAGAACAGCACCCGCATGCCCATCGCCTCGGCGAGCGTCGAGAGCTGCGTGCCGATGTTGCCGTAGCCGACGATGCCGAGCGTCTTGCCCCGCACCTCGAGCGAGCCCGTCGCCGACTTGTCCCAGAGGCCGGCATGTGCGCCGACCGAGCGCGGCACGATCCGGCGCAGCAGCATCACGATCTCGCCGATCGTCAGCTCCGCCACCGAGCGGGTGTTGGAGAACGGCGCGTTGAACACCGGGATGCCGCGGTGGCGCGCCGCGTCGAGATCCACCTGATTGGTGCCGACCGAGAAGCAGCCGACCGCGAGCAGCCGGTCGGCCGCCTCGAAGGCCGCGGCGTCGAGCTGCGTGCGCGAGCGGATGCCGAGCATGTGCACGCCCTGGAGCGCCTGATGCAGCGCCTCGCGGTCGAGCGCCTTCGGCAGGCGGGTGAGGTTGGTGTAGCCCGCCGCCCGCAGGAGGCCGACCGCGCTGTCGTTGATGCCCTCCAAGAGGAGGACGCGGATCTTGTCCTTGGGGAGCGAGAGCTTGTCGGTGGCCATCGGTGCACAGTCGGTCCGGGTGAATCGGCGCACGGTTAGGCAGTCGGGCTGTGCGATGCAACATCGGCCCCGGAAGGCCAGCCCCGCGTCCCGGGTGGCGGGCCGGCCCGCGCTACCCTGAAAGCAGTCGCGTGCCGCACATTTGTGCAGTCGATGCGCCGGGAACAGAGCTGTCGCGCGGAACTCGGCAGTACATCCCGGGTTATGCCGCACTGCATCCAGCACTCGCCTCCAAGTCCGGGCCCCGACCCGGCCCACGGCACGACCTACGGCCCGACCCATGCACATTCGCACCGGCTTCACCCTCGCCTTCGACACGCCCGGCCCAACGCCGATGAACCTGCTGCTCAGCGTCCGGCCCGAGCGCCACGCCGACCTCGTCACGCCGGAGGCGATCGCCTTCGACCCGCCGGTGGCACAGAGCCGGCACGTGGACGCCTTCGGCAACGTCGTCACCCGGATCGTCGCCCCGGGCGGCCGCATCACCATGGCCGCCGACTTCACCGTGCGGGACAGCGGCGAGCCGGACGCCTGCGCCCCCGACGCCCGGGAGATCCCGGTGCAGGACCTGCCCGACGCCGTGCTGCCGTTCCTGCTCGGCTCGCGCTACTGCGACACCGACAAGCTCTCGCAGACCGCCTGGAACCTGTTCGGCGGGATCGCGCCGGGCTGGGGCCGCGTGCAGGCGATCGTCGACTACGCCCACGCGCGGCTGCGCTTCGACTACCAACAGGCCGACGCGACGCGCACCGCCCATGACGGCCACGGCCAGCAGGTCGGCGTGTGCCGCGACTTCGCGCACCTCGCCATCACCCTGTGCCGCTGCATGAACATCCCGGCCCGCTACGCCACCGGCTACCTCGGCGACATCGGCGTGCCGAAGGACCCCGCGCCGATGGATTTCTCCGCGTGGTTCGAGGTCTATCTCCAGGGCCCGGACGGCCCGACGTGGTACACGTTCGACGCCCGGCACAACCGCCCGCGGATCGGCCGCATCGTCATGGCCCGGGGCCGCGACGCCACCGACTGCGCCCTGACCACGAGCTTCGGCCCGGCCTACCTCGTGCGGTTCGACGTGCACACCGACGAAGCGCCCGAGACCGGGGTGCACGAGACCGGGGTGCAAGAGACCGGGGTGCAAGAGACCGGGGTGCCCGAGGCGCCGCCGCTGGCCCGGGCGGCCTGACACCGGCCGCGCGACCGCCCACGACCCCGCCGTGCCCCCGGCCGACCCGACGCGTCGGCCGTGGGCCCCACGCGTCGCAGGGGCCGGCGCAACGGGTTCGGCGACGGGTTTGATTGAATTTGCGGACGGCTTGCGCTAAGGGGCGGGTGCCTTCCCGCCTCCCGCGTGGCGCCGCCGATCCGGCGCGCCTGTCCGGGACGACCGGGCGGGCCGCCCTCGTCATCCGTATCGACGCGTCGGCAAGCCGGTCTCCCGCGGGACCCGGCCGCTTCCCCGCTCAGGGAGGCCGCGGCGAGCGAAGGGCGTTCCGCAACGCGAGCCGCCGGCGCAACGGGCCTCCCCGACGGGGGGCCGCCCAGGAGAGAGAATGACCGCAGGTAACGCCTTTGCGCAGGGTTCGAGCCGCGAGGACTTCGCCGCGCTTCTGGAGGAGAGCTTCCTCCAGCACGAGATCACCGAGGGTTCCGTCGTCAAGGGTCGCGTCGTCGCGATCGAGAAGGACGTGGCCGTCATCGACATCGGCGCCAAGACCGAGGGCCGCGTCGCGCTGAAGGAGTTCACCGGCCCCGGCCGCGAGGGCGAGCTGAAGGTCGGCGACGAGGTCGAGGTCTACGTCGACCGCATCGAGAACGCGCTCGGCGAGGCCGTGATCTCGCGCGACAAGGCCCGCCGCGAGGAGAGCTGGGTCAAGCTGGAGAAGTCGTTCGAGAACAACGACCGCGTCACCGGCACGATCTTCAACCAGGTCAAGGGCGGCTACACCGTCGACCTCGACGGCGCCGTGGCCTTCCTGCCGCGCTCGCAGGTCGACATCCGCCCGGTGCGCGACGTGACCCCGCTGCTGGGCACGCCGCAGCCGTTCCAGATCCTCAAGATGGACCGCCGCCGCGGCAACATCGTCGTCTCGCGCCGCACGGTGCTGGAGGAGAGCCGCGCCGAGCAGCGCTCGGAGCTGGTGGCCAACCTCGAAGAGGGTCAGGTCATCGACGGCGTCGTCAAGAACATCACCGAGTACGGCGCCTTCGTCGATCTCGGCGGCATCGACGGCCTGCTGCACGTCACCGACATGGCCTGGCGCCGCGTCAACCACCCGTCCGAGGTCGTGCAGATCGGCCAGACGGTCAAGGTCAAGATCATCAAGATCAACCACGAGACGCACCGCATCTCGCTCGGCATCAAGCAGCTCCTGGCCGATCCGTGGGAGGGCATCGCCGCCCGCTACCCGGAGGGCGCCAAGCTCAAGGGCCGCGTGACCAACATCACCGACTACGGCGCCTTCGTGGAGCTGGAGCCGGGGATCGAGGGCCTGATCCACGTCTCCGAGATGAGCTGGACCAAGAAGAACGTCCACCCGGGCAAGATCGTCTCCACCTCCCAGGAGGTCGAGGTGCAGATCCTGGAGGTCGATCCGGTCAAGCGCCGCATCTCGCTCGGCCTCAAGCAGACCCTGCAGAACCCGTGGGAGGGCTTCTCCGAGAAGCACCCGGTCGGGTCCGAGGTCGAGGGCGAGGTCAAGAACAAGACCGAGTTCGGCCTGTTCATCGGGCTCGAAGGCGACGTCGACGGCATGGTCCACCTGTCGGATCTCGACTGGAACCGTCCCGGCGAGCAGGTCATCGACGAGTTCAAGAAGGGCGACATGGTCCGCGCCCAGGTGCTCGACGTCGATGTCGAGAAGGAGCGCATCTCGCTCGGCATCAAGCAGCTCGCGGGCGACCCCTTCGCCGAGGCCGGCGAGATCAAGAAGGGTCAGGTCGTGACCTGCGAGGTCGTCGAGGTGAAGGATTCCGGCCTGGAGGTGAAGCTCGTCGACACCGACATGCAGTCCTTCATCCGCCGCGCCGAACTCGCCCGCGACCGGGCCGACCAGCGCCCCGAGCGCTTCGCCGTCGGCGAGAAGTTCGACGCCCGCGTCGTGCAGTTCGACCGCAAGGCCCGCCGCGTCCAGGTCTCGATCAAGGCCCTGGAAGTGGCCGAGGAGAAGGAGGCGATGGCCCAGTTCGGCTCCGCCGATTCGGGTGCCTCGCTCGGCGACATCCTCGGCGCGGCCATGAAGAAGGCCCGCACCGACGACGAGTGATTCTTTTTGGGGTTGTGCCGCCCGGCTTCGCTGGGCGGCATGCCGGGAGACTCGAGAGACCGCGCGGGACCCGCTCCCGCGCGGTTTTTCGTTGTGTCGGCGCCCGATTCCGCCTCACCCTCGACGCCACGACTCGCCGCGTATCGGACGCATCGTCCGCATCCCCCGCGCGGCGCTTCGCAGTCCGGAGCGAGGGCGAACCCTGATGAGCGGCAACCCCCTGCTGCGCGGCCTCGCGCCGATGCACCCCGGCGAGATCCTCCGCGAGGACATCCTGCCCGCCACCGGCCTGCCCCAGGCCGAGATCGCCCGCCGCCTCGGCGTCTCGCGGCAGACGCTCGACGACCTGATCGCCGAGCGCCAGCCGGTGACGCCGGCGATGGCCCTGCGGCTCGCCAAGCTGTTCGGCAACGCCCCCGAGTTCTGGCTGAACCTCCAGCGCGACCACGATCTGCGGGTGCTGGAGCGGGAGATGGCCGAGGAACTCGCCGCGATCCCCGCCCTCGACGCCGCCTGACCCGGACGCCCGCCCGGCCGCCCCGAAACGGCGACGGCCCGCCCCCCGCATTTTCTTCGCCCGCCCCGTATCCAGGCCCGCGGAAAATGCTCTAGAACACCGCCTCCCGCGCGGATCGCATCCGTGCGAAGCGAAGCATACCAACGACTTGTGCGGTGCGGGGCCGCCCCGGGGCGCAGCGTGCGCCCGGCGCCCGGCACGGGTCGGAGAGGCGAAGGAAACGGGTCCGCATGGCAGCCGACGCCGAACTGTTGATCGACCGGCGGCGCCTGCGCCGCAGGCTGTCCCTGTGGCGGGTGCTCGGGATCGGCGGGCTGATCGTGGCGGTCGGGGCGCTGGGCTACCGCGTCCGCGCCGGGGCCGAGGGCGGCGGCTTCGCCGTGCGCCCGCAGATCGCCCGGATCTCGGTCTCGGGCTTCATCGCCGGCAGCGAGGCGACCGCCAAGCTGATGAAGCGGGTGGGCGAGTCCGACGCGGTCAAGGGCGTGGTGGTCTCGATCAACTCCCCCGGCGGCACCACCACCGGCTCGGAGGAGATCTTCCGCAACCTGCGGGCGCTGGCCGCCAAGAAGCCGCTGGTCGCCTTCGTCGACGGCACCGCGGCGTCGGGGGCCTACATCACCGCCATCGCCGCCGACCACATCGTCGCCCGCGAGACGAGCCTCGTCGGCTCGATCGGTGTGCTGTTCCAGTATCCGGACGTGTCGGGCCTGCTCGACAAGGTCGGCGTCAAGGTCGAATCGATCAAGTCCTCGCCGCTCAAGGCCGAGCCCTCGGGCTTCTCCCCGACCTCACCGGAGGCGCGGGCGGCGCTGGCCTCGGTGGTCGGCGACACCTACGCGTGGTTCAAGGGGCTCGTCGCCAGCCGCCGCGGCATGGACGCCGCCCAGGTCGCCGTCGTCTCGGACGGGCGGGTGTTCAGCGGCCGCCAGAGCGTGCCGCTCAAGCTCGTGGACGAGCTGGGCGGCGAGCGCCAGGCGGTGGCGTGGCTGGAGACCGCCCGCGGCGTCCAGAAGGACCTGCCGGTGACCGACTGGAAGCCCCGCTCGGAGAACGACTTCTCCCTGTGGTCGGCGGCGGGCTTCGGCGCCGACCTCCTCGGCCTCGACGGTCTCGCCGCCCGCGCCCGGGCGATCGGCGCGGAGGCGGAGGCGGCGGCCCGGGGCGGCCTCCTGGTACTCTGGCGCCCGGAACCCTGATCCCGCGCCCTGCCGAGCCCCCTCCGCCCCCGGTGGAAGACGACACGCCATGATCAAATCCGAGCTGGTCCTCAAGATCGCCGAGCAGAACCCGCACCTCTACCAGCGGGACGTTGAGATCCTGGTCAACGCGATCCTCGACACCATCGCCGACGCCCTGGCCCGCGGCGACCGGGTGGAGCTGCGCGGCTTCGGCGCCTTCTCGGTCAAGCGCCGCGAGGCGCGGCGCGGGCGCAACCCGCGCACGGGCGCGGCCGTTGCCGTCTCCGAGAAGGCGATCCCGGTGTTCAAGACCGGGAAGGAGATGCGCCTGCGCCTCAACGCCGCCGGGATCGGCGAGGCCTCGGCGGCCGAGTAGCGCATGGTCGTGTGGGACGAACGGTGACGGGAGAATGTCCGCGATGATCCGGTTCCTGAAGAGCCTCGTGCTGCTGCCGATCGCCGCCCTGGTGATCCTGCTGGCTGTGGCCAACCGCGCGCCGGTGCCCCTGTCCTTCGATCCCTTCAACGGCGACGCGCCGGTCTTCAGCGTCTCCCTGCCGCTCTACGCGATCCTGTTCGGCGCGGTGGCGCTCGGCATCGTCGTCGGCGGGGTGTTCACGTGGCTCGGCCAGGGCCGGGTCCGGGCGCGCGCGCGCCACCACCGCCGCGAGGCCAGCCATTACGAGCGCGAGGCGACGCGGCTGCGCGCCTACGCCCCCGAGAGCGAGGTCCCCGGCCCCTACGTCGTCCCGGGCACCCGCGCGGCGCTGCCCGCCCCGCGCTGAGCCCCGGCCTCACCCGCCGCGTCGGACCACGGAGACGAGGCCGAGGCGCTGGTTCCGTGCGATCGCGGCCTTGAGCGCGCCGAATGCGCCGGGCGGTCCTTCCGCCCCTCCCGCAACCCCGCCTCGTGCTCGGCCTTCCAGAGATAGGCCTAGCAGAGGACGAGACCGGGGCGCGGATCGTCCGGCAGGTTCACGGCGTCGGCGCGTCCGCGTCGGCGTGCCCGGCGGGGACCTCGGCGTCGAGGATCATCGCCATCTCCTCATCGGACAGCGGACTCACCGTGCCCCCGCGCGCGAAGCCCGCCCAGAGCTCGTGGAACACCGCGGCGGAGAGGAGGTAGGCGGTCTCCCGGCCCTGACTCGTGATCTGCACCGGCTCGCGCATCGCCTGCTCGTGCCAGTGGTCGAAATCCTTCTGCAGGTCGGATGCTGCGACGCTGACGGTCATGATCCCTCCGGGGTCGGCCCGATGCGGAAGGCCGCGGGACGCGGCGACGCGCCGCCGGCCCGCCATTGTAACCCGGCCCGTTCCGGCGCACATCCGGCCCGCACGCGTCCCGATCGTCACCGACCGATGCCCGAGATCAAGATCTGCGGCCTGAGCACCCCCGAGACCCTCGACGCGGCCCTGGCGGCCGGCGCCGACTGGATCGGGCTCGTGCACTTCCCCCGCAGCCCGCGCCACGTCGGGCTGGAGACCGCCCGCGCCCTGGCGCGGCGGGCGGGGACCCGCGCCGGCCGCGTCCTGCTGCTGGTCGATCCCGACGACGCGACCCTCGACGCCGCGGTCGCGGCGGCCGATCCGGACCTGATCCAGCTCCACGGCCGGGAGAGCCCGGAGCGGGTCGCCGCGATCCGCGCGCGCGCCGGGCGGCCGGTGATGAAGGCGCTCGGCGTCGCGGTCCGGGCCGACCTCGACGGGGTGGCGGCCTACGCGGCGGTCGCCGACCGCCTGCTGCTCGATGCCAAGGCGCCCCCCGGCGCGGCGCTGCCCGGCGGCAACGGCGTCGCCTTCGACTGGGCGCTGCTGGCGGGCGTCGCCCTGCCGCCCGGCTGGATGCTGTCGGGCGGCCTGTCGCCCGAGACCGTGGCCGAGGCGGTCGCGCGCACCGGCGCCCGGGCGGTCGACGTGTCCTCGGGCGTCGAGTCGGCGCCCGGCGTGAAGGACCCGGTTCGGATCGCCGCCTTCGTCGCGCGGCTGCGGGCCGGCGCATCCGCCCCATTGTCGGGCACCGCCCCCGCGGTCTAAGCACCGGCCGAATCGGATCCGCCGGGAGCGGACCGCGCGTGCCCGGCCGAGGCCGGCGCGCCGACACAGCAGGACGACGCCCGTGACCATCGCCCCCGTCCCGAACTCCTTCCGCACCGGGCCCGACGAGCGCGGGCGCTTCGGCATCTTCGGCGGCCGCTTCGTCGCCGAGACGCTGATGCCGCTGATCCTCGAGCTGGAGGCGGCCTACGAGGCGGCCAAGGCCGACCCGGCCTTCCAGGCGGAGATGGTCTCCTACGGCACCCACTACATCGGCCGGCCGAGCCCGCTCTACTACGCCGAGCGCCTGACCGAGCACCTGCGCGCGAAAGCCCCCGCGGGCCACGGCGCCAAGGTCTACTTCAAGCGCGAGGAGCTGAACCACACCGGCTCGCACAAGGTGAACAACGTGCTCGGCCAGATCCTGCTCGCCCGCCGCATGGGCAAGCCGCGGATCATCGCCGAGACCGGCGCCGGCCAGCACGGGGTGGCGACCGCGACGCTGTGCGCCCGGTTCGGCCTGAAATGCGTGGTCTACATGGGCGCCGTCGACGTCGCCCGGCAGGCGCCCAACGTGTTCCGCATGAAGATGCTCGGCGCCGAGGTCGTGCCGGTGGAATCGGGCACCAAGACCCTCAAGGACGCGATGAACGAGGCCCTGCGCGACTGGGTCACCAACGTCGCCGACACCTTCTACTGCATCGGCACGGTCGCCGGCCCGCACCCCTACCCGGCGATGGTGCGCGACTTCCAGTCGGTGATCGGTACGGAGACCCGGGCGCAGATGATCGCCCAGGAGGGGCGCATCCCCGACTCGCTGATCGCCTGCATCGGCGGCGGCTCGAACGCGATGGGCCTGTTCCACCCCTTCCTCGACGACCGCGAGGTCGAGATCTTCGGGGTCGAGGCGGCCGGCCACGGGGTCGGCAGCGGCCTGCACGCGGCCTCGCTCACCGGCGGCAAGCCCGGGGTGCTGCACGGCAACCGCACCTACCTGCTGATGGACGCGGACGGTCAGATCGCCGACGCGCACTCGATCTCGGCGGGCCTCGACTATCCCGGCATCGGCCCGGAGCACGCGTGGCTGCACGAGATGGGCCGCGTCACCTACCTCTCGGCCACCGACGCCGAGACGCTGGAGGCGTTCAAGCTCTGCTCGATGCTGGAGGGCATCATCCCGGCGCTGGAGCCCGCCCACGCGCTGGCCAAGGTGCTGGAGCTGGCCCCCCAGCGCCCGGCCGACCACCTGATGGTGCTCAACATGTCCGGCCGCGGCGACAAGGACATCCCGCAGGTGGCGGAGATGTTCGGCACGCGGATCTAGACCCGCGCGGGCGTCACCCCTCCGCGGCGATCTTGTCGCGCGCCGCGGAGGCCAGGAAGGCGGATCGTGTCAGGCCCCGTGCCCGGGCGGCCGCGTCGACCTCTTCCAGCAGCGCGGCGTCGAGCGAGACGTTGACGCGGATGGGACGCCCGGACTCGAGCAGGAGCGGGACCACGCCGAGGGTCGCCTCGACGAGGTCGTCGGCGAGAGCGGGATCGGCCCGCAGCGCATCCGGTCCCCGCGGTACGGGGGGCTCGAACCCCGCGGCCACGCGATCGGCCATCCATTCGCTGAGTGCGGCGGCCGCGTTCGTCAGCGCCTCGTCGAGCGTGGCGCCCATGGCGGTGCAGCCGGGGCAGTCCGGGAAGGCCGCTCCGTAAGCGCCTGCACGCCCATCGATCAGCACGGTGTAGCGCGCCATCGTCTCGTCCTCGGATCCAGCCCGCTGCCCTGGCGATGGTGCGCGCGACGCCGGGCGAGAGCTCACCGCACCGTCACCTGATCCTTGATCCGCTCGTAGACGGAGCGGCTGAGCACGCGCTTCGTCAGGAGCTGGTCCACGGAGGCGTAGGGCCGCTTGGCGGTGATCGCCCGGCCGATGGCGCCGCCGCCCTGGAGGCGGTTGAGGTCGGCCACCGAGGCGGTGTTGAGGTCGACGAGCGCCACCGCCCGCGGCGGCGCCGTCTCCTCGGCCTGCTCCAGCTCCGCCTCGCCCCGCGGGACGGGCGTCGGCGACGGCGTCTCCGGGAAGGCGAGGGCGTCCCGCGGCATCTGCAGCGGCGGCGCGGCCTCGGGCCGCGGGGCCGGTTGCGGCTGGGCAGGGGGCTGGGCAGGAGGCTGCGGCTGCGGCTGCGGGGCCGCCTGCGGCGGGGCGGCCGCTTGCGGCGCCGCGGCCGGTGGGGCAGGGGGGACGGGCGCGCCCGGGCTCTCCGCGGCCGGCGGTTCCGCCACCGGGCTCGGCGGGGCGGCCGGCAGCAGGTACTGCGCCAGCGCGGCCAGGACGCCCGCCACGAGCAGCAGCACCGAGATGCGCAGGATGGCAGGGCCGCTGAGCAAGGATCCCCCGAAAACAGTCTTGAGCGCCGTCACGTTACGCGCCCGGCCCGGATCGGCAATCGGGCAATCGCGATCGGGAGGCGCTCGGCGCCGATCGTCAACAGCCGATCACCGCCCGGGACGCGCGGCGCGGTGAGGCCGCCGCGGGACCGCGGGGCGGGCGCGGCGCGGCTCGGGGCGCTGCGCCGGCTGCCGGCGCTGTTCCGCGAGATCGCGGCCGCCAGCCCGGGCCTGCTCGCCGCGAGCCTCGGCCTGCGCCTCGTGGCCGCCTTGCTGCCGGTGGCGAGCCTCTACCTCGCCAAGCTGATCCTCGACGGGATCGTCGCCGAGCACGCCCGGCCGGTCGCCGCGGACGGGCCGGCGGGCGGGCTCGCGGCGTGGCTCGCCGACCCGGCCCGCGCGCGTCTGGCGTGGCTGGTGGCGGCCGAACTCGGCCTCGCGCTCGCCTCCGACCTGACCGGGCGGCTGGCGAACCTCGCCGAGACCCTGATCGGCGACCTCTACGCCAACGCCGCCTCGCTCCGGCTGATGCGGCACGCCGCCACCCTCGACCTCGCGCAGTTCGAGGACAGCGCCCAGCAGGACCGGCTGGAGCGGGCGCGGCGGCAGGTGAGCGGCCGCACCGGCCTCGTCGGCGCGGTGTTCGGGCAGGCGCAGGCCGCGATCACCCTGGCGACGCTGGTGGCGGGGGTCGCCGCCTTCACCCCGTGGCTGGTGCCGCTGGTCGCCCTGGCGCTGGTGCCCGCGGTGCTCAACGAGTGGCACTTCACCCGGGCGGGCTACCGCCTCGCCTGGATCCGCTCGCCCGAGCGGCGGCGGATCGACTACCTGCGCTACCTCGGCGCCGGCGTCGAGACGGCCAAGGAGGTGAAGCTGTTCGGGCTCGCGGGCTACCTCGCCGGGCTCTACGGGCAGCTCGCCGGGCGGCTCGCGGCCGAGAACCGCGACCTCGCGGTCGCCCGCGCCGGCTGGGGCTTCGCCTTCGCGAGCCTGGGCACGCTCGCCTACTACGCCGCCTACGCGGTGATCGTCTGGCGCACCCTGACCGGCCAGTTCTCGATCGGCGACCTCGCCTTCCTCGCCGGCGCGTTCCAGCGCCTGCGCGGCGGCCTGGAGGGGCTGCTGCTCGGCCTCACCCAGATCACCGCCCAGGCCCAGTACCTCGACGACTTCTTCTCGTTCTTCGAGATCCGGCCGACCATCCGCTCCCCCGAGCGGCCGGTGCCGGTGCCGAGCCCGATCCGCGAGGGCCTCGTGTTCGAGGATGTCGGCTACCGCTACCCCGGCTCCGAGCGCTGGGCCCTGCGCGGCCTGTCCTTCGCGGTGCGGGCGGGGGAGACCGTGGCGCTGGTCGGCGCCAACGGCGCGGGCAAGACCACGATCGTCAAGCTGATGACCCGGCTCTACGACCCCGACGAGGGCCGGGTGCTGCTCGACGGCCGGCCGCTCCAGGACTACGCGCTGGAGGACCTGCGCGCGCGGATCGGCGCGATCTTCCAGGACTTCGTGCGCTTCGACCTGACCGCGGGGGAGAACGTCGCGGTCGGCCGGGTCGAGGCCGCGGACGACGCGGAGCGGATCGCCGGGGCCGCCGCGCACGGCCTCGCGGCGCCGGTGATCGCGGCCCTGCCGCTGGGCTACGGGCAGCCGCTCGGCAAGCGCTTCGAGGGTGGCGTCGACCTCTCCGGGGGCGAGTGGCAGAAGGTCGCCCTGTCCCGCGCCTACATGCGCGCGGCCGAGATCCTGATCCTCGACGAGCCGACCGCGGCGCTGGACGCCCGGGCCGAGCAGGCGGTGTTCGCCCGCTTTCGGGCCCTGTCGGCCGGGCGCACCGCCGTGCTGATCTCGCACCGCTTCTCCACGGTCCGCATCGCCGACCGCATCGTCGTGCTGGAGGGCGGGCGGGTGCTGGAAGAGGGGAACCACGCCGCGCTGATGGCGCTGGGCGGGCGCTACGCCGAACTGTTCTCGCTTCAGGCGGAGGGGTATCGGTGACGGCGAGGCGCGAAGGGCGGACCTCACGTCCGATCGAACAGCCGCGCGGAGTCGCGGGCACCGTGCAGCACGCGGACGACCGCGACCGTGTCACCCGCGTGGGTGAAATAGATCAGATAGCGCCCATGCCGTGCGACGCGGAGGTTCGGTGCCAAGTCGGGCCGTGCCGGAAAGCTGGCGGGCCGGACGGCCACCTGCCGGACGATGACAGCCTCGATCTCCGCGACGAACGAGCGGGCGCGCACAGGATTGTCCGAGGCGATGAAGTCGCCGATCTCGATGAGATCGGCGCGCGCCGCCGGGAGGATGGCCAGGGCCATGCTCAGTTCGCCATGCTCAGTTCGCCATGCTGAGTTCGCTATCCTCGGCCGGCCTTGCTCAGCTCTTGGCGGAATAGCGGGCGCGCAGTTCGGCGAAAACGTCTTCCGCCGGAAGCGCCGGACCGCTGTCGAGGCCGGCCTGGATTGCAGCCCGCAGGTCGTCCCGTTCTCGCCGCTCGGCGTCGTTGGCGCGGACCCAGGCCCGCAAAGCCTCGCGGACGACCTCGCTCGTCGACGCGTAAGTCCCTGCCGCCACGGCATCGCGGACAGCCGCGGCCATCTCGGCCGGCACGGTGACGGTCATGCGCTCGATCGTGGACATGCGGCGGCCTCACATTTCTCTCAACCCTAACACGCACCGCCGCCGACGGCAGGGGATGGTCCGGGTGTGGGACTCTCGCGGGGCGTATCGCCGCGCGGATCAGCCTTGCCCCCGCGCCGCGCCCCAATCCGGGTAGGCGTGGACGCGGTGGATCAGGCGGCGGTGGCGGGCCGCCTCGCCGAAGGGAGCGATCTCCCAGTCCCAGGCCGCCGCGGGGGCGGGGAGGGGGACGCCGTGCAGCAGGTCGAGGGTGTCGGTGACCCGGCCCGCGCGGTCCTCCTCCCGCTGCACCGTGTCGGTGATCAGGCAGACCCGGGCGCCTCGCGCCGCGACGGCGTCGAGGGCGGCGAGATGGGCCGCGACGATGTCGGACCCGAGGCGCGGCGGCGCCTCGCCCCCGCGCGCCTCGTAGGCGTCCACCGGCAGGATCGGCAATTGCGACAGGAGGTTGGCCGAGACCACGAGGTCGGCCCCGGCGCAGGCCGCGCGCAGGACCTCGTCCGCGAGGCCGGCGCTGATCTCGGCGGTGGCCAGCACGACGTTCGGGTGGGCCCAGACCGCGATGCGGGTCGGCCAGGGATGGACGGCGTCGACGAGGTGCACCGCGTCGAAGGCGGCGGCCAGCGCGTGCAGCGGCACGTCGTCGAGCAGGCCGGAGCCCAGCACCACCGCGAGGCGCCGCCGCCCGCAGGCGGCGACCGCCCCGGTCACCGCCGCCCGGGCGCGGGCGAGGTGCGGCGCCCAGGCCCCCCGGCAGCGGCGGGCGCGGGCGTGCAGCAGCCCGCTCTCGCGCACGTAGCCGCGGCGGCGCAGGCGCAGCGGCGCGGGGTTCAGCAGCGACAGGATCCAGGCGACGAGCATCAGGACGCCAGCGCGCGCAGGTTCCCGTCCGGTGACGCGGCCGGCGCGGGCGGCGAAACCCGTGCCACCGCGCTCACGGCTCGACCGGGCCTCTGGCCGGACCTTCGGAACACGGCGCGCCGCTCAAGCGCCCGCGCGGCGCCTCGCGCGCGGTTCGCCATGATCCGCCACGGCCGTGTCGCCGCCGGGCACGGACGGTGCGGCGCGCCCGTGCACGGCCGCCTTGACCGCCGGATCCTTCAGCGCGGCGCGCAGGTGGGCCTTGGTCCGCGCCTCGGCCGTCTCCGCCAGGGCGATCAGATCTTCGCGCGTCATGGCCTCACCCTCGCGGCGGCAGGATCGGAACCGCCGGCGGACCTGTCAACCGGCACCGGCGCGGCGCGGACAGCATGCCACGCCCGGCGGCCGAGCGGCAGCCGGCTCGAGCTGACCGTGTAGCCGCAGCCCTCGACCGCGCGGCGGATGGCGGCGAACTTGAGCAGTGCCTTCTTCGGCGGCCGCTCGTCGTGCGTGAACCATCGGAACTCCGGCGGCGCGACGCGCGCGAGAAGCTGTCCCAGGCCGAGCAGGACGGCATCCATGACGGCCCGCCGGTCGGAGACGTCCGTGATGAAGCCCGTGTCCTTCCCGCTCCAGAACAGGCGCTCGCCACCGGTCGAGCCGTCGGCCTCGACGATGTGGAAGTAGAGTTCGGATCCGCCGCCGGGCAGGCTGTCGAGACCGACGACCGCGGCGTAGGACACGGGCTCGGCATCGTCGCGGCCGATCTCGAAGATCGCGAGACCGGAGATGCCGGACCGAACCCGCTCCGTCCTGAAACCTCCGCGCGCGACGGTGCAGATGAAGACCACGGCTCACCGGCCCTCGTCTCGCGCCGCATTGTATCGCGCCGCTTTGCGCGGAGGAGGCCCGGATGGCCTCAATCCCCGTCCGGCGCCACCGCCCGCCCGGGAGCGCCGCGGTAGCCCGTGGCCAGGACGTAGAGCTCGCTCGAATCGGCCCGGCTCGCCGCCGGCTTGACGTGGCGCACGGTGGTGAAGTCGCGCTTCAGGTCGGCGAGCAGGCCGCCCTCGGTGCCGCCCTGGAGCACCTTGGCGAGGTAGGCGCCGCCCGGGGCCAGCACCTCGCGGGCGAATTCGGCCGCGGTCTCGGCGAGCCCGATGATGCGCAGGTGGTCGGTCTTCTTGTGGCCGGTGGCGTTGGCGGCCATGTCGGACAGGACGAGGTCGGCCGGGCCGCCGAGGAGGCCGGTGAGCTGGGCCGGCGCGGACGCGTCGAGGAAGTCGAGGGTGATGAACTCCACCCCCGCCATCGGCTCGATCGGCAGCAGGTCGATGCCCACCACCCGGCCGGAGGGCCCCACCACCCGGGCGGCGACCTGCGACCAGCCCCCCGGCGCCGCGCCGAGGTCGACCACCCGCTGGCCCGGCCGCAGCAGCCGGTAGCGCTCGTCCATCTCCAGGAGCTTGTAGGCCGCGCGGGAGCGGTAGCCCTCGCGCTTGGCCCGGGCGACGTAGGGGTCGTTGAGCTGGCGCTCCAGCCAGCGCTTCTGCGACAGGGTGCGCCCGCGCCCGGTCTTCACCCGCTGCTTGAGGTCGCCGCGCACGCCCCCGGTGGAGCCCGCGCCGCCGCGCCGGTCGGTCATCGCCGGATCCTCGTGCGCAGGCCGCTCATCGCACCGGTCTCCGGTTCCACACGCCGTCCTCGCGCATCATGTTCATCAGGAGCCCCTCGCGCAGGCCGCGGTCGGCGATGCGCAGGCGCTCGGCGGGGAAGGCCCGGCGGATCGCCTCCAGGATCGCGCAGCCCGCGAGCACGAGATCGGCCCGGTCGCGCCCGATGCAGGGGTTGTCGGCGCGCTGCTCCAGGCGGGTGTCGAGCAGGTCGTCGATCGCCGCCTCGACCTCGGCGTCCTGCATCCACAGGCCGTCGACCCGGCGGCGCTCGTAGCGCACCAGCCGCAGGTGCATCGCCGCGATCGTCGTCACCGTGCCCGAGGTGCCGAGCAGGTGGAAGTGCGGCGCGGTGGCCGCGGGGGCGGCGCGCAGCGCGAAGGCCGAGAGCTTCTCGGCCACCTCCTCGACCATGCCCTCGAACATCCGCCGGGTCACCTCGGCGCCGCCGTGGCGCTCGGCCAGCGTCACCACGCCCACCGGCAGCGAGTCCCAGGCGCGGATGCGCAGGGTGGGGTCGGTGGAGGGGTTGGCCGCGGCCCCGTCGAGCCACGCGATCTCGGTGGAGCCGCCGCCGATGTCGAAGATCACCACCGATTCCGCGGCCGGGTCGGCGAGCGCCGCGCAGCCGGTGACCGCGAGGTAGGCCTCGGTCTGCCGGTCGACGATCTCCAGGTCGAGGCCGACGCCCCGGCGGACCCGCTCGACGAAGGCGGCGCCGTTCACCGCGAGCCGGCACGCCTCGGTGGCGATGATCTTGGCGCGGCGCACGCCGCGGGCCTGCATCTTGCCCCGGCAGATCCGCAGCGCCTCGACGGTGCGCTCGATCGCCGCCTCGCTCAGCCGGTCCGAGGTGCCGAGCCCCTCGCCGAGCCGGACGATGCGCGAGAACGCGTCGATCACCCGGAAGCCGCTGAAGGTCGGCTCAGCGATCAGCAGGCGGCAATTGTTGGTCCCGAGGTCGAGCGCCGCGTAGGCGCGCTTGCGCTCCCGGGGCGGCGCTGGTTGGGGCGGTCCTGCGCCCGCGGTGGGACGGGCTGGCGCGGCCGCGGCGGTCTCGTCCCTCATCGGCGCGGCCGTGGATCTCTCATGTCGGCCCGGGGCGGACCGCCCGGCCTGTCTCGTGGCCGCAGACCCTACAACGTCGAGAGCGAACTGCAACGTCCGGACGGGGCGCCCGTCCTCAGGCGAACGCCTTCATCGCCCCCGCCGCCCGGGGGATCGGCCGCAGCAGGCTCTTGACCTGCGAGTAGGGGCGGGGGCGGTTGATCACCTCGTCGAGGCGCGACCACAGGGTCTTGGGCGAGAACGGCTTGGCGATGATCTCGTTGACGCCGAGCCCCACCGCCCGGTCGACGACGTTGCGCCGGGGCTGGGCCAGCATCAGGATGATCGGCACGGTGGGGCAGGGGGAGGTCGACGGGGTGCGGGCCAGCCGGATGAACTCCTCGCCGGACAGGATCGACAGGTCCCAGTCGATGATCGAGATGTCGGGCTTGCTCTCGGCCAGCACGCCCAGCGCCTCGGCCCCGTCAGGGGCCTCCAGCACGCGCTTGATGCCCACCCGCATGAGCATGTCGCGCACGATGCGGCGGATGTAGAGGCTCTCGTCGACGACGAGGGCGGAGAGGTCGGGGAAGGTCGGGGTCGCGATCATGCACGGGCGTCCTGGGACGCACCCTACGGCCCCGGAGCTTTGCATTTCGCTAACGAGCCCGGCCCTCGGGACCGATGCTTGCCGCGAGAAAGTGACGAAACGGATCCGTTTGGGACGGGAGGGACCTTGCGGTCAAGGCCCGATTGCGTCAGGACTGGGGCGTTATTCTTGGTTACCGCGACCGGGGTAATGATAGTGCGGGGCGTGGGCTGTCTGGGATGGCGCGCACGCGGTATTCGGGACAAGGGCGGCGGACGGTTTTTGCGAGCTTTCTATGGGACGTGGTCGTGACTTCAGGGGGCCGCAGAAGCGCGGCTTCGACGAGAGTGGTGAGCCGCGGTGGGGTGATCCGACCCCGCCCGGTGGCGGATACGGCAGCGGCGGCTACGGCGGCGGCGGCGGTGGCGGTTACGGGGGCGGCGGGTTCGGCGGGGGCGACCGCTTCGGCGGCGGCTCGTCGCGCGGCGGCCCGGCACCGGTGGCTTCCGGCCCGGAGCGTGACGCCACGGTCAAGTGGTTCAACAAGGAGAAGGGCTTCGGCTTCGTCGAGCTGGGCGACGGCTCGGGCGATGCCTTCCTCCACATCCGCGCTGTCGAGGCGGCGGGTCACGACGACCTGATGCCCGGCACCAAGCTGACGGTCACGACCGCCCAGGGCCAGAAGGGCCCGCAGGTCACGAGCGTGACGAGCGTCGACACCTCGACCGCCGAGGCGCCCGCGCCCCGGCGCGAGTTCCGCCCGCGCACCGGCGGCTTCGGCGGCGACCGCTTCGGCGGCGGCGGCGGTGGCGGCTACGGCGGCGACCGCTTCGGCGGTGGCGGCGGTGGCGGCGGGCGCTTCGCCTCCGGCCCGTCCACCGAGATGGTCGGCACCGTGAAGTGGTACGACCCGGCCAAGGGCTTCGGCTTCGTGTCGGTCAACGACGGCGGCAAGGACGTGTTCGTCCACCGCTCGGCGCTGGCCCGCGCCGGCCTCGACTCGCTGGCCGAGGGCCAGCAGGTCACCCTCGGCGTCGTCGAGGGCCAGAAGGGCCGCGAGGCCCAGTCGATCACCGTCGACTGATCGGTCACCGTCGCGGCCGCTTTCCCGCCGCGATGACAGGGATGATGGCGGCGGCGGTCCCGGGTTCGGGGCCGCCGTTTCCGTGTCCGCCGCCCGAGTCCCGCATGCGCCGCGCCCTGACGCCGACCCTCCTGCTGCTCGCGGCGCTCGCCGGCGCCGCGCCGGCCCGCGCGGAGGATTTCACCGGCTTCTACGCCGGGATCAACGCCGGCTACGGCTGGGGCCGCAACCGCGACCGCTCCGGGCCCGCCCGCCCGATCGCGCCCGGCCCCGGCCGGGCCGAGTTCGGCTCCGATTCCGGCTCCGACCTGCCGCCGAGCGCCGCCGGGGCCGCCGCCGCCCTGCGCCGGTCTGCCCCGCCCGCCCGGGGGGCCGACGCCCGCTGACGGGCCGGCCGACGCCGCCTGCACAACCCTGGGATCGATTTGCTGCGCCGCGGGGTTCCTCGACCGTCAGGCGCCCGGGCCCCGGTCGGCGCCGCACAGGTGGCGTCGCGGGGGCTGAAGGCGGGACATGGCCAGAGGGAACCCGGCGCGGCAACCGGAGACGGTGGGGACGCCGTCGCGCACGGCGCGTGTGCCGGCGGCCGAGACGCCGCGGGCGGCCCTGGCCTCCCCGATCCTCGTGGCCGCCACCATCGTCGCGGGCCTGTATTTCGGCCGCGAGATCTTCATCCCCATCGCCATCGCGCTGCTGCTGTCCTTCGTGCTCAGTCCGCTGGTGCACCGCCTGCGCCGGCTGCGGGTGCCGCGCGTCCTCGCGGTCGGGCTGACGGTGCTGATGACGCTGGGCATCGTCGGGGCGCTCGCCGCCCTGATCGGCATCCAGGTGGCGGACCTGTCCGGCGACATTCCCCGCTACCGCGCCACCGTCGAGCGCAAGCTCGAGGCGCTGCGCGACAGCCCGGCCGGCCACGCCGCCGGCTACGTCGCCAACATCGGCCGGGCGATCCACACCGCCGGCGCCAAGACCGACGGTGCCAAGACCGAGGGCGGCAAGACGGAGGGCAAGGGGGAGGGGGCCGAGCCCCCGCGCCCGCCCGAGCCGCAACCGGCGCCGGCCGAGCCCGACGGGCGCAAGCCGATCCTCGTCGAGATGGCGGCGAGCCCGCCCGGGCCGCTGGAGACGGCGAGCACTCTGCTCGCCCCGGTGCTCCAGCCGCTCGCCACCGCCGGCATCGTGTTCGTGGTGCTGCTGTTCGTGCTGATGCAGCGCGAAGACCTGCGCGACCGGATGATCCGGCTGGCCGGCTCCAGCGACCTGCACCGCACCACCGTGGCGATGGACGACGCCGCCAAGCGGCTGAGCCGCTACTTCGTCGCCCAGCTCGCCCTCAACGCCGCCTTCGGCGTGGTGATCGGCATCGGCCTCTACGTCATCGGCGTGCCCAACCCGGTGCTGTGGGCGATCTTCTCCGCGCTGATGCGGTTCGTGCCCTATCTCGGCGCCTTCCTCTCGGCGCTGCTGCCGATGGCGCTCGCCGCCGCGGTGGAGCCCGGCTGGAACATGACGATCGCCACGGCGCTGCTGTTCGTCATCCTCGAACCGATCGCCGGGCAGGTGATCGAGCCGATCTTCTACGGCCAGTCCACCGGCCTGTCGCCGATCGCGGTGCTGGTCTCGGCCCTGTTCTGGACGTGGCTGTGGGGGCCGGTCGGGCTGCTGCTCTCCACCCCGCTCACCGTCTGCCTCGTGGTGCTCGGGCGCCACGTCGAGCACTTGGAATTCCTCGACGTGCTGTTCGGCGACCGGCCGGCGCTGACGCCGGTCCAGAACGTCTACCAGCGCATCCTGGCCGGCGATTCCGAGGAGGTGCTGGGCCACGCCGAGCTGACGCTCCAGCAATGCTCGCTGTCCTCCTACTACGACGACGTGGTGCTCAAGGCGCTGGAACTCGCCGCCCGGGACGCGGCCCGCGGGGTGCTGACCGCCCGCCAGAAGGCGGCGATGCGCTCCGCCCTGGGCGAGCTGATCGACGACCTCGCCGACCGGGCCGACGCCGCGAAGGGCACCGGGACGGACGGGACCGGCGACGGCCCGTGCAGCCCGCTGCCGCTCCCGCCCGCCCCCGGGGACCTGCCGGAGGCGTGGACGCGCCCCGGCGCGGTCCTGTGCGTGTCGGGCCGCGGCTTCCTCGACGAGGCCGCCGCGGCGATCCTGGCGCAGATCCTGGAGAAGCGCGGCGTCGGCACCCGCACCGTGCCCTTCGCCGAGACCGCCTCGGCCCGGATCGGCCGGCTGGAGCCGGGCCCGGCGCGCCTCGCCTGCATCGTCTCCCTGGCCCCGGGCGGCGAGCCCCGGCACCTGCGCCGGCTGGTGCGCCGCCTCGGCGAGCGGATGCCCGGGGTGCCGCGCCTCGTCGGCCTGTGGCTCGACGCGGCGGGCGAGCAGGGCCGCGGCGCCGGCGTCGAGGCCGACCGGTGGACCGGCTCCCTGCGCGACACCGTCGAGGCGGTGCTCGCCGCCGCCCAGGACGCGGGCGGCCGGCCGCCGGCCGAGGCGGAGCGGGCGGAGGCCCCGGCGCGGGCCCCGGCCGAGGCCGGGGCTTGACGGCGCCCCCGCGGCCCCGGCTTCGTCTCCGGGCGGGCCGGGACTTCCGGCGGACGGGGAAGGGGTGCCGATGAGCGTCGTCGAGCTGGGCCGGTTCATGGACGAACTCGCGCAGGCCTCCGGCCTGGCGATCCTGCCGTTCTTCCGGGCGCAGTTCGCCCTCGACGACAAGGCGCGGGGGGGCGCGCCGTTCGACCCCGTCACCGAGGCCGACCGGGCGGCGGAGGTGGTGCTGCGCGCGCTGATCAAGCAGACGTTCCCCGGCCACGGCATCCTCGGGGAGGAGTTCGGCGCCGAGCACCTGGAGGCCGAGTGCGTCTGGGTGCTCGACCCGATCGACGGCACCCGCGCCTTCATCGCCGGGCTGCCGACCTGGGGGACCCTGATCGGGCTGACCCGCAACGGCGTGCCGGTGCGCGGGCTGATGCACCAGCCCTATCTCGGCGAGCGCTTCACCGGCGACGGGCACACCGCGCGCCTGCGCGGCCCCGCGGGCGAGCGGACCCTGCGCGGGCGGCGCTGCGCGGAGCTGGGCCAGGCGATCCTCGCCACCACCGACCCGCGCCTGTTCGCGGACGGCGCGGAGGCCGAGCGGTTCCGGGCCATCGAGGGGCGGGTGCGGATGTCGCGCTACGGGGCGGATTGCTACGCCTACTGCATGCTGGCGGCCGGGCAGATCGACCTCGTGGTCGAGGCCGGGCTGAAGCCCTACGACATCGTCGCGCTGATCCCGATCGTGGAGGGCGCGGGCGGCCGGGTCACCGCCTGGGACGGCGGCCCCGCCGCCCCGGGCGGCCGGATCGTCGCCGCGGGCGACCCGCGGCTGCACGAGGCGGCCCTGAAGGTGCTGAACCCGTGATGCGATATCCCGCTGAACGCCCGGGCGTCGGCGCGCACGCCGTCATCGCGAGCGCAGCGAAGCGACCCAGGGCAGCGCGACCCGACAGACCGTGGCGCTGCTGGGTTGCTTCGCTCCGCTCGCAAAAACGGGCGGAGGCGATCGCGAGAGGGCAGTCGCGCCCGGTCCGCAATCTGCCGGGGACGCGGAACCCCGCATGCTGCTGACCGCCCTCGTCGCCCTGGCGGTGCTGTGGCCGCGCCTCGACGGCGCGCTGCCGGCGCCCGGCGCGGCCCCGCAGGCGGCCCCGGCGACGGCCGAGGCGGCCCCGTCCCGCTACGACCCGGCCGCCCGGGCGGTGTCGAACTGGCACGCGCAGACCGGGGAGCACCTGCTGCCCCGGGCGCTGGCGCTGACCGCGAGCCTGTCCCGGGACCCGCCCTACGTCGCCCGCTGCGTGCGGCTCAACAACGGCTGGTGCATCAAGTCCGCCCGCTGGCCCGGCGAGATCGGCGCCGACGCCGAGGGGCACACCGCCTTCGCCACCCTCGCCGACGGGGCCGACGCCGCGGCCGGTCTGCTCCGGCGCTACTACCGCGATTACGGCCGCCGCAGCGCGCTGGCGATCGTGCGCCGCTGGGCGCCCGCCGAGTGCCGCGTCGCCGGCGCGGGATCCGTCCTGCCGGCCCGGGCGGGGGCCGGGCGGGCGGTGCCGACGCCCGCGGTCTCGGCGGCGGTCGCCCCGCGGGGGATCGGGCGGACGCTGCGGGCCCGCTTCCTCGCCCGCCACCGGCCCGGCGGCGCGCCGCGGGCGGCGCTGCGGGTGCAGCCCTGGTCGCCGCTGGCGCGGATGGCCGGCCGCCCCGGCGCGCGGCCGGCCCCGTCCCGGGTCCCGTCCTTGGCGGCACCCAAGCCGGTGCCCGCCATCGCCGCCGGGATCGAGGCGCCCGCGCGCGTCGCCTCGGCGGCCCGCGCCCCCCTGCGCGGCGCCGACGACCCCACCGCGCTCCTCGAATCCAAGAGAATCCCGAGCCCGGAGCGGATGGTGATCGAGTCGGCGATGCTGCCGGCCATCGCCGCCGGGCTGCCGCTGCTCGACCTGCGGCTGCCGGCCCCGCTCTGCTCGGGCGACGAGACGCGCATCCGCGCCTATGCCGGCCGCATCGCCGGCAGCGTCGGCCTGAAGCCCGACGACGACCTGCACCTGTTCGACGCGGACGGCGCGGCCCTGCCGAACCTCGCGCCCGTCATGCTGGCGATGTCGGCGGTGGAACTCGGCACCCTGCGCGCGAGCCCCGACCTCGTCGCGGCGGCGATCGGCCGGCTGCCGCCCCCGCGGCAGGCCCGCGCCGCGGAGGCGAGCGGCGTGGCGGGCGGCGCAGGAAGCGGCACGGCGAGCGGCACGGCGAGCGGCACGGTGGGGGACAGAGCCTTGCGGTAGTCCCCGCCCCGCGCCACCTGTCGCGCGGCATCTCCCACCCGTCCCCGCCTCTCCCGTCCGAGCCGCTCGTGGCCCTCATCCCCTCAAAGTTCGCGGCGCGCGCCGGCTCGGCCATCAAGGCCTTCGCCGAAGCCTCGCACGACATGCTGGTGCAGCCGACGCTGCGGCTCGGCGTCACCGGGCTCGCGCGCTCGGGCAAGACCGTGTTCACCACGGCGCTGATCCACCACCTCGTCGAGACCCACGCCCTGCCGGCCTTCGCCCCGGCGCAGGAGGGGCGCCTGCGCCGCGCGCGCCTCGTGCCGCAGCCCGACGACGCCGTGCCGCGCTTCCCCTTCGAGGAGCATTTCGCGACGCTGACCGAGGCGCGGGCGTGGCCCCGCTCCACCGACCGGATCAGCCAGTTCCGCCTGGAGATCGCCTACGAGCGGGCCGCGGGCTGGCGCACCGGGCCGGCGACGCTGATGCTCGACGTGGTCGACTATCCCGGCGAGTGGCTCCTCGACCTCGCGCTGATCGAGACCGGCTACACCGCGTGGTCGCGCGCCACGATCAACGGCACCCGCCGGCCCGGCCGGGCCGCGGTGGCGGGCCCGTGGCTCGAAGCGCTCAAGGGCTTCGACCCGGCCGCCCCGCTGGACGAGGTCGCGGCCGAGCGGGCGAGCGACGCCTTCAAGACCTACCTCGCCGCCCTGCGCGCCGGCCCCGAGGCGGTGGCGACCACGCCGCCGGGGCGGTTCCTGATGCCGGGCGACCTCGCGGGCTCCCCGGCGCTGACCTTCGCGCCCCTCGACCGGCTGCCCGAGACGATACCCCCCGACAGCCTCGCCGGGCTGATGGAGCGGCGCTTCGAGGCCTACAAGGCGCGGGTGGTGACGCCGTTCTTCCGCGACCACTTCCAGCGGGTCGACCGGCAGATCGTGCTGGTCGACGTGCTCGCCGCCGTCGATGCCGGGGCCACGGCACTCGCCGAGCTGGAGGAGGCGCTGGACGGGGTGCTGCTCAGCCTCAACATCGGCCGCAACTCCGTGCTGTCGAAGCTGTTCGCGCCCCGCGCCGACCGGGTGCTGTTCGCCGCCACCAAGGCCGACCACCTCCACCAGACCAGCCACGACCGGCTCGACGCGCTGCTGCGCCTGCTCGTCTCCCGGGCCATGCGCCGCACGGAAGCCGCGGGCGCCCGGGTCGGCACCGTGGCGCTCGCGTCCGTGCGCGCCACCCGCGAGACCACGGTCCACGACGGCGGCGAGAGTTTTCGCGCGGTGGCGGGGACGCCGGAGGCGGGCGAGGTGGTCGGCGACGAGGTCTTCGACGGCAACGCCGAGGCCGCGGTGTTCCCCGGCGAGCTGCCGGCCCGGCCGGAGGCCGTGCTGGAGGGGGCGGTGCCCCCCGGCTCGCTCCGCTTCCCGCGCTTCCGGCCGCCGCTGGTGCGCCCCGACGGCCTCGGCCGGGCCGGCCACCTGCCGCAGATCCGCCTCGACCGGGCCATGCAGTTCCTGATCGGCGACCGCCTCGCCTGACTTTTTTTGGACCTTCTCGATGAGTTCGAGCCAGAAGCCGCGGGCCTTCCGCATCCATCCCGAGCCGCCGCCGACCTCGGGCGTCGCGACGACGCCGCTCGCGCCGCAGCCGCGGATCGTCGAGGAGCCGTTCGAGATCGTCGAGGCCGCCGACGGCGTGGCGGTCCCGGTCGCCCCGCGGAAGAAATCGCCCTGGGGGGCGCTGTTCCTGTCGGCGGTGAGCGGGCTCGTCGCCCTCGGGGTCGGCCTGTCGGTGGAGCGGCTGATTGCCGACCTGTTCCAGGCCGCGCCCTGGCTCGGCTGGGTCGCGCTGGCGCTCCTGGCGCTCGCGGGCCTGGCGCTGCTGGTCATCGTCGGGCGCGAGCTGGCGGGCCTGCGCCGCGAGCGGCAGATCGAGCGCCTGCGCCAGCGGGCGCTGGACGCGATCGACACCCGCGACCACACGGGGGCGCAGGCGGTGGTGCGCGAGGTGGCGGCCCTCTACGCCGACCGGGACGGGCTGGCGGAGAGCCGCGCCCGGATCGACGCCGCGCAGGACGCGATCCTCGACGTGGACGACCGGATCGGCCTGGCCGAGCGGGAGCTGCTGGTGGGCCTCGACCGGCAGGCGAAGAACGCCATCGCCAGCGCCGCCAAGCAGGTCTCGGCGGTGACCGCGCTGAGCCCGCGGGCGATCGTCGACGTCGCCTTCGTGGTCTTCGCGGCCGTGCGCCTGCTGCGCCGGATCGCGACGATCTACGGCGGCCGCCCCGGCTTCTTCGGATTCTTGCGGCTGGCGCGCGCGGCCGTCGCCCACCTTACAGTCACCGGCGGGATGGCGGTGGGCGAGAGCGTGCTCCAGCAGGTGCTGGGGCTCGGGATCGCGGCCCGGGTCTCGGCCAAGCTCGGCGAGGGCGTGCTCAACGGGCTGATGACCGCCCGCTTCGGCCTCGCCGCGCTCGCCGTGTGCCGGCCGCTGCCGTTCGTGCGGACCGAGCCGCCGCGGCTGGCCGACGTGGCGGGCGAGCTGCTGCGCCCGGTCGAGGCGACGAAGTAATCGGGCCGCTCAGCGCGCCGCGGCGCGGCGGTTGGCGATGCGCGAGAACATGTTGCCGGTGTAGTCGGCGACCTTGGGCTTCTCCGGCTGGCCGACCTGCGCCTCGAACGCCTCGATGCGCTTGAGGAGCGCGGCGTCGTTGAACAGCGAGCTGTTGAAGTTCGTCGGCGCCCGCGGCCCGAGGGCGGCCTGCACCGCGTCGAGACGTTCCAGAAGCTCTTTGCGCGTCACGTCGCTCTCCGGGGCGCGAGGACCGCCCGAGCCGCCACTGAGGGGGGTGGGGGTAAACGGAGGATTAACGGGGGCTCGGGATTGCACCGCACGGGTCGCTCCCGGCGCGGGCGGCGCTCACCGCGTCAGCGGAACCGCGGTGATGAAGCGCAGCTCGGTCGGCGCGGTGACCTCCCAGACCGTCCGCAGATGCATCCGGCGGCCGTCGGGAGCCTCGCTCGGTCCCTCGAACACGAGGCGGGGCAACCCCTTGGGCGGTTGCACCCGGCGTCCGGTCGGGAAATTGGCGATGGCGTGCCGCACGAGCGCGACCACCAGGGGCTGCGGGTCGTCCGGCGTGAAGCCGAACCGGAGCAGGTACTTCGCCTTCGATCCGCCCTCGGCGTGGGCGACGTTCAGCAGGTAGCGCGTGACCTTCGCCTGCTCGACGGTGAAACCGTAGGCGGACGCTGCGTCCGTCACGCGGCGGCGCGTTCCACGAGGCGCAGGCCGGCCGGCTCGACGGTCGCGAGCGTGCCGGGCGGTTCAGCGAACTCGACGGTGTACGCCTCGCCGTCGTTGTACACGCTGACGATGGTGCCCTCGGTGCCGGCCGCGACCGTGTCGCCGTCGTCGCTGACGGCGGCGGCCGTCAGCGCGACGCGATCGAGGTCCCGGAGGTCCGAGCGCGGCACATCCTCACGGATGCGATAGGCGAACGCGAATGACATGGGGCCCACATTTGCGCCGCGCCGGCCTTCGCGCAAGGGCGCGCATCCTTCCATCCTCACAACCCCTTCAAGAACCCCGCGAGCCGCATCAGCCCCTCCGGCCACGGCCCGTGGCCGCTCGCCACGTTGATGTGGCCGGACTCGCCCGCGTCCACCGTCAGCGCCCCCCAGGCATGGGCGAAGTCGTCGGCGCGGTCGTAGGCGCAGTGGGGGTCGTTGCGGCTCGCCACGACGAGGGCGGGGAAGGGCAGGGGGTCGCGCGGGACCGGGGCGAAGGCGCGCACGAGGTCCGGCAGGTTCGGCGCCTCCTCCACGTCGGGGAGGGCGACGAACAGGGCGCCGCGCACGACGCCGACGGGGAAGCGCGGGACCGCCTCGACGCAGGCCACCACCCCGAGGCTGTGGGCGATCAGGATCACCGGCCGGGTGGCCGCCGCAACCGCCTCGGCGATCCGCCCGCACCACGCCGCGGGGGTGGGCGCGTGCCAGTCGTCCTGCGCGACGATCCGGGCGGTGGGCAGCCGCCCCGCCCAGCGGGCCTGCCAGTGCCCCGCCTCGGAGCCGCGCAGGCCCGGCACGATCAGGATGTCGCAATCGGCGGTCTTCATACGGCGGGTGCCTAGAGCATGATACGGAAAAGTGGAAACCGGTTTTCCGAAATCATCATGCGGCACGAGGAAGATGACCATCACGCCGCCGCGGTCAGCCCCGCCGGCCGGGCCAGCACGTGCGCGGCGATCTGCATCGAGGCGAGGTTCTTGGCCTTGGCCTCGATCTCGAAATCCGCCCAGGCGAGGTGGCGGGCCACGAGGTCGTTCACAGCCCGGTTCCACATCATGTCGGAATGGGCGGCGAGGTCGCGCACCGCGTGGCCGGCGGCCCGGAGCGCCGGGAAGTCGGGCAGGGCGTCGGGGTCGCACAGCGCGGCCACCGCCTCGCGCGACACGCTGATATGGGCGAGCGGGCGCACCCCGCGCCAGGATTCGACGATCCGGGCGATCCGGGGCTCGTCCGGTTCGAGGTAGGCGCCGCCGCTCTCGACCCAGTGGTGGTGCAGGTCGAGCACCACGGGCACGCGGTCGGCGAGCCGCAGCACCGCGTCGAGGCCGAGCAGGTGCTCGTCGTTCTCCACGGTGACGAGGTCGCGGGCGACGCGGCTCGCCCGGGGGAGGGTGGCGCGGAAGCCCTCCGCGCCCGGGTCGGCCGCCCCGACGTGGATGTTGATGTGGGCGCCGTGCGGGTGCCAGCCGCCGCCGTAGCCCATCCGATCGAACAGCTCGGCGTGGTAGTCGAGTTCCGACAGGCCGTTCTCGATCGCCGCCGGGTTGCGGCTCGCCAGCAGGCAGAACGGGCCCGGGTGGAAGCTCAGCCGCACCCCGAGCCGGCGGGCGTCGTCCCCGGCGGCGGCGAGCCCGCGCTCGACCGCCGCCCGCAGCTCCGGCTCGGCGTAGAGGTCTTTCGCGATCGGGTGGGTGTAGCCGGGCAGGACGTTGCTGCCCATGCGCAGGAGGCGCTCCAGCGGCGGCCGGCCCCCGACCCAGGCGATCTGGCGGGCGAGCGCGGCGAGATTGTGCGTCACCACCTCGGCGAGCTTGGCCCGCCGCGCGATCCCGTCGAGCTTGGCGAGGTGGGCCATCGTCACGGTGGTGAGGTTCATCGCCCGGGTCGCCTCGCGGGCGGCCTTGAGGGTGGCGTGCGTGCCGGGGGGCTCGTCGAGGACGAAGGTGCAGCAGAATCCGAGGCGGGGTTCGGGGCTGGGTTGTGTCGGCATCCGGACACAACGCGTGGGCGGCCGATCGGTGGCGGCCCCGGGCGCGGCGTCGGGGACGCGGCACAAGACGCGACTCCGGGCGCGGAACGGCGCGACCGGGCCGACGTTCTGAAGCGGAGCGCGGCAGTTTCCGCGCGCACCGGCCCCACGACGATGCCCGCGCCTTCCCCCAGCCCCGGCGGACAGCCCGAGAGCGGCTCGATCCTCTGGACCCTGATGCTCGGCTCGGCGCTGGTGGCGCTGGCGACCGCGCCGGGGCGGCGCCGGACGAACCCGGCGCACGAGCCCGAGCCGGCGCCGGCCCCCCGGCGGGCCCGCGCGGAGCCGGAGCGGGCGAGGCAGAAGAGTCAGAAGAAGCCGGTCAACGAGGGGGCCCGGTCGATCGAGGGCCGGGCGGCGCAGCTCGTGGCGGCGACGCAGGAGGAGCGCGGCCGGCAGGCGGACGGGCCGACCGAGATCCCGTCCTCCGGCTGGAAGGACATCGCGGTGCGCGTCTACCTGGAGTTCAACAAGGACCGGGTGCTGGCGGTGGCGGCGGGCGTCACGTTCTACACCCTGCTGTCGCTGTTCCCGGCGATCGCCGCGCTGGTCACGCTCTACGGCTTCTTCGCCGACGCCAACGTCATCAACGAGCACCTCGCCCAGCTCCACGCGGTGCTGCCGCAGGGCGCGGTCGAGATCATCGCCGGCCAGGTCAAGCGCATCGCCTCGAAACCCGGCGGCGCCCTCGGGCTGACCTTCTTCACCAGCCTGCTGATCTCGATCTGGAGCGCCAACGCCGCGATGAAGGCGATGTTCGACGCGCTCAACGTGGTCTACGAGGAGGAGGAGAAGCGCAACTTCTTCCTGCTCAACCTGCGCTCGCTGGCCTTCACGGTCGGGGCGCTGGTGTTCATCGTCGTGGCGCTCAACGCCATCGTCGTGGTGCCGGTGGTGCTGAACTTCCTCGGGCTCGGCTCGGAGGCGTGGCTGATCGCGGCCCTGCGCTGGCCGGCCCTGTTCCTCGTGCTGCTCGGCGCCCTGTCGGTGCTCTACCGCTTCGGCCCGAGCCGCGAGCACGCCCGCTGGCGCTGGGTCGGGGTGGGCAGCGTCGTGGCCGGCGTGCTGTGGCTCGTCGCCTCGCTGCTGTTCTCCTGGTACGTCGCCAATTTCGGCACCTACAACGAGACCTACGGCTCGCTCGGCGCGGTGATCGGCTTCATGACCTGGATCTGGATCTCGTCGACGATCGTGCTGCTCGGCGGCGAGATCAACGCCGAGATCGAGCACCAGACCGGCCGGGACTCGACCACCGGGCGGCCGATGCCGCTCGGCCGGCGGCAGGCGCGGATGGCCGACACGGTCGGTGCGCCGGCCTGACGCCTCCCGCCGCGGACGCCCGGACCCTATATCCCGGGCGGTTCCGAGAGAGGGCGGACTGGAGACGGACATGGCCGACACGGCGACGACGACCCCCGAAGCGCGCAGCGAGGCCGAGTGGCGCGCCCATCTCAGCCCCGAGCAGTACCGGGTGCTGCGCGAGCACGGCACCGAGCGCCCCGGCACGAGCTGCCTGCTCGCCGAGAAGCGGGCCGGCACCTTCGCCTGCGCCGGCTGCGGCCAGCCGCTGTTCGAGCAGGGCACCAAGTACGAGTCGGGCACCGGCTGGCCGAGCTTCTTCGCCCCCCTCGACGGGGCGGTGGAGACGACGAGCGACCGCACCTTCGGCATGGTCCGCACCGAGGTGCACTGCGCCCGCTGCCACGGCCATCTCGGCCACGTCTTCGACGACGGCCCCGCGCCCACCGGCCTGCGCTACTGCATGAACGGCGCTGCGCTGAGATTCGAGCCCGCCGGGGAATGACCTAAGTTACGGACAGCGCGGATAATGGGGACGGTTCCGGTGTTCCGGCGTCGAAAGCGGACATCCGGTCTTGATTTCGTCGCCTTTTTGCTTACGCGCTCATCTGTCACGGGTTGACGTCGCCGGCTGATCCGGGCGCGCGCGGCCGGATCCGGGTCTATACGGCGTTGCGGCGCGCTCACGCATCGCAAGTCCCGTTCGCCTGGACCGTCGCGTCCCGCCCGCCGAGCGGCGGCGGCCCGGCCGGCTGTCCGCCGGGTCGGCACGCCGCCGACGCAAGCGGGAGGGGTACGAGTACATGAGCAGCATCCGCCGATTCCTGGTCGCGCCGGCCCTCGTCCGCCTGATCCGCAAGGAGCGCGGCGGCACGCGCATCACCGAGGGCCACTTCGCGCCGCAGGGCGGCCGGAACTCCTACGTGCGGGTCGACGGGCAGGTCTGCCAGCTCGTGCTCGTCAACGGCGGGGTCGAGGAGCGCACCGACGTGCCGCGCGCCCACGGCGACGCGCTGCTCGACGTCTGCCCCGGCAAGGCCGCCTACGACCGCACCGTCCTCCAGGCCGCCGGCCGCGAGGTGCGGATCGACCGCTACGTCACCCCCGGCAGCCTCGACCTCCTGAGCGTCGCCTTCGACAGCGCGGACGAGGCCGGCGCCTTCCAGCCGCCCGCGTGGTTCGGCCGCGACGTGACCGGCGAGGGCGCCTACGAGCGCGCGACGCTGGCGATCCAGGGCGTGCCCGCCGGGGAGGAGGTCGCGCTGAGCAACGCCGCCCTCGACGCGGTGCTCGACCTGATCGAGCCGCGCTTCGGCTTCGGCCGCTACGGCTCGGCCGCCCGCGGGAGCGAGGGGGGCGAGGGCCTCGCCCAGCCCCGCCGCGCCGTCCCGCCGGCCCCGCCGCCGCCCGCCCCGGAGCCCGTCCAGGCGGCGCAAGCCGAGCCCGAGCCCGCCCCGCAGCCGGCGCCCGAGCCGGCCCCGGCGGAGGCCGCCGCCCCCGAGCCGGTCCACCACGAGGCCGCCCAGCCCGGGACCCCGTCGGCCACCCCGGCCGAGGCGGTCCACGGCGACGCGCGCATCGACGACGTGATCGAGAGCCTGTCGCAGGCGCTGGGCGCCGCCATCCAACAGCAGCCCGAGCCGGGTCAGCCCAAGGGCGACGACGCCCCGGCCTTCGAGCGCTGGACCGTCCGCCCGCGCCGCACCCAGCAGACCTGATCTCGGTCAGTGCGCGCCCCTCCCCCGGAAGCTACGCTATTCACACACGGTGTTGAGCCCGCGCGCCTCTCCCTCCCCCTCTGCGGGGGAGGGTGGCCCTCGCGTGAGCGAGGGTCGGGAGAGGGGAGCCCGGCTTCCGGCACGGTCGCATCAGCGCGTGCCGCGCGCCACCTCCGGCACCGGCGCTCCCCTCACCCGACCCCCTTCGGGGGCCACCCTCTCCCGCAGAGGGGAGAGGGAGGGGGCGGGGCCACGATGCGCGAATTCGGCAGCCCCTGAAGCGGGGGAGGGCGTCGGGTAAGCGGCGCGAGGCTCCGGGTCGAGCCGCAGCCCCTTCGATCGGCCACGATCCCCGTCCCGAAGCGGGGGCCACGCGCCCGGCCCGCCGCGCCGGATGCCGGGACCGGAGGCACGGTCCGCGCGGTCCGGAGCAGGGCAGGGCCGCCGCGGGCGCGGGTGCGGGCCGGGGGCTGCGGCCCTATATGCGGGTTTAATCCCCTCGCACGTCCCAAAAATCATGACCGACGCCGTGCCCCCGGCCGCGCCCTCCGCACCCGCCGCGCCGGACCGTCCCGGGCTGGTGGCGACCTACCGCCGGCTGTGGCCGCACCTGTGGCCGCACGGCCGGCCCGACCTCCAGCGCCGGGTGTTCCTCGCCTTCGGCCTGCTGCTCGTCGCCAAGCTCGCCACGATGGTGACGCCGTTCACCTTCAAGTGGATCACCGACGCGCTGGTGGCGGCGATCGGCGGCCACGAGGGGGCGGTGCCGACCGGCCTGCTCGCCGCGCCGATGCTGCTGATCGCCCTCTACGGCCTGTCCCGGGTGGCGATGTCGGCGCTGACGCAGGTGCGCGACGGGCTGTTCGCCAAGGTGGCGATGCACGCGGTGCGCCGCCTCGCGCTCCAGACCTTCGCGCACATGCACCGGCTGTCCCTACGCTTCCACCTGGAGCGCAAGACCGGCGGCCTGACCCGGGTGCTGGAGCGCGGCCGCGCCGGCATCGAGGAATTGTCGCGCCTGATGGTGCTGACCCTGGTGCCGACGATCGTCGAGTTCGTCCTCGTGCTCGGGGTGCTCGCCTACGAGTTCGACTGGCTCTACGCGGGCGTGGCCTTCCTCACGGTCGCCGCCTACCTCGGCTTCACCTACAAGGCGACCGAGTGGCGGATCGCCATCCGCCGCCGGATGAACGCCTCCGACACCGACGCCAACACCAAGGCGGTCGATTCGCTGCTGAACTACGAGACCGTGAAGTATTTCGGCGCGGAAGGCCGCGAGACCGCCCGCTACGACGCCTCGATGGCGAAGTACGAAAAGGCCTCGACGCAGACCTACGTCTCGCTCGCGGTGCTGAACGCCGGCCAGGCGGTGATCTTCACGATCGGCATGACGGTGATCATGTGGCTCGCCGCCCGCGACATCCTCGCCGGGCGGACCACGATCGGCGGCTTCGTGCTCGCCAACACCATGCTGGTGCAGCTCTCGATGCCCCTGAACTTCATGGGCATGATCTACCGGGAGATCAAACAGGCGCTCATCGACATCGACGACATGTTCCGCATCCTCGGCCAGAACCCCGAGATCGCCGACCGGCCCGGGGCGGAACCGCTTCGGGTGGCCGGCGGCACGGTGCGGTTCGAGGACGTGCGCTTCGCCTACACGCCGGAGCGGCCGATCCTGCGCGGCGTCGCGTTCGAGATCCCGGCGGGGCACACGGTCGCCGTGGTCGGGCCCTCGGGGGCGGGCAAGTCGACCCTGTCGCGGCTGCTGTTCCGGTTCTACGAGCCGTCGGCCGGCCGGATCACGATCGACGGGCAGGACATCGCGGGGGTGACGCAGGGCTCGCTGCGGGCGGCGATCGGCATGGTCCCGCAGGACACGGTGCTGTTCAACGACACGATCGGCTACAACATCCGCTACGGTCGCGCCGACGCGAGCGAGGCGGAGGTGCGCGAGGCCGCCCGGCTCGCCCAGATCGACGGCTTCGTCTCCGGCCTGCCCGAGGGCTACGACACGCCCGTGGGCGAGCGCGGCCTGAAGCTGTCGGGGGGCGAGAAGCAGCGGGTGGCGATCGCCCGCACGATCCTGAAGGGCCCGCCGATCCTCGTCCTCGACGAGGCGACCTCGGCGCTCGATTCCTTCACCGAGGCGCAGATCCAGGGGGCGCTCGACCGGGTCTCGCGCGGGCGCACGACGCTGGTGATCGCCCACCGCCTGTCGACGGTAGTGAACGCCGACGCCATCCTCGTCCTCGACCGCGGGGTGATCGCCGAGCGCGGCACCCACGCCGAGCTGCTGGCGCGGGGCGGCCTCTACGCCGCCCTGTGGGCCCGCCAGCGCGAGGCGGACGCGGCCCGCGCGGTGCTCGCCCGGGAGGCCGACGCCCCGCGCCCCGCGCCGGCCGAGCCGGCCCTGCCCGCGGGGTAGGGCGGCGAGGGTCGGGCGGCCCCCTCACTCCGCCCGGGCGAGGGCCCGGTCGCGCAGGAAGCCGAGCACCGCCGACCGGTCCCGATCGCTGCGCAGGGAAGCCCACAGGCGCAACAGCTCGCCCGTCGCCGCGATGTCGGCGCGCGGCCCGGCCGCCGCGTCGGGCTCGTCGAAGAACGCGTGCGTCGGCAGGCCCAGGATGGTGCCGATGCGCTTCAGGAGCAGGAGGGTGCTCTCCCCGGAGACATCAGCCTCGGTGCGCAGATCGTTCGGCACGGGGCCTCCGTCGGCCTGCGGGGAACCTTGCGATACACTACACGCTAGGATTGCATATGCGCAGCCCACTCCGCCCGCGCCATCACACAGGATAGTTTTTGGGGATGCCGGCCGTCCGGCGCGGTGGGGATCGCCGCTCCCGAGATCGTGAACCGGGATTAAGTTCTCGCGCGAACGCGTTATAAGAGGCGCTCGACGGACCGGAAACGAAGGCCGCGGATGTCCAGCCGGCCCACGCCGTCACGGGAGGAACGATGCTCAGGACCCTGATCGCGGGGTGCCTCGCCCTGGCGGCGCTCGGCGCCCCGGCCCGGGCGCAGGACGTGGTGCGGCTCGGCAACCTCAAATTCGCGCACTACGGCGCCATCTCCTACATGAAGGAGATCGCCCCGAAATTCGGCCTCAAGATCGACGAGCGCCAGTTCGCCAAGGGCGCCGACATCTACCCGGCGATGGCGGTCGACCAGATCGACATCGCGGCCTCGGGCGGCGACGGCGCGGTGGCCGCGCGCGGCAACGGGGTGAAGCTCCTCGTGGTGGCGGGCTTCGCCAACGGCGGCGTGCGCATCCTCAAGCGCCCCGACCTGCCGGCCAAGACCGCGGCCGACCTGAAGGGCCTGAAGGTCGCCACCGTCCGCGGCGGCACGCAGGACCTGATGCTGCTCGCCGAACTCGACAAGCACGGCATGACCTGGTCCGAGCGGCCGGGCAAGGACGTGCAGCTCACCTACTTCAACAACTACGCCGACCTGAACCAGGCGCTGGCGCAGAAATACGTCGACGTGATCTGCCAGTCCGAGCCGCAATCGACCCAGGCGATCAGCGCCGGCTGGGGCGTCGAGCTGGTCAAGCCCTACGACACGCCGATCGGCATCCCCTACCGCCCGCTGGTGATGACCGAGAAGATGTACACCGAGAAGCCGGAGGTCGCCGCCAAGGTGCTGCGCCTGTTCGTGGCCGCCACCAAGGCGTTCATCGACGACCCCATGCTGGCCGAGAAGTACGTCCGCGAGCAGGTGTTCAAGGGCCAGCTCTCCTCGCAGGACTTCCGCGACGGCATGGCCAACGCGAACTACACCTACGACATGCCCCCCGGCCACATGCAGACCACCTCGGACTACATGGTGAAGTACGGCCTGGGGAAGATGCAGAACCCGCCGAAGAGCGACGCCGAGTGGGTGAAGCTCGACCTCTTGGAGAAGGCCAAGGCCGATCAGAAGGTCAACTGAGGTGGCGCTCTCCTCGCTCCGCGGGCTGCTCGTCCCGCTCGCGCTGCTGATCCTGTGGGAGGTGTCGAGCCGCTCCGGGCTCGTCTCCCCGGTGGTGCTGCCGCCGCCCACCGCGGTCGCGGCGAAGTGGTGGGCCGGGCTTTTTCCGGCGCTGCCCTACGAGCCGGGCGGGGAGAGCTACCTGCACTGGATGTTCTCCGGCGAGATGCCGCACGACGCGGTGTCGAGCCTCGGCCGGGTGCTGTCGGGCTTCTGCATCGGCGCCGGGCTCGCGGTGCCGATCGGCCTGCTGCTCGGCACCAGCGACCGGCTCTACGCCCTGTTCAACCCGCTGCTCCAGGTGCTGCGGCCGATCCCGCCGATCGCCTACATCCCGCTGGCGATCGTCTGGTTCGGGCTCGGCAACCCGCCGGCCCTGTTCCTGATCGCGCTCGGCACCTTCTTCCCGGTGCTGGTCAACACCATCGCCGGGGTGCGGCAGGTCGATTCGATCTACATCCGCGCGGCCCAGAACCTCGGGGCCGGGCGCTGGACGCTGTTCCGCCGGGTGATCCTGCCCGCGGCCTCGCCGTTCGTGCTCGCCGGCATGCGGATCGGCATCGGCACCGCCTTCATCGTGGTGATCGTCGCCGAGATGATCGCCGTCTCCGACGGGCTCGGCTACCGGATCCTGGAGGCGCGCGAGTACATGTGGTCGGACAAGATCATCGGCGGCATGCTGACGATCGGCGTGCTCGGCCTCATCATCGACGGGGCGATGAGCCGCCTCAACGACCACCTGCTGCGCTGGCACCGCGGCCTGGAGCGGTGAGCAGGGTGCGGAAACGTGGGTCCCGGTTTTCCGAAAACCATCATGCGCTAGAGCCGTTCCCGATCGCGTTGCAATCGTGCTCGACTCTAAGTCCTTGTTTTGACGCGCTCTCTTTCGCCGAACCGGCATCCACTTCGGCGGAGAGCGCTCTAGCGAGTTAGGTCCCAAAAAAGATGTCGGCAGAGATCGTGGTCGCGAACGCCGTCAAGGTGTTCGGCAGCGGCGACGCGGGCGTGCCCGCACTTCAGGACATCACCGCCACGGTGCCGGAGGGGCAGTTCCTGTGCCTGCTCGGCCCCTCGGGCTGCGGCAAGTCCACCCTGCTCAACGCCATGGCGGGCTTCACCCCGCTGACCTCCGGCACCATCACGGTCGGGGGCAGGCCGGTGCGGGAGCCGGGGCCGGACCGGGGCATGGTGTTCCAGGAATACGCCCTGTTCCCGTGGATGAGCGTGGCCGACAACGTCCGCTTCGGCCTCGACGTGAAGGGCGTCCCCCGGGCCGAGGCCAACACGACGGTCGAGCGCATCACGGAGAAGCTCGGGCTGGCGGAGTTCCGCGGGCGCTACCCGAAGGACCTGTCCGGCGGCATGCGCCAGCGGGTGGCCATCGCCCGCATCCTGGCGCTCGACCCGCCGGTGATGCTGATGGACGAGCCGTTCGGCGCGCTCGACGCCCTGACCCGCCGCACCCTTCAAGATGAACTTCTAAGAATTTGGTCCGAATACAAAAAAACGATCGTGTTCGTCACCCACTCGATCGAGGAGGCGATCTACCTCGCCGACCGGATCCTGGTGATGACCTACCGCCCCGGGCGCATCAAGCGCGACGTCGCCGTGCCGATGCCCCGCCCGCGCGACCCGGCGAGCGGCGAGTTCAACGCGATCAAGCGCGAGCTCGGCGCCCTGGTGATGGCCGAGCAGGCCCGCTTCACCGACGCGGAGCTGCACGCCCCGGCGGTGGATTGAGGGAAACCGCCGACGCGTCTCCCTCCCCCCGCTGCGGGGGAGGGTGGCCCCCGAAGGGGGTCGGGAGAGGGGAACCCGGCGTCCGGACAGAGAGCCAGCCCGCGGTGAGGGCTGCGCGATGTCCTGCACCGGCGCTCCCCTCTCCCGACCCCCGCTCACGCGGGGGCCACCCTTGTATCTAGGAGGCGGCCCTGTGATGTGCTGAGATTGGGGCTGCGCCGGGTGGGGTGGCCACCCCACCCGGCGCGCGGCGTTTGGCGCCCGCCCACCCTCCGGCCACAACCGGGGGAGAGCTTTGGGACCGAACGCCGCCTCGTCACGCACGACCGG